>SVFV01000020.1 GCA_015056655.1 Butyrivibrio sp.
CTAGGCATCCATTTCAAAAAAATCGGATTATGAGTCTGATTTCAGAGGTTTAAGTTGTCATGAATAATTCAGGTTTAATATTTTTTTAATAAAATTAAATAGAAAATACATAAAAAGCACAAAAAAACCCGGTACAGACCGAGTCTTTTGAAATCTGCAATAGCAGATCTATTATCTCTTCGAGAACTTTCTAAAGCTGAATGCTCCTCAAAACTTATTTAGCGTGATACCTTGCATCAATGTAATCAATGATCACCCTGGTTGTCTCATCAAGACCAATTCTGCTGCTATTTATGGAGAGCTCATAGTTTCTGGAATCTCCCCACTTTCCCTTGCAGTAATAATTGTGATAAGCCTTTCTCTTCCTGTTGTGGAAAGCAATCAGCTTCTCCGCATGCTCCCTGGTGATATTCTCTCTTTCCATGGTTCTTGTAACCTTTGCTTCATAATCTGCCAGGATAAATATACTCACCATGTTGGGATTATCTTTAAGGATTTCCTCTGAACACCTTCCAATGATGACAAAAGACTCTCCTGCATCTGATTTTTTACGCAGGAAATCAAACTGCATCTTATGTATGTTATCTTCCACCGAACTGCTATAGCCTCTGACCGTTCTGTTAAACAGTACTCTCCTTGGCTTCTCATCATACTTTTCAAGTTCTTCCGGGTTCACATTTTTTTCTATCGCAATCTCTCTTAAAAGATTGTAGTCATAAATAGGGAGCTGATAGTGCTCAGCCAGCTTGTGAGCAATAACATGTCCGCCGCTACCGAATTCCCTTCCGACTGAAATAATAAGTTGTTTATTCATTCTCAACCTCTTTCTATCATAAATATCTGACATAAATGCAGACCATAGAAATAAGCACTACAATAATTGTAGCAGGAACAGCAGAAAAACAGTACTTTTTCCAGCTGATAGGATATCCTTCTCTTGCTGCTATTGAAGTTCCGACTACATTTGCTGACGCTCCTATAGGAGTTGCACTTCCTCCAATATCTGTTCCCATAGCAAGTGTCCATGCAAGAACTGAAAGATCTGCCCCTGTAGTAGCTGCCAGGGTCTTAATAACAGGTATCATTGTCGCAGCAAAAGGTATATTATCAACAAATCCGCTGGCAATAGCAGATACCCAGATGATAATCGCGATCATAACCGTCATCTTTCCGCCGCTTACCTTGCCGATGAAATCAGCTACAACTTCAAGTACTCCTGTCTGTTCAAGTCCTCCTACTACCATAAAAAGACCTATGAAGAAAAGAAGAGTCTTGTAGTCCACTCCTTTAAGGATCTTCACTACTTCTTTTCCTGCAGTAAGCAATGTAATCGCTGCTATAAGCACTCCGATAAAAGCCACTGTAAGACCTGTCTGAGCATGTGTCACAAGCAAAACAACAGCAAGAAGGAAAATTACAGTACTAATGATGAATGCCTTTTTATCTGTGATGGCAGATGAAGGATCGGCCTTGCTCTCATCAATTGCAACATTTCCTGCTGAAGATAGTTCTTTTCTGAATACCAGATAAAAATACAACACGATAACAACCAGAGAAATAACAGCTATAAGTCCTGTATTAGTCACAAAGTCTGCAAAGGAATATCCAAAGGAAGTTCCTATGATAATGTTAGGCGGATCACCGCACATTGTAGCGGATCCTCCAAGGTTGGCACAAAAGATCTCTGAAAGGATCATAGGTACCGGATTAAACTTAATGAGCTGCGCCAGCTCTAATGTTACCGCAGCCAGGAAAAGAATAACCGTAATACTATCGATAAACATCGCAAGAATAAAGCTCATTACCATGAATGTAAGAAATATAGGGATAACCTTATATTTCACGGTTTTTGCAATGGTCATACACAGCCATCTGAAAAAACCAGCTCTGGCCATACCTTCTACCATGATCATCATTCCAGCAAGGAAAATAACTGTCGCCCAGTTGATGCCGCTAGTGCTCTCAGAGGCTGTACCTGCTTCATACCAGAAGCCCAAAGTGAAAATATTTCTTATGTTCAGTGTTTCAAGAAAAGCATCCATGCTTCTCATACAGACACCAAATACCAATACTGCTGTTGCGAGACCACATGCAAGTGTTACTATGTGCCTCTCGATTTTGTCCCATATGATCAGTCCAAACATTATTACAAATATGGCGATCGCCATAATCATCGAAATCATTTCTACCTCACTTCTTTAACATTCCTTTTGAATCTTTACTTTCTTTTCTTCAGACTCTTTTTTGTCTGCGAAGATCAGTCCAAAGATCCATCTTACAAAAGGTCCGGCAATCATCAGCTGATAAAAGAAAGCCATAGGGAAGTTCTTTACAGTAGTCTCAAGCCATGTAGCGATCATCTCTGCATTGAAACCACCCTTAAAGAGAATTGTTGCAACAAAACTCATCATGGGACACATGAAAAGTACGGAAAATACTGAGATAGCAAGTACCATCATAAATGGGTTATCTCTTTTGGGATCAACCAGCTTCATAGCCTTTTTCTTGGCAATGGGGCCTGCGATAAATGTATCAAGTATAAAGGCTGCTACTCCCATAATCGGAAGCTCTGAAAGTGCTGCAACGAAGATGAAGTTCTTCATTGCGCCTGTTTCGAGCGCTATGTTATAGCATACAAGTCCATAAACCATAACTATAACCATCATTACTGTAAAAATTGTTTCCTGAATTCTGTTCTTTGGCATTTTTAAACCTACCTTTCTAAAAAGTGCAATAAAAGTGCCTGCGGCACCTCAACTCCCCTGCCCCTCACTCATGAGGGGTTGGGGTTGTTTTTTGCCCTAAGTCCTTCATAATAATATCTATGAAACGTAATACACTACAGGAATTGTTTCGAGATCACTATGAAGAAATTCAATATACACTCCATCCCAGAAAGACCGAGATGGAAAACATTGATAAAATGATCAATTGTGGCGATCCATCTTATGGTGGTGCCATGTATGGTTGTGCTGAATGTGGTACTCTCAAGTTCATCCCTTTCCGCTGTCATTCAAGGTTCTGCCCTACTTGTGGCGCTTTATATTCTCAGAAACGTGCCCAAGCTATGTCATTCAAACTAATAAACTGCCAGCATCGTCACTGTGTATTCACCATTTCCAAAGAACTTCGTCACTACTTTCTTGAAGACAGAGACCTTCTTAATTGCTTATTTGACGCTGCAAGTAGTGTGATTCATCAGATGTTTTACAAGATGAACAAATCACAAAACTTCACTCCCGGTTATATCCTTGTACTGCATACATTTGGCAGGCCGCTTGAGTGGAATCCTCATATACACTGCCTCATCTCCGAAGGTGGAGTAGGCGATACAGGTTTCTGGCGCAAGGTCGATTTCTTCAGTTTCAAATACATGCGCCATGCTTTCCAAACAGCTCTTCTAAGCCTTATGGAAAACCACATCACTGATCCTCAAAAGAAAGCTCAGTTCAAAAGAGAAAAAGCTCTCTCTTACAAAAATCAGAAGGATGGCTTCTACATCTATGCAAAGCCAACACTTGCTGATAAGAATACTGTAGCCAAGTATATAGGCCGTTACCTTGGTCGCCCTGTAATAGGGCTTTCAAGAATAGATTCCTATGATAAAGAAAAGGATACTATCACTTTCCACTACAATCGCCATGAAGATGAAGTTCTTGTAACTGAGACCATACCAGCCATTGAATTCATCAAGCGTCTCATACAGCACATCCCAGAAAAAGACTTCAAGATGATACGCTATTACGGAGTATATGGTCGACACAGAGAATCTGACAAAAAGTTATATCGTCTTATTCATCCGTCAAAAAAGCCATTTCTACAGTCATTTTTAAAATGGCGATCCGGAATACTTTCATCATTTGGATATGATCCGCTGAAATGTCCAAAATGTAACAGCACTATGAAATTCCTCGAACTATACTACAATCACAAACGTGTTTCTCTCGAAGACTTATATGAAAAGGCAATGGGAAAATGCCGTCCCAAATGTCGCGCCCCTGTTCAAACTCATTCCCTGGCATGCTAAAATGAGGCATGACAGGAGGATAAATCATGGTTGATAAAGCACTAATCGCAAAGCTTAGAGAGAAATACATGCAGCACCCGCCGGAAGGCATGTCGGCGGATGAAATCCGTGAGATGGACGATGAAGACCTTCTCGATATGGATTACTTTATGCACGAAGATGATGAATTCTTTGATGAGGTAGACTGGTAATTCAAAGCCAATATACCTCTGCTTTGCGTGGCCCGGTCTTGTCCGGGCCTTTTAATTCAAGATTTCGCCGCAAGGCGAAATTTCCTATTAAATAAAAAATGTCGATCAACTATACAGTCAACCGACATTTTTATTATTGTTATTTACCCAATTACCCTAACGATAATTTGCAATTTAAAATATTAGATAATCAAAGCACTTTCTAAAAAACAAAAAGGGTAAATCGAGGGTAAACATTATAATCTCTTAATAGAATGTTCTCACCACACGGCTTTGCTACATTTTGTTAGTACTATGCCGTGGCAGACGAATAATATTCTAATCATATTGGTTTTCCTTATGTTTCCTGGGGGTGTACACCTTTTTGAAATAATGAATATGTAATGCTTCATCTGCGACCCATAAATGCGTAGCCCAAGAAGCCATTACTTCTCCTCCAATATTCAAAGAATTATTGAGGCCTTCCGTCAAAAATATAGAATCACCTCTTATTTACCTGCTATGAGAACTTGCTCAGTAATTTCTAGCAATTCAGCAGCAGCCTGCTCGTTTTCTACACGAATAAGATTGTCGTAAAAATCAGCTTTTCCTAATAGATTCATTCCGCCATGCCATACAAGCTTTTTATCTATCACAGCATAATGCTCACAATCGTTGTCAGTGGTTCTGACAATAATTCCGCTTCGCCTCATCTCATCTATAAGGATATGTATACAACATGTCATAAGCATCCCAAGGAAACATCTCAAAAAACTCGCGATTCGGTGTAATCCTCAGATCTTTATTTAATTTTGTTATTAAGTCGTGAAGGTATTTGTCTGGATCTTTTGCACCGCTTATTCGTGGAATTTCATAAGTACAATAAACTTCATACGGTAAGGGGACAGAAGTATTTGATAACTCTTTCACACGTCTGTCTACATCTTCTGCATATCCTATTTTTATCCAGTTATCTCTGTGAAAGCTTTCATTAGTAAGGACATAAATATATCCTGTATTAGACATTTTCTTTTCACCTTCCTTAAATTGAAAACTTATATTTACCCTTTCCCATTCCTTCTACAGGGACTATGATTTTTAGTTCATTCTCCATCCTTCTCAAATATGAAGTTGCTGTAACTTGCGAACAGCCAAGAATTTCAACTACGCGAGAATTTCCAAAAACTTCAGCACCAATTTCCTCATAAAGTTTCAAAACATTTTGCTTTATATTTTTAGAACACCCTGAATCCAAAATTTTTTGCTTAAAATCTTTGGTTTCGCTTTCAATCCAAACTTTTTTCTTTGGTTTGGTTTCATTCTTTATTTCATAGTATTCCTCGTTTACAGGAATAACGACAGACGTAACATTATCATTCTTATCAAACATTTTATAATATAAATTCGGAGATCCGTTTTCCCTCATAGACCTTTTAGCTTCACCGATACCGGTTCCAAATGATTCAATAATTCCCAATGATTTGAACATATCCCTTAACTCCGGATTCTCTGTATCTCTTTCATTAAAAAAGGTTCTTTCATTCAAATCAATAATTCGTATAGGTGGAAGTGGTTTATTATAATTAACTATATTAATCTGTTTTTCAGATACATATATTTGAATCGGTTTTCCATTTTCATAATTATTATGTACAATTGCATTTGCAAGTAATTCTTCAATCGCTATAAACGTGAAATTCTCTATCTTTTTATTGTCTGCACTTCCATCGACTCTTATTACAAGCTCATTTAAGAAATTGCTATTTATATAATCCAACGCAGAATAGTACTGCTTCCACACCGCGCCCTTAAACACTTTGGACTCCATCTTTCTCTTGGTTCCAAATATGTCAATTATAAGTTCTGTGTATGCGTACGGTACAAACATTTCCGGATGAGAAGAAAACATCAAAACAGCGAAATTCTTCACCCTCATTTCGCTAGGATCATTTTTATCTACAAGATCAAGTACTTTCGCCAATTCTCTTTTATCCAAGTCTTCACTTATTTGCCTATCACTGGTTTTTGATATATATTCGCGAAGAAGATCAATATCCAAATCATCAATTGTTGCTCCTGAGCTCACAATGGAACTGAAGTGGAAATTTGAAAACTTACGTAAAAGATCATATTCTTCATCAACTCTAGCAAGCCTTGTATCAGCTTCAATTCTTACATATCTTCCCGGCTTAAGATTTACCTTTTTGTCCTTTTCTGCCTTCTCTGCAACCATAAAAGGCCCACCGGATTGTCTCATAACAATAATAAGCAGGTAATTCAAGCCATCCAGTTTATTAGAAATTACTTCAAATGCAACATTTGGATACAGGAATGATCTCAAAGAATTAAGAACATTCTTGCACTTTTCCATGCGCCCTTCCGGTATTCCTTTTATAGGAATAATAGGTATTGCCTTATTATCTTCACTATTTTCTTCCTCAACACCAATGAAGAGGTAATGAATATCATTGTTGTAATAATTATTCCCATACGCACAGATAGTTTTTAAAATCTTATCAAGCTGTTGTTCTGAAGCTTTATACTCTATATATGAACACTCAGCACTCCTATTTTTTAATAATTCGTTTGCATGCTTTTTTATCTGTCTGTAATCCATAATAGCCCTCCGAATCCAAAGAAATCATACGCCAATCCAAAGATATTGTCAATGAAACCAAAGAAAAGGGGCTGTCGCATTTTGATATGCTCCTTTCTTTCTTAGTGCGACAGCTCCTTCATTCATCGTCGGTAGTTCACCTTCAAAAGTTGTAAACAGGGTGTAAATCAAGCATCCATCTGCCACAGAAAGGCTTATTTAAGCTATTTCCAGAAGGTTGTACATATATTGCCGTGGCATTCTTATATTTGCCAATATCGCCTTCTGAAATATCTAAATACTCATGAACAATCCATCAATGCTATTAAGTTAAGAGCCTTCGAGCATCTTGGCTTTCTAAATTAGCGAAAAACCGCCAAGCGCCTATATTGACATAATCCCTGTATTTGATATTATCTAATTGAGCTGACCACAACGGTCTTTGGTTCACCGAACGGCAGGGAATATTACCCTGCCACGTTTATTTCATGGATCATATTATGAGTAAAAGTTTTACAAAAAGAGGGCCACTTTTCCTTTTACAGAAAAGTCGTCCTCTTCGTTTTTTCGTTAAGATTATCTTAACCTAATAGCATTGAACAATCCATCCGCTTTTATTTTTTGCTAATAATTATAAGCTCTCCATCTTTGATTTGATTCACAGTTTTAAAACTGCAATAACTTCCTCGCCGTCCATTTCCCCAGTTTCCACGAAGCCAAAAGAACTATATAAAGAAGCAGCCACTTTGTTTTCCGGTTCATATGAAAGCCAGCAATATTCAGCTTCACCACAAGGCTTAGTGCTAATAAAAATCAAAGCCAGCTTTATTGCTTCTCGTCCGTATCCTTTGCCCTGATACTGTTTATCGATCATCAAACGCCAAAGATTATAATTACCATAAAATCAGCTGCCTTCTTTCATCTAAAGAATAATCTTTGAAAATTCCTTCCTTACGAATAACTGGGCCAGTATGAATATACTCAATATCCAATCCTGATTCTTTAACGCTATTTTCAAGCTTAATTGTATTCTCTGTAATATCATCAGCTTGATCATGGAAAACAAATGTCACCAGATAATAATCTCTTATGTCCCTCGTTTCTCCAAAATCACCTGTCTCATCAATAAAAATGCTAAGTTATTTCATAGTCATTAACTCCAAAAAAAATGACGGGAAATTCTTCCCGCCTGCGGTGATCCAAAGAGCTTTCGCTCAGATCACTATTATAGTACCATAAATCGGCTATATTTTCAGCAAATTTAAATAGAATCAAATACTATTCATTAAGCATAGATACTACGTGCCTTAGTAGTAAGTTCGGTAGTATCTCTCTTTATATCTGCCATAGCTTGCTAAGTTTTGCCCCATTATGCAAAAGCTTGCATTATCATCCCTTCGGAGTGCCGTGGCAGACGAATAGAATTCTTATCATCCCTGTATTCTCCTGACTTTTGGCTCAACCATGCGGTCTAGAGCACATTGTTATTTTATAGCTATTTGGCATATTTTTGCCTGCAAAAGTTGTCATGAGGCGTAATCTTACCGACGTGTGATTTCCATATCACGTTGTAAAATCATGAGGAAATCAATTTGTTTTTCTTAAACCACTGCGCGCTAAGAGTCAGACTTTTTATCGGATCATTGTCAATCCAGTTTTTATGAGTTTCCAATACAATTGCCTTTACTTTGGCAGCCTCCTGTACAGTCTCCAAAATACTGCCAAGGGCCATATTCCCTGTTCCTAGTTCGACCGCATCTTCCTTGAGAATAGGAGTAATGAACGGTCCTTGTTTTCTGCAGCCTCTGTCATTTATATGCCACATTACCATTCTGTCTGACAGTTTTTTTACCATGGCAGTAACATCTGCTCCTCCGTCTGCAAGCCAGTAGGTATCAAGTTCGAAGTTAACATATCCGGGGTCGGTGTTCAGGGCGATAAAGTCCAATGCAGTTTTTTCTTCTGAGACCTTCTGTAACTCTACATTGTGATTATGATAAAGAAGTTTTACTCCATAGGGTAAAAGAGCTTCTCCCGCCTTATTAAGCCTCTCAGCAAGTTTTTTTACCTCAGAAGCATTCCCGTAATCAAACCTGTACATACCGGTTATAACAACGGTATCTGTTCCAAAGCTCATGGCTTCTTTAGCAACAGCCTCAGGGTTTTCTTCAATGCTGTTTAGATAGCTGTGCAGGCTTATTACTTTCAGGCCGCTCTCTGAGATCAGCTTCTTCCAATCGAGTTTTCCGCCATTACCAGTGGGCATACCGGCAAATTTTGTAAGCAGCCTCACAATAAAAGGCGTTGGCTTGATCATGAAGTCATTTAGCTCAATGCCGTCATAGCCGGCACTCTTGATGCTCTGAAGTGTGCTGAGTGCACCCTCATAACTATTGCATCTGCTACCAATCATTATCTGTTGCACACCCGTCAGTACTGTGTCTTTCATTATTTCAAATAGCCTCCAAGATGCTTCAAACTGGGCTTTGGTGCCCTGATCTGTGTTTTCCTGTCAACTGCGCAAAGACCAAATGTCAGCGCATAACCTTTCTGCCACTCAAAATTATCGATAAGTGACCAGTGACAGTATCCGATGACAGGAATTCCATCATTTATACAGCTCTGAACACCCTCAATTGCCTTGTCGATAAACTCAACTCTCTGCTTATCATCTGCTGTTGCTATTCCATTTTCGGTAACCATGATTGGAACATTTGGCATCTCCTCATGCACGCGTCTTATTACATGCTCAAGAGCCTCAGGATATACTTCATAATCCATCTGTGTCATTGGTGTTTCCTCGGGAACAGGCACAATTCCATCTGGGCCGTAAGTAGTTCTTGTATAATTCTGAAGTCCAAAGAAATCATCATCCTTGATATAAGGAATGTAATGGCTAAACTCCTCATTCCAATCGCTGTCTGCGCGCTCCTTGCCACCTTCTATGTACTGGCAGTCGTGCAGGGAAAGCGTAATACCAACCTGAATATCCGGATTAACAGCCTTGATTGCTTCCTTGGCTGCCTGATGCGCCTTTATAACTATCATATCGCCATTTGCATCTGTTGCAGAAACAAATGTATGCGGTTGAGGATCTCCGAATACTTTGCCATTCTCCATTGCTGCCAGCTTCATTTTCTCCATCGGGTCAGAGAGATTAAGTCCAACCTGAACCTGTCCCTCCATGGAGTCACCACTGCTTTTGGCTGCATTTGCCATTTTCGCCATCATCTGCTTCTTAAATCTCTCCATGAGAGCGCCTATCTGAAGTCTCATGTTGGCCTCATTTATGGTGCAGATATACTTTATCTCGCTTCCAAGCTGCTCTGTGACGAACCTTGCATAGTTGGCAAAAAGCTCTACAACCTGCTCATTGTCCCAGCCTCCCAGTTTTATAAGCCACACAGGTGATGTGAAATGCATGAGGGTAATAACCGGCTCAACACCATTGTCCCTGCAGCATTTAATCATCTTCCTGTAATGCTCGATCTCCTTTTCATCAAACTTGCCCTGCTCAGGCTCAATACGTGCCCATTCAACAGAGAATCTGTAAGTGTTAAGGCCTGCATCCGCAAGCATCTTGATGTCTTCTTCGTATCTGTTATAGTGATCCACAGCATCCAGTGAAGGCTCAACAAACTGTGAATACTCCATATTCTCCATTACCCAGTAATCTGAATTTGTATTGTTTCCTTCAACCTGGTGGGCTGCAGTAGAAGCGCCCAGCATAAATCCGTTCTCGAACTTGTTCATTTTCCTATCCTCCATAATTTAAATCTCATAACTTCCGCTTGTCAGAATTCTCTTTTCCCCATCGGGGAGCTCTAACTCTGCTTCCATTCCTTCAGGAATTTCAAAACGGTAGACAAAAGCATTCGAGTTCTCAATATATTTCCATTCAGAAACTATGCGGCCTTTCGGTGAATCATAGTAGCCCTTTGCAAACTTAAGCCTTTCATCCGGCAGAGGCTTTATCAGGACTTTGTCAAAATCGTATCTGATTCCCAAGACACCGGACAAAAGCCATCCGGAAACAGCTCCGTAGGAATAGTGATTCAGCGAATCATGTACAGTGTCGTCTTCCCTGATACCATCCCACGTCTCCCAGATAGTGGTAGCACCTTTCTCCACCGCATAGAGCCACGAAGGATAGCTTTTTTGCAACAGCAGTCTGTATGCAGTATCCACATAACCGTAATCTGCAAGCACGCTGCACAGGAAAGGTGTTGAAAGGAAGCCTGTATTAAGATGATAGTCATTTTTCACTACCAGCTCATTTAAGTCCTTAGCAGCTTCCATTGCCTCTTTTTCAGGTAAAAGACAAAACGCAAGAGGCCTTACGTATTCGCACTGCCTGCCAGATCTTATATGCCCGTCTTTCAGAACCAGATATCTGTATGCCTCAGTCGCCTTTTCCGAGATCTCTTTGTACCTATCCGCATCGGTGCCATTTCCAAGGAACTCTGATATTTTAGCGAGAATCCCCGATGAATATGCATAGTAAGCTGTTGCCACTTCAGGCTGGCCATCCTTGAATGCAGCCATCATGGTCTTCATAACATCTGTTCCGGGCTCGCACCACTCACCGTAGTCCATTCCGGTGTCGATGATGTATTTTCTGTAAGGGTTCTTTCCAAAGCGGTTCTTGAGCTTGCTTTTTCCGGCCCTTCTTCCGAGGAAATCCACCCACTTCTTCATCATTTCATAGTTGTCTCTAAGTATCTGCTCATCGCCATATATTCTGTACAGATTCCAGGGCACAAGAACCGCCGCATCGCCCCAGCCAACAGACGCCGAGAACATCTCTGCTATCTTGCCCGGATTTGAGTTCTTGGGACAGATATACGCCATCTTTCCATCTGAATGCTGCCCTATCCTCACGTTCGCAAGCCATTTCTCGTAAACTCCCCTGCAGTCCATCAGGTACGCACCGGTCCTCACAAAGACCGCTGCATCGCCTGTCCAGCCTGCTCTTTCCCTTGTGGGACAATCAGTAGGAATGTCACAGAAGTTTGACTTCATAGACCATACACTGTTTTTAAAGAGCTTGTTTACTTCATCCACGCCACATTCAAACCTCGCTGTTTCCTTCATGTCCGAATAAACAGCAATGCTCTTTATTTGGATGTCAGACGGCAAAATATCGCCCGTTATCTTTGCATATCTGAATCCAAACATCGAAAAATGAGGCTTAAACTCATTCCTGCCCGGCTTGCAGATATAGTTTATTTCCTGTTTTATTCCGCCTGATTTGTTCCTGTCTCCGGGCTGGAAATTACTGATCGTGAAGTTTCCGTTTTCATCCAGGGTTTCACCGTGGACGAGGCAGATCTTCTCACCGCCTTTGGCGTTTTCTACAACAAAAGACGTATAACCTGCAAGGTTCTGTCCGAAATCAAATACGCTCTCTCCGCTCGGAGTAGTGATGAGCCTTCCTTCAAACACCTCATGCTCAGTGATAAATGGCGCCTTCTGGGCTGTCAGATTTCTATTGTCAAAAGACATCTCCCCGGCCTTATGCCACTCACCAAAGCCCGCACCGGCATCACAAGTTTCTCCCAGTTCAAGGTCCGTAAGCTTAATGGGCCCGTTTTCACAGGCATCCCAGCTGCAATCCGTGACAAGTATCGGATTCTCCATGTCTCCATCGCCTATCACTGCGCACAGAAATGAAATATCCTCGCCGTAGAGGTTTCTCACGCCGTCAATTCCGTTGCATCCTCTGTACCAGCCATCACCAAGCGTTATAAATATCTCGTTTTCACCGGGCTTTAGCACTTCAGTGATCTCATACTCCTGATACTGAAGCCTTTTATCATACTCATCACATCCCGGTGTCAGTCGTGCATCCGTAATTTTCCGGCCATTTATCAATATTTCATACAAGCCATGGGCCGTAGCATATATGCTAACTTTCCCCTCTTTATAAGAGAATGTGGTCCTTAAATATCCTGCTCCCTTTCTCTTATCAGGTTCTGTAACGGTTTCAGGTGATATCCACTTTGCTTTTTCAAAAATCTTAGCCGCTTCCATCTAACACCTCTTGTATTCTTTACTGCTTTTTAATATTCATAAGAGCATTTGAAAGTGCCTTAATCTCGTCAGATTCTATATCCATTCCGCCCTGTTGCAGGAGCTTCTTAAGGGGCTGGCGGGCAATCATCTGCTGCATTGCTTCTGAAATCTCTACGCCTTCTCCCATTCCGCCTGCTGTTCTTGATGTCATTGCTGCCATCATCCTGTCGAGAATTGCTTTTCCTTCAGGTATGGCCTGAATCTCTGCCATTGTACTTGAAAGGGAGAGATATCCCTCTTTTTCCTCAGGCTCATCTTTCTTGTCAAACCAGTTTCTGACCTTTTTATCCGGTGCAAAATATGTCGGATTGGGCTCGGAAACCTTTGTTATCTCCATCTCATCCGAAAGTTCTCCGCTCACAGCCTTTATGGTATGAACTCCGCTTATGGGAACATTAAACTTAAAGATATGTTCTCCACTTGCGTTTCCTACTTCTACGCCGTCAACAAAGAGAGTTACGGACTTTTGGTTTGAATATACCTTAATCTCTGTGTTGTCCTCGATGCGGTCGTGATATCTTTTTCCGCAAAGATGGATAAAAGGCTCATCTGACCACCATGCTTTATAAATGTAATAGGCGTCTTTCTTCTGCTTTCTGTCAAAGGTGATGACACCCTTGTGGTTTTTGCCCGGATCTCCTGCCTCATCTCGTCCTGCTGCAGCAAATTCAAACATATTCCAAAGATATGTTCCCCAGATATATGGACGGGTGCTGAACATTTCAAGCATATGCTCGTGATAAACAGCCTGATAACTCTCTGTATAATCGCCTTTTTCAGGTATTGGAGACTGAAGCGTAATTACTGAATCTGCGCCATACTCCGTAAGTCCTATTGCCACATCGGGATGCTGATTATGGAAATCGTCAAACCACTTGTCATTGTCCTCCATCTCGCCTACATACCAGCCATAGTAGAGGTTGTAACCGCGAATATCAGGCAGTGTTACAAGAGGCGAGTCTGTCTCAAGAAGGAACAGATTTGCCATGGCAGAATATCTGATAGGATCCATCCCGTGGACAATATCGTTTAATATCCTGTGGTTCTCCAAGAGATCTTCAGTTACGCCCTGCAGAGATATCTCATTTGAAAGTGCCCAGCACATTATTGATGCATGATTGTAATTCTGGCTTATCAGCTCTTTCATCTGGGATATGGTGTTCTCTCTTCCACTGTCCATATGTACGGTGATATATGGAATCTCAGCCCATACCACTATGCCCTTTTCATCGCAAAGATCATAGAAGTACTGATCGTGCTGATAGTGTGCAAGCCTTATGGAATTGGCGCCCATGGAGAGGATGAGATCAATGTCCTCCTTGTGCATTTCTTTTGTCAGTGCATTGCCAACTCCTGCCCTGTCCTGATGTCGTGAAACGCCTCGAAGCGGATAGCTTTCTCCATTGAGGAAAAATCCTTTATGAGGATCAACATGAAACTGCCTTACTCCAAACCTGTCATAGATTCTGTCACACTCTTTTGTTCCATCCAAAAGAGTTGCTGTTATGTTGTACAAGAACGGATCCTTGAGGCCGTTCCATAAATGTGGCTCTTTTATCGTGATCTTACCGCAGGCAACATATCCACAGGATGCATCCTCTGCCGGAACCACCTCAAACTCCTGCTCTGTTACACCGTCAATTGATATTCTTACGCGCTCTCCGCCGCTTGTGTATGCCTTTATTTCAATTTCAGCATCATTTCCGTTTAGTCTTGGTGTGACGTACAGTCCTTTTCCACCATAATAGTCCATGTCAAAGTGCTTTTCATCCACAACCACAAGATAAACATCCCTGTAAATGCCACCATAGAAAGTGAAATCCGCTTTCTGTGGATACACCCTTGTATTGGGCTCGTTGGAAACAGAAACTACCATCTCATTTAAATCTGAAAGTGCCTCTGTAATGTCCGTCCTAAAGCAGGAATATCCGCCATCATGGCTCGCTACCTCACGGCCGTTTAAAACAACTTTTGCAGAGGAGTTAGCGCCTCGAAATTCCACAAACACCCGCTGTCCCTCTTCCATTACCGGTCTTTCAAATGTCTTTTTATAAAGGCAGGTTCCTCTGTAATACTGCTCAGGCCCCGTCTGCCCATCAACAGCATTCCAGGTATGAGGAAGAGTTATGCTTTTGCTCTTTCCCTCTTTTTCAAATATCCAGTTATCATTCCAAAGAATTGTTGTTCGCATGTTTCACCTCTCCAGTTTTTTACTGACCCATTGCAGCCTTTTTCTTCTCGCCGATACTCTTCTGAATCTCTTCCATCTTCTCGTATGTGAGCTCAGAATTCTTCATTGCCAGAAGTGTGCAGATCCATCCCACTATAGGGAATCCGATAAGAAGTATTACGGTCATAACTCTGACGCCGAAGGTAAGCGGATCACCCTGCTGAGGCGCTGTAGTTGTATATCCTATAAGTCCGATCATGAGTGTTGCGATAGTTGCACCAAAGGATGAAACTAATTTGTCAATGAAGCTGTAAGTAGCTGATACTGTCGCAGGCATATATTTTCCCGAGCGATCCATCTCATAGTCAACAACATCCATTCTGAACGCACTTGTTGATACAGAAACAACCATCTTCATTGCGTTATTTCCAAATGTAAAGAGTACATAAGTGATTGCCATGAGAACTGCTCCGGTTGATAAGTTGCCACCGAATACTGTTCCCACAAGAGTTGTAGGTGTGAATAAAAGATATACTGCAAATGCGATATTCAGTCCGATACAATTCTTGGTCCAGTCAATCATGACCTTTCGGCTACCCTGTTTGCCGGCAATCTTCGCACCTATAATCGCGAAAATAATGGATGGAAGCATTGCCACAGCAGAAAGAATTGATGAAATAGCCATTGATCCAAGCATGATTCCATTAAGCATCGTGGATACTACCGCTGCAGAGCCTATTGTCTGAGCCAGCTTATCGGATGTTGCAGCCATGATGAATCTCTGAAGCTCTTTGTTTTCTTTGATCAGAGCCAGCATATCCTTAAAGCTTGGCTTTTCATCGATTTCGCCATCCTTTTTGATTCCTTCGAAATTCTCGGGAATGTCATATGGAGCAATTCCTATGCATGCCAGAATGTAGAAAAAGAGTGAAACAAGTATTACCACTACATTGTAAGTTGCGAAGTATTCTGTTCCCTGAATGTTATTAAATCTTGGGAGAATCATAGCCGATGCCACAACGCTCATGATCATCGGAACCAGATAAGAATATGCTGTACTCCAGACACCGATTGTAGGACGCTGCTTAGGATCGTTGGTCAGAATGTTCATGTTGATCTGGCCGGCTATACTTACGAATGTATAACCAATGATATAGATCACATAACAGAGAACAAAGAATGCTATTCCTGCTGCGCCCGTAAGTGACAGCTTTGCCCCTATATTGCACATCAGCGTCGTAGCAATGGCCATAAGAAGCCATCCAAACATGATTGAAAATCTTACTTTTCCATATCTGGAATTAAATCGTTCCAGGAAAAAAGCTATTACCGGGTCTGTAATTCCATCCAAAAGCCTTGATCCTGTGATAATAAGTCCTGTAACTGCAACAAGTATTCCAAAGTTGGAATTTCCAATATATGTTGCACCATTCATCAGCAGATAAAATGCCATCTGCCCTGCACCTGTCATCATCGCAAGCGCAATATGCCAGGTTTTAGCTCTTTTATAGGTTACCCCATTTTCTTCTCTTATCAGAGATTTGTCCTTACCCATTATTATTAACCCCTTTCAGTTGCATGATAATCTTTGAAAGCTTTCCTGTTAGGGTCATGGTATCATTTAGTTTCGCAATATGTTAGAATTATTTTATCCCGATTAGTATTATTTTATTGTTTTGAGGAATAAATATGGACCACACTCTTTTTTCAGCTCTTTTAAAAAACCTGCTCTCTGTGGATGTCACGGATGCAACAGACATGGACAGCTCTCTTTACGCCTTTGAAAAGGAATACTGCTTCAGCATAAAGATGCAGCCCATGTTTACAAGCAAGGCGCTTTACTATCTTCTGTCCTCCTCCAAAGAAAGCATGATCTATGAGCTCATAGACCAGCTCGGTATCTGCTTGTCCTTTTTTACGTTTGATAACAGGATTTATATAATCGGACCTTATGTAAAAGAGAAATATTCAGAGCTTAAGACAGAAACCGTACTTGCAAAAAACGATGAATCCTCATCCAAATCATTGGCGTTTAAGCTGTATTACACAGCATTTCCCATTGTGTATACCGAGCAGATCACCAGTGTTGTAAATAAATGCATAATCTCTTTTTCCCCTACGGAAAGTGAGTATTCATACAGAAGACTATCGGGATTTATTCAGGATGTATCTGAAGAAGATGATAAGACAGAACTGTCCGAGAAGAATTATAGTGAAATCTATAGGAGATATGATCAGGAAAAGCAGTTCCTTTCGATGATAAGAAACGGGGATACCAAAAACATCCTGTCCGCATTTGAAAAATTGTCCGGTCCGGAGGCTCTTTCCGATTTTTCCAAAGAGACTCTTAACTACTATGCCTCGGGCTATGGTCTGGCAATACTTAAAGCTCTTTCCAGAAAAGCTGCGGAAGAATCAGGTCTTTCAGTCATTACAATAGATGAGATAACCCAAAAATACACCCAGCTTTCATCAGCTACAAACAATGCAGAGCTTCAGACGCGCTATCAGATCGATATGATCGTTGAGCTGACAAAAGCTGTTCACAACCACAAGCTGTCTCTGGACAAGTATTCTCCCCCCATTCAGAGGGTAATGGAATACATCAATCTTCATCTGGGGGACCATATATCAAACGATGATCTGGCGGCAAATGCCAGTATGTCCATCTCTCACCTGTCTAAGGTGTTCAAAAAAGAAACCGGCGGGACCATGACGGAGTACATCGCACTTATGCGATGCAAAAAAGCTGCCGGACTCCTGAAAAAGACAGACCTTCCGGTCCAGGAGATCAGCAGCTACGTCGGATATTCTGACAACAATTACTTTGTAAAAGTATTTAAAAAAATATATGATCTGACGCCCTCAGAATATAGAAAAACGCGTATAGTAAGCCTATAATAGCTTTATCAATTTTTTCAGTTTCTTCCCTTATTGGATACCGTTCTCACTCAAATCTTTTTCTCGTAATAGGATCAGCTCCTTTTCTCGCTTTCTGGCACAATCTATCCTTAATCCGGCACATTGCTTCAATGTGCATTATCCAATGCCTTGAAAAAGGCATTTTAATAAGTCCCCTGACATCCTTATCGCACCAGTAATCGACAAGCCAAATGGCGTCTTCATCTGTACTTACACAATGGCTATCCTTCACCCTTATCTTATCTTCTTCAGAAAAACTTTGCTTTAAATCAGTATATGCCAGGCTACGGAGCAGTTCATTGGTTGATTCCATAACTGCTTTGCAATATTCAAACAAAGCTTCTACATTCAGCTTCTTTGATAATTCTGCAATTTCTTCTCCTTTTAATTCATTTCCCGTAGTGACGATAGGACTTCCAATTTTCTTCTGCCATCCACAGGAAAATAGAACCTGCTCATTGCCATCAATAAGAGTATGTGCCACAATATCCTCTATTCTGAAGATGTGCCACATGGAATACGCAAGCGTCTTACTATGATAACCATTAGCCCCTGCAAAAGGCATCTGGTAAAAAGCCTCCCCCGGAAACGTATTCACTATATATGACACCTGAGAAAACAGGTCATTTCTCAAGTCTATCAGCACCTCTATTCCCTCTGAAAAGGTTGTTTCTCTGCCAATGAGCGATTGCATCCGTTTATTTTTTTCTGACCAATCTTTATTCATACAAAGTCCTTTCCTGAAGCTTATGATTCATGAATAGGCATCGCATAATATATCGTATATTGTTCCTCTCGGGAAATCTGTAATTTTCTCAAAGCTCATCTTCGTCTGCGCCTTCTATGATTTCTCTTGGTGAAATTTTTACTCTTTTCAGCCTGCTCCATCATAAGCTCAAGCTTTCTTTCTGAATCCGTCTCCTGATCTATCAGCTTCTGGAGCTCACCCTTTCTGTATTCAGTAAGGGTCTCCTCTACCTTATTGTAATCTCGTTCAAAAAGGATGTTACTAATGGTCTCAGATAGTTCCTTCATGGAAATAATATCAGGAACAAGGTCGCAGATCTTATCTATCACAAAGTTCTTGCTCTTTTCCTTGTACTTCGCCATTCCGTATTTTTGTTGAATCTGAGAAAGTTCCGGTCTCCATAATATTCTGAGCTTATTTTCCAGCTGTAAATTGGGATTCTCGACTGGTTTTCTAAGTATATAAAAATCCAGTTCTCCGTCCACCTCTTCTACAGTAATAATGCCCCAATAATCCGGAACGTGCTCCTTTATGTGAATTCCATGACTAGAGCCCACAACAGCTATATTGAAGTCATAAAATCTGTCGTAATCCTTAACCTGAGACGCCAGTCTCGCATAGGTGTCGGCATCACTTTTTATTTCGATACCCACAAGACCATACTCCGTTACCATGACCAGGTCTGCCCTTGATCGTCCCATGGTCTTTTCTTCTATTATTCGAACCTTTCCATAAGTATCTTCCAGAAAGTCAAAAAGTGACTCTCGTATGTCTTTATCTTTTAGCATATTTCATCATGTCCTAGGACCATTGCCTTTGTCCCTTTAGTCCACTTTGATCAGGGTAAAATCATCAACGGTTCCCCAGCTCTTGGGGTTACATACCATGTGTACACCGATAGTCACTGTTCCGTCTGTAACCTCAATTTCAGGAATAGTCGGATTCTGCCAGTCTGCCCAGGATGTCACCATGAAGCCCTCTGTCTTTTCTTCTTCTGCGGTTTTTGCAAAAAGAGTAAGCTCTGAACTTGGGCTCATATCTCCTCCCTGTGCAAAAGCCATGAGCTTATAGGTTCCGGGTTCAAGGTCAGTGATTTCCTGCTCAAGTGTGAAATCCATCTTTGATTCAGACCAGAAATGCAGGGCAAAATCACCTGTGTGAGCATCATCATCCTTTTCCTGATAGTCAGTTGGATTTCCGCCATTTGCAGTGATTTTCCACATGGATCTGTCAGAATCCTCAAAGCTTGGATTTAAAACGTAGTTATCTGCTAGCACTTTTACATGACAGGTAACCTCTTGTCCATCCTCAAGTGTTCCGTTTACATCAATCATATTTTCCTTGGATGTATCTATCTTTGCAACATCAGCTTCATCCCATGTAACTTTTGCTTTGGAATTCGCTGTTTTGTCATTGTAGATTACATCTATCTCATCAGGAAGAACAGGCTCTGCACCAACAGCAAGCTCAATCTCTGTATCAGGAATAGCATCAATTGAAAGCTCAGCAAGAGCTCCGCTTCTTATGTACTTATATACGTTTAAGGATTCCAGTGGCTTTCCGTCAAAATCGAAGAATGCCTGATTATCCCATGAGCATCCGCCGTAGTAAAGCCCTGCATCTTCAGGGTCGTAATCTCCTGCGTAGCTACTTGCCCAGCCGCTACCAAACTCTTCCCAAATTGCGGAATTATCAGCATCAGCAGGTCCTACAGGTATCCATGTGCCTTCCCAGTAGAACACGCCCGTTGCACCAGCCTCGTTAGCCATGTTGATGACATCCCGAACCATGTTTGTCTGTCCCTGAACCGTTGCAGGATATCCATCCACTATGTCATCTGTTCCATTTACGCTGTTTCCTGCACCATCTCCATCTTCTGAAGTGTAGCAGTAGGAAGTCTCCGCAATGATGAATTCCTTGTCATACTTCTCTTTAAATGTCTTGATTATTTCGCCCATCTTTTCAAGGTCGCTGTCCCAGAAAGGATAATAGCTCATTCCAAGAATGTCATAATCAAGCTCAGCCTTTTCAAGGTTGTTTACTTTGCTCTCAAGGTTAGCAAAATTATCGATATTAGCATAATGAACGATTATCTTAATATCCTTGCCGTACTTTTCAGAAGTCTCTCTAACGCCCTTACTTCCGGCCTCGAGAAGTCTTGTCACGTAAGGAATCATAGACACTCCGGCCATACCATTGTTGATCTCATTACCAATCTGAACCATTCCAACATCAATACCAGCATCAAGTATCTGAGTCAGGCTGTCTACTGTGTATTCATAAAGAGCATCACATTTACTATCGATGTTCATTCCAGCCCATGCCTTGGGTTCATGCTGTCTCTTGGGATCAGCCCAGAAATCAGAATAATGGAAATCAATGCAAACCTTCATGCCATATTCGGTTGCCCTTTTTCCAAGTTCAATGGTTGTAGGAAGATCATTATTTCCGCCGCCGTATCCATTTCCATTTTCATCATACGGATCGTTCCATACACGAAGTCTAATGTAGTTAATACCTGCTTCTGCCATGGTCTTAAAGGGATCAGCTTCATTCCCATCAAAATCGTAGTACTTAACGCCGCTGTTTTCTTCTACAAGAACAGAAGAAGCATCCATACCAAGTGCAAACTCTTCTGAAAGATTTTTTACGGGCTCAACTGTTACTCCAGCCTTTGGCGCTGTTTCCTTCCAGGAAGTGTCAGGTTCTGCAGCTTCTTCTGGCTCATTTGAAGCCTGTTCCTGGTCATCCGATACTTCTTCCTGATCAGCCGATGCTTCTAATTCCCCTCCACTTGATGATTCAATCTGTTCATCTTCTAGGATTTCTGATTCTGAATTATCCCCTTTGTCATCTGCAGAATCAATATCTTCCAATAAACCATCTTGTTCTTCTGTAACATTATCTTCTACAGCAGAAGTATTCTCTCTCTCACTGCTTCCACTCCCCGTACATCCAGCAACATTTGATGCCACCATAGCTGAAAGCGCTGCTATAGCAATCAGTCTTTCTAATCCTTTCTTTTTCATACCCTCTCCTTATTGTTTTTATACTTTTGAAGAACGCTACCTTATTCCATTTTCTCTTAAATGGACACATAATTCAGTTTGAGCACTCAATTTGCTTCATTTTGCTATTATGCGTGTCGCCATTTTCAAATCCATACACGCCTGCTCTTCGCTTTCCTTATGCTACGTGCTCATTTTGATACTCGCAACAACGTAAAACACGCATATAAGATTTTTTTATTTTTGATCGTGTCCCCCAAAATACCTTCTCGACACTCAACACCTGGAAATATCTCTATTTGCGTGCCCAAAATCCAAACACACCAATTCAACTCAGCAAATGTCGGCACGCAAAATCAAAACACATCTCAGTATGCGTGCCCTTGCCCCTCAAATTTCTATCGCAAATTTCCATCCATCCCAGGCCGCAACAAATTTCCATCGATAAACCTGCTCTATCAAAACAATCTTATCTTATACTGAGCTACGCTGCTAACCCCATCAATTCTGCATGCAACGCCATTGTCCATTTCTGGCCAGTTCTGAAGATATACCTTATCGCCTTCTTTAAGCGGAGCAACGACTGCTCTTGCCTTGAAGTCTTCCTCCAAGGCACCTTTGCCATCTGAACCAATAAAGCGCTTCAAGCCAATCTCCCACTTCTGACCTGTGTAGAAGCTATCTGCAATAAGCTCACCTTTCTCATACTCGCTGACTTCACTTATTGCAAAAAGTCTTGCCTGGTCACCCTTATAGTCTACATGGAGATATACTTCATCCATGTCTTCATCAATTCCAGTCACACTGATTTCATAAGCCTTTGCCCCATCAGCATCGCCTACAAAGCCTTCTGCAAAAGCGCCACTTATTGCGTCCACTCCATCACACTCAGAAATTTCGGCCTTTACCCCATTAACAAGTTCATCCACATATCTGTAATCAGCAAAGTCCATGCTGTCCACCATATATGAATCACTCACGTTCTCAGCATCCGCATGGATAAATCCGATAGGCGTCTCTTCAAGATCAGGCCAAACTCTGAATGAAACTGTGTGCTCTAATCCATCAGAAGGAATCTCTGCATAAATCTCATAAGCTGGTTTCTTTCTTGCCTTACCCGGCTTAGCTGGAGGTATGCAAACAACGTTGTGATCACAGATAACAAGATGCTCTGTTCCAAACTCATCCACGATCTTTACAGCATGCTCTGCCTCATCTCTAAGAAGAGTTACAATTTTGATTTTTCCAAGCTCTCCCTCTATCTCAAAGGAAGCACTATCGCTGCTGTCTGTATAAAATACATAGGCATATTCTCTTCCCTTTTCGTCATGCAGAATGCAAAGAGGTGTAGCATTTGCTCTTCTAAGAACAGCCTCATATCCAATAGGCATGTTGAAAGGATAGAAGAAATAGTCTCCATTCTTCACATCTCTTTCTTCAAACTCGCAGAGAACATTTCCATCTTCATCATGTGCTTTAAGTACAACAGCATCATGATCTGCCATCTCATATCTTCTCTGATAGTTATTTACAAAAAGATAACCAGATGTAACTTCCTCACCATTTGCTTCAAGCTTTCCAGCTCTTACTGCAGTTCTTAAATCAGTAAAATTGTCAGGCTTTAATGGATTACCCGGCTGTGGAATATAAGGCATACTGCAAAGATTTTCGCCAAAATCCTTAACGAACATAGAGAGTGTTCTAACCTTTCTATAGGTCTCCTCCATCTGGCCATATTCCCTTACAGGGGCATTGAAATCATAGGATAAAACAGGAAGATCGTTGGGATATCCTGTCTGTGTACTCTCCTGAAGAGTTGTGAGCTTTCCTTTAGGATTACTTCCTCCATGGTACATGTAGTAGCCAAGAAGGTTGGCTCCACTTCCCATCTTAACCATGCTCATTGCAGCAGTGTCATCACCTGTAGCAATAGGTCTTCTGTGGTGGGTAACCTGAAGTCCTCCTCCAAGCTCTGCTGTAAGATAAGGGAATTTGTCCATATCAAAAGTAATTCCCACGCCAAGTCCATGATCTGAGCCAATGTTATGATCATTTCTTTCTTTTGTAAAAATATAGTTTCCACTGGGTTCAATCTCGGTAGTTCTGGGATCCCAAGGTGCTTCGCAATAGCCCCCCATAACAGGAATCATTCCACCAGTCACTGCTCCACCCCAGCCGGTAGCTGTATATATAGGAGCATCAAAACCGATTTCGATTGCCATGGCTTTAAGAGTCTTCATGTGTTCCTCTCCCTCAGGACCACCAAAGCCTCCACAATGTCCATACTCGTTCTCTATCTGAATTCCAATTACAGGGCCGTCATCCTTTAAGAAAAATCCCTTTGCCTGCTCATAGATATGCTCATAGAAGTTCCTTACATGCTCAAGATACTGAGGAGCATTGCTACGAACTTCATAGCCCTTATTCTTTGCATCCTCCAAAATCCAATCCGGGAAACCACCATTTCTCGCTTCTCCATGTGCCCAGGGGCCTATTCTCAGGATGCACTTAAGTCCACAGTCCTTTACTGTCTGTAGAAATTTATGAAGGTCTCTGTCTCCGCCAAAGTCGAATTCTCCACGAACTTCCTCATGATGAATCCAAATGGTATAAAGTGAAACGATATCAACCCCACCACTCTTCATCTTGCAGAGCTCTTCTGCCCAATATCTGTTTCTATATCTGCTAAAATGCATCTCACCCATAACAGGATAGAATCCTTTTCCATCAACTGTAAGTGACATGGGATTGAATGATATATTGCTTTCTTTAGATAAATTCATTTCTTTCTCCTTGATAAATAACTAGTTAAGTTCACTATACATAATTGTTTTTTATATCATAGGAAAGCTATTTCTTATGATATAAAAATGCCTGTTCATTCATTTTATCGCAAATGAACAGGCATTTTAGTTATTTTGTACTCTCTTTCATGATGACTTCATAGTTTCTAAGCTTCTGGCTTTCAACCTCTTCGCCATCAATCAAAGATAATAGCATTCTGGCAGCAACAGCTCCAAGATTTCTATCATCAAAATTAAGTGATGTTACTGGAACAACTGCATTTTCCAGAAATGAACTATTGTAAAATGAAGCAAGGCGCAAATCTTTCGGAATCTTGATATGTTCAGCTCTGCATACTGCAATTACAGCTCCTGCAAGATGATCATCCATACAGATAACACCATCAACCTGCCTCTGAGCCAGCTGCTTCACAATTTCGGATATTCTGTGCTCATTTCCCAAATTCAGGAAAACAAGCGACTCATCCATTTCTTTTCCAGCCCTCTTATAAGCTTCTGCAAATCCACTGTATCTGGTTCTTGTGACCATATGGTTCTGCGAGCCTCCAAGAAGAGCAAGCTTTGACTGACCTTTTCCGATAAGGATGGATGTCAGCTCCATACACGCATCAAAGTTATCATTATCAACTGTGATGACTTTATCATCAAGTGAAGCTCCTATTGCTATAAAGGGAACTCCGCTTTGTTCAAGATACTCTGCAGGTTTATCATCAATCAGAGTCCTTGTAAGGATAACTCCGTCTACTTTACGGTTCTCAATAACTCTCTTCAGATTGGAAACGTCATCGCCATTAACCAGAGAAACAATAATATCATAGCCATATCCACTGGTTACTTCATTCATGCCCACAAGGCATCTTTGAAAAAAGGGAAGGTCCACAAGGGAATAATCAGCCGGCCAAACAACAGCTATGCTAAAGGTCCTTCGCTGTGCAAGTCCCTTGGCAACAACATTAGGCTTATAATTGTTTTTTTCAATGTATTCAAGAACCTTGGCCTTTGTGCTGGCACTAATTCTGCCTTTTCCTGATATAGCCCTGGATACGGTTGTCTTCGACACCCCAAGCGCATTAGCCACATCCTCGATAGTTATTTGGTTACTCATATATCTCTCTTTCAGGGGAAGAGGAAGCTGCGCTCCCACAAGGAAGTTCCGCTCTCGCTTCGCTCGCCGGAACACGTTCACACTAGGCTCGATAATACCTCGCCAAGTGTTCTCAGCCTTTTACCGCTCCTCCGGTTACACCCTCAACATAGTATTTCTGCAGGAACAGGAATAACAGTGTTACAGGTATGGCAATCAAAACACCACCTGCGCAGAATCTTGTGAAGTATCCCTGATAATCTCCTGTGTTCATCCATCTGTACATGGAAACTGCAGCATTGTAACTCTTATCATGACCAAATGCAATATATGAAGCGAATACATAATCATTCCAAGGAGCCATGAATGCTACAAGCATTGTGTAGATAATGATTGGCTTACTCATAGGAAGTGTCATGGTAAAGAATACTCTCGCTCTTGATGCGCCGTCGATACGAGCAGCTTCATCAAGTGCCTTAGGAATAGTATCGAAGTATCCCTTACATACGTAGTAACCCATACCTGAGCTTGCAACTGATACGAGAATCAAACCAGGGATAGCACCTGCCTGTGTAAGTCCCATCTGTTTAAGAAGGAAATACAAGCAGATCATTGTAAGGAATCCCGGGAACATACCAAGTATCAGCCAGAATTTCATAAGTGCTGTTCTTCCAGCAAATCTCATACGGCTAAGTGCATAGCTTACACAAAGAATGATGATTGTCTGAAGAACTGAAACGCATGATGCAATGATAACTGTGTTCAGATACCATCTCTTGAAGTTAGTCTCATTACCAAGTACAAATCTGTAGTTGTCCAGCGAAAAGTGCTTAGGAATTACATACCCAACAATTCCACCATACTCAACCTCAGGAAGGTATGATCTAAAGCTTCCAAGAACAAGTCCCACAAAAGGGAAAAGCCATATAATAACGATAATTGTAAGTGCCAGATATGCAAAGAAATTGCCAATGGCACGTTTCTTTTTCATTGAAGTCTCTTTTGCCATTACTGGAATCCCTCCTCATCCTTAACTGACGGTAACAATCTGTAAACTGAAAGTGAAACTACTGCTGTAACAATGAATACCATGATACCGATAACCGCTGCCATCTTGTAGTTTGTATCATTGATAGTCATCTTATAGAGCCATGTAACAAGAAGGTCTGTACCACCTGCACCACCCGCATAGCTCATGGACTTCGGTCCACCACCTGTCAAAAGATAAATAACGTTAAAGTTATTCAAGTTACCGGTGTATGAAGTAAGCAGGTAAGGACCTGTTACAAACAGCATATAAGGCATTGTGATATTCTTGAACATCTGCCAGGGAGTAGCACCATCAATTCTTGCACTCTCATAAAGATCCTCAGGAATATTCATAAGAAGTCCTGTAGCCATAAGCATAAGGTAAGGAATACCGATCCAAATGTTTACTACTACAATTGTTATCTTTGCAAGCAAGGGGTTTGTCCAGAACGGAATAGCGCTCTTTATAATTCCAAGCTTCAAAAGAGTTGCATTTATAAGTCCTGCATTATCAAACATCTTTGAAACATACAAAAGGCTTACAAACTGAGGTATAGCAATAGTCATAACAAGGCATGTACGCCAGAACTTTTTGAACTTAACTCCCTTTTTATTTATGAGGATTGCAACAGCAATTCCAAGGAAGTAATCAATAAAGGTAGCAAGGAAAGCCCAAACTACAGTCCAAAGAAGGACACTGAAGAATGTGCTACCAAAGCCATTCTGTCCAAATGAGAACAGATTTTTAAAGTTTTCAAGTCCAACCCATGTGAAAAGCTTAGTCGGAGCCTGATGAGTCGCATCATAGTTTGTAAACGCGACACATATCATGAAAATGATGGGCAACACAGTGAAGGCAAATACACCTGTCACCGGCAGCGCCAACAATGTTTTGTCAAAATTAGAATCAAAAAGAGAATGGAAATCTGCTTTGTTTCCAGGAAGCTTCTTGCCCTGCTTTAATGCAAGCTCCTCTCTTCTGTTTTCTCTGATATTCATTCTCCAGAGAATTATCAAAAATACCACAAAGATAAGTGTAAGAAGACCAAACAGCAAAATAAGGAATGAATGATCTCCATAAACTGTTTTTCTATGCTTCTTTGTAGTTTCAATTGTTCCCAAAGTTCCGAGCTTTGACAGATACTTTCCGCCGAAAGCACTAAGGAACCAGAAGAACAGTATTTCAACTACAAGATACATCAGTCCTCTCAGAGTCTGTCCTCTGAGAATCGGGCCAATACCCATGATTATGAAGGAGAGCTTTGTTTTCCAGTCGCCTTCTATAAAAGTAACACCTATATCCTTCAGGTTATTCCCTATAACAGAAAAAAATCTGCCTATGGGATTCTGTTTCGAATTAGACGCATTATCACTACTCATAGCGTTCTCCTCTGCTTATTGCGTGTCCATTAACCCAGTTGTTTTCATTTCTTTTAAAAAACCGGCAGAAGGCAAAGCTTCTGCCGGTTTTCGAAGATCAATATTTCACAAGGTAGTTCTGCTCTCGCTTTGCTCGCCAGAACAAACTTCTGACTAGATTCGAAAGAACCTCATCAAGTCATCAGTTTTACTGTGCAAGACCAACTACTGTCTCCTGGAATGTAGCAAGTGCAGCCTTGAGATCATCATCAGATGCGCTCTGGAATGAACCAGTTACATCGCCTGCAAGTGCTTCAGCATTTGACCAGTAGTCACCAGGATACTGACCCTGAGGAATTGTGAATGCAAACTGCTCTGAAAGAGCTGAAAGAGCTGCGTCAGCCTTTACTGCATCGTTCTCCTGAGCCTTAAGGTTTGAAGGGCCCCAACCTACTGCATTGTATCTAGCAAGCTGAACATCTTCGCTTGTAAGGTACTGAGCAAGTGCATCACATACAGCAAGCTTGTTGTCGTCTTCCTGAGGCTTAACACCAAGAAGTTTGCATCCGTTGAATCCGCTCATCTGGTACTCAGCACCGTCTGAACCTGTGAATGTAGGAAGCTTAGCGCAAGCGTAGTTGTCGCCGAAAGCAGCCTTAACTACATCTGCATCCCATGTACCATCGATGATTGCTGCATAATCAACTGCATCACCAGCTGATGAACCAGGCTGGAAAGCCTTAGAAGAAGCAACTTCGATCATCTCCTTAAGAGCTACAAGACCCTTATCGGAATCATAGTCACAGTTGCAAGCTGTGAAGTTACCATCATTGTCAGAATCATATGTAAGTGTGCAGCCTGTTCCGAAGAAGAATGCTACCTGATACCAACCTGTAAGATCCATGTAGAAGTTCTTACCAGCTGCTTCGCACTGCTCAAGGACGCCTTCAAGTGTAGAAGGATCTGTAACAACGCTCTTATCATAGTAAAGGAAATATCCGTTATCAGCTGTCATAGGATAAGAATAAAGTGTATCACCAACTGTAGCTGCTGTTACAGCACCTGCAGCGTTCTCACTCTTGATTGCATCAACGTTCTCAGGAGCAACCTCCTCAAGAGCACCTGCTGCAACAAGTCTAGCTGTCTGATCCTGTGCAAAACCGAAGATATCAGCACCAGCTGTTACGTCTGTGATCATGTTTGTAGCAGCATCACCTTCACCAACGGGCTCAACTGTTACTGTGTAACCAGCAAACTGAGGATTCTCATCCATGAAAGTTTTGATTGTGTCATTTGTGAAATCTACAACATTGTCAGCAACCCAAACCTTGATCTCGCCTGTGCCATAATCAGCATCCTCAGGAGCTTCAGCTGCTTCCTCAGTTGCCTCTTCAACAGCTTCTGCTGTCTCTTCTACAGCCTCCTCTGTTGCATCAGCTGTTTCCTCAACAGCATCTGCTACGCTCTCAGCTGTATCTGCTGCTGTATCTGCAGCACTATTGCCACATCCGCTGAGCATTGCAGCTGACATAGCAACTGTCAGTAAAACTGATACCATTTTCTTTTTCATTTTTTACCCTCCATTATGTGCTTTACCTAGCGCAATTTTTTGCACTCTGCATACCAACTTGCGCAATCGGTTGTTCTAATCGTTATTGTAATTCCGTATTTTCTTAGCGTCAATGTTGTGTTTTTACTAATTTCATTTTGTATTTTTTGTATATATTTCACAACTTTGTTACCGGTAACGCTTATATATCAAAATCATGTGCGCAACCGCTTACGCTTCACTATATATAATGATTGGAAACGTTTCCGATTGATTTTCAATCACAAATGATTTTCATTTTTTATATTTTTCTGTAAAAACCCGCGCCATTTCGCATAACTACGCCCATAATACAAAGCTCCACGAGAACGTTCATTACTTCTGCAACTCCGATTTCAAAACCCTTTTTCAAAACGTTTTCATAAATTATCGCAGACGTCGTAGGATAGAAATCAAGTTCCGCAAATACCAGCTTTTGCGTATCATTTAGTTGCGCAAGAGTATTTTCTGAAAATGATTTTTCACCAGCAGATTCTCCATTATTTTCAATCTGACCACTTTCATCCCTTTTTTCACATTTGGGATCACCCATCCCACATCTTAAGTATTCGATAATATCCTCTGGGGAAGATGCTATAGATGCCCCTTGTTTTATTAGCTGATTGCATCCTTCACTTAGTGAATCGCAAACTCTTCCGGGAAGTGCAAAAACATCCTTTCCCTGTTCCAAAGCCATGTCCACAGTAATGAAGGTTCCGCTTTTCTGTCTTGCTTCTACCACCAGTATTACGTCAGACAGTCCACTGATTATCCTGTTCCTTGGTGGAAAATTCTGTGGCCTCGGTTCTGTTCCTGGCGGATATTCAGAAATAAGTCCCCCATAGCTTTTTATGGCATCATAGAGCGCTATGTTCTCTTTGGGATAACATATATCCACACCACTTCCCAATACACCGAAGGTTTTTCCGCCGGCTTCTATCGCAGCCTGCTGCCCTATTCCGTCTATTCCTCTAGCCATACCACTTATTATCTGAACTCCCATATCCGCAAGCCTCTCACCAAATCTCCTGGCTGCGTATCTGCCATATTCAGAATTATTCCTCGCTCCGATAATGGACACTGATGGTTTATCAGAGGCAGGAAGCTCTCCCAGGCAGTAAAGAGCAAATGGCGGATCCGGGATTTCACGGAGCTTTGCAGGATATCTACCGGAAAAGAACGGAATAAAATCTATTCCCCTTTTATATAAATATTCGTATTCACCATCCACATCCCATGCACTCTTCTGCTTTTCAATAGCATTTACTAATCTGGTAGACAAAAACCTTGAAAGGTCTTTTCTACTCGCATTATAAACATCTTCAAAGGAGTTAAATTCATCCATCAACTTAAAAATAGTTTTATTTCCTACCCCAGAAATGCTGTGGATCATATATGCATACTTTTCTTCATCGCTCATACAGCGGTCCTCCTTCCGCGGCCACCAAAGGTTATCTTCTCAGGAGTTTTCGCCGTCTTATTCCAATACTTTGAATCAGTCATTCTGTAGCAGGATGCCTCTGTAAGATGCCTTGCTTCAATTCTTTCAGAGCCATCAAGATCAGCTATGGTTCTCGATACTCTAAGCACCTTATGGTAGGCTCTGGCCGACAATTCCATGGAATTAAAGATATTTTCCATAAGCCTTTGCTCTTTTATCCCAAGAGCGCAATATTTCTGAATCTGCGCAGGGCTCATTTCAGAATTGAAACGAATATTCTCATTCGCAAACCTCTTCTTCTGAATCTCCATGGCAGAAAGCACTCGTTTCCTGATATCTTTACTGGATTCATTGCAGCTACTGCCATGACTTAGTTCACTGACATCTATCCTTGCAGCCTCAACGCAGATATCAATTCTGTCCAGAATAGGCCCGGATATCCTGCCAAGATATCTTGCGATCTCGTTTTCAGAGCATCTGCATTTATTTAAGTCAGGATAGTAGCCGCAAGGGCATGGGTTCATCGCTCCAACAAGAAGCATATCTGCAGGATAAGAAAAACTTCCTCCGCTCCTTGAAATATGCACCACCCTATCCTCCAGAGGCTGCCTTAAAAGATTCAGGGTATTTCTTTTGAACTCAGTCATTTCATCAAGAAAAAGCACGCCTCTGTGAGCAAGAGAAATGACTCCCGGATGAGGCATTATTCCGCCTCCAGCCAGCGCCGATTCCGTAATCGAATGATGCGGACTCATAAACGGTCTCCTTGTAATTAGCGACTCGCATTTCTTCAAAAGACCAGCCACGCTGTAAATCGAGGACACCTCCAGACTTTCTTCTTCAGTAAGCGGAGACATGATTCCGGGAATTCGCTTAGCAATCATGCTTTTACCAGAGCCGGGAGGTCCAACTATCAATAGATGATGATATCCGGAAACCGCTATCTCAACAGCCCTTTTAACCGCACTCTGACCATTGATCTCAGAAAAATCCAGCCCTTTTAGATATTCATATTGTTCTGCTCCAGCAGCAAAAAGCCTGTCGACATCCACATGTGTAGGCTGTATTACTGAATCTCTGTCCGAAGCAGAGGCTTTAAGATATGTCACAACCTCAGACAATGTACTGACACCTATAGTCTTAAGTCCTCTTACAACCGCACCTTCACCGGCATTATCCTTTGGCAGGATACAGGTTTTATACCCCATCTTGTAGGCATGAGTTGCCATAGGAAGAACACCACTTACTGCCTTGACTTCACCGTCAAGTCCAAGCTCACCAAGAATAAGCGTATCCTTTAGAGACCTATCATCTATCTCTCCCATTGCACACAAAATCCCTACAGCAAGAGGCAGATCCACCGCTATTCCCGTTTTCCTGATATCAGCAGGGGACAGATTAACAGTCACTCTCATAGGCGGAAGCGGAAATCCAGCATTTTTCATAGCAACACGAACTCTGTCTGCTGCCTCTCTGACTTCACCGCTCATAAAACCAACCATATTGAACATAGGAAGTCCATCAGCCAGATCCACTTCAACCTGCATCAGGTACGGCTGTATCCCTTTAACCGCACCCGAAACTACAGTACTAAACATAAAAAACTCCTTTCGGGGCATAAAATGCCCCCAAAGGACTTTGCTACTTTTACCGGTTCAAAAACCAAAATGAAAAATTACGGAGACACTCCGTCGGAAATCTTTTTCATTATACAGATATCAAATTATTTTGCAACCCCAAGAGAGCTTCAGCCTCATTCAGCCTGAAGATACATCTGGGCATAATAACCCTTTTTAGCCAGAAGTTCATCATGAGTACCCACTTCTTTGATATCACCATTCATCATGAAAATAATCTTATCCGCATTCTTGATAGTGAAAAGTCTGTGGGCGATCATGAAGCAGGTACGACCCTCCATAAGCTTTTCCATAGCTCTGGCTATAAGGTATTCTGTTCGGCTATCCACCTGGCTCGTCGCCTCATCAAGTATCAATATCTTAGGATCAGACAATATACACCTTGCTATAGCCAGAAGCTGCATCTCACCTGAGCTGAGGGCAGAATTCTCCGTAGAAATATATGTATTGTAGCCATTTGGAAGCTTACGAATTATGTCATCACAGTTCGCTATCTTTGCAGCTTTTATAATGTCCTCTTCTGAGGCACCCTTCTTACCATAACCAATATTCTCAGCTATGGTGCCATCGAATATCCAGGAATCCTGAAGTACCATTCCAAAGGAGCTTCGAACATCCTCAATGTTAAGCTTGGAAGTATCCCTTCCATCCATAAGAATACGTCCGCCATTTATGTCATAAAAACGCATCAGCAAATTGATAAGAGTAGTTTTGCCAGCGCCTGAAGGTCCAACAATCGCTATTGTAGATCCGCCATTTGCATCAAAGGATACATCTTCCATCAGAGTTTTCTCCGGAACATAGCCAAATCTTACATGCTCAAAGCTGATATTGCCCTTAAGATTTGCAACCTCAAACTTTTCTGCGCCTTGCTGCTCGGGAATTTCATCCTCATCCAGGAAATGCATAACCCTTCTCATGGCCGCTGAAGCTTCCAGTATGGAATTGATCGATGATGCAATGGATGTCATGGGAGAATTCAGCATGTTTCCGTAAAACAGGAATGCCTGAAAAGCGCCCAGTGTCAGATTTCCACGTATCATCATACCTCCACCAATAAGGCATAAGAGAATAAAGGACGCATTATTGGAAAGAGAGCCCAAGGGTATCATGAATCCCGATACAAATCTTGACTTTACATATTCCTTAAAATAATCACTGTTAATACTGTCAAATTCAGTCTGCTTCTCCTTTGTACATCCAAAGGATTTTATTATGGTGTGGTTTGCACAGCTATCAGAGACAAAGGCATTAAGCTTTGCCTGAGTCTGCATCTGAGCAGCAAACATCTTGGTTGTCATCTTGCTTATTGCCATCATAAGAAGCAAGGTAAGCGGCAGGGTTATCACATAGATGATAGTAAGCTTCCAGTTAGTTACCAGCATCATTATGAAAATTCCCACAAGAAGAACAGCCTGACCAAGTAAGGTGGGAACAGATGATTCGAGAGCTGTACCCACTGTCAGAATATCCGTGGTAGCAACCGCCTGTAATTCTCCTGCAGGGTGTGTGTCCAGAAATCCAAATGAAAGACGGTTGAACTTCTTTGCAGTCTTATCCCTTAGTCTTTTGGAAAGTGTCTGGGATATTCTGACCATGTTTTTCTGGACAAATCCATCTATGCCATTTCCCACGAAGTAGAGAATTCCTGTGATACATGCAAGCATAAGGATTTTATTAAAGTTAAGTATCCCTGTGCTTAGATACAGTGTAAGCTCGTCTGTTATTCTTCCGGCAACTTTAGGCGCAACCGCAAGACCAACTTTTCCAATAGCCGTAACGACAATGGTAAAAGTCAGAAGCTTCTTCATATCTGAAATATTTGCAAGGATGCCTTTTAAAACGGAGCTTTTTTCTTTATTCTTTTTATCTGTCATCCCTCTTCCTCCGCATAGCACTGAATATGATAGATTTCCTGGTATTCCTTACAGGTCTTCATAAGTTCGTCGTGAGTTCCCTCACCTGCAAGCTTACCTTTTTCCAAAACTATTATCTTATCAGCATCTCTTACATTGCTAATCTTTTGCGAAACGATAATAACCGTCTTGCCTGCAAGTTCTTTGTAAATTGCACTTCTTACTCGCTGCTCTGTCTGCGCATCAAGTGCTGACAAAGAGTCATCAAACACATAGATAGGCGCTTCTTTGGCAAAGCATCTGGCAAGAGACAAGCGCTGGCGCTGACCACCTGATATATTCATACCATTCTGCGCCATCATTGAATCAAGGCCATCAGGCATTTTCTCGACAACCTCGCCAAAGCAGGATGCATCGAGAGCCATCTTGATTCTATCTTCGTCTATAGAATCATCATAGCTTGTTATATTTGCACGAACCGTATCCTGAAATATCATGGCCCTCTGTGTCGCATAGGAAATGCTTTTGTTAAGGTACTCAGGATCCATCCTTTTAATACTTATTCCATCTATCAGAATGTCTCCAAAGTTCATGCGATACAGTCCCTGAAGTAGGTTAAGAAGCGTTGTCTTTCCACTACCTGTTGCACCAATGATGGCCGTTGTTTTTCCAGCCTCGATGGTTGCATCCAGATCAACAATGACATTAGTCGATCCGGTATAACCAAACAATACGTTCTTAAACTCAATACCGCCGCCCTTAATTCCCTCTTTCAACGGCTCAGCATTTATGTACAGGGTATCTTCGTTATCCTCTTCTTTTATTTCGTAGCCTTCAGTCTGATAATCGAGAATCTCTAAAATACGCGCAGAAGAAACCGTTACCTTTGGAATAAGATTCACCATAACAGGAATAACAGCTAATGACGCGATGAAATATGTAAGATAATTAAATATGAGAAGCAGATCACTGACAGAAGCCATTCCCCGTCTGATCTGTTCGGTACCGATAAGATAAATAGCAACTACTGTCCAGTTCATAATTACAAGAGATGCGGGTGATAAGAAGTTGATTCTCTTGTTAGCCTCAATGTTGGCATCAAAGACATCCTGGTCAGCCTTCTCGAGCTTTTCCTCTTCCAGCTCCTGATTACCATAAGCGCGAATGGTTCTGGCTCCCGATAGTTTCTCCCTGACCAGAAGATTAAGCCTGTCTGTGCGATGCTGAACCTGCTCAAAGAAAGGTCTCGCCTTAGCTCCCATGATGATCATAATAGCAACCGTAATCACAAATGCAGTGAGCAGTACTACAGCAAGAACAGGGTTCATAAGGAATATCAGTATAAGCATACTCACTATAATAAAAGGCACCATGAGACTGCTTCGGCTTATATTGATAACAAGTGTCTGCAGCTGTATCATGTCCGTCATGATTCTTGTGAGAATAGATGAGCTTCCAAATTTGGCTACATCCTGAGGTAATAGGCTATATACCTTCTGCATGCAGTCCCTTCTGATCTCACAGACAACAGATGCAACAATCCTTGCACTTACGTATGAAGTAACCACAGTGCAAAGTACTGTAAGCACAGTAAAAAGCCCCATTCTGATACTCGTAGAGACTATAACATCCATATCTGCATTGGCCACGCCCTGATCGATTATAGTCTTCATATCCTTCATGATAAGGAATGTCTGAACAAAAATCTGCAGGCCAACAAACAATAAATTCACAAGTATTTCCGGAATATGATTTTTAAAATATCTCCCTAGTAAACGAAACAATTTCTCAGCTCCTTTACACTTAATCCTTGGTATTCTTACCCGTCAATGCTGCAAAAACGCCTTTTACATTAGATATTGTTACATCCATTGGCTTCTTAAACATCGCATCCGCCATTGCTCTTTTTTCCATTATGTCTATAAATAGATTATTTAAAGAATCCGGGTCCATACGCTTTTGTCCGCTTCTTTTCGCCATTACAGTGAGGATTTTGTTTTCCTCTGCCAATTCTCTGGTGTATTTTTCGAGTGGATATGTTGTGAAATACGAGTAATCCCTGTCAGTATGTGTCATAAGTGGGATGATATCTGCATTTTTGATTCTTGCATTTTGATCAAACTCCACTCTTATGTCAGCCATACCACCTATGCAGGTGCCGGGAATAACCTGACAGGAAATGAAATTACCAAGCGAATAAAGACATGGAACAAGACGCCCATCAGAAGTTCTGATGTCCTCTTTATATTGAACGACATGAGGATGAGTTCCAATGATAAGATCAGCTCCGCTATCTGCAAAAAAGGCAGCCCATTCCTTCTGTGAAGGCACAGGTTCATAAAGATACTCGCAGCCCCAGTGCGGCATTACGATCACAAGATCAGCCTTACTTTTGGCCCTTCGTATCTGAGCTGCTATTTTATTTCTGTCTCTTTTGCGCATTCTGTCTACAGCATAGGGTTTACCAAAGGGCATAGGATGGAAGTTCATCTTTTCAGAATAATTAAGAAGTGCCACCTTCATGTCCCCTACGGTAACAATACGCATCTTTTCTGCATCAGCCTGGGAATCATGTATTCCAATAACTGTTATATCTTTATGTTTTCTCCAGATAGCAAGCGCATCTTCTATGCCCTTGTACTTTTTATCAAGAGAATGATTCGATGCATGAAGTACAACATTAAAGCCTGCCCGCACGATGGAATCAGCCAGTTCTGCCGGACTACCAAAGGCAGGAAATGAACTAATATCCTTGTAGTCACTTACAAGTATTGTCTCCTGATTGATTATGGATAAGTCAGCCTCATCAATAAGATTTCTGATATTCTCAAACATTATGTCAAAGTTGTATCCGTCACCTTTATAAGCAGCTTCATATACCTGCTTATGTATCAGATCATCTCCAACCATTCGTATAATGTATTCGCTCATCTAAATCTTTGCCCCTCTCCCCGATTATCATCCTATAGCCTCAGAAAAAGCTATTCTTTTGCGATATATGGAGTTTTACGAACAACAGGCACCTTGACCTGTGATCTGTTTGGCTTGCCTTCAGCATACTCTTCGAAAATCAATTCTCCCCAGCCCTTAGGCATTATCATTACTTCAGGAGCCTCCATAGCCCATCCTCTTACTATTCCAAAAGAATGACTATTTTTCTTTAAGTATTCGTCAACCTTCTCAGACAGTCCGGATTTATCAGCTTCCGATAATTCCGTCTCAGGCTCAATATATATAAAGTATTTCTTCGCCTCCGCATCAGGATATACCTGAAGAGCCTTTACTTTAAATCTGTCAGCAACACTATCCTTTATAAGCGGGCTCAGTACACTGCCATATAATTTCTCCTGTGCGATGTTAGCTATGTCGCCAGCTTTTGTTGCAAAATGCAGAAGTGGAGTATTGCCTATAAAACCATCAACATGCACTATGTCATGAATACGATATCTGTATAATCCTGAATTGGTTGTAAGAAGAACCTCGTAGTCCTTGTCAGCCTCAAGCTCATGAGCCATCAGGGGTTCTCCACCCTCTTCCGGAATAAACTCAAAGAATTCTGTATAGGTCATAAGTGCGCCAGAAGGAGTATCTGCTTCCAACGGAATATTTATCTTAGCTTCGCTGGAGCCATAACCCAGATCCATGAATTTTGCCTTATTCGGAAGAAGGGGCCTAAGTGACTTAACATTGACACCAACAGATCCGCCAAGCCAAAATGAAGCCAGCTTTAAATTTGGCCAATAATATTTCGGTATGAATTTTCCCTCTCTACGAAGCGCTTCAAGCTCATTTGCACGTTCAGGAAGCGGAACCATAACATCCTTCAGGGAATCCTTTAACTCATCGGGTACTTCAAGCTTGCATCCTCCGCTTCGAATATCATCGATAAGCTCCTTAGCATGAGCCTCTCCATAATGGATTATATTCTCCATAAAAGCAGCATTATTTCCCATTATTATTCCAACGTTTCTGTAGCACAGGGATATCCTGAGCATCATATAGTTATAATCCTCATCGTCATAATAATTGGGTAAATCTGTAGGGCAGGCCATTAATTTTGAATATCCGCCACCAGACTCAAGTGAAGCAGTTCTTCCGGAAGCTGAGCCCACAGGAATGCCACCTTCGGTTTGTTCATTTGCCAGCTTACTTGTGAGCGCAAATACCTTGAAATTCTTCATTATGTATTCCGGTATTATGTCGCAGGCAACAGCCTTTTCTATGTTCTTGATTCGTCCCACTACCTCACGTATAGCAGTATCTCTTGAACTCTCAGGAACACGTTTGCAATTACCGGTGGTTCCACTCGTCACATAAAAATATTCAGCTTTTCCCGGGAACAACACATCGCTCTTACCCTTTTCAAGAGCCTCCATCGCCTCGGAATAGTCATCCCACTCAGATATTGGAACGTTTTTACGATATCCTTTTATTCCATTGAACTCGGAAAAATGATGAGCCTTGCCAAATTCAGTGTTCTCATTAGCTCTTATAATTTCATAAAGAATGGTCTTTTGAACTCTCTCGCAGTCATTAAACAATCTTCTCTGCATGCGATATAGCCCAGGAAGACTCATCTGGTTCAAGAGAACAGCCATCTGCTCAGTCTTGGCTTCTTGCATAAACTGGCGATACTTGCTATTTGAAACAGGTATGTTTAAAACTAAACCTGCAGCATTTCTTATGACACTGGCTTTTATTTCTTCCTTATTCATCAAAATAGTCTCCTTCCTGAAGAATTCTATTAATCAGTATATACTAATTCATATTGCAAAAATTCGAGTTTATTAAAACTTAATACTTTTATTATCGAAAAATCGCCGTTCCCGAGAATGATTCACGGAAACGACGATTATGATTTTTACTTTTAATTTTTAAAGAGTTATCTAAGTATTTTAGCCTGCATTGTGTCAGGATCCTGAGCATAATGCACTGCCATATCACGGCTTATTCTGCCAGCTCTGCAAAGTTCTACAATAGCATCATCCATTGTGACCATACCCTGCTTCCTGTTGGTCTGCATGATAGTGATAAGCTGGTGAGTCTTACCCTCACGAATCATGTTACGAACCGCACTGTTAACATGCATAACCTCAAATGCTGCTATTCTGGCTGATTCATCAACAGTAGGAATAAGCTGCTGCGAAATAACAGCCTCGAGTACGTTTGCCAGCTGTATTCTTATCTGTTGCTGCTGGTGCGGAGGGAAAACATCTATGATTCTGTCTACCGTGCTTGCTGCACCAATTGTATGAAGAGTAGAAAGAACCAGATGTCCTGTCTCTGCTGCAGTAATTGCTGTACTTATTGTTTCAAGATCACGCATTTCTCCAACAAGGATTACATCAGGATCCTCACGAAGCGCCGCTCTTAAAGCGTTTGCATAGCTGTTACTATCAAGGCCAACTTCTCGCTGGTTTACAATACATTTATTATGCTGATACAAAAACTCGATAGGATCTTCCAGTGTAATTACATGTGCTTCTCTGTTGTCATTGATCTTATCAATTATTGATGCAAGAGTCGTTGATTTTCCTGATCCGGTAGGACCGGTTACAAGGACGAGACCTCTCTGCCTCTGATATAAATTTATAACAGACTGCGGAATTCCAAGAGTCTCCGCATCAGGTATCTCCGTTGCTACAAGTCTTATTGCCATGGCAACAGAACCTCTCTGTTTAAAAACATTAAGTCTGAAACGACCAAGTCCCATTACAGAGAATGACATATCGTGCTGACCATTAGCATCAAGAAGCTCCTTCTGCTTTACACTCATGATCTCATCAGCAACCGCCTGAGTATCATCGGGAAGCATCCTGTTATAGCCCTCAAGCTCAATAAGCTTTCCATTTACTCTCATCTTAGGCGGAATACCTACAGTAATATGTACATCAGAAGCACCTGCTGCCTTAGCGGTCTTTAATATTTCTTCAATCTTCGACATAATAGCCCCCTAAACTTTACTAGTGGATATTAACATTTTGATTTTTCGAAAGACAAAAGTCAACCTAATCATTCATTGTATTTATCCACATCCAAAAGTCCCTCTGATTTTGACACAATAACTGCAGCTGCAACATCACCGGTGATGTTATTCATGGTATCAAACATATCCAGTATTGGAGCTATACCCATTATAAGCGCCATACTTTCCACAGGAACATTAAGGCTCTTTAAAACAATTCCAAGGCACACCAGGCCTGATCCCGGAACACCCGGTGCTCCAAGTGAAAGCATTATTATCGTAAATGCAATTGATATCATCATGGAAGGAGTGACCTCAATGCCAAATGCTCTTGCCAAAAACAGACCATTTACAGTCAGAAAAATACATGCTCCATCCATATTTATGGTAGCTCCAAGCGGAATTGAAAAGCTGCAGATTTTAAGCGGAACACCAAGCTTATCTGTGCAAATTCTCATATTTGTCGGCATACATGCTGAACTTGAACAAAGCGTAAAAGCAGTAATCATTCCCTCTCTGTGCTTGCTGTAAAATTTTAACGGATTAAGACCTCCCATCACAGCAAGAAGAACACCATAGCAAGTCATCATACAAAGTATGCTTATAATGTTTGTCCACATGGATCCAAGCACTGCCAAAAATGAAGCACCTCCAAGCTCCTTAACCATCAGTGCGGTAGAACAGAATACTGCAACGGGAATGAATTTTGCTATCATCACTGTTATTGTGAGGAAAAGAGAATTACATGCTTCAAAGAAGTCCTTCAAAATACTTGAGTATTCACCAATCATGCCTACAGCAATTCCGCACAGCACACCAAGAAAAATGATCTGCAATGTATCAGATTCCAAAAAGGCTTTCACAAAGTTATTAGGGAAAATGTTCACGATCATAGTCAAAAGAGACGTATCAACATCTGTATTCACGCTCACTTCGCTCATATTAAGAGAGAGAGCAAATCCAAATTCTCCCGGTTTTATCAAACTGAAAATACCCATTGCAACCAAAACAGCTATTATGGTCGTAAAGAAATACATTCCAACAACCTTAACACCTATTCTTCCAAGTTCAGATAGATTTTGAAATTGTGAAATACACGAAACAATTGAGAAGAAAACTACCGGCGCAATAATCATCTTCAGAGAATTCATAAAGATGGTTTTAATAGGATCTAAAGCATATTTGCTAATTCCGTCAGCTAAAATCTGCGGCATAATGCCGTTCATCAAAAAGCCAAAAAGTATTCCAAGTACAAGAGCTCCCAGCGTCAGAGCTATCATTGACCTTTCGCCCTGATCAGCAAGTATGCGGACGCGATTTTCTCCCTTCGTATAGGAATACTTTATTTTTTCGCCTTCTGCCTTTAACAGGATAGCCCTTATAGCATTTTCTGCTTCAACATCATCATCTTCTATTGAGGCTATATTTTCAGCCTCAATTGCACCAAAAAGATCAACCTCACTTCCAGGTATCTTGATTACAACTTCAGTGTTTCCGACTCGTTTCTTTATCTGAACACGAACATCTGCCCCTTCTTTAGCTTTTTCCAAAAACAGTGCTATAGTTTCCTCAGCCAAAAGCACTGTCTTCATCACAAGTTTCTTATCTATTCCAAGCTTTGTAAGATTATCCTCAATGAAGATGGTTGCACTAGAAAGAGCATTCTCATCATCAACCTGAAATGATGCCTTTTTATTAACAAAATAATGTTTCACAGTTAAATTCCCCTCAAGCCGCACAATAATGCGCATTTTCACCATACGAGGCATCCACATAATACCCCATATTGCATAGGATAATTATACATCCCATCATTACCCAAATGACTATATTGCGTTTATATATTATTTAAATTTAAGAATTTTTATATTCTATTAATTATTTTTTCAATCAAAAAGGGCGGACCCTGAAGTCCGCCCTGAAGATCACATCAAATGATCAATTATTTTATTTTAAGATCCACAGTAACACTCTTAGGCTTCTTATTATTTAAAAAGCTATGTAACAGATAAAGTGTCTGGCCCTTTTCAAGCTTAACCTTTACAGTCTTGGATGTAACAGCTCCCATAAATTTCTCATTTGCAAGATGAATGCTGTGCTCATAGCCACTCTTTATAAGCTTAGCATCTGTTATTGTCTGTCCACTGATAAAGTATCCAGTAATGTGACCATTACAATATCCCTTTTTTCTCTCGGGCTTAAGGTTGCTATATGTTATTGTATAAGTCTTTGTAGCCGGTGCTGTAAACTTAGCATAACCTTCATAAGTCTTATTCTGAGGATGCTTTAATACAATAACTGTATTGCCCTTCTTAACTTCCTTTGCACAACTCTGAATTTTTTCAAGATCTGTTGTAAATCCCTGCTTATCAAGTGTAACTTTCTTTGCTTTTGCCTGAGCTGTGAGAGGCTGTGCAAGTGTAAAAGCAAGAGCAGCTACAAGCACAAGTGCAAGAGTCTTCTTTAATGCATTGATAATTGTGTTCCCTTTTTTCATACGTATCCCTCCTGATAAAAATAATTAAGAACGCAATTACCATTCTATCAAAGGAATTCCAAGCTAACAATCCATTTTTCGTTTATTATATGAACACAATTACATTTTTATCAAGTCAGTATGAGTTCATATCAAAAACTCTGCCATGCAGTAGTTACTTACATCAAGGCCTTTATCTGTGAGTCTTAAATAATCTCCATTTCTTACCAGAAGTTCTTTCTCTATAAGATTTACGATAACATCACCATAGACATCAAATATTTCCTTCCCAAACCTGGAATAAAAATCATTCACATTAACCCCTTGTATAAGTCGTAGTCCCATGAACATGAACTCTTCCATCATGGCATTGTCATCAAGGATTTCCTCGTCTCTTCGAATACCCGCTACTCCCTCACCTTCATCAAGGAGGCTTTTCGTATATTCAGAAAGCACTCTGGTATTACTAAATCTCCTCCCCTTCATAAGAGAAGCTGCCCCAAGGCCAAATCCCAGATACTCCCTGCACTTCCAGTAACGAACATTATGCGCACATTCAAATTTGTCCTTTGCATAATTTGATATTTCATATCTGTGGTATCCATTTTCAGATAGAATATCCTTTGTCCTGTGGTACATATCCCTCTCTGTATCCTCATCCGGAAGAGGCAGCGCGCCTTCACTAATTGAGCCCGCACTATCTATAGATTCTGTCTTTTCTCCATACATTTCATAAAAAGGCGTTCCCTCCTCTATAATGAGGCTATAGGCAGAAATATGCTCAGGCGGAGGATCCAGGGAAAGAACATAGTTTAAGTTATCTTCATAATCAGATATACTCTGTCCCGGCAAAGCTCCCATGAGATCCACATTTACATTCAAAAAGCCGGCAGCCCTGACATTCCTATAACACTCCTCAAACTGCTGCCTATTGTGGATTCTTCCAAGTAGCTTCAATTCCTTATCATTTGCCGACTGAAGACCAATACTGATTCTGTTTATCCCCGCGTCAAAATAAAGCTTCATTGCATCAGCTCCAGCCCCAATTGTTCCGGGATTACATTCCATGGTGATCTCAGCATCATCTAAAACGTTGTAATTATCCCGGATAAGCTTCATCATATTTGCAATTTCATCAGGGGCTACAGCTGTCGGTGTGCCTCCGCCGATGAAAATCGTGTCCACCTCATACTCTTTGCACTCTTCCTTGCTGCAAAGAATCTCATTTTTTAGAGCATCAAAATAAAGTGCCTGCTGCTTCTTCCCCTCCGGAAAGGAGAGGAAGTCGCAGTAAAGGCACTTCTGTATACAAAATGGTATATGGATGTAAAGTCCGATCTTATTCATTTAGTTTCCTTCATCCAACTTAAGAACGCTAAGGAATGCCTGCTGAGGAATCTCTACGCTACCAATCTGGCGCATCTTTTTCTTACCTTCCTTCTGTTTTTCAAGAAGCTTTCTCTTACGGCTGATATCACCACCATAGCACTTTGCAAGCACGTCCTTACGCATAGCCTTAACAGTTTCTCTTGCGATAATCTTACCACCAACTGCTGCCTGAATCGGGATCTCAAACAGGTGTCTCGGGATCTCACCCTTTAACTTCTCGCACATCTTACGTCCGCGCTCATAAGCTCCATCCTTATGAACGATGAATGAAAGAGCATCTACCTGCTCGTGATTTATCAAAATATCAAGCTTAACAAGCTCTGAGCGCTCATAGCCCTTAATTTCATAATCAAAGGAAGCATAACCTCTTGATCTTGACTTAAGTGCATCAAAGAAATCATAGATAATCTCATTAAGCGGAAGCTCATACTTAAGCACAGCTCTTGTAGCCTCGATATATTCAGTACTTATGTATTTACCACGTCTCTCCTGACAAAGCTGCATGATTGAACCAACATAATCTGTTGTAACCATGATCTCACCATTAACGATAGGCTCTTCCATGTACTCAATCTCAGAAGGATCAGGAAGGTTTGCAGGGTTTGTCAGATCAAACACTGTTCCATCAGTCTTATAAACCTTATAAACAACGCCAGGCGCTGTGGTAACAAGGTCGAGATTGTACTCTCTTTCAAGTCTCTCCTGAATTACTTCAAGATGCAAAAGACCAAGGAAGCCTGCTCTGAATCCAAATCCCAAGGCCTGTGATGTCTCAGGCTCATAGAATAATGAAGCATCATTAAGCTGTAATTTCTCAAGTGCATCTCTAAGTTCAGGATACTTGGCAGTATCTGCAGGATAAAGTCCACAGTATACCATGGGCATAACCTTCTTATATCCAGGAAGTGCTTCTTCGCAGGGCTTATCAGCATCAGTTACAGTATCACCTACTCTTGCATCCTGAATGTTTTTAATAGATGCTGTGAAATATCCAACGCTTCCTGCGCTGAGTTCGTCACAAGGGATGAACTGTCCAGGTCCGAAGTAACCAACCTCAACTACTTCCCATGAAGCACCTGAAGCCATACATTTAGCTGTCATGCCCTTTTTAAGTACGCCATCTCTTACTCTTACAAAGACAATAACACCTCTATAGGAATCGTATACTGAATCAAAAATAAGAGCCTTTAAAGGAGCAGTTGAATCACCTTTAGGAGCAGGAATCTTGGTTACTACATTCTCAAGTACATCCTCGATACCAGTTCCAAGCTTTGCAGAAACAAGCGGAGCGTCATGAGCTTCGATACCGATTACATCCTCAATCTCCTCTTTTACTTCATCCGGTCTTGCACTTGGCAGATCTATTTTATTTATAACAGGAAAAACATCCAGGTCGTGATCAAGAGCAAGGTACACATTAGCAAGTGTCTGCGCTTCAACACCCTGAGTTGCATCAACTACAAGGATAGCTCCATCACACGCAGCAAGGCTTCGTGATACCTCATATCCAAAGTCAACGTGACCAGGAGTATCGATCATGTTAAAAACATACTCCTCGCCATCCTTTGCCTTATAGACCATACGAACAGCCTGGGATTTGATAGTGATTCCTCTCTCCCTCTCTATGTCCATGTTGTCCAGAACCTGGTTCTGCATCTCTCTGCTTGTGAGAACTCCGGTTGTCTCGATCATTCTGTCAGCCAGTGTAGACTTACCATGATCGATATGGGCAACTATGCAAAAATTCCTTATTTTACTCTGATCAAATTCAGCCATACTTCTTTTAAAACCATCCTAAAAAAATTTCCGAACGCTCTTTATGCGCACTTTAAAACATGATAACATATTCACGCTTATAAAGTACAGAAATACTATATACATATACTCGAAAGGCTTTTCATTGAAAAAACTAATCATTAAACTCACAAGTCACGACAAAAAGAAAATAATAAGTGCTCTTCTTCTCCTTTTGGCAGCTGTAGTCTGGGGAGCTGCTTTCGTTGCCCAGTCAATAGCAGGCGAGAGTGTAGGCACTTTTACCTTTAATGGAATCCGCTATTTGATCGGAGGAGTTTGTCTTCTTCCCATGCTTTATGCACAGGGAAGCATAAGGCCAAACATTGAGCCATCCAAAATTCTCGGCGGAGTTATCTGCGGAATGGCATTATTTCTCGCATCAACCTGTCAGCAGGGTGGAATAGCTGCAGGCGCTGGCGCTGGAGAAGCAGGCTTTATCACAGCTTTTTACATCATTCTCGTTCCAGTACTTGGTATATTTTTAGGTAAAAAAACGACAAGCCTGATATGGCTTGCCGTCTTTGTAGCCCTGACCGGACTATATTTTTTTATGCTTCCCAAGCTTTGATGCATTATCAACTTCAGGAATATCTATTTTATCCTTTGCAGATATTTTGCTTCTTTGCTGCGCATTCCTATTTTCTGTGCAGATACTTGGTATCGATCACTACGCACCAATCATGAGCCCTGTTGCTCTTTCATGTGTACAGTTCTTTGTAGCTTCCATAGCTTCATTTGTCTGCGGTTTCTTTTTTGAATTCCTGCCAGATCCTGCTGCATGGGCTTCTTCCCTTAGCACCTTAAACGCATGGATACCGATTCTTTATACAGGAATCTTTTCAAGTGCTGTAGGCTATACACTTCAGGCAGTTGGACAAAGAAACTTAAATCCAACAGTCGCATCTCTTATCATGAGTATGGAATCTGTTTTCTCCACACTGTTTGGCTGGCTTATTCTTCACCAGGTTCTTACAGGAAGAGAAGCCTTAGGCTGCGTCCTTGTTTTCGCTGCCATCATCTTCGCTCAAATTCTGTGAGCTCTGAAGGAATGCATCCGTCCTGTCCTTGATATTTTCTTGAAGATTAACAAAGAACAAGAAATTATCATACAGATGGAGTGCTCCATCAGGGAATATTGAAAGCACCGGCGGATACTGATTTGTATCGATGTCTGTCACAATAAGTGTTCCCCTCTCTGGATCAAGATAAGCTCCATAGGCTCCTTTAACACAAGAGGTTATTGCACCTGCTCCATCCTGAGTTACACTACCTTTATTAAGTGACTTATCAGCCTTGGTACTGTCTGTTTTCCAGTTGAGAGGATTGATTGCAATAGCTTTTACCCCAGAAGGAGTGATGAAGCAATCAGTTACATTACCATCCTCACAGTCATAGGTAATAACTACTCCTGTATCAAGTTCGCCTGTTGCAGGCTTAATCTGAGGATACTTATCTACCATATCCTGTGTGAGTGTCCAGCCTATAGCATAGACAGCCACCAGGTTCTTTCTAAGCTCTACTGCTCTCGCAGATTCTCCGCCATAATACTCCTCAAGGATTCTATAGCACATATCTGCCCCCTGTGAGAATCCAGCAAGGATAATAGGTCTTCCATTATTCTTGTGCTCAAGATAATACTTGAAGGCTGCGGATACATCGACATACGCGTTCTGAAGAATCGCTTCTCTTGTAGCTATATCATAGGAATATGCATTAAGCGAAGCCTGCCTGTAGTACGGCGCATATAGCTTTGCAGTGTACGCATAAAGTGCCTGCTGATGGTTCATTGCACTTCTAAATGCCTGCTTGTACCCTTCAGTCATTTCGGAATTTATCGTTCCCTTAGTATCAACTGAAGGAGCTACCATAAAAACGTCAACCGCCTTGTCATCACCAACTCCATCAAAAAGCCAGTTAGCTGAATCTTCGTAGTGAAGAGGACTGGTAAAAGGAAGAACTCTAACACTATCTGCTGCCTTCACACCAGTCGGAGCAGCAACTAACGTAGATATTCCAAACACAAACGCAGAACAAATAGAGATTATTTTCTTTGATATTTTCATGAATCCACTCCCTCCTTAGGATGTCACAGTTTTCGCCTTTTAATTATAAATTCCAACTATAAACATCCCATAAAGAGTAGCTTAAAAATATATCAAAACTGCAGATTTCTAAAATCTATTACCTTTTCTAATTCTTTTACAAAAAGCTCAAGGCCTTCCTTGTCTTCGTCTGAAAATCTATTAAGAGAAGGGCTGTCAATATCAAGAACTCCAGCCACTTTTCCGTTTACATGAATGGGCACAACGATCTCCGAATTAGATGCACTGTCACAGGCAATATGTCCAGGAAATTCGTGAACATTTGCTACAAGCTGAGTCTCATCCTTTTGAGCAGCTGTACCGCAAACACCTTTTCCGAGAGCGATTCTTATGCAGGCAACCTTTCCCTGAAAGGGACCAAGTACAAGTGAGTCCTTGTCCATTAAATAAAAACCTGCCCAGTTTAAATCCTCCATATTCTCATATAAAAGTGCTGAAGCATTAGATAAAACCGGAATGAAGAAGGGCTCATCCTCTGCAAGTGATGTTATCTGTTTTGAAAGCATTCTGTAATCTGTCATGATGTCATCCTTTTCTAATTTTTTTGATATAACTAATTAGAGCCCCAAAGTTGACAATTGTCAACCTTGAGGCTCTGCTTTCATTCTCTTATTTTGTCTTTTTCTTACTTGTATCTACGTTGTTCTTATCTACGTGTCCAGGAGCATACCAGAAGGAGATACCTCTTACAGCTGCTCCGCTTGTCTTATTTCCTGTAACAACAGTATTCTTAGTATAATCAACGATAATACAGTATGTGCTCTTACCCTTAACAGTGTTGTTCTTTACAGTGAATTTATTCAGATAATAAATTCCCTTCTTAACACCATTTGTCTTCTTATCAAGAGTAAAGCCGCCGACTCTGATTGCACTGTTAAATGTCTTATTTCCAGACTTTCTAATAACAAAAGTATTGTTCTCGATAGTTGAGTTGCAGTTGTATGCAGAATAGGTCTTTGAATTCTTGATACTTGTTGCAGGCTGCTTGAAATCAATACCAAATCCAACCTTATTGAAGGTACAGTTTTTAATCTTTGAATTGATCCATCCAGCACACTCTACTGCTGTATCTTCGATGTTAACAAACTTACATTTATCAATGACAATCTTCTCATAGTATTTCTTGTTAATATAGTGATGTGATCCAAGACCTCTGTACAGATCCTTAAATGTGCAATTGTAAATTGTAACATTCTTACATGTCAGATAATCTGCAGGGCCATACTTTTCAAAGTCAGCATCATTTGATGTCATATCAAATGAAAGAGCTTCATAACCACTCTTCTTTGACTTTACGTTGTAATTAGGCTTCTGGAAAGTACAGTTTGTTATGCTTGCGTTATTTAATGCAGCGAATTCAGCAGCATGCTTACCAAAGCTTACAAAGTTAAGTCTATCAAGTGTAAGATTCTCTACTCTTGCAAATCTGCAAAGACCTGCATCAGCTTTTCCACCATCGATAGTTCCGTTATGGATCTTAATATTGGTGTATGCATATCCTTTTGCATCAACATCAGGATTACCAACAACTATAAGATTTTCAGTTCTTGATCTTTTAAGTGTTGCACCACCAAGGTCAAGCTCTTTATTAGAGTAGATCATAAGTCTTCTGCCTGAAGGATCTGCGATCACAGGGTAGTCAGCCTTGTTAATTGTGATCTTCTTTGCAGCAGATGCATCAGAAAGAGCCCAACGAAGAGCACAGAATGGTCCCTTTATGCTTGTAGTTGCAATATGCTCATCATATTTTGCTACGAAAGCTGCGTCTATAACTATCTCTTCCTGCTTAGCCAATGCTTCATACTCAGCATCGCTATATTCATAGTCATATTCATCACCATTTTCATCAGTATACTGAACAGGAACAGGATTTACATCCTCAGCCTGTACTGTAAGCTGTGAATTCACTCCAGGAACTGCTCCCATAAAAAGAGCACCACAAAGTGTAACTCCAAGCATGGATGCAAACAATGAATTAAACTTGTTACCGAATTTGTTCATGAAAGAACCTCCATAATAATTGAACACTTTAAACACTTCACAATCACAAAAAGTGATATGTTTTACAATTTGCATGTCAATTATAACACAGAAGTCAAGTCTAACTTATAAATCTTTCATAAACTGCATTTTTATGCCTCTGAAAGCTGTCCATCAATGATATGAACAATCCTTGATGCATTCTTTGCAACGTTGAGATCATGGGTGATCATAACTATGGTATGCCCCATCTCATTTAATTCTTTAAAAAGTTTTAAAACATCCTGTCCACTAGATCTGTCCAGCGCTCCTGTAGGTTCATCCGCAAGAAGAATAGCAGGTTCGCCAACCAGAGCTCTCGCTATTGATACGCGCTGTTTTTGTCCACCTGACAATTCACTTGGTTTATGGCGGAGTCTGTGATCAAGGCCCAAAAGCTTAATTGTATCAAGGCACTTATCTTCCGCCTCCTGGGTAGTCATACCTCTCACAATAAGGGGCATTATAATATTCTGCATGATGTTGTATGTAGGAATCAGCTGATAGTTCTGGAAAATAAATCCTATCTCCTTATTTCTGATACTTCCAAGGTCCTGTTCCTCCATATTGTGAATAGCCTGTCCATCCAGATAGTACTCACCAGTATCTGTAACATCCATGCATCCTATGATGTTCATAAGAGTTGTTTTTCCTGAACCTGATGGTCCAAGGATAGCCACAAACTCTCCCTCTTCCACATTGAAGTTAATATTTTTTAGTACCTGAACTTTATCCTCTCCAAGGTCAAACCCTTTGCAGATATTGACCATTTTAATCATGCTCATTGTTATTCCTCACTCCACTATCCAGACTTTGTCTATAATATCTGTCCCTTTTTCAAGTGCTATAGCCAGAACATTTCCGCAAGAAATTGATGTAAAGGTCGCCTTTGTTCCAAGCTTGGTTATAACCTCAGTCCCCACCGGAATCTGCAACTGGGTTGTCTCTCCTGTACCAGTATAAGAAGATGTACTCATACTACCTTTCCCCGGCGATTTTTCTGAGTTTTCTACAACCCTCTCAATAGTAATGTTATTTCCTGCAACTGATGAAACTTCACCATAAACAAGCTCCTGAGCCTCAGTTATAGCTATTTCATTTGCATTTTCCTGACTGGATTTTTTATCCCTATATACTTTAATTACGGTAAGCACTGCTACTGTCAGTACCATCACAACAATCAGACCAGTTATTATCCGTTTTCTTTTTTCCTTTTTCCTTGCATCCTGAAGTTCTTTATAGGCTCTTGCTCTCTCCTGAATTTTCCTGTCCTCAGCAAGTTCCTTTGCAAGCTCAGGATCATCTTCGAAAATCCTGTCCGATGCTACTTCCCCAAGAGCCTTATCCTCTGTGATGTTGGTATTTTCCCAATCTGTCTTTTTTCCCATCTGCTATTCCTTCACACGTCTTTTGATATTATTCCTGATTAAGAGCCACAACAGGTACTAAGGTTGATGCCTTGTAAGCCGGATAGAATCCGAATACTGTTCCAGTAAATACTCCAAACAAAAGTGAAAGCACCGCGCCTCCAACCGAAAGTGATACTGTCATATCAAAGCTTTCTATTATTGGTGTAATTCCCACAGCGCATATAACTCCAACAATCGATCCAAAAAGAGATATTGTACTTGCTTCAAGCAAGAACTCAAGCAAAATGTCTTTCTGGCTGCATCCAATAGCCTTTAGAATACCAATCTCGTTTGTTCTTTCTTTTACTGATACAAAAAGTACATTCATGATTCCTATACCACCTACAACAAAGACAATTGCTGCCATGGCATAAAGTAAAAGCGTCAATGTTCTGTTCGACTGATTAGCTGCTTCCATCTTGGAGCCTGCATCTGAAATAGTAAATGTTGCATTAGGATAGTTTTCAGAAAGCACAGTCTCAATATTTCCTTTTATTGTATCCACCTGATTAGTATCATCTGCAATTACAGTAATAGTCGGACTTATATCACTTCCTGTAAGATACTTTATTCCTGTCTCATAGGGAACAAATATCGCTGTATCGGGACTTATTCCTGACGCCACTGTACCAACCTCAGATATAATGCCTTTTATGGTATAAGATCTGTCATCTATATAAATTGTTTCGTCGTAAGCATCATAAGCACTTCCAAAAACCTCTTTCGCCACATTGTAGCCAAGAACACAGTACTTGTTTTTGTATGTATCATCATCCTCTTCAATAAAGGTTCCTATTGCCATCTCCAGATTAGACATGTCCAGATAGTTGTACTTAACTCCTGCTACTGTGTAGGTTGTGGATTCGTCCAGATTTCCTCCATCAACAGTTGATGACGTTGTATAAGACATGGTTCCAGAAGTAAGCCCTGGTACAAAAGTGAGAATTTCATCCATATCATCTATGCTAAGAGTTACTGTATTTTTACTTTGGTTTCTGCTGCCAAATCCGCCTGGGCCGCCTCCAGGTCCGCCCATCCCACCAGATGGTCCACCCCTGAAGCCTCCAAAGCCTCCGAAACCACCAAAGCCTTCCTGGCTAGAACCAGAAGAATCATAGCTAATATCTATTGCACCCGCATTCAGGTTTTTAAACTGCTCAGCCACATCCTCTTTTCCACCGGTTCCAATGGCTATAACAAGCATGATGGTAGCCGCTCCCACAACTATACCGAAGCTCGTAAGAATAACTTTGGATTTATTCTGTGATAGGTTAAGCCACACAAGTCTGAATATTTCAGATAATCTCATTTTCCCTGCTCCCTTTATCCTTTTTAATTTACAGAGCTTTCAATAATCACTATGTCGCCCTCTGATATTCCTGATTTCACTTCAACATTTGTTCCATCAGAAAAGCCAGTAACAACTTCTACTGTCTTTACTTTTCCATTTGTATCTTTCACCTTAACAGTGGAAACTCCATCCTGCCTTGTTACCGCCCTATTCGGAATATAAATAACTTCTTTAGTGTCAGCAGTTATAAATGTCACATTTGCTGTCATTCCAGTGTAAAGCTCAGACAAATCTCCCGTAAGTGTTACTGTTACCTCATAGGAAGTAATTCCAGTACTGCTGTCATAATTTGCATCTCCAATATCTGTCACAGTTGCTTCAAATACTGTATCCGGGAACGCGTCTATGTTAACTATAGCCTCTGCTCCAAGCTGAGCTGATGCAATATCATCCTCCTCAACATCAACAGTTACTGTGACCTCATCATAATCATTTATAACAAGTATGTTACTGTCAGAATAAAGCTCATCTCCTGCGCTTATATCAACCTCAGAGATAACTCCGTTATGACCAGAAATAATCTCATTATCAACAATATAAGTATCAAATTCTGCAAGCTTGTCATTTGCTTCATTAAGATCATCCTCTGCCATTTCTACCATGAGCGAGCTCTGAAGCTTTGTTACGTCCAATATTTCCTGTGAATTATCATAATAAAGAGTATGAGTATCATAAGTCGCTTTAGCATCTATAACTCCAAGCTCATACGATTTCTTCGCCTCGCCCAATTCTATTGTAAGCTCAGTAATCTTTGTTTCCTGTTCAGTAATCTTATCCTGTAGTTCCTCTATCTCATCCTCGCAGGAATCAAGTAAATCCTGTGCTTCTTCCCTATAGTTCTCTGCATCAAGCCAGCCATAAAGCTGTGTTTCCCTATCGATGTTGCTGACACTGTACTCTGCATTTTTTACAAGCTCCTGTAGCTTTGGAAGCTGCTCCTGATCCTTGCTTAGTGTTTCCTGATACTCTGTCAGTGTTTCATTTGCTTCTTCAAGTGATTCTGCAGCATCATCAACTGCTGTCTGGAGTTTTTGCACAGATGCATCATATTCACTTTGCACATAGGTTCCATACATGGAATTTATGCTATAGTCATTATCCGCAGATAAATCTGTGGTAGACTTTTCAGCCACTGTCTGGTCATAAGTATTCTTTGCAGATGCTGCATCCTCCACAAGCTTCGATCTGATACTGGTTACACTGTCACTATCAAGTCTTGCAATTTTATCGCCCTCAGAAATCTGCTGCCCGACAGACACATAAACCTCTTCGACCTCAAGAACGCGTTCATCATCTGAATCGGAAGATGAATCCGATCCCTGGAACATCTTCATCATATCCATTCCACCTGCTCCGTCTCCGCCAAAAGAAGTATTGCCACCTGTATATTCGCTTATATCTATATCCAGTGTCTGTGTAGTTGTTCCAACATCAATGCTTCCGTCCACACTGACGCCAACTGTTAGTTCTCCAAACACAGCAGCTTCTTCCCTATAGACTTTCTGCTTTGTCTTTGACACATTCTTTAGAACTACTGTAAGCACTATTACCCCAATCAGGCAGATTGCAACCATACTATAAAGAATCGTCGCTATTTTCTTATTGTTCAAAGTCCATGATTTAATTCGTTTTATTGCATTTACAAATCTGTTATCCTTAGCTGACATATTCGCCTCTTTATCATGTTTTATTTTTCTTTATGGCATCTGACCCGGGAAGCCGCCTGGCATATTATCAAAGCTTGGCATCTGGTCCATGTTCCCAGGGAATCCGTTTTCAAAGTCTCCATTCTCCATGTTTTCAGGATCAAATTCCATGTCGTTATCTGAACCAGATTCAGTAGAATCCCTAAGTTCGCTTTCACTTGCGCCAACCCTACTCTTTATGTAGACCTCATCACCCTCTGAAAGTCCTTCCTTTATCTCTATGCTTGAGCCATTAGAAAAGCCTGTCTCCACCGCTTTTTTAGTGTATTCATTGCCAGATTTTACATATACATATGCCTGATCATCCTCGTAAATTACTGCCTGCTTGGATACGTACAAAACATTCGATACAGAATCAGTCACAAAGGTAACATCAGCAGTCATGCCTCCATATAAAGTACTTGTGTCACCCAGAATTTCAATTGTGACAGGATAACTTACTGTAGTTGTATGATTATCAGAAACGGATGTTGTAATTGCGCTTACTTTTCCATCCCATGTCTTGTCATCATATGCTGAAAATTTGAGAGTTACGCTATCCCCTACCTTGACTGAAGTAATATCCTCTTCTGAAACATCTATCGATACTGAAAAAGCATCCTCTTTTGCATAAGAGACCATTGCACCAGTCTCTTTTAATTCGTCGCCGGCTTCATAATTAACCGCTGTAACTATGCCCGAACCATTTGCATATATAATCCCATCATCCCCCACAAAATCAGTAAATGCATTCAGATTAGTCTCTGCCTCGTCAAGATCTGTCTGAGCTTCCTGCACTGCTTCCTCAAGCGAGTTCACAGAATATGTGTATACATCCTCTGCCATCTGCCCATTTGAAACAGATGAATTGTATGTGTTCTCTGCTTCTTTTTCCTTTACAGCAAGTGCTGCCTGGGCCTGAGAAAGAGATGTCTGATCCTCTGCTATTTTTTTCTGATCATCTTCTATCTGCTCCTGCATTTCTTCCATCTGATCTTTGATCTTGTCATACGCTTCCTGAGCTTCATTTAGTGATTTCGTATTCGCTGTATATGCACCATAATTCTGTACATCATCAGAATCATTAAATGTATTCTGCGCAGCCACCAGTTCTAGGTATGCGTCATTTAGTGAATCCAAAAGGTCCTCATCAGCAAGATCAGCCTGAAGGTCCTCTATCTCAGCAGTTAGGGCTTCTATCTCACCCGAAAGCCCTGATATTTCTGCTTTAAGCCTCGACACTGTCGCATTATATAAAGTTGATGCATCAGATGCGGTAACATTAGTCTCCTTCTTTGTATTCTCTGCCTGAAGCACACCGATGTTATACTCTTCCTTTGCTTCAGCCAAAGCTATCTTCGCTTCCGCCTGATTAGATTCCAGAAGTCTTCTCACAGAAGCCACAGAAGAATCACTTAGTTTAAACAGTGCTTCTCCTTCAGTTATTCTTTGTCCCTGACTGACATAAACCTCTTCTATTTCAAGGTTCTTTGAGGTTTCTTCCTCATCCTCGTCGTCATCATCGTCGTCTTCATCATCATCTTCAATGGTCAGGTTATAATCCAGTTCCGAAGCATCAAGAGTTACCGTTCCACTCTCCTCAATTCCAAGTACTATATCTCCTCTTTCAACCTTTGTTTCCTTATATATATAATTGTCCTTTGAAAGCCTTGGTACGATCAAAAGCTGATAGACTGCAAGTGCTATAACCGCCAGAGAAATCAGCATTATAAAAATAAATCTGGTAAGAAATTTTCTGTTTTTCAACTTCTTCTTAATTATTTCCACCTTGCTTTTCCTCCTTGGCATCCTTAAACATTACTGTGGCAGTAAGATTCTGTGACAGTTCAGATACATCTCCCTGAAGTTCTACTGTAACCGTATATGTGACTGATGACCTGCTACTTGATGATGTATTGGGATTGATTGCCGTAATAACACCTTCATAATTGTCATAGTCTTCGAACATAACCGTTGCACTCTGTCCTACAGTCAGGCTTGCTATATCATCCTGAGAAACAGATGCAGAAACTGATATCTTACTTTCATCCGTGTATGCAATCACAAGTCCATCAGCAGTCAACGTTCCACCCTTTGACGCAGCAACCATCATGATAGTTCCAGCTGTTGAAGTGTACATATAACCATCACTTATCGACTCATTAAAGGCAGTCAGATTATCATCCGCATCATCCATTGCGTCCTTTAATGTCGCAAGATCTTCCTCTGCTTTTTCTACCGCAGTGTTATAGGTATCTTCCGCTATACCACTTTGAGCTACTGTCTCAGTTTTGGTTGAATTTGCAGCTGCGACTGCTTCGTCATATTCTACCTGCGCCTGGGCAAGCTGAGCCTTTAAGCTCTCAAGGGTTGCCGTTTCCTTAGCGATATTTGTAGATGCTTTCCTTTTTGCCTTCTCGTAGTTCTCAAGAGCCGTATCATACTCTTCCTGTTCTTCATCCACCTCCTTGGTGAAATCCTCGTAAAGTGTAAGTTTATCGTTTTTTCCAAAACCTTCAGAGAGCTCTTCAATGTCCCATTCCTCATATAGCTGCATCAGCAAAGTGAAATTCTTGTAAAGCTCATCCTTTAGATTTTCAATATCATAGTAGGTATAGTAATAATCATTCTCATTTGAAGCTGTATACTCATCTACAAGCGCCTGCTGATCTTCCACCTGGCTCTTAAGTTCAGCGACCTTCTCTGCCTTTTCCTGTACTTCATTCTGATAGTCGATATCTGCATACGCAGAGTTTACTGATGCCTGATCGTAGGTTCCCTTTGCAGAGATCAGTGACTCCTCATAATCAACGAGTCCTAATCTATATGCGTACTCAGCTGATTTTGCCTCCTGCTCAAGTTCTTTTCTTGCAGCTTCAAGGCTCTCATCTGATATCTTCAATATTGCAGTACCCTTTTCAACCTCGTCTCCGTTATTTAAATAAACCTCTTCGATCTCAAGGCTGGTATCCAGACTGTCAACGTCAAAGGTTTCGTCAACCATTCCCACTGTTGTAGTTCCAGTAGCAGTGACAACATCACCCATGTTCGTCATATCTGGTCTGTTCATGCCATTCTTGGTAAAATCAAGTGTTTTTTTCCTTCCAAATAAATAAGCGCCACCCAGTCCAGAAACTATGATGACGACTATAAGCGCACATATTCCTATTCTTTTTGGTATACTCATTCGCTTAATAGCTCGTACAATCTTAGCCGGCAGCTTAATGCCGTTTTTTCTGTCTTCTCTTTTTTGTCTGTCTCTCTCTTCCAGCCGTACAAGCCGTCTTTCCCTGTTTGTCTCAAGTATTTCCTTTAAGCCCATGAGATTTCCTCCGAAATAATATTTCATACACCATATATACTTTGCCGAAGAAACCTAAAATGAAACTAAAAATACTTGTGTTCAAACTGTGAATTATGTAAAATAACTAAGATTATTTATTAAAGCCGCATTTGGTCTGGGTTTCCAAAAAGCTCTTGACATAAAGGCATTAAACAACTACAATATTTGGGTGTATGTGGCATTGACTGTCCGTGTCCGGTTTCATAGCCATATCACCTAACATCGTTTCAAATTTATATTCAGTAACATACGGAGGATATTATGGCTAACATTAAATCTGCCAAGAAGAGAATTCTTACAAATCAGAAGAAGGCTGCTAGAAATCAGGCTATCAAGTCTGGTGTTAAGACAGAGATCAAGAAGGTAAGAGCTGCAATCGAAGCTGGTAACAAGGAAGAGGCTGTTAAGGCACTTCTTGCTGCTACATCTGCTATCGACAAGGCTGAGTCAAAGGACGTATTCAAGAAGAATACTGCTTCAAGAAAAGTTTCTCGTCTTGCTCAGGCTGTTAACAAGCTTGCATAAGAAAAATATATCAGAGGCTGTGGAATTATCCACAGCCTCTTTTTTTGTTGTCATGACAGCCAATGAATGTTAAAATCTAATCTGTTGTACAAAGAAAACTAAATAGTAAAACGGAGGAAAATCAAATGGGGAACTTTTCTAAACTCGGCGCGATTGCTATGGCATTTGCGCTATCCGTCATGTTCATGACACCAACTACAGTAAAGGCTTATCAGGCTCATGATTACTCACATGGAACTACATCTGTAATAGATTCTAATGTCACTACAGTTAAAGTGTCTGGTTCAGCCCCTTGCTATGATGCAGCTGGTAAATATGATAAGGATGCAAGAAGCAAAGCATCTATCAATGCATGGTTAGCAGCTACACAGAAAGGCATCGCTACAGTTGGAAGCGCATATAATTATTACACATATTTTGGCGTAACTAACCCTACTACATCAGAGGATGAGTATACTTATTTTTCACTCAACGAGGCCTACAGATGCAGTTCTACTTCAGATACAACAGGCTCAGGCAAAGATCTGACTGTTAATGTTTATCTCACATTTACAAAGACTGAGTACAAGAACAGCATTACAGGTGAAAAATCCTATTCATCAAAGGATTTAACAGGTTCTACTAAGTACGTTGGAGATAATTCCATTCCCACAAAGGCTACTGTATATACAGGTGACTATGAAAGCATCTATGTTTATCTTGGTTCAGGTAATGTAAATATCAAGCATTTAAAATCTTCTAACAAGAAGGCTGTACAGGTTAAGTCATTTGTAGAAGAAACAATTAGAACATCCAGCTACTATGATATCCACAAGGATAGCCAGGGCTACTATTATGAGCCTGACCGCGGCGCAGACAAGGTTTACGTAAGTGGCCCTGATGTAAAGGTAAATAGATCTCGTTCTGTGATCATGCTTCGTGTATTCGGCAAAAAGACAGGAAAATCTGTTATCAGCTTTGATATCGTTAACACAGAAGGCGTTAAGACTGGCTCTGCAAAGATAACTGTTGTATCTAACACAAGCAAGCCTATCGACAAAATCACATTAGGCGGAAAGTCACTTGACCAGGGCGACACCGTAGGCACAGCAGATTCAAATTACATTTACAATAAGAAGAATGTAAATACATACTACAGATACACAACAATGAAGAATGGTAAGCTTAAGGTTACTCCTAACAAGGACTACAAGCTTGTTAGAATTCAGGTTGGTCATCTTGAAAAGTACAAGTATGACTCAAGCACAGATCCTGAGTTTGGAGATACAAACTACACCACTTCTGATGTAACAAAAACAGACAGAACTCATATAGAAACAACAAGCAGCCACAAGGCTGACTTAAATGGTGATGGCGATTATGATGATGTCGTAAATGGCATCAGCGAAAGCAGCGTTCTTTACAGATATAAGACTGTAAAAAACAACAGCAAGATCAAGCTTTCAAAGACACCTCAATATACAAAAGAAACCTCAAGCAATTCAACAACATACAGTAATTCAAATGCTTCAGAGAACTCTTATTATTCAAGAACAGATAACTCTAAGGGTGGTTGCCTCGCAGCTCCTACAAGTATCAGAATTACTCTTTACAACAAGATTACAAAAGATTACGAGTATGTTCAGTATGTTGTTTGGAAAAAAATAAAATAATAAATATATTCACTTCTTTGTACACAACGCACATTATTGGATAGATATAACTTGAGATTTGGATGGAGGTTTATCAATGAATAAACGTTTGATAGCTATGGGACTTGCTGGAGCATTGTCAGTAACAGCTGCTCTTTCAGGCATAATCCCTACAACTTTTATTGGTAATGATGTTTCAACTGTTTACGCAAGTGTTACTACTAAGGTGACATCTGATGGCGTATCAATCAGCTTTGCGCACGAGGATCCTAGCGCATATAGCGACTATTATGTTAATAGCAATGCAAAATCTACTATAGGAATTAATGAGCAGAGAGCTGCCATCGTCAGCGGTGGAATCACAACTGCAACAACAGATAGTGATGCTACAGCAAAATATATTGACGAGTATGGTCGCACTCAGACAAGAAACACAACCTATACATACAGAAAGCTTGCTTTAGCAGATTTTACAGACTGGAAGAGCTCAAATACTAAGGTTGCTACTGTTGCAAATGGTGTTGTAACAGGAGTATCAGAAGGATACTCCAGAATAACTGCTTCCTATAGCTGGGTAGATGAAACTGGTGCTACAAAGACAAATACAGTCGGTGCATACATTTATGTTAAAGAGTTACCTGCTTTTGAATATGAGGTAAATGAAGTAATTGATCTTTATGTGGGTGATTCATATACAATGGGTGCTCCTGTTTTAGCAAAGGGAACAACTTATGATCCCAGTACCCTTTCATACTATCCTAGTTACCTTGGACCTCAGACTAAATATGATGAGAAGACCAAGATTGGTACTGGTGCATACGCTACATACGATGGAAACACAAATACTATAACAGCTAATGCTTGTGGTAGCGCTACTGTTCGTATTTACGCAAGAGATGATAAAAGACGCAGCTTCTATTGGACATACACCTTCCATATTATCAACAGAGTTGGCTCTGTAGTTACAGATGATTATGGCAAGGCACAGTATAGAATCCTTCCCAATGCTTCAGATTCTACAAGATCTTACAGAGTAGCTTTTGTTGGATTTATTAACACTCCTAAAAAAGCTGTAGTACCTCACACTGCTGTAATTGGAAAGCGTTCATACGAAGTAGCTGAAATCGCTGAAAATGCATTTAATGGTAAGGGCGTTACTTCTGTAAGACTTCCTTCTACAATTAAGAAGATTGGAAAGAATGCATTCCATAACTGCAAAAAGCTTACAAGCCTTGACCTTTCAGATACAGAAGTTACAAAGCTTGATGATGGCGCCATTTCAGGCTGCAAAAAGCTCAAAGAGCTCATCATCAACGGAAACAAGCTTAAGAAATTTGGCAAAAAATCTGTATCCGTTTCCAGCAAGACAAAGATTTATGTTGAAGCTTCTTCTCACAAGGTATACAAGAACACCGTAAAAAAGATTAAGGCTAAAAAGGTCGGCGGAAGCAAGGCTTCATTTGTTGAGCAGGACTAATTCAAAATAAGCTAATATGAGCCGTCAGGCGATTGAGTAGGAGGGAGTGATTAGCTCCCGTCCTCTCACAGCACCGTACGTACCGTTCGGTATACGGCGCTTTCAAT
>SVFV01000094.1 GCA_015056655.1 Butyrivibrio sp.
TGGACGATTGTTCTGCGCCGACCGAAATGGAATGGAGAGATTAAAAATGCAGATATCAAGCAGATTTACGGTTGCACTTCATATTTTTACATGTGTGGATACATTTAAAGATGAACACAAGGTAACGAGCGATTTTCTTGCAGCCAGTATAAATACGAATCCTGTCATCATTAGAAAGATACTTACTCAGCTTAAGAACGCAGGGCTAATAAATGTTATCAGAGGAACAGGCGGAATAGAGCTTACAAGAGATCTTAAAGATATAACTTTTTATGATGTGTATCAGGCAATAGAGCCTTTGGAGGATGGAGATCTATTCAGATTTCATGAATCACCAAATCCAGAGTGCCCTGTTGGTAGGAATATCCATTTACTTTTGGATGATAAGTTGAAAAGCATCCAGGAAGCGATGGAATCAGAGATGAAAAAATACACTCTTAATGATTTAAGATCCGGAATGCAGGAACTGTTGGCAAAAGAAGCTTAACAATGAGACTCTGAGGTGTTTACTTCAGAGTCTTTTATCATAGGAAATTTCTTTCCTATGATATAAAAACGCTCCGCGCGAGCATGTTGCAAGCAACATGCTTTTTCAGAAGGATGCTACAGGGAGAATTTGCTAAGGAATTGGATGTGTCAAGATCATCTTTAGCTAATTGGGAGCAAGGAAGGTTTATTCCTAGCAGAGATAATTACAATATATTAAAGAAATATGCGGAAGAAAGGGGACTATCTTTAGATGAATCATGATGAACAAAGAATTTGGTTGATACAGGAATTACAGAAAGAAGATAGTCAGCTTAGCAATTATCCAATACCTAAGGACAAACAGGGGCAAAAGGATTTGCTGCGCGGACTTATGAATATTTGGATTCCAAAGGATTATGATGACGAGTTTTGGAAAATTCATGACGATTATTTATCTGAGGAAAATAGATTAGCTGGCATAGTTGATGTACAAAGCTTACCACCTATAAAAGGTGATGATAGAATCATTCTTTGGCAAGGTGATATGACTACGTTAAAGATTGGAGCTATCGTAAATCCTGCGAACAGTGGTCTCACAGGATGCTGGCAAATTCTTCATTCCTGCGCAGATAACATTATTCACTCGAAAGCTGGGCTTGGCCTCCGCTACAAGTGTAACTGCATAATGGAAAAGCAGGGGCATCCTGAACCTACAGGTCAGGCCAAAATCACTCCGGCATATAATTTACCTTGTGATTATGTTATTCATACAGTAGGTCCTATAGTTCAAGGACCTCTGACTAAAAAACATGAGCAGCTTTTGGCATCCTGCTATAAATCATGTCTTGATATAGCAGAAGAAAATGGCGTAAAGAGCATTGCTTTATGCTGCATTTCTACCGGTGTTTTCATGTTTCCTAATCAGAGAGCTGCTGAGATTGCTGTAGAGACAGTTAAAAACTGGCTTGATGAGACAGGCAGTGAGATGAAGATTGTTTTCAATGTTTTTAAGGACATTGATTTTGAAATATATGAAAAACTGTTAAATGGTTAAGCTGTAAGGAGTGTTTTATAATGACAACGACTAAGATCAGATCGTTTCAGCCAAATGGCTATCAGGATACAATAAAAAAAGGTTTAAGTGCCATACATAGCTTTAACAGCGGTATGTCCCTCGGGAAAGATGATGATATAGAGCAGCTTGACAGATTAAAAGAAGAAATAAAGACAGCTGATGCTATTGTTATTGGAGCCGGGGCAGGACTTTCTACTTCCGCAGGGTTTACGTACAGTGGAGACCGGTTTAAAAAGTGGTTTTCTGATTTTGAAGAAAAATATGGTTTTCAGGACATGTATTCAGGCGGGTTTTACCCATACAAAACCAAGGAAGAGTTTTGGGCATATTGGTCAAGATATATCTACATCAACAGATACCTTGATGCACCTAAAGATACTTATATAAAGCTTTATAACCTTGTTAATGATAAAGATTACTTTGTGATTACTACAAACGTGGATCATTGCTTTCAGAAAGCAGGCTTTGATAAGAAAAGATTATTTTACACTCAGGGAGATTTTGGTCTGTTTCAAAGTTTGAATCCGGCAATTAGGGAAAACTTTGATAATGAAGACTGGGTGATGGATGCCATGAAATCTCAGGGATTTGTTAAGGATGGGAATGGAATTTTTGCAATACCATCTGGCGGCGTGGTCAGAATGGAAATTGACAGCAGTTTGATTCCAAAGTGTCCGATTGATGGAAGTGATGTCACCATGAATCTTAGAAGTGATGATACATTCCTTGAAGATGGAGGCTGGCATAGAGCATCAGCGGCTTATTCTGATTTCCTTAGAAGACATGAAAATCTGCATGTGCTTTTCCTGGAACTTGGGGTAGGCAGCAATACACCAGTAATAATTAAGTATCCATTCTGGCAAATGACAATGGAAAATGAAAAAGCTACATATGCATGCTTGAATTACAAAGAGGCATACTGTCCCAAAGAGATAGAAGATAGGAGCGTATGCATTAACAGTGATATAGATGAGCTTTTGGATAAACTGGCATGATTTCAGAAAAAGAAAGATATTATCGGTATTAAAGAGAAAATACATTTCTCCCTTTTTGCTTTTCCGATATTAACTCTGATTACAAATATCCTCGGTGCAATACTAATTGGATTCGTTGTTGGCATTACCAGTAATCGAGAAAGGGTATCTGATAATAAAATTTTGAAATTCAGTTAAACAGCATATTGTTAACAGCTTTTTACTGCCCGGTTTGAATGCCGGGCGGTAATTTTTATGTTAATGATAGGATTGTTGTTTATGATTATATATTGACATATGTCAGAATGAAGAGTATGTTTTATATTGACATATGTCAGGAAGGATGAATTATGCCTAAGAATACGAAATGTAGAAGAATATCAGGTCTTCCCAGAAAGTTTGGCTTTGCACCTACGGATAACGTTGATGAGGAAGCGTTACGGTTGACGTTTGATGAATTTGAGACTATACGCTTGTTGGATGCGGAAGGGATGACTCAGGAGCAGTGTGCGGCTAAAATGGGTGTTGCCAGAACTACGGTGACAGCAATGTATGATAGTGCTCGAAAGAAAATAGCGAAAGTGCTTGTGGAGGGGAGGAGTCTTATCATTTCAGGTGGTAATGTAAGCTTTGACATTTCAAAAGGCGAAAGCATCAATTCTAAAAGAAAAAAAGGAGACAATGAGATGAGAGTTGCAGTAACTTATGAAAATGGTGAGATTTTTCAGCATTTTGGACATACAGAGCAGTTTAAGATATATGATATAAAAGATGGAAAAATCGTGCATGAAGAAATTGTGGATACAAATGGCCAGGGACATGGCGCTCTGGCAGGTTTTCTTTTTGGTGGAAAAGTAGACACCCTAATTTGCGGAGGTATTGGTGGAGGAGCACAGGTTGCACTCAGTGAAGCAGGCATCAAACTCTACGGAGGTGTATCCGGTAATGCAGATGAAGCAGT
>SVFV01000021.1 GCA_015056655.1 Butyrivibrio sp.
CACAACATTCAAATTTGCGCAAAAAATAAAGCCATCACTGGCTTCTGAGGATTTTGGGTGTCAAACTTCCGCAATTCCTGAAGCTGCACTTAAGAATATCATCGACGGAACTCTTTGATTTCCGTAAATTATCATTGCCCCCACTATAACCTTTTATCAATGATATATGCGATTCTAAATCGCACCTCCTTAGACATGTTTGCCTAAGCTAATGGCCTCGCACAAATTTTAGTGTGGGGCCATTTTATTGTTGACAATTTGTTAGCAGTATGTAACAATCTATCGTTAGTTAAGACTAACATGAATGACAAGGAGAATTATATGAAAAAAAATTTATTAATCGTACTTTTAGCAGGTGTATTAACAACAGGACTTACAGCATGCGGAGCTGCAGAGGCAGCCACTGAAAAAGCCGAGGCTCCAGAAGCAAGCGAGGAAATCTCCTTAGCAGAGGAAAACGAAGAAAGCCCTGCAGCTGAAATTTCCACAGAAGATACTGCTTTTCCTATAGCCATAAATCACGCTCTTGGTGAAACCGTTATTGAGAAAAATCCCGAGAATATCGTAGCTATTTCATGGGGTAATCCTGATGTACCACTTGCTCTTGGAATTGTTCCTGCCGGTGTATCCGAAGCAAACTTTGGTCCTACAGATGAGAATGGTCTTCTTCCCTGGACAGCAAAGGCTTTTGAAGATCTTGGAGTTACAGATCCCAATGTTTTTGATGATACCGACGGATGGGATTATGAAGCTATCGCAGATTGCGCACCTGATGTAATCCTTGCAGCATATTCCGGTCTTGCTCAGGAAGAATATGACAGACTTAGCGAAATCGCTCCTGTTGTTGCTTATCCTGATGTGGCATGGGCTACAACATGGCAGGAAGAAACTGTTAATGATGCAAAAGCTCTTGGCCTTGAAGCTGAGGGACAGGCTCTTGTAGATGAAACTGAGAAGATGATCGCTGAAAAGCTCAGCGCTTACCCTTCACTTGAGGGCAAAAAGGTTGCTTTCTTCTGGCTTAGTGAAGATGATCTTGGAACCTTCTACATCTACACAAATAATGACCCCAGAGCAGCATTCCTTGGAGATTTAGGCCTTGTTACACCTGATAGCGTTACAAGCCTTATTGAGGATGATGAAGCATTCTATGTTACAGCAAGTGCAGAAAATGCAAATCTCCTTACTGATGTAGACATCATCATCACTTATGGTACTGAGTCACTTATCGATGCTATGCAGAATGATGGAAGATTCTCTATGATACCTGCAGTAAACAACAGAGCTTTCGTTCTTCTTGATTCAAACGATGCTCTCGCTGCTGCAAGTACACCTACAATCCTTTCCATTCCTTACAGCATTGATGAATATTTGAAAGCGTTAAATGATGCCGCAGAGAAAATACAGTAATTTACAAATCTTCATATTTTTAATTATAGAAGTTGTGCTTGTTTTATTAGGCATACTTTGCTCCATAGCTTATGGAAGTAACAGTATTCCCATAAAAGATGTTCTTACATATCTTTTTAATTCAGGCAGCGACTCATTTGAAGCAGCAGTAGTATATGCCAGGATACCAAGAACCGTTTTTGGTGTCCTTGCTGGTTCTGCGCTTGGGGTTTCCGGCGCACTTATGCAGGCCATAACAAGAAATCCCGTAGCAGATCCCAGCATTTTAGGTGTAAATACCGGAGCCTCCCTCATGGTGGTTATTGGAATCGCCTATTTGAACATATCTTCTGGCATAAAGCTTATCGGACTCTCCTTTTTCGGGGCAATCCTCACTGCACTCTTCGTCTATGGAATAGCCTCCTATGGCTTTGGTGGTGCAAGCTCCTTAAAGCTTGTCCTTTCAGGCGCTGCTGTCAGTACCGCCCTTGCTTCCCTGGTGAACACAATTATGCTTCCTGATTCCCAGGTTATGAAGGAATTCAGATTTTGGCAGGTTGGAAGCATAAGCGGAGCAACATGGGAAGACATCAGGCTCGTTCTCCCTTTTGTAGCCATCGGAATCATCCTGTCCCTTGCTTGCGCATCGCCTTTAAATGCCATGGCTTTGGGCGACGAAATGGCTGTATCTCTTGGAGTAAAAGTCGGAGTGGTAAGAGCTTTTGCTGCATTTGCAGGCGTCATGCTCTGCGCAGTTATAACCGCAATCGCTGGTCCTGTCGGCTTTGTGGGGCTTATGCTCCCTCATCTTATCCGCCAGATACTTGATAACGATATGCGAATCATCCTTCCATTTTCTGCAATCGGCGGAGCAGGACTTCTTGTTATTTCAGATGTGATAGGAAGAATCCTTGGCCGCCCCGGTGAACTGGAAGTTGGCATAATAACAGCTATTTTAGGCGCTCCTGTTTTTATCTGGATCGTATGGAAAACAAAGACAAAGAGTTTATGAATGCTACTGAATCATATATAAAAGAACTTTATAAAAAACAAAATCTTCAGAACCTTATTTGTGCTGCAGCTATGCTCATCATAATAGCCATTCTTGGGATTTTTATGATGACCTTGGGAAACACTAATTACTCTCTCTCAGAAGTAATAAGTGTCCTTACGGGTAACGGCCCTTCAAAGGCAGAATACGCCATAAAAACCTTAAGGCTTCCAAAGCTTATAGTTGGCGGACTTGCTGGTTTTTCCTTTGGTATTGCAGGATATACATTTCAAAGTCTCCTTCGCAATCCACTGGCAAGCCCAGACATCATAGGCGTAACCGCAGGTTCTTCTGCCGCAGCAGTTTTCTGCATTCTGATTGTTGGAATCAGCGGTCCTATGGCTTCTGTTTTTTCAGTGATTGCGGGGCTTGCCATTACCGCTCTTATATTTTTACTTTCAGGAAAAGGACATGCCTTTGGAATGAAAATGGTCCTTATTGGAATCGGAATGCAGGCAGTTTTAAATGCACTCATATCATGGATGCTTTTAGTTGGATCAGAATACGATGTTGGCACTGCCCTCAGATGGCTTAGAGGAAGCCTTAATTCTGTAACAAACGAGGACATCCCCGCAACAGTTATAACAACGCTTGTCGCTGGAGGATTACTCCTTATTTGCAATAGATATCTTAGGATTATGCAGCTTGGAGATGAATACGCATCAACTCTCGGAGCACCCCTTAACGCTATCAGGATTTGCTGCATGGTCTGTGCACTACTACTCACATCAGTTGCCACAGCTGCTACTGGTCCCATCGCTTCAATAGCGTTTTTATCCGGTCCTATTGCAGTAAGGATTACCAAAAATGGCAAAAACGCCATGCTCTTATCAGGCCTTGTTGGAACTATCCTGGTTTATGCGGCGGAGCTGGCATCAAAAAATCTTTTTAGTACAAAATATCCGGTTGGAGTTGTGACTGGAATACTTGGAGCACCCTATCTACTGTTTTTATTACTTCACCTTAGCAAGAAGGGAGACAAACTATAATGTCAAATAGAGCACAAAAGCATGATTTCTACAGCAAAAATATATCTGTTGGATACGATGATAAGCTCATTATAAATGGCCTTGATATTACTATCCCCGAGGGAAAATTCAGCGTAATAATCGGTCCTAATGGCTGCGGAAAATCAACTCTTCTTAAAAGCTTTGCCCGACTCTTAAAGCCCACTAAGGGTAATGTTTTACTGGATGGTAAGTCAATTTATGAAATCCCTACTTTGAGCCTTGCAAAACAGATTGGTCTGCTTCCTCAGTCGCCCCTTGTTCCTTCTGGAATAACAGTTGCTGATCTGGTTTCAAGAGGACGTTTCCCGTATCAGAATTTCCTTGGTCAGCTCACAAAAGCTGATTACAAGGCTATTTCTGAAACTATGGAGGCCATGGGAATTTTAGACTTGGCAGATGTTCCGGTAGATTCCCTCTCAGGTGGTCAGCGACAGCGCGTTTGGATAGCACTGGTCCTTGCTCAGGATACTGATATTTTACTTCTGGACGAGCCAACAACCTACCTCGATATCGCATATCAGGTTGAGATTCTGGACTGTCTTGAAAAGCTTAACAAAATAAAGAAAACTACAGTCGTAGCGATTCTTCATGATATTAATCTTTCTATCAGATACGCAGATCACATTTTTGCCATGAAGGGTGGAAAGCTTATAGCTGAAGGCGCTCCTAAGGACGTTATTTCAACAGATCTCATGCGTGAAATATACGGTCTTGATTGTTCAATAATCACAGACCCTGAGACCCTGGATCCTTATGTGATTCCCAGAAGCAGTGCAATGCGCGTTGCCTGCTGATAATTGAAATAGAGTTTTTCTCACGGACTACGAATAAAAGAGGCCCTACACTAAAATGATTAGTGTAAGGCCTTCATTTTATGCCTTTCTCGCTCTTACAAGTAAGAAGTCCGGCTTATGCAAAAGATCATACTCATCCGGATACTTCTCGATCATCGCTTCATCCGGGATTGGCTCAATTATCTTTTCAACGGAAAATCCAGACTCAAAAAGTGTATTCAACACAGTTGAGAAGGTTCTGTGATATTTCTGGATACCATCCACAAACCATGTGGATCTGCGCTCTCCCTCAACACCATAGTTTCTAAGGTTTACGTATTGCTTGACCCCATTATCATCTCTGGTCCATCTGTCCATATCCCCTGTATAGGCGGTAGCAAGCGGATGCTCCTGAGAAAAAATGAAAAGTCCCTTGTCAGATAAGAGCCTACTAATATTTGCAACAACGCCTTTATAATCCTCGATATAATGAAATGCCAGTGAGCTTATGACAAGATCAAACTTCTCATCAAGCTGATCCAGATCCTCCATTGGAAGAAGGCGATAAGTGATCTTGGGATCGCTGTTTTCTGCCTTTGCTACCTCCAACATTTTCTCAGAGATATCGATTCCAACGACCTTGCTCGCTCCCTGATTCACATACTCGATGCAGTGCTCCCCAAAACCGCAGCCGAGATCTAACACCTTAAGTCCCTTCATATCAGGCAGTAAGGATTTAAGCGCAGGAATTTCAAACAAAATATTCGCGTTAACCTCCTGATCCCTGAGTTTTTTGTACCCGTCAAAAAACTCCTCGTTGTCAAAAATGTTCTGCTTTGCCACTTTTTTCACCTCCCATTATGCATTTAATCTTGTTTATCAAATTCCTCTATAGCGAAGAATTATCAAGCGTTTCAAATTATTTATCCCTGTTGTAAATCTGCTTTACATGCTTTCTGTTTCCACCAATGATCACAAGTGCTGCAACAACTGCCAGCATCTGGAAAAACAGCATTACTACTCTCTGGTCCATGTAAAGCGTCATAGCGCCTGCAAGTACCTCGGCAATAAGCGATCCTGTAGTACTAAGCACCTGAAAAGCACCGTTGAATCTTCCTTTTTTCTCATCCGGCACATAGCTCTGGGTCGCGGAAATTCTTATTGTGTAGCTTGTCACTCCTCCAATACCAACGCAAAACGCCAGTGCCATGGCAACCTTTACAGGGACGTACATGTACAAGCCCTCGAAAACACCGATCATCATGTATACGAAAATTGCCACGCTATACTTGCTCTTTGTAGGTATTTTCTTCTTGTAATGAAAAAATCCACCAATACCACGCCCGATAAAGCTCATTCCAAAAATCAGCATGAATAGGTACTCGCCGTTTTCAAAGGTGCTCTTGAAATAGGGCAGGCATATAACATTTGTCGCACCACCTGCCATTGTACTGAACAGGAAGTAAACTGCAATCGCAAGAAGTCCCTTTTCCCCTGAGAGATAGATGAATCCCTCTTTGATATCTGAGAGCATCCGTCTTATATGTCCCTTATCTTCGCCTTCGATACTGTTTTTCTGAGTCTCGATGTACTTCTCCTCAGTGCGGATCTGCGTTTCAAGCGTCGCAGCAATTGTAAATGTAATTGCGTTCAGTATCATGAGAGGTCCCATTCCAACCAGATTGTAGAAAAATGTTGCAACAGGAACCATCAGCACAGCCATAGTCTCTAAGACACTGGCGATTGAATATGCCTTCGAAAAATTTCCCTCAGTTATAAGAAGCGGATACAGACTGTCATAAGCCACCATGTATATACTCGACACCGTTCCTATCGTAAGACTAAACAGTGCAAAAATTGGGAAACTGAACCATCCGCTCATAAGCAGAATTCCAACGAGGAAATATATTCCTCCCATCAGATAATCCAATGTGTAGATCATCTTTTTTCTGGAAAATCTGTCGAGCAGTGCTCCGGAAATAATCGGGACAACCAGCTGCGGAACTGTGTATGTCATAAGATAGATTGCATACAGCATAGTTGAGCCCGTAAAATCCAGTACCATAAGGCTCATGGCAAATCCCGCCATGTTGTTTCCCAGCATGGATACCACGCTGCCAAGTGTAATTATTGTAAAATCCCTGGTCCACAAGGGATTCTTAGTTTCTTTTACTGATTCCATTATGTTCTCCTATGATGTCAAAAAATCCGCCTGCGTTACACAGACGGATCTAAATAGCTGTAAACAAGCCACTATTCTTTTTTAGCATCTATACTAAATATCGTCAATAATTTTTTATTTATCATTTTGTGCAGGAAGCTCCAAATCTATTGAATTCCTTGCTATCCTCTCTTGTGAGCTGACTAAGTCTCTCAGCAAACTTTGCAAAAGACTTATTTGCAGCTAGTTCTCTTTGACTTTTTGAAATTGTTTTCTTACTGGTATCCTGAATATCATTGTATCTCATAATATCTCCCTCCTCTAAAACTAGCGCTTGTTTACTTCTGCCTGAGCTTAATTTATCACTACAAACAAAAACAGACCGAAATTACACTAATTTCAGTCTGTTTTACACCGGATTATTCAAAAAATTACGATTTTACACCTATTACAGCCAGAAAAACTGCGCAACAATAACAACGCCTGCCGCGAATATCACAGCACCGGTAGCCAGCAATCTGTTTCTAATAGTTGCAACATCTGTATATTTTCCATTGTACTCAACGGCATCTATGATTCGAATATTCCTTTTGTCGGTAAAATTCTTTTTCTCCATAACAAGTACCTCCTTATGGCGAAAAAAAGTGTGTACGTTAACTTATACTTTCCGTTTTGACAATAATAGACCTAAAATGTGTACAAAATGGGGCGGAAAAATAAAACGTTAATAAAATCTGATTATTTTTCATGACTTTGCAAATATGAGTGTTTATAATTTTTTTATAAACATTTTGGAGGTAAGCCATGCGTATAGTCACTGCATTTGATTCATTCAAAGGAAGCATAACGTCCACTGAGGCAGGAATGGCTGCTGCAAAGGGCTTTCGACGCGTCGATCCTACTGTTGAAACCATCATAAGACCACTTGCAGATGGCGGAGAAGGCACTGTTGATGCACTGGTCTCCGGCACTAATGGCAGATTTGAAGAAATATCTGTGACAGGTCCTCTTGGTGAAACGGTATCAGCGAAGTACGGAATAATCAAAGAAAACATCGCTGTCATAGAGATGAGCAGCGCTGCAGGACTTACTCTTGTTTCAGAAGGAAAAAGAAATCCTCTCTACACAACAACTTATGGAGTTGGCGAACTTATCTGCGATGCTATAAATAAGGGCTGTAGAAAATTCATAGTAGGCATAGGCGGAAGCGCTACAAATGATGGCGGCGCAGGAATGCTTAAGGCACTTGGCTTTGATTTTCTGGATGATGCAGGAAATGCTATTGAAAATGGAGCTCTTGGTCTTAAGAACCTATCATCAATTTCTTCAGATAACGCCAGGGCTGAGCTTAAGGAATGCAGCTTTTTTGTGGCATGCGATGTAACAAATCCTCTCTGCGGAGAGCTTGGCTGTAGCAGGATTTACGGTCCTCAAAAGGGTGCTACCCCCGAGATGATTGAGGGTATGGACAATTGGCTAAGCACCTATGCAAATATAGCGAAGGCAGCTTTTCCAGATGCCGATCCTGATTTTCCCGGGAGCGGCGCAGCTGGTGGAATTGGCTTTGCTTTTAAAACCTTTCTTGGCGCAACTCTTGAAAGCGGAATAAATATAGTAATGCGAGAAACAGGACTTTTCGACTACATCATGGATGCTGATCTCGTAGTCACTGGTGAAGGCAGAATGGATGCACAAACAGCCATGGGCAAAGCACCTGTTGGTGTTGCGAAGCTGGCAAAGAGCGTCGGAAAGCCTGTAATAGCCTTTTCCGGCATGGTTGGTGATGGTGCTGGTGACTGCAACTATCAGGGAATTGACGCCTTTTTCCCTATACTCCGAAAGGTATGCTCAGTCGAAGAAGCCATGGACAAAGAGAATGCAAAGAAAAATCTTGCTGATGCTGCAGAGCAGGTACTTAGGCTTATTTACGCAGTGCGAAGGTGAACTTTTGCCGTTTTCCCTACTTTTTTCCTAGTCGTTCCCTGCCTTGCCCTTAGATGACCACACTTTACGATTTACCATTAAAAATCGTTTCGAGATATGGTACAATGTCAAACGTGTTGTTTTCATGGGGTGGATATCTGTAAACAATATCCGTAATAAATTCCCGGCAGGTGGTTCAGAAATGAGCCACCTGTTTTTATATATCCTTAATAATTCCTACTCTGTTAATATGATATTATGTAAATAGCACACAATTTGTTTGGAGGCCATGTCCCCGGAGAGGTATCACTTCTATGATCCAGAAAAAATTTACCTTCCACACTTTTGATGAGCTAAAAAACATAATCGACAATATTGTAAAATCCGAAGATTATCAAAAATCTTCCGGCGTTTTGATGCAGCTCTACAATCCCAAAACAGATGCTGGTGATGACGCTATTGTTGATTACATAAATTCGAATTGCAGCAATGTTTGTCTCATAGGCATAACCTGCGCCAATATTGCTGACAAGGAATATGACATCTCTGAAAATCCCATCGAACTAAATGTTACATATTTTTATAAAACTAAGCTCATCGAGTATGACTTTGACATGACTGATGCGACTGGTTTCATTGCAGGAAGAATCATGAACGAAGCTCTTCAGGAAATATCTGATACCAAGTGCATGATGGTCTGCTATTCATGCAGCAGCACAGTTATCCACTCCTTTACAAGTGAGTTCAGACATCACAGCCTTCCTCTCTTTGGTGCAAAGGCAGGAAGAAGCATCAGAGCGCTTAACACAGCAAAGGTTTATGGAAAAAGAGCCAGCTCCAACGGAATTGTAGCTATATTATTCTCTAGCGAAGATCTTCGCCTGTATATGGACAACTGCCTTGGCTTTAAGGAAATCGGAGTCGAGATGCTTGTAACCAAGACTGAAGGCGACAACATCATCTCAGAAATTGATCACAGACCTGCAACCGAGGTTTATTCCAAATACCTGAATGTCCGTCCGGGAAAATACTTCGTACAGAATGTCTGCGAGTTCCCCATGATTTTCCATTGGGAAGACTGCGTAGTTGCCAGAGTTCCATCTGCTTATGGCGATGACAACTCTATACATTTTACTTCTGAAGTCAGAAAAGGTGAGGCCTTCAGGCTCTCCTACGGCGATGCCGACAATCTTTTATATATCATCAATAAATCAGTTAAAGGAATCAAAAAATTCAATCCTGAAGCCATATTCTTATTTGAATGTGGTAACAGAGTCAGATTCCTGAAGGATAGAGCTGTCTGCGAGCCTGACAGTTTCAGAACAATATCTTCTGAACTCTCACTGGCTGTTGGCTATGCAGAGCTATTTTTCTCCTCCACCGGAAATGGCGGTGCCCTCAACAGCGCTCTCGTCTCCGTCGGACTTACAGAGAATCCTTCTGCGAAAAATGAAATTCGTTCCTGCGTGAACTTTATAGATGATGATGAAGAACCGCAAGAAGATGAGCGCGACTACATTCCATTCGTAGACAGAATCCTCCACTTCCTCGAAAAGACATCCTCTGAGCTTGATTCGCTGAACAAGGAGCTTGGAAAAAAGGCTTCTACCGATCAGCTTACACGCATCTACAACAGGTGGGAGCTTGAGCATAAGATAAATGATGTTCTGGATCTGTGCAGCTCTGATAACTCTCCTGCCAGCATCATCTTCATGGATATTGACCATTTCAAGCACATCAATGACACCTACGGTCATGATGTTGGCGATATGGTCCTTAGAGCTTCTGTTGAGCTGATCAGGGATGAGCTTAAGCCTCATCATGTATTTGGCAGATGGGGAGGCGAAGAATTCATCTATGTTCTCCCAAACGTGGCACTTGATGAAGCAGCTGAATTTGCAGAAACACTACGTGCAAAAATAGAAGAAAACTGCTTTTTAACAGTACAGCACATAACCATGAGCTTTGGTGTCACTGAAAACATCCACAGCGATACTCTGGATTCTTTTGTAAAAAGAGCTGACGAAGCCCTTTATACTGCAAAAGAAACCGGCAGAAATAAGGTAGTACAAAAACGGGCATAAATGCAGTATTATTAAATTTGCTATTTTTATTAATTGGGGATTTTGGGGGAATAAAAATGTCCGTACTACTTCTTGCAATATTTGACTTTATAGGCACTGTTGCCTTTGCTATATCTGGCGCCATAACTGGCATCCAGAAAAAGATGGATATATTTGGCGTGAACATCCTCGCCATTATGACAGCATGCGGAGGAGGTCTCACCAGAGATATCGTCATGGGCAATTTTCCGCCCAAGATGTTCATAAATCCGTTCTATGTACTGGTGGCTGCAATCGTAGCCAATATCGTATTTTTTATCATGTTCTTTCATAAGGGCGTACCAGAGAAATTCACAGGCGCCTTCGACAAAGGGCTCTTTATTTCAGACACACTTGGACTTGCTGCCTTCATGGTAGATGGCGTCATGATCGGTGCAAACTTTGGCTACGAGGACGACCTTTTCCTTCTGGTATTTCTTGGCTTCATCACAGGCGTTGGCGGCGGAGTACTCAGAGATGTACTCTCAATCCAGATGCCAGCCATCTTTGTAAAGCATGTCTACGCCCTCCCAGTAATAATCGGCGGAATCGTCATGGTATCCATGCATGAAATCATGCACACCTGGAACATCGCCATGATCAGCAGCTTCGCCCTTGTCATCCTACTTAGAGTCATGGCCAGACACTACCTCTGGAACCTCCCCAAGGTCCAGTTTTAGTGGGGAATACTTTCTAAAGAAACGAAAACCGAGGCTTTTGCCTCGGTTTTTATGGTTTACATCTTCCACAAGGCCTAAAGCCCTGCTCTATAATTTCATCCCTCGTTGCATCCTCAAAATAAATCTTATTCTTTTCTTTCATGTCAGATACGCTACTGCAATCCGGATAATGGAATACGTGTGAATTGCGATTGCCAATATAGGAATAAGAACTCTCCGGTGTTGACCTTGATGTATTTTCCACACTATCATCGCTTCCGGTTATAGCGAACTCATCAAGTGAAAACGTGGTTTTCTCATTATCAGCAACAGTCTGATCTGCCTTGTAATCCTCATCAAGTTTATTGGATCCATCCGAATAATCTATAATCACACCCGGCTGAACGTTATAACAGAACACATTGAAGCTTACACCCTTGCCATTATCCTCAACAGACAAAGCTTCCATCTTTACGCCATCGCACAGAAGATTATCTCCCTCAAACACCGGAGTAACCCTGTACATCACATGATTCCCAGTACTTCTGATATAATCTGCTACCTCGTTCTCATAAGGCAACATACCTTCCACATTCATGTATCTGGTACCGGTTATCAGATTCTGCTCGTTGGCATTCTCGCCCGTCAACTGGAATCCTATCATATGGCACCTGTTGTACAGATACGGAGGATCTGAATCTACAAGCCCTGGATACTTCTTCTGCTTCCATCCTGTAGGCTTAACCATGCTGATTGACTCACGATCCTTTGTAGGCATGAGATCCTCACCAATACTTGCTATAGCAGAAGTGCATCTCCCGAGCTCGTCCAGCTCACCATAACTTTCAAAAGATGTCTTTGTTATCTCGCCCTTTGTAAACTCAGGTTTATTGTCATTTATTGTAATCGCAGGACTTCCACTATAAGCAGGAATCTCACTTTCTGCAGCTTTTTCCTTATCTGCTGCACACGTCCCCAAGAGATTTGCGCACAGAAAGATAGTTGCAAGCGTAACTGAACATATCATTCTAGAAAAAAATGCATTTCTCATAGTTTTCATCCTCGATCATAATTCCTACTTCTTAGTACAGTAAAGGAATTAGCCATCAATATGAATGTTCCCAAAGCAATGTGTACATTCAACGTCATCAAGCATTACATCTACTGATGTTAACTCCTGACAGTTAGGGCAGCTACTCTCCATCATCTGAGTTTTTGCTGCTTCTGCTGTCATATGTCCGCTGAATCCAGCTCCTGTAACAATTGCAGCTGCTACCATAACCATTGCTAATCTCTTTACCATCATGTTCCCCTTCATTTTAACACCTCACTCCGATTTATGTTTTGTTTTCGTTTCCCTGTAAGAACATGATACATGGAGTGAACGTTATTCTGTATATCCAAGAACGCAAAATGACTATTTGTAATCCTCTATTATAGCTAAGTGTTCTCATTCCAATATAAAGTTCGTATTGGTGGGTAGCATAGCCAAATCAACCACTACTATGGAGAAAGCCACAAACAATGGCTATAATAAAATTATAGAATTGAAAAAATGCCCTTTATCCCAATCATACTGATAAAAGAAAGGCTCATTTCCATGGTCAAAATCAAGCTATTTCCAGACAAAGATGTCCTCGCTGAAAAAATAACAATAAAAGCTGACGGCCACAAAATCCCCCTTCTAGTTCTTAGAAAAAAGGGATCCACTGGCAAAGTTCCTGGTGTGCTTTGGTGCCATGGCGGCGGATATGCCACAGGCATGAAGGAAATGGTTTACATGGGCCGTGCGGAAAACCTCGTTAAAAAGTTTGGTGTTGTTGTAGTTTCTGTAGGCTACAGACTCTCCGCTTTTCATCCATATCCCGACGGGTTCAATGACTGCTATGCTGCGCTTTTGTATCTTAAAGAAAATGCTGAAGGCCTCGGCATCCGAGATGACCAGATCATGGTTGGCGGAGAAAGTGCTGGTGGTGGACTCTGCGCTGCACTATGCATGAAAGCAAGAGACACAGGTGATGTGAACATAGCCTTCCAGATGCCACTTTATCCCATGATTGATAACCACGATACCGACAGTTCAAGGGATAACCATGCAAAAGTGTGGAACACAAAACGCAATCACCAGGCATGGGCTATGTACCTCAGAAAAATAAACAAGGACAACGTACCAGTATACGCTGCCCCTGCAAGACAGACTGACTATCGCAATCTGCCACCTACTTATACATTTGTCTGCACTGCCGAACCCTTCCTTGATGAAACAAAAACCTTCATCGAGAACCTTCAAGAAGCCGGCGTTGATGCAACCCTTGATATCTACGAAGGAATGTACCACGCCTTCGATATGTATGAACCAGACTCTGAAATATCAAAAACCGCTATTGCTAAGTTTGAAGAAAAGTTTGGATATGCTATAGAGCATTATTTTACCTCGCAGAACTAATAGCATTTCAGAAAAAACTCTCAATCATTCAAAAGCCGCATTAGCAGCTGTTCCTTATTCTCTATAAACATCTTGGTTATCTGGTAACTGTCCGTATCCTCATAATCAATAGGATGAATCTGTCCATCATCAAAACTCAGTATCTCAGCCCCAGGTATACCGAGAAGAATCGGCGAATGCGTAACCATAATGAACTGGGCATCTTCTTTGGCGCAGTTTACAATCTCCAACAAAAGAGTAAGCTGTCTCTGCGGTGACAACGCAGCCCTCATTCCACTCTAAAAAAATTATATTAGGATTCCTGAAAAATGATCGATTTCATGCTGTATTATCTGAGCTGTAAAATCGCTGTACTTTCCGTGCTTTGGCTTGAAGTCCTGGTCCAGGTAATCGACCTCGATCTCTTTATATCTGGTGCAGGGTCTTACGCCATCCAAAGAAAGACAACTCTCCTCCGTCTGATAAGCTCCGGTCTTCTTAGTGATAACAGGATTGATCATTGGGAAAATAAAAGGTCCCATAGCCACCACAATGATCTGCTTCTTTACGCCGATCATGTTCGCAGCCATTCCCACGCACCTATCCTGATTTGCTCTTAATGTATCCAAAAGATCTTCTACAACCTGCCTGTCTGCCTCTGTCGCAGGCTCTGACTTCTGCTGTAAAAAGAACTGATCTCTAACTATCTGCTTAACCATCCTGAACTATTGCTCCTCCACTTTTCATTCCCACTTCTTCCACACATCAGGCTGATATCCCAGTGTAGATTGTTTACCATTTCTAACTACCGGAGTCTTGATTATCTGCTGATTTTCAAGAAGCTTCTCAAGTTTGTCTTCATCCGAGATGTATTGAATAAGAGCAACTGCATCCTTATCCTTCGCATCAGGATTTATCATGTTCATGATACCGCCGTTAGCACTTGCAACAGATGTGAGTTCTCCTTTGCTCATGCTCTTTTCCTTCATATCAATGAACTGAAACTTGATACCACGTTCCTTGAAAAAACGCTCCGCTTTCTTTGTATCATTACATTTACGAGTACCAAAAATTTGTATGTTCATAGCTTTAACCTCTGTATTTATATACTAAATTCTACATGGAAGATTATAGCTGAAAATATGCAAAAGCGGAATTTGTCGTGTACGTACGATAAATATAGGATATTTTATCGTGCGCACACGACAAAATATCCAAAATCCATCGTATGCACACGATACATCTCAAAAATCGTCATCCTCATCACCCATGGCCCAGAGCCATGCCTCTCTATCTTCGCGATCTTTTTCCAACTCTCTCTGCCTGCGCCAGAACTCCTTCTTCTCAGAACGTGACATATCCTTTGTGAGCTTCTCGATTTCTTTGTCAGTGAGCCTTACATCATGCTCATCACTTGAAAACAATCCGAATAATCCCATTACATACCTCCTGTTTCCTTAGTAGTTATCGTTCCAGTAATCCTCTGCTGCGTCGTATGCCTCATCCTCATCTTCGTAATCATCCTCGTAGTCGTAGAACTCCTCATACTTATCGTCTGCAAAATCCTGAGCAGACTTGTAGTCATGAACTCCATAATAATCGTAACTCTTTTTCACTTTACCCACGGAGTCGCTATTCTTTGATGTACTCTTGCTACCTGAATAGGAATTACTACTTGATGTATCCTTCGGCTTATGCTCATAGCAATAGATACTTCCCGTACTTCTCTTCCTGGTACATCCTGACTTAGCGCAATGTTTTGTACTTGTAGTAGACGAATAACTCTTACTGCCAGAATATGAACTACTGCTGGAACTACTACTTGAAGTTCCTCCCTTATGCTCATAGCAGTAGATACTTCCTGTACTTCTCTTCCTGGTGCATCCCGACTTAGCACATTGGCTATTATATGCAGTTGCACGCACAGATACAGTTCCTAAAAGGGTAATCGCAACAGCGAATGCTATTAAAAGACAAATGATTGATTTCTTCATAAAGACCGCCTCCTTATTTCTCGCGAAAACGGTGTGGTTCCTCTATATACAAGATATATCTATTATACTTGTAAATATAGTTCTGTTTCTGCAAAATAGAACCGCCATTTTCGCCTGGATTATCTATGTTTCCTACTAAAATAAGAATAATCCTTTATGTGTCCTATATTTACACCAGGTCCTCAAGTGGACGGTCAAAAAAAGAGCGATGCTCATGCACCGCTCAGCAAACCATATTAAAAATTCATCAAATCATTTAGCGTATCTTCCGTCTCAACCGGAACCCAATGGCCTTCAACGCAGATTTCAGGATCTATAGTTTTGATAGTCTTCTCAAGCTTTCTGCAGAGATCCTCTCGTTTGATCCCTGTAAGGAACTCATCTCCGGCACAATCTCCAATGAAAAGAACATCATCCTCGCGTATATAAACAAGCGTGGAATCATCCGTGTGAGGCGCTTCACTCTCCATGATATCAACGTGAACACCACCCAGGTCGAGTGACATTTCTCCGGAAAAGACCATATCCGCCAACGTCACAATTACTTCTTTATTTTCGGCATATTCTCGCCTGATACTTTCATGAAGACCAAAGAATTCATCCGGTCCATTCTTTTCAATCTTCTCCTGCCACTCGGCCAAGTATTCGTTCGTCCTCTTATTTGCTATACAAAGACCATTAACCGCATGCATACCAAAAGTGTGATCCCAGTGCCAATGCGTAAGCACAGTCAGGCTTGGAAGCGATAGATTTTCTTTTTCCAAAAGAGAATAAAACTCTTCCGTATGCGCCTTGGAGTGACCTGCATCAATCGCAAGGCTCCAATTATCACCCCTGACATAGCCAAGATTTGGCCTGTCTCGCTCAGTTTCAAATGGCATATACCATATGTGTTCAGTAAGCCTTTTTAACTCCATACCCCCTATAACCTCGTAATCCACGCTGTAAATTTTCTGGCGTAACGCCTCTAGTGAACATTATATATTAAAAACTGCTACTACGCCTCTCATAATCCTCGCGGATATCAACATCCCACTCGCAGTAATCCAGCTCCTCATCTGCCTCCTCTGCGCTATCTGCCATCATTACTGAACAAACCGCCTTGGAAACACCTGCATACAAATTCGCAGTTCCCACAGAATCATGCATATAGTTGACCGCTCTCTCCTTCTTGATGCCAAAACGCTGCGCTTCCGCGTAGGAATCGATATTTGCCCCTATGAAAATGAACTGCCATCCGTACCTCTTCTGCTCATGCTGGATCATCTTCTTTATCTGACCATAAGAAAACCTGCTACTTGCATTCTCCATTCCATCAGTAGTTATCACAAAAATAGTCTTTTCCGGCTTCATTCCCTTAGGCGCGTACTTGTGAACATTCACTGTGTGCCTGATTGCTCCGCCAACAGCATCCAACAAAGCAGTGCAACCTCTCACGTAATACTCCTTTGGCGTGATGTCCTTAACCTCCCTGATATCGACTCTGTCATGCAAAACCTCAGTCACATCATCAAAAAGGATCGTCGAAACATATGCCTTTTCCCCGGTCTCGCGCTGCTTCTTTATCATAGAGTTGAAACCACCTATCGTATCCAGCTCCAGACCACCCATTGATCCGCTTCTGTCCAGTATATAAACAATCTCTGTATAACCTTTACTCATCATGATACCTCCATAATCTCAAACACTAATTGTTCTATACTCCTCTGCAGCGGAGCTCTATCTGATAATGTCATGTTACTATGAAGGCAAATAAAAATGGTCAACCCGAAGGCGACCATTCCCTTCATCCCTTCGACAGCGGATCCAGTCCGTAATCAAAGAGCGCTATATCTATTTTCATAACACTGTAGTCCTCATGAATAATGAAATATTTGACCACAACATCCGTCTGCGAAATCGGGGAAAAAGCGTATCCCGCAAGCCTTAAAAAATCCACCGTCTCATCCAGGTTCAGCCTAAGTCCAACCGCAAGTGCAAGCACCTTTTCCTTGGATGGCTTAACCTGCCCCTTTAACAGCTTAGAAAAATACTGCTTGGAAATATTCGCAGCCGTGTAAACCTCAGAATTCTTAAGCCCCTTCTTGTTGATAAGCTTCTGCAAATGCTTCTCGAAAGAGTCCGTATACACATCCTTCAAAGCATCATCTAATGACTGCGACGCCTTTGCTGCGCCAAACATCATTTTACCCCTAGGGAATTCGCTCGGTGCCTCAATAGACGCTGCCATGGCTGCTATTTCGGGAAAATCGGAATCTTCCTCTTCTTCCCAATAGTCGAATTCCGCCTCTTCATCAGGCATATCATCATAGCCATACTCATCTTCAAGGGCCGAGTTTACATACTCCTCATCAATATAGCTCTTTACGTCATCAAAAATACGCCCGGAAACATGATATGCCTCTTCACCAAAGACAACCAGCATGATCTCCATTTCATGCTCCAGCAAAAACTTTGTGAACGCATCGATCGCTATCTGAATCCCAAGGTCCTTTGGAAAGCCATATGCCCCAGTTGCAAGAAGAGGAAAAGCTATAGACTTGCAGCCATTATCCGCAGCAAGCTTAAGCGACTTGTCATAGCACTTTCTAAGAAGATCCGCTTCACCTTCATCTCCACCTTCCCACCTGGGTCCGCTTGCATGGATAATATACTTCGCATTCAAATTATAAGCAGGGGTAATTCCAGCTTCTCCTATCGCTACATCAGGATTAGCCGTATTCACAATGGCATCTGCATTAACTTTTGTTATGTCATTCCTGATAATTGAAAATGGCATCCTTACAACCTCGCTTCAATATCCCTAATTCCTCTGCCCATCTCTTCGTCATTATGCTCCATGATATGGGCATAAAACTCGCTAAAAGGCATAACCCGGACATCGTTCACTTCGTAGTGGTCAAAATCAAAACCGCCCTCTGGGACTTCAACTCGTAACATAAAAATTGACGCCAAAAGACCAGTCCCATCATCCCAATCCTTGATGTATTCAAAAGCAAGGTCCATATCATTAGGAGATACGTTTATTCCAAGCTCCTCTGAAAGCTCTCTGACTGCTGCCTCTTTTGGAGTCTCTCCAGCTCTGACTCCGCCACCAGTCATGTCCCATTTCCCCGCATAATATTTGGCGCGAAGAGACCTCTGCTGAACAACATATTGGCCCTCTCCCTTTCCTGGTGCCGGGCTGTCGCTTGTTTTCATAATGATAAGGACATGCCTGAGATAATCCCCGGGCTGTTTCTTCTCATGCTTTTCTATAATTCTTCCAGTGGATTTTCCTTCCCTGGTAAAAACTTCAATATACTCCATCTTCTATTCTTCATCCTTAGAATGAATAAATTTATAGCTTTATCAAAACTCATCCTCGAAGTCATCAGCATCAAAGCCAGCATCCTCAAGTGTCTGACGACGCTCGTCCGGATCCATCAGCTCCAACTCCTCAACAGATAAGCCTGCCATTTCAAGCTCATCCTCAAGTTCATCATCTAACCCATCGTCACTATTATTATCCGAAAAAAGCGTATCATTTATAAGCGACCACTCGCCGCCATCTATATGCCCATCCTGGTTCAAATCAAATGCTGAATGTCCAAATAAATCATCAAAAGGTCCTGTCATAATGCACCTCCTACAATCATTATAAACTAAAATCCCTGATTATTGCTTCCAAAGCTCTCCTGTAAGACTCCTTAGTCACCTTAAGCTCACCAGATAAAGTTCTGGCATCGTAAGCATTAGGCAGATTCTCATCATTCTTGCACTTTGAAATAAAGCTGCTGTAATCCCCAAGCTGATTCACCTTATGAGGGCATGCACCAAGGATGATCGCAGAATATCTTCCACCGTATGAAAGTCTGCCTGCCATGCTCATCACCTTGTCGTAATCAGTCTCGTAAACAAAATCCTTCCTCTCGAAACCATAGGTCTTGGCAATACCATTCATGGTTTTCTCATCCAGAGAGCATTCGCCGAGTACCAAAATCTTCCCTCTCTGTCCAAGGAGCGCGTGACCACCCATGGAATTAGTATCCGTCTTCTCCTTGGCAGCGCAGCTCTCAGCCACATGAGCCCTTATCTCAACAAGTGCTCTCTTATATTCAGCATTCTCTGCCTCAAACTCCTTCATCTTGACCTTATCAACAGTGTTGAACTCCTCGATGATTCCAAGCAGAGTATCCTGATATTCCTTCATCTTCTCAAGCTGCTCAACTAAAATCTGAATAGTCACATCTTCCTCGAAAGGATTGAACTCAGGAGCCTTCATGGTATCATCCTCTATAACCTCAGGCTCAGGAGTAACCTCCACCTCGTGCTCAAACTCATCAAGATCAAGATTCAGCCCTTTAATAAGCTCAGCCATCACGCTGCTTCCGCTCTCCTCATTACTTGACGCCACAAGATACTTCTGCTCATCAAAAATATGAGAATGTTCCCTGCCGGATATCTTGTTTTCATACTTATCCTTAAGTCTTCCAACATTATTTCTGATATTCCTACTGTTATGAGGGAAAAAGCTAACTATGTTATTAGCCAGAGACTTCATGGTTCCACAGTAATGACCTGTGTATCCACCACTCTTATTGTTCAGGAGTGATATCATAATCGGATCACCATGAAAATCTGTATAGCCGCTATCCAGCCACAGATAGACAGTATCCCTGTCCGGCTGCATTTTACACGAACACTTATCATCTATATAAAACTTGGTAGATTTCTCATTAGTAACAAATCTCTTGATTGTAAGCGGATCAGGACTCTCCATTCCGCTAAGTCTTGCTATACCCTTAACCACATCATCGATATCATCAATTACTACACCATTATCAATAATAAATTCTGTCATGCTAAAACCCTCCATATACATAAAATCAACCTTCAAAAATCTACAACTACCCTTACCATTCCCTTAAAAGCAGATCCACCACATCATCCTGATAGTACGGAATCCTGGGATAAGGCTTTTTAAGCTCCAGTCTGAGCAGCACCGTATGAAGAAGTAAACATACAGCTGTCATGACTTTAATCTCCCTATAGAGCAACCACCAGTTAATGCCTACATGTGCAAGTGCATCTGCTATGAAACAGTGAACCTCGTACAAAAAATTAAATCCCATCATCCCTCCATTCGCTAATGCCGATTCCATTTAACCTGCATTTTCCGCTTTTTGCCTCGCCTGGCTTTCCCGCCAATATAAGAATAATTTTTTATGTGTCCAATAAGTACCCCCTATGTTTCGAATGGGTGTTTGGTATAAATTTGAGTCATCCCTGTCCTATGCATAAAAACAGGGACAACGTACCAATTTACGCTATCCCTGTAAAAACAAGTTCATATTCAAATAAATAACTCACAATTTCGTTTCTATATCCCTGATTCCTCTGCCCATCTCTTCGTCATTATGCTCCATGATATGACTATAAAACTCGCTAAAAGGCATCACCCTGACATTATTTACTTCATAGTAGCCAAAACTCATCCTCGAAATCATCGGCATCAAAGCTAGCAGCCTCGAGTGTCTGACTGTGCATGCTCAAAGGTTCTTAAATATTCAAGCATCTGTGCTTTTATCGATGATACAACGTCCTCTTCCATAGCATTGCACGGAACATCTACTGCCAAATACACATTTCCTTTCGTCCAATTGACTCTTCTTGTCGCCGGAATACACTTCGCAGCTTCTCTGAAGCATTCCGGAGTGTTCCAATCCGGGCCTCTAAAGCTCACCCAAAAAGGTGTATCAGCATACTTATCATCAGCCCACAGTTCAAGATCTAATCTAAAATCAACTGCCAAGCCATTCAGCATGAAAAATCTTTTGTATCCATGCCTGTATGGAGTAGCTTTCAATCCATCAGTACTGAGTTCAACAGTAAAATCTGCAGCTAATGTGTTTACGAGCAAATCTGCAATATACATATATCTCTCGTATTTCCTGGCAGTAATTGCGCCCAAATCTTCTTCCTTAAATGGAATAAAAGCCTCACTCATAATCTGTTCGCAGTATCCCTCTAATTGCTCTACATCCGCACAACTATCCTTCTGCTCTGTATTCGCTGTCATCTGCAATACACCTATGGTTTCTTCCCAGCTTACTATAGCCATATTAGTTCCATTTACAGAAATACAGCACTGTGAAATCTCTGAAACATCTTCATTCTCACACTTTGTAAGTAAAGTATCCCACAAACTTACTATTCTTTCTTTTGGACAGATGAACACTAATCCAGCTCCATTTTCTTTTCTTAATCTTTCCAAATATGTCAGCGGCTGATTAGCAGTCAAGCCTGCATAGAATTTTGCTTCGCAAAGAATAACTTCATTACCATTTGAATCTCTTCCTGCCATGTCAGGACGTTCATACTCATCACCAATAGACTGGCATTCATATTCAATATATGATGGCAAATCACAATGTAGTTTATGTGCCATCAATTCGTTATATACCCTGTTCAATGATTCATAGTAGGTAATAATATACTGCAATGACATTGTTGCGACATCTTCCGCAGAACCTTTTATATGCGAATACAAATGTCCTAACAGTGACTGTTTCATAATCTACGTCCTCTCTTTTCCATCTTATGGATTACTTCACTCTTCGTATCCTATCTTTCTACTAGTTTAGAAGTAAGCTTCCACTCTGGTCTCATTTCAATTGTTTCCTCAACAAGTTCTTTTACCAATCCACTTACTTCCTCATAAATAACAACTCCGCTAGGCATAAACCCACATCTATCGTTATATCCTGTATAGATCATCTCGTAATGGTATCGTCTCGATCCTTTATATTTTGTTTTTGTAACCATCATATCCATACTACAGAAATACGGAAAATGTTCATCATAATTAACATCTAAATAAATTTTGTCATACCTATCGCATATGAACTCTGCTTTTTTAGTTCTTCTGTCTATAAAGCCTTCATCAAATGAATAGGGACGAAGATAGTTCTTTTCGATTTGTTCATAGGCAACCACTTTACATTTATCGGGGTCAGCTGGTATAAATAAATCCTCTATTGTCATTCCTATCTTTTCTGACAACAGCGAAAGATACATCATCATTCGAGCAATATCAGTTGAAAGTTGTGCTATTCCCTTAAATTCATATTTTGTTCTGTAGTCTTTTCTGGAAATATATTGCATCTTTTTTATCATTTCAGAAATAGTCATTTCAGATGCCAGAGTATAAATGTATTTCTCAATACTCTCAGCCGAGTAATTTCCTATCCTTGATAAGTCTGAGATTATTTTTTCAAATCTTATTCCAGTCTCTTCAGAAATAATTGATAGAAAAACGGTTATTTTTTCAATTTCAGAAAACGATCCTCTTAAACTAACTATTGGCTTACCAAATACTGTGACTGTTTTTCTAGATACATCTTGAAATATTTCCATGATATTTAATTTATCTTGAAGTGATTTCAGATAAACATTAGTTGGAACTATGCTTACTCTATCTAAATGGATCTCATCAATGAGACTTTCACTCTCATTGACATGCCATTTTATAACTGTCATCTCATTATCTGAATTCTTCTTTTTTGACTTCTTTTCATCCGCCAGATACTCAAGTGGAAGATTTACTAATGTATGCATTCCCGCATTATTATTGTTGTACCCCATAATTTAATAAATTCCTATTCATTCCCTTCTTTATTCCTCCCCTCAAGAACTTACTTTCCAATCTGGAACAATATGTTTTTAATCCAAATAGTAAGTATGTAATAAATTATACCGACGTAAGAACTCTCTTTCTACACAGATATTGCCATGTCTCAATTGGATGCTCAAAAAAACAAGGGCAGTGTACCAGTGTACACCGCCCTTGAATACTTATTATCTAACTTTGGTTACTACTCAGTCTATATACCAAATTGAGATACAAGGCACATCATACTTATCTTTCAGCTTAGGAATCAAAGTTGAAGTGTCATATACTCTCATGGTTGTCAAACCATCTCCAAATCCATACACAGTGACTTTATCGCCCTCTCTAAACCTTGGTTCTCTGACTTCTCGATAATCATTCATATCTATTTCATTATTAGTGCCTGGAACAACACCTAACAAATCCCCTTGGAATATAAGACCGTCCGGTTCAGCTTTTGTAATCTTGACTGTGATTTTAATTATTTTGCCCTTATATGAATCCGGATATCTAAGCAAAGTATCATGTGATACGCTCTCAGCAGTTGATTTAAATTCTGCCTTATAGTTTTCAACATCCTCTTCGTAGGTTTTACGCGCACTATCACCTGTCTCTAATACTCTTCCATGCATCAGTGTGTAATTATCATACTCATCTTTCTCGATTGTGCAAGCAACAGTTACACAATCTCCCTCTTCCAGTGAAATGATATCGTCAAGCCAGACATCATTATTCAAATATTCCAAAAAGCCTATTCGTCCGCTTTCTGTATATATCTGAGTTATACCGTTAGCATCACCTTCATCTTCATCAGACAAATCATAGCAATCTCTTACCTTCACTGTAGTCTTTACTGTTTGTCCGAGATATGAATCAATATTAACCAGTACCTTGCCTATAGGTATTTCTTCTAAAGCCAGGTATTCTTCCTTCTCCTTATTTGTTAGAGGAGGTGCAGCCTGCATTTTGGGTTGTTCATCCTCTTCTTCATCTTTATCATTAGAATCATTTATTACTTTATCTGCACTTGCTAAAGCAACTTCTGAATCAGCTTCATCTAAACTGGCGATTTCTTCCTCTTCAACCTCTGGCTCTGTTTCTTCGATCTCTTCTATCACTTCTTTTTCATCTTCATCAGCAATGATTTCTGTCTCTTTTTCAGTTGTTTCATTACTAGCTAAATCTACGCCACCTTGCTGGGTATCACTTGTTTTATTTCTATTACCTGCAGGAACAGTTGCCGCTAATAGAAAAAGGGCAATTCCAATAATTATTACCTGGAACCTGGATAACTCGATTGGCAGCTTTTTATTCAATGGCGAAATAACGACAATTAAGCATGCTAAAAGAAGTGCCTTTAGCACTGATCCTTGCAAAAGGCATAGCAAAATCATCGATCCTGCAAAGAGAATAATCAGCCATTTTACTGCCTCTCCCAAAGAAAGGTTTTTATTATAGAAAGGTACTTCCCTGTTCTCATCAGCATTTTGGCCAGTCATTTGCATATTCACTTTTTCTGTATCATTCTGCATCTGATAGGATTCGACCTGATTAAGTGTTTCATTCCTTTCAGCTGCATTCTTTTTCACGCCATTTAGATATTGTTCTATAGGATAAGCACAGTTGGGGCAAAACTTCATATCATCAGCACATTCTTGACCACATTTAGGACATTTCATATTTTTCCTCCAAAATAACCGGTTGAAGAAACATTAATACGTCACTTAATTATCCCATTTCACCATTAATTGCCTGTAAAAATACTCTTAAATAAATATGACTTTTTGAACCGTTTTCAAAAGTAAGAAACTCTTCATACATATTTATGATTTTCTTATGAATTATCAAATAGAATAGAAGAAAGGAGAAATAATATGATCAGAAAGATAAAGAATATTTTCATAATAAGTGTTTTTGTTTCAACGCTGTTTTTACTTCTTGGATTTTCGATAGATGCACATGCTGAAGAATACCTTAAAATCGGAGATACATTTGAAGATATGGGCAATGTCTACCAAGTGACAAAGCCATATAATGGTTCAAGCTATGGCAGATGCAAACTAATAAAAGTGAGTGGTTTTTGGAACGCAAGTGGCATGCATACGACTTTAATTGAATTAAACAAGACTGTCACTACACAAAATAACGGCGTTACTGAATACTATTTCCAAAATGAATTTGCAGATGGTCTTTTTAAAAATAATGTCGAACTAGAAAGAATATCTATTTATATCAATCATAGTCAAACATATAGCAACATCCCATTAAGTGCTGAAAAGAATGTTATTCCCAAAAACTGTTTTTCAGGATGCAAATATCTCCAAGAAGTGCAAATCACTAGTGGCTATAGTGATAAAAAATATCCTAAAGATGCAAAGAAATTAACATTTGAAAAAAATTGTTTCAATAAATGTAGCGACACGCTCAGTATCACTTTTATCAACATTGGAGCAAAAAATATCAAAGTAAAAAAAGGCGCTTTGGGAAAGAGTAGCTGTAAAAGAGCTCTTATAATCGATTGCGCTGATCATATGCAAAAATCTTTGAATTCAAACAAGGATAGGATTAACATAGCTAAAATGTTCAAAAAGTCAGGCGCTGCCAGACCCATTAAGTATGTATATAAAGATCATGATGGATGGTGGTATAAAACTCTAAAATAAATTTGCTTAAAAATTTTTAAAAAATATTGGAACAGGTGCCCCGCTCAAGGCACCTGTTCTATTATTTTATTTATTCTTTTCTCGCTATAACCTCAACCCACATTTCACTCTCACGGCCAGGTCTGTTATCTGAGCCAACATCATTTCTCAGAATTTCGAATCCAGCATTTTCAAAAAGTGGAATCACACTCTTCTCATTGAAGTCACTGAACTTACGCTCACCACGCATCTTGGTGCCATCACCGTACTTGAAAGAAGCGTATATAACTCCGCCATCCTTGAGTGCCTTATTCATCTTACCCATTATCTCTGGTAGCTGATCCATAGGCACATGGAGGAGTGAAGCACTTGCCCAGATGCCATCAAACTTGTTCTCGAAGGACATCTCTTCAAATCTCATATCCAGGACTTCCTGCCCGATATACTCCGAAGCTCTTTTTCGCATTTCAGGAGATGCATCAAATGCTGTCACTTCGTATCCTGCTTCCATGAAGGCTTTACTATCACGTCCACTTCCGCATCCAGCGTCAAGAACTGCTGCCTTTTCAGGAAGAAGCGCCGTAAACTTGTCCCTAGATTCTGACATATCAGCGACAACACTTCCATCGAAGAAAGAATCAGCATTTTCGTTGTAATACTCTACGTTCTTATCAACCATTCCTGCAGCAATCTTAGGTAGTAATGATATATCTGCAGGAAGCCAAGCAACACTTCTAAGGTCGTTTACCTCAAGCCATTTAGCTGCTTCATGTTCCAATAGTTGTAGCTTACCTTCTACAACAGTAGCCCAATAACAGTTCATATGAAGATGAAAAGTATCATAATCATAATCGATAACATCTATAAGATCATGCACTTCAATCTCTGTGCCAAGCTCTTCTCGAATCTCCCTTACGAGTGCCTCTTCCGGAGTTTCACCCTCTTCGATTTTTCCTCCGGGAAATTCCCAGCCATCCTTAAAATCTCCATATCCCCGCTGGGTTGCAAATATCTTTGTTTTCTTCTTGTAATCATCGCAGATAATAGCTGCGACTACGTTAACATTTTTCATAATTATCCTACTTCCAGTTTGCTTGTCTTTTTAATGTATTTAGCAGGTATTGGATTATCCAGGTGCCATGTAATATTCATTGGCCTGCTGCCATGATGACTTACATATTTAGCTGTTCCAAGATATGTATATGGTGCAGCACCAGCCATATCCGTCTTGAATTCTCTCACAAATAATAGAATCTTACTTCCTTCACGGACATGGTTAATATACCTCTGTCCTGTTGGAGAAGTATCTGAAGTTGTACTCTGACTCTGCCAATGGAAAAACTCCTCATTGATAGAGTAATCATTGTACATAGTCGTCGGCGAATAATCCTTATCGGCCTTATTGAGTGTTACAAAGAATACATCCAACTTCTTATCATCAAGCCACTTAACACCCTCACGAACAGTCTGCGGTTTCATGAAGTCCATCGCCACAAGAATCTGATCCCTTGTGTAAGTACAGTACAATTCTAGCGGACAATCAAATCCCAAATCAACGCTCTCGCCTACAACGTCAATTCTTTCGAGATTGTAGTTAAGAAGCTCGATCAGCTCTTCTAACATGTTTTTACAATTACAAAGTTCTGAAATATTCTGTTTTACTTCCGGAGCATTCCAATCATCCACCGCATTCTGCCACAGTGTCACATAAAACATCTGCATCATTCGCTGATAAGTTTCAGGTAAAACACAAATATCAATATCATTTACTCTTGGCAAAATCTCAAGTAAAAATCTAATCCACTTAGCAGAATCCACAGCGACGAATTTCGCAAATGCCTTAGTCATTTTCTCTTCTATTGACTCGGTAAAATCACTGATCACACCTGCATCTGCGCATAGTCTTGCAAAGGAGTACTTCGCATAAATACTATATGCATTCAAGTGATAATAATTCAGGAAGTTCTTCAAAGATAGCTCTAACCCACTATCTTCTGTAAATGTCTCAATCCTTGAAACAAGACCTGCTCTACTATCAAATGATTGCTTTATATTATTTAAGATAACCTGCGTAGCTTTCTTCTCAAGCTGTACATAGCATCCCTTTGGAAGCGCTGTAAACCCATGCTTTATTTCATACTGAACACTATGGTTTGTGTTAGCAAGTAAAGCTGAAAATTTCTCTTCGAAGTTATATTTCTTATTCGCCTGCCCTATAAAATCAAGGACTGTCAGACATTCCTTGCCTTCTGACAATCGAAGTCCTCTTCCTAGCTGTTGCAAGAACACTGTTAGTGACTCAGTAGGTCTAAGGAAAAGAACTGTCTCAACCTCAGGTATATCAATACCTTCATTGTACAGATCCACAACAAAGATGAATTTAATATCTCCAGCCAACAACATCTTCTTGGCATTAGTCCTGTCAGTATCCGATGAACTTGATGTAAGTGCTATCGATGGAATCCCTTTCTCATTGAAATAGTCACTCATAAACTTGGCATGCTCGATAGATACGCAAAATCCCAGACCATGAACAGCATCCATGTCTGTGACATACTTATACAAAGAGTTGATGATATGGTTCGCTCTCTTCTCTGCAATAGCCCTATTCATCGAGTACAGATTGCTCAGTTCAGACTTATCATAACCACCTCTAACCCATCTAACTTCTGACAAATCAGTTTCATCTGAAACACCAAAATACTGGAATGGACATAAGAGCTTTCTCTCTATCGCCTCTGGTAGTCTAATCTCTGCAGCTATTCTGCCATCAAAATAATCAAGAACATTCTTGCCATCCATTCGCTCCGGAGTAGCTGTAAGTCCTAATAATATCTGTGGTTTGAATGTGCTTAATAGTCCTTGATACGTAGGTGCTGCTGCATGATGAAACTCATCAACTACAATAAAATCATAATGATCTGCAGGAAGAATCTCATACAATTCCTGAGACCTAACTGTCTGTATAGAAACAAAAAGATGATTCAAATTCTCCGGCTTCTCACCGCCCACATACAACTCACCAAAATTTGGATCCTTTAAAACAGCCCTGAATACTTCTCTACTCTGCCTAAGAATCTCTTCTCTATGTACAACAAAAAGAAGTTTATTCTGCCTATCAGGATGTTTCTTGCAAAACCGCCTATAATCAAAAGCTGCAATTAGTGTCTTTCCTGTACCCGTAGCAGCTACTACAAGATTCTTATTTCTCCCTCTAATTATTCTCTCAGCATCAAGTCTATCCAATATCTCCTGCTGATAGGGATACGGATTGATATCAACAATAAAGCCATATCCATCCGTAGTATTACCACGCCTCTCTGCTCTAAGCGCAGTTCTTAACTTGTCATAGCTATCATGCGTGTACTTCTCAAATGTAGTTGAATTCCAATAGCTTTCAAAAGTAGCTTCTATCTTCTGTATAGTTGGAGCCATGTCCTTAGTGGTTACCTTGATATTCCACTCTAAGCCACTGGACATAGCTACGTTGGACATGTTTGAAGATCCCACATAAGCAGTGGTAAAGCCTGTATTTCTATAAAAAATGTATGCCTTAGCATGAAGCCTTGTACGCTTAGTATCATAAGATATGCGTACTTCCGCCCCAGTGAGATCACAAAGCTCATCGATCGCCTTCGCATCTGTAGCTCCCATATACGATGTGGTGATAATCCTTAGCTTTCCACCGCGCTCTGTGAAACGCTTCAGCTCATCATATAGAAGTCTTAATCCGTTCCATTTAATAAAAGAGACAAGCATATCTATCCTATCTGCTGTCTCCATTTCCTTCCTAAGCTCAGAGTACATCTGCGGTTCATGAATAGCTCCAGTAAAAAGACTACTCTGGGCAACAGATGTCTCCGGGCGTACAATATCTCTGGCCTTTCTTTGGCCAATTTTATACATGGGATCATTTTCTGAAAGAAGTGCCAAGAGCTGCTCTGCACTATCAGCTACTGCAAGTTCCTTTAGATCATCTAGATTATTCTCATCTGATATCAGACCAACAACCTTATTAACAAGCTCAATCTTAGCCCCAAGATTTTCATCATCAGAAATACGATCCAATGCTTTATGCACTACTTCCGAAACATACTTTGAAAGGATCTCAGATGCTTCCGCACCATCGATCTTTTCAACACGTTTCAAGTCATCCGCAGAACCATTAAGCTCTGACTGTATCTGCTTATTTATGATCTGTTCATATAATCCGGGTTCTAACATATTTTTCCTCGTAGCACTTTAGCTATTTGCTCTATATAATTTTATACCTTCCACAATTCATACCCCTGTCTTCTTGCAGAATCATAGACTGGTCGCATATTCTTTTCTAGAATATTGCCAAACTCCTCAATTGAATTCCCCGGTCTATATAATTCCTGATTTGCCCAGATTGAATGAATATTATCCTTATAACATGCTTCAAATCGTTTATGCATTTCAGGATGATTTGAATCGTGAATCAGTCTGTATAAGACGAACTGATTGTTTAAAAACTTTCCAAAAAACGGATCCCATTCCGGCAGTTTATTACTCTTTGAAGAGTTTAATGATGAATCCATAGGCATAAGATTCCATAATTCATCATTCATAACAAATGACCAAGGTATGAAATGATCCACATCATACTTATATGGATCAATTGGTTCATCAGTAAAAACATCCTGTATAGTATCCAAGCTTAATGCAACATCCCAAAGTTTTCTCACTGCATTAAGCTTCCTCATTTTCTCGTCCATAGGCGCAAGTTTATAAACCAGTCCTGGGACTTCTGGGTTATTATTCTGTAGCCATTTTACCTTTTCAAATTGTATCCATCCCAATATAGCTACAGCATTATCCTGTATCATTCTTATCCATGAATGATTAAAATACACTTCTTTTTTTAACTTGCTACTAGATCCCAAAGTGTATGGAAGAATATTAACCTTATTAACACGCTCAATATAAGCAACCATCCTGCGAATGCTTTCCCAATCAGCGGTTTCATCGACCTTTTTGAAAAAGCCTGCTAAAGCTCTGTATGGCACCATATTGGTCAATTGTTCTTTTTCTAACTTCAGCTCAGAATCATACTTTTTTATTTCATTTTTTATTTCTACTTTTGAAGCGTTTGCCGGAAGTCCGCTTATTTCGCTAAGCTTTATAACAGCTCTTTCAAGTCCATCTTTCACTTCCCCTAATACTATTCCACTAAGATGGACATGAAACTCCAAGACGGAATACCAGGCATTCGCTATCATCTCATTAATTATTTCATCAAAAGTTGTCTCTTCAAGACCTTCTGTAATCAGATTTACAATTGCTTCAAGCCAATAAAACTTATAACAATATGATGGATTCTTCATCATAAGAGAGAAGCCTTCTATATCCAATTGGTTATAGTAGTCTCCTTCAATTTTCAGATCATATTTTGTTATGCTTGGATTAACCCCATCCATTTTTATAACTCCGTATACTTTTTGCTATTTCCATAGCTTTTTTCAACCGGATACTTTTCTGCATTCTTCCTAATCTTTTCCATGATGGCTGCTTCTATATCAACCCCCATCTTATCTGCCATAAGAATGCAGTAATTCATGATATCAGCAAGTTCTTCTGTAGCCGCCTGCTTGTCATATTCCGGGCTCCACTGGAAACATTCCAAAAGTTCTGCTGCCTCAATAGAAATACTCTTTGCCAAGTTTTCAGGAGTATGAAACTGGTCCCAGTTTCTGTCTTCTGTAAACTTCACCACTTCTTGCTTTACCTTCTCAAAATCCATCCCCATTAAAACCTTTCCACATATTTCATAAAGTGTTCGCGCAGTTTCTCATCACAGACATAAATATATGTACCGCGTATTCCCCTGGTCATCAGAATGTAATATATATTTCTGATATAAATATCCAACTCCTCATCTGTTGCAGACTGCTTTCCTCGCTTATCAAAATAGCATGATTTATCCACAAATATCCTGTGGTTTTCCTCATCATATTTGATATCTTTTCCAAGAATTACAAATGCATAATTAAGATCGTAGCCTGCGCTGGTATGGATACACCCAACTTCATCGATAGCTCCATCACTGTTTATCCAATTACTCAGGCAATGATTCCACCTCTTACTAATGCCCTCAATTTCTATATCATATGCATCAGGATCATTCTTTGTTTTCCATTCCCACGCATATCCAGCAAGCATTCTGCATAGTTCCAGGCTTTTTTCTTTTTTGTATAGTTCTTTATTAAAGTCATCAAAACTATCAAATATCTTAAAATCGTAATTTGCGAAAGTCTGCCTTTGAACATCTACATCATGCAGAATATCATTCACGTAATTTATATATTCTTCACCGCCTTGTACACGCATCTGCATTCTGAGGAAATGAGCCATGTATGCGGCAATTCTCTTGCGCCTTCCCATTTCATGTTTTACCTTATCCTCAAAAACTTCTATGGTTGTACCAGAAGGGCCTGATAACTGATCAGGGTCAAAGAAGAATACTGGTGTATTTGAAATTTTCAGTATCCAATCCAATTCTGTAGCATCACTCGGCAAACCAAGTTTTTTATTGTTGTTATCATATGCCTGATATCCTACAATGCTACGTCTCACCTGCAATTTTTGTGCTTCATCTACAAATAGAATATCCCACTGTCCATTTCTAACCGCTTCAGATGCTCCTATAACATCTCTCGCTGCAAGTCCTTCTATTTTCTTAAATAAGCTTTTTAATGTGGCTCTAAGCGATGTCTGAGGAATAATGATTCCCATCTTTTTTTCTCTAAATGGGTACTCATGTGTCTTTTCATCCTCATAGTCTCGTAAGTATTTCATCAGGTAAACTGCTACAATAGTCTTTCCTGTGCCAGGACGGCCTTCAACTACTATCGGTAGATTTTTGCCTTCTCTTATTTCAGTGATAATGTCATCTGCCAGCTTTTTCTGATCTTTATTTAATTCTTTGAAAGGTGAATATTTATAGAACTCGCTGTTTTTAATCTGTTCCAGCGTATGTTTTGCCAGGTCGTATGATATTAGCTGATTCCACAGAGCTTCAAAAGTATCATCATAATCAGGCTTTCCATAGTAGTTTTTATTTGCTATGCCGTCATTTTTATTAGTAATGATATACTTTCCATCTGCAGAAACAAATTGAATAAGCTTTGATTCATAGTCAAATGTAACAGATTGATTGAACTTATCTGAGTATATGAAATGTACCTGATTAAACTCGCGCTTTTCATGATTATTGTAATGTTGCTTCATTCTCTCTGCAACATTAGTAGACTCGCCTATATAAACTTTATTTCCATTCTCCAGGATATAAAGCATCGGCCAGTTTCCAAGATAATCATCACTCCCATAACTATCACTAGGGAATATGTGATCCGTTATAACATAAAGATTTTCTTTTACAGATTCTTTATTTGCCATCCCTTTTATTTCCCCATCATTTTAATCTGATTAGTTTATATTTTCCTCTACTCGTACAAAAACAGGGCGACCTAAGCCGCCCTGGTAATCCCCTCGTCAGAAAAAAGGTTATGCGTTCTTCTCTTCTTTTTCAGCCTTCATAGAAACTGACATTTTGTAAAGTGCAAAACCCATCATGGCAATTCCGAGTCCTGTAACGATTCCGCTCAGGAAATCAGAAACATTAGCAGCGTTTACAGCAACAATTGCCATAAGCCCTAATAAGCCAACAACCCCATACTTCTTTGCAAGTGTCATACCTTTCTCCTCCGATCTTTGAATTATAAATATTTTAACACACGCAGAACCTGCATGTTAATAGCGTTTCTAAACTTTTGCAGTATTCCTTTACTCAAGTCCCAGTTCATTCTTCAGGTACTCTGCTGCCTCGATCATGACTTCCTCGTCAAAAGCTGACTTAAGTCCGAGGTATTCCATAGAGTCGTTGTAATCCATAGAGTTTCCAACTTCACCTAGCTTGATGAATATGTCTGATCCCTTTTTCTTATCCTTTTTGAACTCGTTTGCGATGTAGATTGCAGCGAGGTCGCAGATTGAATATGAGATAACATATCTCGGAACCTTGAAGATGTTCATGCCCTTGTAGAGTCTTCCCCCTTTTGCCAGAAGCTCAGGATAAAGCTGCTCTACTCCGGGCTCGTAAAGTTCATAGAGTTCATTGTATTTATCTATTCTCTCCTGCGTCGTCGCATCAGGATTGCTATAGATGTAGGTCTCAAATTCGTGCCATTTGCAGTACTCGCCTATCTCAGCCAGGAACTCAGCAAGGTGTCCCTTTACGTACTTATCTGCATCTTCTCCAAAGAACTTATCAGCGTAATTGTAGGATATGAGTTCCATGCTCTTTGAAGGGAGCTCTGACATATCCTGTACGGGACTCAAGAGCTCAATTACATCGTATTTATCCATGCAAAGCATTTCCTGCATGGCATGTCCGCTCTCGTGGATTACGCTGTTCACTGTGGATGCGTCGCTTACATAGTTTGCAAAATGAATGCGCTCTTTACCTCAGGAAGCTTTATTGTGAAAGCAAGTCCTGTTATCTTCGTATCTGACGGTTCTATCTCCATGTAGCCGTTGTCGTTCATTCTGTGGAAAAGTTCGGAGAGCCTGGGGCTCATGTCATCGTACATTTCCTGGATCTTTTCCCTTACAAATTTCGCATCTCCAAGAGGCTTTGCATTTCCGTCAGCAAAATAGATTTCTGTGTCGTCACTTGTGTATCTTTCAAGCCCGAGTCTTTCCTGTATCTTCTTGTTGCTCTTTTCAACAAGTGGCAGGAGATGCTTTTTCACATTGTCGCAGAACTTATGGAGTTCTTTTTCTCCATAGGAAAATCTGCTTTTTCCTATGTTCTCGTATTCTAAGTAGTTATCGAATCCGTTTGCTTTTGCTAGGCTGGTGCGGACTTTGATGATTTCGTCCATGAGAGTTGCAAATTCATCTCCTCTGTCAGCAAAGCCTTTAAGTCTTGCGTAGCGTGCTTTTTTCCTGACTTCGGGATCGTCTGAGTCTACGAGGACATCGATTTCTGTTGCAGAAATTTCTCTGCCTTCATATTCGAACTTCACATCAGATATGGTTTTGTGAAGCTTTGCAAGAAGCTCCTGTTCTTTTATCATGAACTCCTCGCCTGCCTGGTGGAGTTCACTTTCCTTCACCTGAGTTTCAAGAAGGAATTTTCCAAACTTTTCCTCGAAGTGTTTTCTGTAGGGACTTTTGGAGATTGCCTCATAGATGACTGTGGAGTCACAGAGCGAGAGCTGCTGCATCACGTAGGATACTTCTTCAAAAATTTTCTCATCTGTTCCGTCGATGTAGCTTTCGATATATTTCACTGTTGCGACAGTGAGGAAGTGAATGGCTTCCTTCTGGAAATCAAGGAATTCTTTATCCAGGCTCTCGCATGTTTCTTCTGATGTCTGGCCTTCTGTGCTTTCCCCGATGCTGCTTATTTTGTCTACGAGATTCTGGATTCTATTTTTCATCCCCTCAAAATCCAGGCTCACGTATTCGATGTCTTTAAAGTTTTTCATACCCAAATATCTCCCATATATAGTGTGCTTTCATTCCATTATACATGAAGGATTGCTTTTAAAAAGCCTTCCCTTTAAATTCGGGAAGGCTCATTTTTACTCGCCCATGAGCATTTCGTAGCTTTCAATTTTCTTTACTCTCACGGACTGAATTATCGCAAATGCAAAGCTGATAGCTACAATTCCAAAGCCGATCATTATTACTCCGGGGATCGGGATGTAAAAGGTGCTCTTCATAAGTCCGAAGCCATGCATAACTACTGACATGTAGGGGTTAGCTGCAAAGTATGACACTACTGAGAATATGATTGCAGAAACCACGATAGGAGGCATGAAGCTAAGTGCTGTCTGCAGTATCAGGCTGTTTGATGTATAGCCAAGTGCCTTGTAAATGCCGAAATCCTTTCTCTTGTTGTAAACAAATGCCTTGATAAGAAGGTAGAGGATGATGGTAATTACAATTGCGGATATCACGCAGAGCATAGCCAGCATCAGTGTTGAAATGCTTCTGAAGGTTGTAAGGTTGCCTTCAAGTGTGTCATAGAAGTTCATGGATGACACCATGTGATCACCGTATTTGTCTGAGCAGGAATTTATTACGCTCTCTACCACGTCTCTGTTCTCGCAATCGAACCAGTAATATGCCGGAGTATAAGTGAAGTCCATTACGTGCTCTGCTGCCTTCTGTGTCATGATGGCTTCTCTTCCGTAGTTGTTGCAGGTCTGGATGAATCCGGTAACAAGGTACTTGTAGGTGTCTGAGCCAAGCTCGAGGCTGATCTCATCGCCAACAGCTACTTCGTAGTCTGAAGCAAATTTGCCACTTATAGCAATCTCATTGTCATACTTGGGAAGTCTTCCCTTATAGCAAGCCTCCTTGTTGTTCATTTTGTCTGTATCGTCAAAAACGTAGGTAAGAAGGCTGTCCTCCTTGTTGTAGTTGAGTGTCAGGTTGATGACGCTTCTGATATTTGAAACTTCAGGCATGCTCTCAAGATATTCCAGAGCTTCTTCTTTTGTCTCATAATCAAATCCTGCATTTCCGCCGCAGATCTCAAATGTAATGATTCCAAGCTTCGGATTTCTGCTGAAGTTCTCGAACATCAAAAGTCCGATAACGCAGATAAATACAAGTAATCCAGTGACAAAGAAAGTAATGATGTTCTGCTTTTTGTTATTAAAAATGTTCTTAAGTGCAAGGCTGAAGTTCAGGCTAAACATTGTCTTATCGAGACGAACTCTGTTTTTCTTGAAGGAGTGGTTTGAGATTCCTTCGCGAAGAGCTACGATAGGATCAATCTTTTTGATTTTGCCTGTGGTTATAAATGCCATTGCAAGTACGTACAAAACTACGAAACATGCTGAAGTAATGGTGCAGGCAGGGTTAAAGGATATTGAGTAGGGAACGCCCATCTGTCCAACAACTATTTTTTCCATGATAGGCATAAGTGTGTAGGAGAGGTTAGATCCTACAATTCCTGCAACCAGAGCAAGTGCTGTAAACATCGCATAGAGTGAACGTCTGATCATGGAGCTTGTATAACCCAGTGCCTTGAGAACTCCGATTGTAGGCATGTTCTCTTTGATGTAATTGGATATGCTGTTTGTCAGCATGATTGTAATTACAAGTACGATGATGATTGTCAGTGTAAGGAAAGATGCTGCAAGCACAAGTGACATGAAGCTTCTTCCAACTATAACGTCATTAAGCTTGTAGATTGTGGGTACTGCCAAAGGGTTATGATCAGCAATCTCACTGAGCTTCTGGATGCGGAAACGGCTGAGTTTTTCGCCTTCCTTTAAGTTGAAGCTGATCATTACAGACTCCGAAATAGCGCTGTCTTTTTCATACATTTTTGCGTAGCTGTCGTCGTCGATGATGAACTCGTAAACGCCACAGTTGTTGCATCCAAAGTAAGTAGAATTGAGGAATCCCTTTACTGTATAGGAGTACTTATTTCCCATGAGCTCGAAGTTATATTTGTCGCCGATCTCATAGCCACCAGATGTGTTGAACTGGTAGGGGAGATAGATGTAGTCGCTTTTTATGCTCTCATCTTCAAATACGATCTCTGTTCTATCCATCTCTTTTTCCAGAGCACTGCTGTTGTTTACAAGAAGTGAAGGAGCAAGGCTTCCATCTCCAAAAGGAATTGAGATGTTGGGATAACCGAGGCATCTGTATGAATAGTAGTTTGTGGTTTCTTTTCCTATAAGCTCTTCGATATAAGCGTCGTCGATGCCCTTGATGTCATCCATGATCCAGATGTATCCATCGCCTGCTTCAAGTCTCTCAGCTTCTGTTCTTGATGTCGGATATGCGTCGAAGAACAAGAGGAGCGCCAAGTCTATCATCATGCTGGCAAGCATTATTAGTAAAAACAAACCAACGCAGGTTCCTTTATTTTTTCTAAAATTTGATTTTGTAAGTATTCTTAATATTTCCATGATTACCACCCCATTGATAGTTGGAAGTCGTTTAGCTTCCTGTTATTACCATCCCATTGATACGAGGAAATCGCTGAGCTTCCTGTGTCTGTCGTCATCACCTGCTGCATATGCGCCGAGGTTGCACTCGCCTGCAATCTCGCCGTCCTTCACATAAAGGATGCGGTTGCCGCGTCTTGCGCTTGTGATGTCGTGTGTAACCATGACGATTGACTGTCCGTTGTTGTTGAATTCTGTGAGTGTGTCGAGGACATCTCTACCTGTCTTTGAGTTGAGGGCACCTGTGGGCTCGTCTGCAAAAACAAGCTTGGGGTTGTTGATAAGTGCTCTTGCAATTCCTACTCTCTGAGCTTCTCCACCAGAAATCTGTGTGGGGAACTTGTCCCAGAGGTTCTCGTCAACATCTACGGATCTGAGGATTGCCTTTGCCTTTTTGGAAACCTCTTTTTTATTCTTGTTAACGAGAAGGCCTGCTGCCATGACGTTATCGAATACGCTCATTGAATCCACAAGGTAGATCTGCTGGAAAACAAATCCGCAGTTGCCTCTTCTGAAAGTTGCAAGCTCATCTGTGTTCATGCCTGTGATCTCGTCTTCGCCAAAATAGATTTCGCCAAGTGTGGGCTTGTCCATTCCTGAAAGTGCATAGAGGAGAGTTGATTTGCCTGCTCCGCTTGCTCCCATGATGACTGTGAAGTCACCCTTGTAGATTTCAAGGTCAATATTCTTTAATACATGCTGCATTCTGCCACCGTTTGAAAAGGTTTTGCATAGCTTGTTTGTTTTAATAAGTGTATTCACAATTGCCTCCTTTAAAGCGTCTGTGTTAGCTGTCGTGTTCTCTATCTGACGATTATATTACCTTTTCAAATCTTAAAGGCCTTTAAAAAAGTCTTAAATAGTTCTTAAATCTGAAATGGGTGATGGGGTGTTGTTGGTTTTTGATGCGATGAGTGGTGTGTCTTAGTTTTGGGTTTTGCGGATGTAGAGCCTTACGATAAAGCCTGGGGTGGCGTTTTCAAGCTCCAGCTTTCCGTTCATTTTCTCTAAGAAATAGTTTGTCAGATACAGGCCTAGTCCTGCACCATCCTTCTGTGCAGAATTACTTCCGCGTTTGTACTTTTCCTTGAGGAGCGGGAGTTCCTGAGGATTTACCCCTTCTCCTGTATCTGCGACATCTATAATCAGGTACTCGCTATCGGTTGTCGCTGTGACTGTCATCTCAGTGTTGGCATACTTATAAGAATTCATGAACACGTTATCGAATGCCTGCTGGAGTCTCAGCTTATCTATATATACGTTGCAGGATGGAATCTCGATATCCTCCACTCTGTTCAGGTAGTCTGCGTTCTTTATAAGTTTCTTAACTACATCTGATTCTTGTGTTGAAGGATTTACTTCAATCTCAGTAATGTCATCGATTGTGGATTCAAACAGATTATCAGTGAGAGTTGTTATCTGATCCGACTTGATATTTATCAGGTTGAAGAACTCCTTGGTGCGATCTTCCTTTGTAAGTTCATATCCGATTTCAGATGTGGACTTAATGGAGGCGATAGGAGTTTTTATGTCATGTGACAGTTTCGCAATCATTTCCTTTTTGTCATCATTTGCCTTCTTTTCCGCATCTCTCGCCTTCTTCAGCTCGCTTCGCATAATATCAAAGCTCTCTGTGAAGCTTCCAAAAATATGCCCCCTGTCCAACGACAGCGGCAGATCCAGATTTCCCTCCGCAATTCTCTTTGCGAAGTCACTGAGCTTGTTGAACGGATCTATAATTGTTGCATGCAGATAAATGAAATATGAAAGAATGAGTACCAGCTGAATGAAAGAAATGATGGCCACTGCGATAATCAGCTTATTCTTGTAAGCTGCCATCTTCTCTACGTTATCGTTGTGGAATAAGATATGGCCTATTTTGTTGTCAGGTATTTGGAAATCCAGGATCAGGTCAGCATTGTGAATGGCCTCGTTAACGGAGTCGGAGAGTGGAGATTGACCTTTCGAGTTCGAGGATTCTACGTTTGATGCACCTGCGGAATTCTGATAGACCACATCCCCATTAGCATCAAGAACTGTGTATGCAAGGGTATTTGCGTACTCTCCCTCATTTCCATAATTCTCTTCCACACTCTTTACACACTCATTTACAGCGACTGTATCAAGCCCCGTAAGCTCCATCTTTCCAGTTAGTGCTATGCAGAGAATGGCCTCTGCAATAAATGTGATTATTAAGAATATAAGGAATGGTTTCTTTTTCATGTGGAATTATATCCTTTCCTAAGTAGTCCCGCCCCAGTCTCTATATCATTTGAATGATTTGAAATCTGTATATGCTTTAGAAAATCCCGAGCTACGTGTCAATGTCATTTATTTTGGATTCTATCCCGTAATGCTCACTTCATAATTGGGCGATACTACGTGGCATATGATATATTTTTTGCATCTTTACACGTAATTACTTTAGAAAATAGCACAAAAACTACGGGGCCCAAGTAATATTTTAGAACTTTATCACGTAGTGTTCCTGAATCATGCTCCATGAGCTATAGAAATGTTTTTATTCTATTTTAATTGTGGGATTGACATTCGAATGTATGTTCGATATAATTTATTCTCGGTGCTACCAGTATTTACGGTAGGCGGTTAGTCCTTTTCCAGAGGACTGTGACCTCTGTTTATCATAGAAATCTCGTATGAGAAATCTTTGTTGGAGGTAGACATTATGCTAACCATGAGTGACCTAATTGCAGTGCTTGCACTGTGTGCGACTTTCTTTAGTCTTGGTTACATGTTTGGAAAGCATGATTCCAAGACACAAAAAATAACCGCCTAGCCTGGAAAGTTGAGCGGTTATTTTTTACGCAAAAATATAACTAGGCTAACCGTCTATCGGTAGCACCTTTATATTTATATACTAGCATCACCACTCTTTATCGTCAAACATATATTCTATTTTATCAAAATGTACCCGCTCCAGTCCGTTTGGTTCATTAGTAACGAGCTTCCAGAATCTTATGTACAAAACTGGATTTCTGTTCAAGTTTATTTCCCTGGTGTAACGAATCTGTAGCCCTCTTTCCAGACAGTTACGATATACTTAGGATTCTTGGGATCTGCCTCGATTTCTTCACGAATCTTACGAATGTGTACGTTGAGAGTTCCGTCTGTGGTGAACTTGTCATTCCAGACATTGTCGAAAAGTTCTGTCTTGGTAACAAGTCTGTCGTGATTATCTGTGAGGTATTTGAGAAGTTTGAATTCCATACTGGTGAGCTTCTTCTCATCACCAGCTACGGAAATCACCTTGTTCACGCTGTCGATTTTCAGATTACCATCGTCGTAGTCTGAGAAAGAACCATAATTGTCTCCATTATTATCTGCCAAAGAAGCACCTGCTCCACTTCCAACTGCGCCATTTTCTCCTGCTCCGCTCGTAGTCTCTGCATATCTCTTAAGCACAACCCTGACCTTCGCCAGCAGCACACCAAGAGAATATGGCTTTTCTATATAGTCATCGCCTCCGATATTCAGAGCGATGATCTTGTCGTCATCTGTGTTCCTTGCTGAAATAAAAAGGATTGGAATATTCATGGTTTCGCGGACTTTTTTGCATAGTTCAAATCCACTTCCATCTGAAAGATTTATATCAAGAAGAATTAAAGATGCAGAATTCTCCCCAAAGAATTCCTCTGCTTCTTTCTTGGAATATACAGCCTTTGTCTTGACTTCAAACAAATTGAAATACTCGCAGGTGTTGTCTGCAAGTGCTTTTTCATCATCTATAATTAGACAATCGTAATTCATACCGTTCCCTCCCGGCCAACATCGCGTTAACCAAAATATTCAAATATCACAAATTCACGGACTCCAGCAGCACCTTCACGTTATCGGTGTCCTTCTTTTTCTCGGCGTCGCTAAGTTTGTCGTAAGGTACAAGGCAGGTGTGGATGCGCTTCTCGTTGTCCTTGGTCTTGCCATCAGAGAGTTCGCCGTATTTCCAGTTGTTGAGGTAGTGGAATCTGCACCATCTCATGTGCTCGAGTTCGCCAAGCCTGTTAAATACTTCCTCAGGCAGATCCTCCACAGCCACATTCGTGTAGCCCCAGAACTCCAGGAGATCGTGTATGTTCTCCAAAAAGTCTGCCGCACTTAGATTCGAGCACTTGGTAAAGGTGGAAAGCTTGTTCCACTCCTTGTCGATCATGTCAGGTGTGATGTCCTCGCCATGCTTCTCAGCATACTGGATGTTGATCTGCTTCGCTGTCTTGTATAGGCTGTCAGTTAACACATTCTCCTTGCTATATGCGATCCTTGTCCAGTCGAAAATGCAGACCCTGTCGTTATTTGTAAGCTGAGTAAATATAGTCTCCTTTGCCAAGAAAACATAAATGTTCACTGCTGGAATCGCATATAAGAATTCCTGCAAAATGTCGTCCTGATTCTTCTGCTCGCAGAGGATAACCATGCTTGCATCGCATATTTCCTCGCGCTTCTCATACCACAATGCATCGTGGAAAATTACCTTATCCTCTACATCACCAAGCTCATGGTAGATGTCAAGAAAATGCGAATCCTTCGTGTAGATATGATACTCAATTCTCTGATCCGGATGGAAAAGATTGTGCTGAAGCCCCCAGTAAATCAGGTTCTCTCCGAGTTCGCCAAAACCTATCAATGCAACCTTCAAGGGCTTTCCATCCTGTCTTGCACGCTGTTCATTCACGTACATCATCTGAGATTTCCAGAATACTCTGGCCGCGTTCTCCTCAGGACAGAACACGCGCAAGTTCTCATCCTCAAGCATGAGCTGCTTATACCTGTCTCCGCACATGTATATCATGGCGTCGCCAATCTTCTTGTGGAATTGCTTGCAGAAAAGCACGTTCTCATCATCATCCATAAGAAGAATGTACTTTTTCGCCATCACAAACTTATCCACGTTATTGCAGGTGATGGTGGTGCTTCCGTACTCTTCCTTTACTTCTTCAAGAAGCTGCGAATCGCCATAGATTGCTATCTGGCTGCCAAAGTAGTAGCAGTACATGTTCCAGATTGAATGTCTTACAGTCTTGAATCCATAAGCAATTCCACTGATGGTTACAAATGGTGCAATCCATCTGGCTATGCTGACGTAGATGTTTACCGGTGCTTCGTCATATCCCCATGTGAACATCAAAACTGCATTAAACAGCGCCACATCCAAAGTCTGTCCAGCTATAATCAGTCCGCCTGTTCCCATAACTAAAGGAATCAGAACCAGTATTATATATATTGTCCGCATCCATCTTTTATGAATTACTTCGTTCACGTTTAGTCCCCTCTTTTTTCGTTTCCCTCATATTTGAAAATTTATTCTAAAGTCCTTGTAATTTAATTCCACTCCCTATTCTCTTACAAAGAGCTCAGCCAATCAAGACAATCTCTGTTTAATATTTCTAATTGGATTCGCGCATTCACCTTCTATAACCTAACACGCAAATAAAAAGGACAGACACCCATCACGGATATCTGCCCAATTTGCACTGATTATTAAATTGTTTAGCTTAGGCTACCTCTTTGCATTCCTTCTGGATCATGATAGGCCAGAACCATACTGCAAATAAAGTCATCATGCATCTTGCGATGAAGTTGCCCCAGTGTCCGCCAAAGATTAAAACAATGGTTGCAGGTGCGAAAAGCTCTTTCCATGCAAGTGCAAGAGCTGCTCCTGCGCAGACCATCATAGGAAGGTTCTTAGCCCCAACCGGAATCTCATAGTGGATGTAGTGACGCTCAACATAGCTTCCAATCAGAAATCCCATGAAAGCTCCGCACCCTTTGAAGGTGTCATTCATCATCTTCTGAGGATCTACAAGGAGTGCGCCATCTGCTATAAATTCCATAGGATAGGGCTTAACCTGGATGTAGATAAGAACTAATATCGTCGCCAAAATTCCAACAAGTGTCAGAATATCCACAACTTTTTCGTTTCCTTCTACCTTCCTGGAAACTGTAAGAACTATTGCGATCATGATGGACGAAGCCAAAAAGCCAACCGCTACATCCTGTGGCGTATGCACTCCAAGGAAATTCCTGGAAAAGCCAGTCAGCAGAAGCAGGACAGCACAGGTAACTGCAAGCCATCGCCTTTTATCCTTTTGCCAGACAAAGGTTGTTCCATACATGATGGTTGCCACCGTCGTGTGACCACTTGGAAATGAATATCCCGTAGCCGCCACCTTGGAATCTCCTGCCGGTTCGATCAGATCCGACCGAATCCATGGACGGTAAGCGCATACTGTCAGTTTGATGAAGCCGTTCATTACTTCTCCAACCCATTGGTTAGTTAGGAAAATATAACCCCATCTTTTGTCCACGCCCCAGAAAACAACAAAGGGCAAAAACGGCAGAATGTCTACGGCAAATTTGGACAGAGCATTAAACAGCTCATCAAAAATGCCTCCTGTTGCCACGCGCAGCTGTTGAAGCCACAATAAGTACTGAATATCAAAGCTCATATTTATCCCCCTCGATTTATATGAATTTTTATAGTGCGTACTGTATTAAAAGTCTGAGAGTATTCTCTGCCCCGTCTCTATGGCTTCTCTCATAGCCATGTGAAGCGTATACACCAGCTCCGATGAGACCATGCTTTAAGTCATTTCCTGAGCGAAGAGTTGCCTCAACGTCACTTCCATAATGCGGGTAAATATCAACAGCGTAGTCAGCTCCGCTCTCTTTTGCTGCCGCTACAAGCCCCTTAACGATCTCATAGCTGTAAGGGCCACCGCTGTCCTTAGCGCAGATAGAAACCTGTTTCTCTGTGCAGGTAAGTCCGTCACCAACACATCCCATATCTACTGAGATTGCTTCTGTGCAGCCTTCAGGAACGCTTCCACATCCGCCGTGTCCAACTTCCTCAAACACAGTGATATGTGCATAAAGAGCACGCTTAGGAGTAACCTTCTTTTCTTTGATGTATTTTGCAAGTCCAAGCAAGATACCTACGCTGAGTTTATCATCAAGGAATCTGGACTTGATGTAGCCTGACTTTGTAACTCTTACATTTGGCTCGAAGCAAACGATATCGCCTACGGAAATTCCAAGCTTTACTGTGTCATCCTTTTTCTTAACATCCTCATCAAGAACAACCTCGCATGTATCCCAGCTTCTCTTTGTATCGTCATATTCGCCGTTAACATGAATAGACGCATTGTTGAGCTGGAAAGTACCTTCATAAATTCCATCGAATTTTGTTACAACTCGAACGTTCTCAGTCTCAGCGTTGTTGGGATTCATGCCACCAAGGTTGGTAAGCTGAAGTCTTCCGTTTTCCTTGATTGTTGAAACCATTCCGCCAAGAGTATCTGTGTGAGCCTCAAGGAGAAGTCCGTCCTTTTTGTCCTTTCCAGTGAGGTCAACTATAACGCCGCCCTTGTTTGTAATGGTTGTTTTAAAACCGAGCTTTTCAAATTCCTTCTGAACCCATTTAGCTGCCTCTTCTGTGTAGCCTGTAGGTGAATCGATATTTAAAAGCTTTGTAGTTTCTTCAACAATGAAATCTGTATATTTTGTTAGCTGTACTTTTTTCATTTTTGCTTCTCCCTTTTATAATAAAAATCACCTGTCAGTATAACACTGTCAGGTGAATGAAACTACTTTTGACATCTCGTCCCATTCCAGATTTTTAAGTAGATTTTCAAGCTGGTTCATTGTAGCTCTGTCATTTTCGGGAAGTTTGTATTTCATAACTTCTTTTAAAATAAACTCTGTGGCGTCATAATCCTCAGCCAGAATGCTGTCTTTCAGGGTGCTGTATGCATCCTTTAACTCGTCATCTGAAATAGGCTTTAACTTTTCGTACTCTTCTTTTTTAATCTTATCAAGGATTGAAAGCTTATCCTTATAGCTTCTGTAAAGGCACAATAACTGGTTGTTATTTCCTTTGATAAAAGCTATATCTCCAGCCCTTCCAGCTTCTTCAAGTTCAAGAGCAAGCTCGGAAAGTGCAGGCATTCCTGCGATTCTCGAGGTACTCTTTAACGAATGCACCTTCATGGTGTAGAGATCATAATCTTCTTTTTCGTATGCACTTTCTATATCGTCTGCCTTCTGATCGATGCTGTGATAAAAACTGTTGATGAACTTCAAATATGCAGCGTCGCTACCGCAGTACATGAGCCCGTCTGCCATCGATATCCCTTCGATATCATTTAGTAAATCCATTATCTTATCTTCCATTTTTGCAAACAAAAAGTACATCAGTGTCAAAATGTTGTTTAAACATCTCCCCCTCATACGAAACACTGATGCACTCAAGCAACATCATCAGTATATTTGCCCCTGTCCAACAAATGTCCAACAAGGAGGATAGGAAAACACTGATTTTTTCTCCCCTCTTAAAAATCATCTCCCAAAAGTGACGCTTCAGTAAGGCTTGCCCAATAATAGGAATTCATGTAAACCCCTCTAAATTCCTTGATTGCAGACTCATCTCCCTCGAGATAGCGATACATGTCACAATCTATAAGTTCAGGGCAAACTCTCATTGCTCCACTTTTCATTTCCATGATTTCACTGATTCCATACTCCTTAAGTGTCTCCTTAAGGCTTCTTACGATAACATCCATCTGCTTCTGCATAGCGCGGTCATAGAGGCCGTCCTCCCACAATGCAGCAAATGCCTCAGCTCTTGTGACAGAGCTTCCCCTGTTATCTATAAGATAGGCGAGTAGTTCCTTTGATTTAGATCTTTTGAAAACTACGTTCTTTCCGTTTACATAAATGTCGAAATTACCAAATGTTCTAGCTGTAACCAGGTGATCAGGAGCAGTGTTCCTACTGCTTAAAATATAGTTGATCTCTTCTATAAGCTTTTCCTTGATTACAGGCTTTAACAGATATCCATCTGCATGGATAGAGAAAGCTTCTACAGCATATTGAGAATAACCAGTCAGGAATATAATTGCGATTTGCGGATTGATTTTTCTGATCTTCTGTGCCAGAGTCATTCCGTTCATCTCAGGCATATCAACGTCAAGGAGCGCTAATGCGACTTCGTTCTTATTCAAATAATCAACTGCATCACTTCCAGTCGAAAATCCCCTTACTTCATCAAAAAAGTCAGACTCCTCCAAAAAAGAAACTGTAAGGTCGAGAATCATTTCCTCGTCATCAACACAGATTGCCTTCATCAATATTCCCTCACCAAAAGAATTTTACTGCTTTTATTCTATCACAGTTTTGGCTCTCTGTTACAGTTTTCCTAATTTCACTGCCCTTTTTATACTTCTTCACATATATAGATTTTCTTTTGCTTAAGCCAGCTTAAGGCTTCTTTTTCAGATTCGAAGTCTTTCCCTGCAGCTTTATTAAAGGCTTCAAGGTCAGTTATCTTCGCCATGATCACCGGATCGTCAGGCAGAACCTCTCCGTCGTCCATTTCCCTTAGCTCATTTTCAATATTCATTCTTCTGATATAGGCATCATCCCTTACGCAGTAAACGTCAAAGGTTTCTTTGATGACATCATAATCAGCAATCCTGTCCATGGAAAAATCGCATATTGTATCAAAGCCCATCCAGGAATAGATAGCCTCGTCTACAGGCATGAGGAATACAAAGGGAATCTTTTCCTCCCTGATCAGTTCAAAGGCCTTTTCAAATACCCTTGTCATCTCGCCCTGGTGGCGCCTTTCTTTGGTAGTCGCAACTGCCACCACATAGTAGCTCTTAACTGTTGTACCACAAAGGTTTATCTGAAACGGATTTAAGTGCAGCATGGAAATTACTTCGCCGTCTTCGACACTGGCGATTATCCTGCTATCACTACACTTTTCCTTGTAGTAGTAATCGACGAACACCTTAGGGTCGTCAAAAGCCTCTTCATAAAGTTTTCTTGAACTATCTTTGTTTTCAAGCTCTATAATCATAATTTTTCTTGTGTGAGTTTATGTTTTGCCGAAAAGCTTTAAGCTGCCTTCTCGCAGACTCTGTACTTTCTGGCATAGCCAATGGGATTGTAACTTTCCTTTGCCTGGCGAAGTCCCTCGATTCCCATGTCATCTTCTCTGTTTACAACCTTGGCGTCCTCATAAGAGTTCAAAAGGAACTGCTGGTTTATGACCTGATAAATTCCAGGTATCTCAGAATTTCCTTTTTCTATACTGATGACAGCCATCTGCTCTCTACTGTTGTAGGAGCCAATTGTGAATGCCTCAAGGTTATCGTCGATGAAAATGCCACCGATTCTGTAGGTTACCTTATCGCAGTTGCGAAGGATTTCTATGATTCCATCCTTCTCAAGAAGGAGTGTTTCCTTGCTTTCAACGCCTTCTGCAAGTCTTTTTTCAATCCAGGTTTTCATGAATTCTTCCAGGAAATATTCGTCGCAACAACAAAGGGTTTTATACTCCCATCTACCCTCGTATTCCTTCATGAATTTGTTTATAAGATTTCTCTTTTTCTGGTACTTCTTGCCTGCGAGACTTCTAAGTTCGTCTGCATCGTAGAGGTAGTCTTTAAGGTCAAACTCTTCCTCGATTGCAAATTCAGGATTATCGCAAAGTCCAAGTGCTTTTAGAGCATCCTCATCTGCAAGGTCAATCCTGAGCGGACTGTTCAGCTCATTTTTAAAATAGCTCTTCAAGAGCTCAAAGTACTTTGGAAGCTCCTCTTCCCTACAATAGGGCATAGCTGCAAAATATCCCTTTTCGTCCTTCATAAGGATGATCGCAGCTTCGTCCTCCATATAAATTCTGGTGTTGTACAAATCCTTCCAGATGTAAGTATCTAAAACAGTGCTGTCACAGGTCTTGTTATCCCTGAGCGCATATATAGTTGAAAGCTTTGCAGCCTCTTCAAATGACGGTTTATGAAAATCAAGTTTTTTATCCATAAAATTACTCCCTAATGCTATAAACAATTCCCATTACGTTTCATTAGATTGTGTACAATCAATTTACTCCATTTTTGGAAACCTGTCAACAGCCAGGGAGTTCTCTACTTTTACTCGGTCTCTGCTTCCGGCATTTTCTCTAGTATTGTTCCCCCACAGAAGAAAATGTTATTTCTTATTCATCTTTATAATTCTTAAGCGCATTAGTCATTTCATCTGCCTCCCCTTTTGACAGAATATATGAAGTGACTGCTGCCAGGAAATATACTGCAGCTACGCTAAGAACCACTGTAATCCCACCCTTTACTGTAAGCTCGAACCAGTCAAAGAGCATTCCGACCGTCATTATTATGGCGCATAGTATCAGATAATGTACGCACACAAGAAGTACTCTAAGCGGCACTCCCATTGGTTTTCTGGGATTTATTGAAAAAATGATTGTTGTGACTAAGGATGTCAGAAAGCTTGCACAGAAAATCTGCGGGATGATCTGAGTCCAGATGTACTCATAGCCTAATGTGTTTAGCCAGACAACGACCATTATGCCTGTATTTATGATCAAAAACCATTTAAATAATTCGCTCAAAAATGCTTTCATAGATGTATGAATAACCTCCGCCTTACTTTCCAATGCCTAGTTTTTTCTTAAGTTCCGGAACATATCCTCTTGAGATGATTATGTCCTCTCCGTTTTTCAGGCTTGCTATAAATCTTCCGTTGAACTCAGGACTTAGATGATCTATAGCTTTTATGTTGACGATTGCATTTTTGGATATTCTAAGAAATGCTGAGTTCGCAAGCGTCTCTTCTATCTCAAATAGCTTTTTCCTTGTGTCAAAGCAGTTGTCTTTTGTATAAGCAAAGACATGGTTATCAGTTGCATCAAAGTAGAGAATGTCCTTCGTCGGAACCATCCTTATACTTTCATCTGCGTACACGGCCATGGTTTCTTTGCTTACGCCGTCCTTGAGCCTTCGAATAGTTTTTAGTACCTCGTCATTCAGCTCGGCCATCTTTATTATGATTTCGTCTTCTTCACCCGGTAACGGTGTTTCAATTGTGATTTTCATTATCTATCTTTCTTTTTAGTTAGTGATAAACAGATTATTGAGAGTAGGATAAAGAACATACCTACAGCAATAAGTATACCCACTTTTCCCATGTCAGACAATTGGCTGTTTCCAAAGAAAAGATCCATTCCCATTACGCGGTCAACTTCTGTTCTCATAACCTCCGGAGTTCCGTCAAACAGTGTATCCTCTATAGAACCGAGCATAATCTTTCTAAAAAGTGATGTTCCATAGATGAAGGGGAAACACTTAACTACCTTCTGCATGGTATCGCTCATTGATCCAATGGGGAAATATATTCCGCCAAGGAAACCTGCGAGGGTACCAAGGATGATTCCGATTCCGCTCCATGCACTCTGGCTCTTAATCACTGATGCCAGGAGGAACATTATTGCAGAGTAAACGAATGTGTTAAGCATGGTCAGAAGTAAAAGCTCAACGTGTACTTCAAAGGGAAGAATCTCCATGCCCTTTGCTACTCCGATAATCTCTGTAACTGCGAATGTAGCTACGCTCATGATAACTCCAGCAATCCATGCACCAGACACATATCCAAGTACGAAAGTTGACCTTTTAACAGGCATAACAAGAAGTGAATTAAGGCGATTTCCTGTTCTGTCCTTGATCATGTTTGAATAAAATGCGTGGGTAACAGTTGAAGCGTTGATAGTCATTATTCCTGCACAAGTCCAGAGGAAGCTGAAGTTTTTGATGGTGGTTAAGTCCTCTTCTCCTCCTCTTCCGGGAACGAGTTTTATCGCATCAATGAGATCCGCATTGTTTACGTCGCCCAGGAAAAACAGCATGAGCAGGATAATTATGAGCATTGATAATAGAGAGAAAAATACTGCTGCGTAATCCCTAAAGTACAGACAAAGGTTTCTTTTATTTATTGCTATAAAGCTTCTCATTATACGGCCCTCCCAAGTTCATTAGTGACATTTAAAAATACGTCGTCCATTTTTCCCTGAATAATTTCAAATCCATCGATGATGCCCTTAAGCATGCTGGCTGTTTCCGCTGCTGCAAAAGGATTCTTTGATTCAACGCAGCCTCCGTAAGATGTGGTGATGAGACTGTTTTCTCCAACAACTTCAATAACCTGATTACGTCTACTTTCATTGAAGTATAGCTTTAAGCTGTCCTTTGCGAATTTCTCCTTTAGCTCAAAGGGTGTGCCCTCAGCAAGCTTTTTGCCTTTATTGATGATTATGATTTTGTCTGCTGCCTGAGCTTCTTCCATGTAGTGAGTTGTGAGGAATACTGTCATATCTGTGCTTCCTCTTAGCCTCTCAACTGCATCCCATACATCCACTCTTGTCGCAGGATCAAGTCCTGTTGTTGGCTCGTCCAGGAAAAGTATCTTTGGCGAATGCATCAGTGCAAAAGCGATTTCACATCTTCTTTTTTGTCCACCTGAAAGAACTCTGTATCTTTTGTCCATAATGTCAGAGAGCTTTAAGATATCCGACAGATCAGCCAATCGGCTTTTTATTGTTCTGTCATCAAGTCCAAGCATTTTTGACCTTGTTGTGATGTTTTCTTTTACTGTGAATAGGTCGTCAAGAACATTTGACTGATATACCACACCGATTGTTTTTCTGATCTCCATATCTTCTTTACCAAGCTTGTAGCCACAAAGATATGCTTCGCCAGAATCCGGCGTAAGTATTGTTGATAGCATGTTAACTGTTGTTGATTTCCCTGCACCGTTCACGCCAAGAAATCCAACAAAGTCACCCTGCTTAATTTCAAATCCAAGATTATCAACGGCATAGAATTTACCGTATCTTTTTGTAAGATTTTTTAACTCGATTGAATTCATTTGCATCCCCTATCCTTTCCTCAGTTATCTGATAATTGGATGATAGGGGATATTCCGCAAATGAAAAATAGATTTTGTGGTAAGTTGTATTTTTTTGATGGTAAGTTGTAATTTATACGGATTTTTGTAGCATGAACAAGAGTTATGCCAGTTTATAGTTTTCTGCCTGAGCCATGAAAAGCTGATAGTAAAGGCTATCCGTTTTCTGCATCAGATTATTATGTGTATCGTAATCCGTCACGGTTCCGCCGTCGATAATCAGAATCTTGTCGCAGAACTTTGAAGACGACATGCGGTGAGAAATATAGATGGCTGTTTTATCCTCTACAAGAGAATTGAATTTCTCATAAATCTCAGCTTCCGCAATAGGATCAAGCGCACTTGCGGGCTCGTCCAAAATTACCATTTCAGCAGGTTTATACAACGCTCTTGCTATAGAGATCTTCTGTCCCTGTCCGCCGGACATCTCGATACCCTCTTCATCATATTCCTTACCGAAGCGGGATTCGATGCCTTTTTTCAGTTCATCCACCTTCTCCTTCATGCCAACTTCTTCCATGAGACGAAGTACCTTTGCTTTTTCTTCCTCAGTGTTAGATTCCTTACAGGATACATTTTCCGCGATGGTAAAGTTGAAAAGCTTAAAGTCCTGGAACACAGCAGAAATACTGTTCATATATGTTCTGTAATCGTACTCGTAAATATTCTTTCCGTTTACCAGAATCTCGCCGCTATCAAGCTTATACATACGACAGATAAGCTTTACCAATGTGGATTTTCCTGCACCGTTTAGTCCAACGATAGAGATCTTTTCTCCACGTTTTACGGTAAAGGAGATGTTTTTCAAAGTAGGCTTTTCTGCCTTGGGGTAGGTGAAGGTTACATTTCTAAACTCAAGAGTTTCGATAGGTCCCTCGAATTTTTCTTTTCCATCCTCAAGCGTCTCTTCCTCAATTTCCATGAATTCAAGATATGGATCGAGGTAGGAAAGTGTCTGAATCAGCATAACCACCTGCTCACCACAGGACTGCATCGCACGGCTGAAGCTGACTGCTGAGGAAACATACATTGTCAGTGAACCTATGGAGAGCATTTTTCCAAAGTATTCGGAAATAGTTCTGACACCCACATAAAAATATGTAAGTGCTGAGGCGCCAATTGTGATTACCTGCATAAGACCTAAGGAAGTTGCAAGTCCGCGCATCGCTTTCATATAGAGGTCGCAGACACTCTTATTTTCATTCAGTACAGTTTCTGTGATCATCGGTTCGAGATCATACAGACGGATTTCCTTCTGGGCTTTTTGTTCCATACCGAGCTGGAAGTAGTAATTGTATCTTCTGTTGATTGGAATGAGCTGCTGCATCAGGCCTGTAATCTTCTTCATGGAGAGCGCATATGCCATCATGGAAAGCACAGCGGCAACGACCATGAGAATGATCAGCACAGGACCAAGTGTCATGAGAACTGCCAAAAGACCAACCAATGTCACAATCGATGTCAATGTCTTTGATACATAGTCAATAAGTCTTGCGATAGCATCCTGGTTTGAGATTGCAAAAACCGCTCTCTCCTTTAAGTCCAGATAATATGGGTCTTCTAAGCATGAATATTCGATATTCATGATCTTTTCGCCCATCTTTTCCTGCATTGTTTTATTTACAAACTCACCGCGAACATTTAAATAGCGATCCAGAATGTTCTCAAAGAGTTTCATCAAAACGTTATTTAAAACGATCAGCGCTCCGAAAAGAAGGAGCATATTGACCTGTTTATCTCCAATGATTTCATCAATCAAAAGCTTGGGAAGAATCACGTTAAGCAGCATGTTTGCGCCACTAAGGAGAGCTTTTAAGACAAGCGCGATTATGTACATGGGAGAAATGCTCCATGCAAGCTTCATAAAATGCATTAACTTTTTCATGCTTCCATTGCCTCCTCCTGGTAGTATTTGCCCTGCACTACAAACATGTCGTAGTACATTCCCTTCTTCGCCATAAGTTCCTCGTGAGTTCCGTATTCCTTCACGCCGTCTTTGTCAAAAAGGGCAATCTTGTCGCAGAAAATCGTGCTGGCAAGTCGATGTGAAATGTAAATGGCAGTTTTTCCTTCAACAAGTTCGCTGAAGTTTTCATAAATCTCTGCTTCCGCAAGCGCATCAAGGGCAGCTGTAGGCTCGTCCATGATGACCATTGGTGAGTTTTTATAGAGCGCACGCGCAATTGCAAGTTTCTGGCGCTCGCCGCCTGAGAAATCTGTGCCTTCTTCGTCTATAACTTTCAGCATCATCTGATCTAGACCTTTGGAGAGGCTATTTAACTTTTTGCCAAGTCCAACTCGCTCCAAAGCTTCTGTTACTCTTGCATCATCCTGCTCGCTGCTGTTGCAGGTAACATTTTCGCGAAGGGTAAATGCCAGAATGTTGAAGTCCTGGAATACCGTTGAATACAGGTCGTAAAGGTTCTTCTTTTTCCAGTCTCTGATATCAATTCCGTTGACGTAGATGTGACCTTCATTGGGTTCGTACAAACCGCAGATAAGTTTTACCAGAGTGGATTTTCCTGCACCGTTAACACCAACGATAGCAAGGCGCTCGCCCTTCTTGATGGTAAATGAAAAGTCTTTGTAGATGTCCACATCGGTACCGGGATAACGGAAGGTAACATTGTCAAATACGATTTCAACTGAATCGGTATTTTCCGGCTCCAGTTTTCCTTCGGTCAGAATCTCTTCATCCATGAGGCGATAGAAATCATCCACATATTCGCCTTCGTTTCTGATTTTGGTCACGGTATCGCCGAAGAGCAGCATGTATTCGATCATGCTCATGATAAGTGCCACATACATGGTGTAGTCGCTGACCGGCATTCCCTGATACGCTTTGTAAATCAGGGTGCCATACATGGCAACGTTAGTGAGAATGAGTGTAAAGATCCCAAGGAATCCAAGTGAAAAGCGGCGATTCTCCACCATTTTAAGAACACCGGTAAAGGCCTCGATTTCCTTTTTGTAATTCGCAATGATTCGCTCTCTGAAGTTGAAGATTCGGATATCTTTTCCAAAAGAAAAGTCGTGAGTTGTCTTGTTGAAATAAGATATTCTGCGCTGTGCCTTACTTTTTTCTTCCTTCAGGGAGTACTCGTAGTCGTGAGTTTTTACGGACACCCACATAAGTGTGACACAGTGCAAAACTGTCATGACAAGAACTATGGGGCTAAGCGTAAATGCCACCACTGCCATGGCAATCAATGTCAAAAGATAGGCCGGAGCCTTGTAGATAAGATTAAGCAGAAGCTCGATGCCGTTTCCGTTCGAAGAACCGGCTTGCATAGCTCTCTCATTCTTTTCCCAGAAAGTTGCATCCTCTACATATTTGTAATCCATGTTCTGGATTTTCTTGGAAAGCAATGCCAGATAGTGCATGCGAAGGCGCATATTTTCTGAATCTGTTACCTTACTTAAATATGCGCTCATAAATGCGATAAAACCTGCGATAACAAAATATATCGCCATCACTTTCGCCATGGGAAGTGTTGCGTCTTTTCCGTAACGCTCTATCGTTCCAATTGCAATTTTGGGAAGTACGACTCCAAGAAACGGCTGAATAGCTATAAACAGCGCCGCAAAGATCATACGCACAAGTTGTCTCTTATTTTCGGTGCGCACAAAAATAAGAAGCCTTCCCACGACATCGGAAGGCTTGTAGCTTCTTTTTTCCATTAACCCAACACCCTTTTTCCTTTTTTATTCTAAAGTTTATCAAAAAATGCGCTATACGCAAGGGTTTGGAGGAAATTATAATTATTTTTTGTAGCAAATATGCGAGGTTCAGAGTTAAAATCCTCAGACACTTCCAAAAATGTCCTATTTCCCTGAATATAATCAGCGTATGCAGTCTCAGCATCTTTTCCATGGAAGACCTTACAAAGGCCGCACATGTCACAGTCAGCTATGCAGGGAAACCTTTCCTTTATGTACGTCCTGCGTTCTTCAATTGTCGATTCTGAAATTTCCGGTGCATTTCCCATGTTGGTACCTCAATGTATCTGTCTGTCCTGGCGATACTTCTCCATATACTCCTGATTTATCTCACGGATTTCCTTCTTACCGTCTATGTAGTCCTGGTAAATATCCCAAGGGCTGCCTCCGCCAAGCCAGCATGACGAGCAGTTTTCACAGCCACCGCCACAGTCAAGGGATGCCTTTACTATCTGCTCACGTTCTTCTTTTGTTGTGTCCTTGATCAGAATCGATTTCATTCTCTTTTCCCTGCTAAATCATCACAAACCAGTTATAGTTTATCTTCTAAAAAACAGTATACTCCATTAAGTCTTTATTATTCCACGTCTATAATCACTACCTCTGGATGGTTAAAGAGTCTGGGATAAGGCATTCTCTCGCGGCACAATCCTCTACTTACCACCATGTCTGTTCCATTTGAAAGTTTATATAAACCATCAACAAATCTAGGAAACAATCCCTGGTCTGGAGCAGCAACACCATATCCGGAAAAAGGAATTCTCCACTGTCCGCCATGTGCATGCCCACACACTACAAGATCATAGTCATAATCAGCATAAACATCACCCATTTCAGGTCTGTGTGACAGCAATATCTTATAATTTTCTTTATACTCTTCATCACATGCTGCTTCTTCAAATTGGTGTTTCCACTCATCCATAGTCATGTATGTTGGATCATCAACTCCAGCAACTATAATCGTATTGCCGTTTTCTTCAAAGATAGCGTACGTTCCCTCCAACGCCTTAACATTATGTGAATTCAGGTACTCTTTTATCTCATCTTGCTTTCCACCCCAAAACTCATGATTCCCTGTCACATAATAACAAGAATATCGATCACAAATTCCTTCAATAATTTTTCTGGCATTAGTCTGACTTAACCTGTCATCAAAAATATCCCCGGACATCAGTACTATGTCCACGTTTTCATCATCAATCATTTTTATAAGCTGCGACTGGTTTTTACCGTAGTAACAGGAATGAAGGTCCGTGACAAGCGCAATCCTGATTGGAGAATTTATTTTTCCGTTTCCACTGATTGTAATATGCTCCGTAACCGGATGCTCAAACCAGACTGTAGCAACGATCAGAACAATTACTATTATAAATATGATTTTCTTTATCATCAAAGTCCATTTATTCCCTGTAATTTTTCATTTCTCTTTTACCAAAACCATGCATTCTTCCGAGTCTTCAAAGCCACATTTTTTATAAAGGGGCCTCCCCGCCTCTGTTGCATCAAGGCTGATCTCTGTTGCTCCTTTATTCCATGCATCATCTATAAGAATGTTGACCATTTTCATTCCTATACCCTGCTTACGGTATTTCTTAGCAGTATATACATTCATAAGATGAGCCCGCTTGCCTGATGGATGCGAGAATGTCGGCATAACACTAAAATAGCAGATTGTCGCACAGCCGATGACTATTTCTCCATCCAAAGCAAGAACCGTGGTCTGATCTCCCTCAAGGAAGTATCTCCTGCTTTCCTCTACAAAACTCTCAGAATACCGGTAATCTGCATCAAGAGAATTAACTTCTTTTAACATTTCCAGTCTGCTGCTCATCATGAGATAAATATCTTGTTTGTCTGCAATCCTTATTTCCATCCCAACTCCTGCTTTACCATTTCAAGCATTCTTCTATCTCTTTTGATCATGATTTCATTGAAATAATCTTCACTAGAATACGCTGCATTAGTCGCAATAGCCTCATCTATATCCACTATTTTCAGCACGAACCCCGCTTCGTCCTCATAAGCATCCAAATCCTGTTCGACAGCTCGATCCTCAACATCGCAGAAGTAGTAATAATTCTCCTGTTCAAAGATTTCACCATCCTTTACGGTGCTCTTCTGTCTTCGCAATACACTTCCATATTCCCTGATAGATTCAGGAATTACAACAAGTCCTACTTCTTCCCTAACCTCTCTGATGAGCGCTTCTTTCTTGTCTTCATCATCATGGATTCCTCCTCCAGGGAACTTGTAATATTTCTCTTTCTTGCTGTAGACTAGGGCAAGTTTATCATTTTTTATAATTATCGCCCTGGCTGAAGGTCTGCGAAAAACTGCATCTGTTTCTTTATAATCTTTAAGATCAATTTCAAATAACCGTTTCATAATGCTCCATTACTCAGATTGCCTTTGAATAGAAATACTTGCTCAGTTTAGGCTCCTTGTCTTCTCTGACAAATTCCAACGAGTATCCGAGCTTCTTATAAAACTCAGGTGCCTGGAATCCAAAGGTCGTTAGGGTGATTTTCTCATATCCCTTTCCTGAATACTCCTCCTCAACTTTCTTAACAAGCTCTGATCCGAGCCTATGTCTTCGATATTTCTCATCGATTATCAAATCCCCGATATGGACTTCGTTATAATAGGCTCTACCTGTTATTACTCCAATAATCTCGCCCTCATCGTTCTCTGCCGCAAAGCAGTATTCTTCAAAATTCAAATCCACATTACTCTTTTTAGCAAAGTCTGTGAATGCTTCATTTATAAACTGATCTGCCCTATCATCATTTTCATATATTCTTTTTATCAACATTTATGTCTCCTCACAGACTGCAGATACATGTTTTCTAATTATATCCGCAACATCTTTTGATACTCCTATTAGTCACAAGTATATTCTGGTCTTCAGTTCTTCCTGAAAAACACTTTATTTCAACGTGTGGCATTATCCTGTAATGTCCGATTTTCAATTAGAGTTGGCATTCCAAATTGCACTTTTTTATTTCGTACTCTCCTTACTGCTTTTTCCCCTGAACAATCATAGAAAGCGGGAATCCTGTGCGGTCTATATCTAAAAATCCTCCGCTGATATCATAGTCAAACTCCTGCAGTCCAGTAATCATGATTCCGTTGCTACACATACCCGACATAATTTCTGACATGGAATGTGTATAGTCGGTAAATGTCTTGGACTCATAGTTCTTCTGGGTCATATAATACATGCCCCCGTTACCCGTCCACTCATGCTCAAAGTACGAATAATAGCACTCCTTTTTGTGGTTTGGACTGTACGGCTCATCGCCCTGTGTCGCAAGCATATTCGTGCAGGGATGCTGCTCGTTTATCACTATTACCGCTCCAGGCTTCATACACTTTGCTATAACTGCAAAAAAACGGTTCAGATTATCAAACCAGCACAGCGCACCGATAGTGATTATCACAACATCAAACTCCTCTTTATGGCAGTCATCGATATCGTATACATTTGCCGCCACAAACTCGCAAGGCAGATTCAGTTCTTTGGCCTTTTCATTGGCAAATGAAACCTGGTTTTCCGCAATGTCAAAGCCTACTCCTCTTGCTGCGCTCCCACTCTTCACCAAGGAAAGCAGTTCACGTCCATTATTACAGCAAAACTGACCGATTACAGCACCCTTGGTATTAATCTTTTTCAGAGCTGCCACCATTTCATCGTTAAAGAACGGATAATCTTCTTTTTCTACCCGCTCAGTTATATCTGCACCCCAAGAAGCGTGTCTGTTATCAAATGCTTCTTCCCATGCAGCTTTATTTCCTTCAATGTATTTTTCCATAACTGTGTTCCCTCATTCACAACTTCAACCGCATATCTAAGTATTTCTGAGTCTTATCTTCAAAGCCGACCTTTTTATATACCGGATACCCTTCTTCTGTTGCCGTCATCACGAAAAATCTTATAGCCAAGCTTTTCATATAATCGAAATGCTTCAGTATTAGACTTTTCAACATGAAAAAGAATGTGCTGTATACCAATTTCTTGTGCATAGGCCTCTGCATCGTGGATCAAAGAACTGCCGATACCTTGACTGCGATATTTCTCTGTGACAGACAAATCATCAAGGTAAACATAATCCATTTCATCCTCCCGATGAACTTCCACAGCTAAATATGCAACAACCTCATTATCTTCAGCTACAAAAAGCACATCCTCCTCCGTGATGGTGGTTTCAATTTACAAGAATACTACTATTACGAAGGTTTTTATGTACGACGACTTAATAAATCAGCTTACAGAAGAATGTAAAATCAGAAATATTACGGATAAGACTCGTAGTATTTATATTTGTCATGCAATCAAATTCCTTGAGTGGCTTAATAATAAACCTATTGATGAAATATCTCTATTGGATATACGCGAATACATTATATACAGGAGAGACAATGGTGCCACTCCGGGTTACTGCAATTCCATGTGTTCAGCCCTTTCTTTTTTCTATCTCCACATTCTGCATATCCCCTGGGATCTTGACATAGTCCCAAGAATGAAGATTGACTGGACTCTTCCTCATATCCTTTCATTGGAGGAAGTAGAAAAGCTCTTTGATTTTTCACACAGTCTTTTCGATACCAAGTCAGTTGTACTCATTAGTTTATTCCAATCAGAAACTCTTGTATGATGCTCTTTTCCATGCTGCAAACAAGACACTTACTTAGTTATCCCTCTCTTATAGTCCTTTACACCTAATTATCTCAACAAACCGGAATTGAACAAAATCGCTGCGCGATGGCCTGCCTAGGCTGTGTGCAGTGATTTTCTTTTTATCAAAAAGGCAGTAGAAAG
>SVFV01000095.1 GCA_015056655.1 Butyrivibrio sp.
CACGAGATAAAAATAAAGCCGGAATCCTAGATGTATACTGGGATTGCGGCTTTTTAGGTGTCAAAGATGGGATTATACCTTACAAACATCGTAAAAAAAAGAGAAGCATCTTACGCTTCTCTCTTACTGCCGGCGACCGGGATCGAACTTTTAGTAGTCCCCAAAACCCGCAGAGAAAGGGGCTTCGCCGACCACGCCTCTTTTTTGTACCAAATTTGTACCACTTTCATGTGCCTGAAATCCGCTTGGATACTGAATAAAATGTGAATATGGTTGTACCACTTATTCACCGTCTCCTTTGTGTGGTTCAGACAAATACTCGTTACAACTAGCTTTCCACTTTTCCTCATCCATCCACCCAAAAGCCTCTGAAATATAGCCAGCATCAAAACTGCTAATATACTCCTTTGCAATGGCAAAGCTATTATCTATGGTTATACTTCGATTGCCAAGCATTTTGCAAAAATCATTATATATATCGGGAACTGCTGAACCGATATCTTCAAATAAAAATGGATTCATACTACTCAGGAACTGCCCCAAGTCGTCACTTTTATGGTCATCCCAATATCCATCTAAAACAAAAAAAATCATTGTAAATAACTCAAATTTATTCATCTTATTTCCTCTTTGTCGGATTTCTAAACAATCCAGTCTCTTTGTCCCAAGGTCTGGGAGTACGATTACGTCCACCTTCGTTGATAACCTGATGCTGACTTCTAACCCAATCCTGAGTTCCATCATTATTCATGCGAACGTTCCAGTCGTTACCATATTTATCTTTTCCCTTGTATTTTGTACTATCATTTGCAAGGTCCTGCAGTAGCTTCCGATTTTCTGGTGTATCCGGCAAATGCCCTTCTCTATTTTCAAAAATATGTCTTAGCTGCGAATCGTTTGAAGGCAACTTTATAGTACCCTTTAGGAAATCAGGAATATTACCCTCATTATCACCATATGTACCTTTATAGAGATCGCTTTGTCCTGCTCCCATCAATCATTCCTCATTTGCGTAGTCCAATCAGGATACTCAATAAATTTAGTCTCAGGATATTTATCTTCAATATGATCTGGCATCTTGCTGTATACAAGAACATACTCCGGTTCAAGCGTCTCCATCATCGCATCAATACCTGCCTCAAAGTAATATCGATTTACTTTATCCTTTAATTGTCCATAGCTTCCCACAGACACAATAGAGTGGTGTTCAATACCGGAAAAAGCAACACGCTCAGGTAAAAACTTTGTAGTATATGTTCGTTCATCGCCCCATCTTACACAAGGAATAACATAAACGCCATGTTTTTGAAAGCAATATCCGATAGCCCTGCTCCTATAAATATTTGTTATCTGTATTGCCAGCGGCATATCTCGGTATACAGAGCAATCCGGTGCGATAAAGCCCTGATATTTCTTCAGAATTTCAATATATTCATCCGGATTGACAAGTATATCCTTAAACTCGGTATCATTTTCATACTCACATACTGCAAAGGATTTCGGATCAGCCTTCTCCATCTTACTAAATGGCACAAGATTATCTGGTATTATGATTTTCTTTGGCTTTTTAATTATTGGCATTTCAAATACGCCGTCAAACTCGGCACCAATAACAAATTCAGGATTGCAGCCATCACTAAGAGCAGCTGCATTCCTTGCTGCACTATCTACAATAGAACGTTTCTTTGTGGTTTTTCTTTTCCTTCTTCGTTTTATTGTTGTCTTTTCTTCTGCCATAAATCAACACCTCTAATCCAAAATTCTATTACTATTATTGTTTGTCTTTATCTCCTATCATCTAATGGATATAGACAAGTAATATCAACGCGTGCTCTCAAACAACCCATCTAATGTAACCTGCCCTTGAACTATACTACTATATGTATTTTCTTTAACACCATAAGTAGTGACAAACACAACCTGTATTGCCTTCCTAGTCCTAGTCATACGACGAAATGCTTCGATTTTATTCCTGATTTTTTCGTGATAATCCTTATCTATAATGTAATCATTGACAGAAAACTTCATCTCACAAAGGGTAATTACCCGATCCCTTCGATCAATCAGCATATCTATCTGTGCTCCGGAAATGCCTAGTTCTTCATCACCTTTTGTGGACCAGGATGAAATCTCAGATAATACCCCTGATATTCCAAGACTTTTTCTAATCTGAGCAACATGATCCTTACATACTTGTTCAAAAGTAAGACCAGACCACACTCTTCGCGATGGAAGATCAATTGAATTACTCCAAAAATGCTCATCTGTTCTCTTCTTGCCTTTAAGGAAATGAAAATAAAAGCAAGTATAATAATCTGCTAATTGATAACATGTCTCTCTTTTTTTATTTCCAAAAAATAAATTCTCTCTAATAAAGCCAGAATCAATCAAGTTTTTCAAAATTTTGGTCAAGTTGCCATTTGCAGGCAAACCAGTCTGTGCGCAGAGTTCTGTTCTTGTACACCCTTCTTTTTTCTTGCTTAATGCACTAACTATCTTTATGTAATTATCACTAGTTTTAAAAAGTGTATTATAAAGGTGGTCAAATTCATCCCATAATTCAGATTTTTTCCTAAAAAACAAATTATCTATATTCTGAGAGTACGACATACTACTATCAAGTAAACTCAGGTAATAAGGAATTCCTCCGAGAATCATATAGAGTTCTGTTATGTCATATCTCGACCATGAAAAGTTCTTATTTATCAGATATTCTTCTGTTTCACGTAAAGAAAATGGACTAAGAAAAATCTTGCAAGACTGTCGATTAAACAATCCGCCCTTATTATGCTCTATATTGTCTACAAGCCATGATGAAGCTGATCCACATACAATAAAAACAAGATTGTTTCTTGCACTACCGAAATCATTCCAAAAGAATTCAAAAGCTTTTAAAAAACCTGATTTATGCGTATCGAGCCAAGGCATCTCATCAAAAAACACAACACATTTCTCAGATAAAGAAGTTCCCTCAATATATTCTCTCAGTTCTCTAAAAGCCTGTCTCCAATTATTTGGCGCCTCCTTCTTTACACCTGTTCTACGATATAGTTCTTCAGAGAAAGCTTCTAGTTGAACCTCTTTAGGCTCGTTATAAGCACCTGTAAGCTTAAATGCATAAGTATCATTAAAGTACTGATTTATGAGAAAAGTTTTTCCCACCCTTCTTCGACCATATACAATGACCAATTGAGAAGTAAGCTCTCTCATGCATTTATCAAGTCTCTTATATTCTTCTTTTCTGCCAATTAAAATCTTATTCATATAAATATTTTATCAAACAATAATATCCCAGTCAATATTAGTCGTCTTTTTCTCGATATTTAACATACATAAAGACAGCTATTTGTTAATCCTCAATCACACGTACCTTATGATTGTACCAAATTTTTGAGATGATATCCCAAATATCATGTATCGCGCTG
>SVFV01000022.1 GCA_015056655.1 Butyrivibrio sp.
CGAGATAAAAATAAAGCCGGAATCCTAGATGTATACTGGGATTGCGGCTTTTTAGGTGTCAAAGATGGGATTATATCCTATACATAGTGCATCAATTATTAAAATACCGTAAAGCTTTCAGAAACAGCCTATGTTATTTATTAGATTAAATCTTCTTTTAAAGTTTCGATGATATTGTCATCTTTTATCTTGTTTATACTGAGCAGCATACTAAATCCAACGACTGCAAATACTGCTACTATAACAATGAGATACATAATGTAGTTAATATCAAAAGAATACAGATTTGATTCTAATGCTTTGTACATCATAAAGCTAAGTAGAATTGATACCGGAATTCCAAGCACCAGAGCCCTGATACCATACAGCAGTGTCTCAAGGAAAATCATCTTCTTGAAGCCTTTTCCTGTCATTCCTACTGACTTATACATAGCAAACTCTTTTCTTCTAAGAAGTACACCTGTAGATATGGTGTTCACTATATTTGCCATTGCTATTAAAGTAAGAAGGATTGTAAAGCCGTACATCGCTGTCTTGAGCATAAGGCTGACTGTATTCATAGTATCAAGTGCGCTGGACATATCGCTGCAATAAGTATTACTAAATCCTTCAGCATCTATAAACTCTTCTATTTTCTTAAAGACCTCCTCATGCTTTTCTGTCTTTACCATATAGCTGATTGATAACTTATCTCCAGGAATATTGAGTGCTGCCTTTTCATAGAACTTTGAATATGGCACATAAACACTAACCGATCCCCTTGCGGTCATGTTGAAAGCGAAAAAGTCCTTATCAAAGGGAACGAATGCACCAATTTCAACTGCTGGCGGATTGTTTTCCGGGTTATCATAGAAAAGCTTTTGTCCGATGATTCCATCATTGAAGATTTTTCTCGAACTATTGTCATGGAAGAAGTTATTTAAAAGAACCCCCTTTAATTCATCTCCATAATAGTCATCCTTTGAAAGTCCGTTTTTCTCTAGAAGCTCTAAAAATGCCTCATCTTCAATAGTAACTACCTGCATAGCTGTAAGGTTACCTGCAAGCTCCTTATAGCTGTCTGTAAAAAAGTCAGGATTCAAAATATCTTTATTTGCTTCTTCAGGCATAGTCTCTGTTGCCTTAAAAATGTAAGATATAAAGTCTCCGGCAACTACTTCATCCACTCCATCAATATTTTCAAGCATTCCCTTAAACTGATTTCTCTCATTATATGCGCAGGTTGCAATTATCTCGAAGGGGAAATTGTAGTCATAGTAATTTGATCTGTTAAATGCATCGCAGAAGTAATTGATTGTGAGGAACATAATGACTGACATTGCGATAGTAACCATGATTACTGTGCTTTTTATTCCATTACGTTTAATATTCTTGTATGCAAGCTCTCCCTCATATCCAAAAATCCTTTTGATAAGTGGATTGATGCGAAGCTTTCTGCCCTTTACCCTGATGGTATCACTCTGTCTTAAAGCATCTATTGGCATAACCTTGGATGCCTTAACTGCAGGAACAACTGATGAAATGAATATTGTAAGCGCCGCAAAGAAGACAACTGCAAGGATTACAAGCGGTGAAATCACAAGCGGAACTGAACCTCTAAGACCTTCTACACTTGTAAACATATCAGATTCAAGAAGCTTAGTACCAAGTACATGTAAAGTTATATCTGTTCCGATAAGTCCAATAAGTATTCCAAGCGGGATTCCTATAAGTCCAAGAATAAAGCCTTCAAAGTAGATAGAACCTCTTTTTTGTCCTCCGGTTGCTCCTACACTTGCAAGCATTCCTAGATAGCGCATTCTCTCAGCAAGTGACATTCCAAATGCATTGTAAATAAGGACTACAGAAGTAGCAATTACAATTGCAAGTGCAACTGCCATCATTGTAAAAAAGCTCTTCATTGTGCCATCACTGCCTTCAAATGCAAATACACTCAGCATGTATTCTGAATTGATCACAACCTTTTTAAGGTCATAATCACTTACAATCTTATGTATCTGTGTAAGGGCTGTGTGATCGCATTTTTTCAAAGTTACTCTTACAAAGTTTTTCTCAAAATATGAATCATCCGTACCTCTTAATATGTCATAGGATTTGGTAGGTCTGTTACCATGCAAAATAGCTGTGATAGTACATTCTGCGTCGGATAATTTTTCAAATGATTCCTCAGAGCGGTAGTTTCCACCCCAATATATTTTTTCTCCCTTTTCATCTATGGAGAATCTGTTACCCTGTTCATACTTAAGTGTATCTCCAACCTTAAGATCAAGTCCGTTATCCTTTAAAAACTGCTCTTCTACAGCAATTTCATTAGAGTTCTCAGGAAGCTTTCCTTCATACTCGCTAACAACATACTCCTGTAGGGCTTCATTATCTGCATGGATCACATTGCCGACTCTGTACCTAAGGTCAACATCTGTATCCATGAGCACTCCAAGTCCTTCTACTTCTCCATTTATCACACCTGCCATATCTATTCTGTCATCATTTTTAAGCTGCTCTATCTGCTGCTTTGTACAATTCTCAAAGCTTACATGACAGTTGCCTTCGCCTTGAACAGATATGTATCCAAAAAACTTAAAGAATGAAAATATACCAACTAAAATAGCTGTAATAAGTGCCGTTGAAGTGGCAATGCCGAGTACTGTAACTACTGTTCTTCTCTTATTCTCAACAAGATGTCTTAAGGTGAGCTTAGAAATGATATTCATTATGCACTCACCTCTTCTCTCTTTGAATCCTTTGTAATCTGACCATCCTCAATTGTGATTACTCTGTCTGCAGAAAGAGCGATTCTCTCATCATGTGTAATGATGATAACAGTCTGCTTGTTTTCTCTGTTAAACTTCCTAAGAAGTGAGATGATTTCCTTACTGTTCTCAGTATCAAGGTTTCCTGTGGGCTCATCTGCAAGAAGGATAGCCGGGTGATTCATAAGTGCTCTTCCAATAGAAACTCTCTGCTGCTGTCCACCAGAAAGCTGGTTAGGAAGGTGTTTTGCTCTTTCTTTAAGTCCAAGCTTTTCCATGAGGTCCTTAAGGAGCTTTTTATCAGGCTTCTTGCCATCAAGAAGAATTGGAAGTGTCATATTTTCTTCTACATTAAGAATCGGGATCAGGTTATAAAACTGATATATAAGTCCGATCTGTCTTCTTCTAAAAATCGCAAGCTTGGTCTCATCAAGCTTACTAATGTCTGTTCCGGAAATATTTACAACTCCGGAAGTCGGAACATCAACTCCTCCAAGAATATGAAGAAGTGTTGATTTACCAGAACCTGACGGTCCTACGATTGCAACAAATTCTCCCTGTTCAACATCAAAGGATACGTTCTTAAGGGCATTTACCTTAGTCTCCCCATTTCCGTATACCTTACAAAGATTTTTAATCTCAAGTATTTTCATTTCAATTCTCCCTTCTCATCATAACTACTCTCTAGTCTTCTACTCTTTAGTTCCTTGTTTGAATAGTCATTTCATCTGATTCTGAGAATAGAATATATTTTGCATCTTACAATCAAGTGACTATATTATTACAGTTTTGTAATAATACAAAAATTGTCCTTAATCCTGGCATCCGGGCTTAAATTATTGTCTTGTAAAACTTGATACAAAACTCTGTTCCTACACCCTCTGTGCTCTCTACCTTTATCTCGCCATGCTGTTCCTCAATTATGGTTTTAGTCAGGGCAAGGCCTATGCCCACGCTGTCTTTCCCAGCATTTTTCCCTTTATAAAAGCGCTCAAAGACATGGGGAATATCCTCCTTTGCAATTCCGCAGCCTGTATCCCTTATTGTTATCTGCGAAAAGACATTTGTATCCTTGGTCTCTATGGTCAGTTCTCCGCCATCCTCCATGTGCTCAATGCAGTTCTTAACTATGTTCTGCAATGACTCAATAGTCCAGTTTTTATCGCAGACAAAAGTCATATCTGTTAAAGTCTTTTTAAGACTTATGTTTCGAAGTTCAAACTGAATCTCAAAGGGCTTAATAACCTCATTTATAAGCTCCTTATCATGGACTTGTTCGCGCTTAAGTTCAATTGTTCCAGCATCTAACTTTGAAAGCTTCAAAAGTGTCTGGATAAGCCAGTTCATCCTGTTTAGCTGAGCCTGCTGAGTATTTAAAAACTCCTTTCTTTTTGATGAATCCTCTTCATCTCTTAAAAGGTCATTCATCATCATCATTGATGTTAGTGGTGTTTTAAGCTGATGACTTATATCTGCAATCGCTGCTGCCAACTGCTTTTTATCGTTGCCAAGAAGCTCGTTCTGGTACTTAAGCGTCGTCGCAGCCTTGTAAATGTTTGTCCTTAATATGGACAGCTCTCCCTCCTCCTGACTATCCAGTTCAGGAGCATCATCCCCAGCCAGCACCCTTACAAGATAAGAATTTACTTCTTCTATCTGGCTATATCTTTTGTTTGTGTAATATAGGAAAAGTGCGATAAGAACTGCCCCTATTGCAAGTATCATTACTCCAACCCACGCATTCACAAAAAGAAATCCGCATATACTCATGGAGATGGTAAATGCAGATCCTATCATAAGAATTTGTTTAAAATCTTTGTTTTTCATAGCTCTCCCCAAAATGACGTAAGGCAGGCGTACCTGCCTTTACATTCCCCTTATTTATCTACGATGTATCCAAGCCCTCTGACAGTTTTGATTATCTTTGGATCAGAAGGATCAGTCTCTATCTTGTCCCTCAGTCTCTTTATATAGACTGTAAGTGTGTTGTCATTGACGAAGTCTCCGCTCACATCCCACATATCCTGAAGAAGCTGGTTCCTTGAAAGGACAACGCCTCTGTTATTACAGAAAGTCAGCAGCAGTCTGTACTCTAGTGCTGTAAGCTCCACGGCCTCCTCTTTTCCTGTGCTAGTGTCGCTTATTGTAACTCTGGCTTCGTTTGTATATATACTTATATTGCCAAGTCTCTCAACATTTTCGTCTGCTCCGGAAGAAGCGCTTTCCTTTTTTCCTGCCCTTCTAAGAACTGTTTTGATTCTCGCCATAAGCTCGTTAATTCTGAATGGCTTACAGATATAATCATCTGCTCCCATCTCAAGCCCCATTACCACGTTGACCTCTGCATCACTTGCAGTCAGGAAAATAACAGGAATATCTTCGGATTCCTTTACGAATTTGCAGATGTCATAACCATTTCCATCAGGAAGGTTGATATCAAGAATACAGATATCGTACTCACCAGCCTTCCAGGTGCTTTTTGCATCCGCAGCAGTTGTCACATGAGTAACTTCATAACCTTCTTTTTCAAGGGAATATTTAAGTCCCAAAGCTATAGCGTCATCATCTTCAAGTAAAAAAACTCTCATACTCTCCCCACCTTTTTGTCTAAAATCAAATTGCATCATTGATAATTATTCAATAAATTGCTATATCTATATATGTGTCATTTTGCACTACCTTACCAGATTATTTGAGAGAAAGAAGAAAATCCATGAATTCAGAAACTAAAAACATGACCTCAGGAAACAGTTTACAGCAGATTGTACTGTTCTTTTTACCTCTATTATTCGGAAATCTTTTCCAGCAGGTTTATTCACTGGTGGACAGTATTATCGTTGGAAAAGGTATTGGTGATAAAGCCCTTGCAGCTGTTGGCGCTTCCGGGACTCTTAATTTTCTGATTCTCGGTTTTGTTGTCGGCCTCACAAGAGGCTTCGGAATACATTTCTCCCAGTCCTTTGGAAAAGGAGATAACCGACTTCTTCGTGGTTATGTTTTCTCTGCGCAATTTATCAGTACTATTATAAGCATTCTTTTTACTATTGTGTGCATTTTTTCGTTAAAGACTATGCTTATTTTCATGAGTACTCCCGAAGACATTTTTAAGGATGCATATAGATACTTTGTCGTTATTCTTGCAGGAATTCTCATAACTGTGCTGAATAACCTTGCAATTACTATCCTTCAGTCCCTTGGGGATAGCAAGACTCCCCTTAGGGCCATGATAATATCCTCCATTATCAATATCATTCTGGATATTCTTTTTGTAATTGGATTTAAAACAGGAGTTATAGGCGCAGCTGTTGCAACAGTTATAGCCCAGGCCATCTCTTATGCTTTCTGTAAATTGCAGCTTAACAAGGTCGAGGTCCTAATGTCTGAAGGTAATGAAGAGCATTCTTTTCTTCCTGATAAGCAGCTTTGCTTTGACCTGTTAAAAATGGGACTTCCGGTTGCTTTTATGAATTCTGTAACAGCAGCAGGCGGAATGGTTCTTCAGTTCTTTGTTAATACCATGGGAAGTGCCTATGTAGCAGCTTATTCTGTTTGTATGAAGTTTGCTGGTCTTTTCGAGCAGTTTGGAATTTCTGTCGGATTGGCAATTCTTACCTTTGTCGGGCAAAACAAAGGTGCTGCCAAATTTGATCGCATAAGGAAAGGCGTGCTTCAGGGCATTGGCCTTTCAACTGTAGTAAATATCCCACTTGCAGCCATTTTGATATTCCTGCCTGGCTTTATATCATCCATCATGCTAAGTGACTCTGCCACCATCGGATATTGCACCGAATTCATGCCAGTCCTTGGAATAAGCATGTTTGCTTTAGGGTGGCTCTTTATTTTCCGTTATGCAGTTCAGGGCCTTGGAAACACGGTTGTTCCTATGTTCTCAGGTTTTCTTGAAGTAGCTATGCGACTACTATTTGGTTTTACCCTTGGAAGAATGTCCTTTAGAGGAGTAGCCATTGCCGAGGTTTCTGCGTGGATTGGCGCATTCATAATGCTCATGATCACATATTTTATCGATATAAAAAAGCTGAAAAAACAAGGATGATAATCTCAACCGATTATCATCAATTCATAGAGCCGATAGATTTTCCTGTACATGGATCCGGTAAACATCAGCTTGAAAAATGCTTTTTCGAAACCTTTTAACTCATCTACCAGTCTGTCTGGTGTAATCGAATGCTCTTTCTTTAGTTTTATGTTCGTTCCTGTCAGTACGTCTTCGATATTGTCTATTCCGTAGACTGTAGTTACTCCCACATCATTTATGGGATTCTTGTATTTTGAAGCCTTAGCACCAAATTCTGTATAGACATCCATCAAGATATGAATTGTGCCGTACTTGTTTTTCAGCGCTTTAAAGAAGCTATTTACCTGCTCCTTTGTAAGGTACATGGAGATTCCTTCAAGGACTACAATAGCTTTATCGCTATCCGGAAGAGCATTTATCTGATCCGCGTCCGAGGCGTCAAGTGTCATCATTTTGTAATCATCTGTTTCAGGATAGTGCTTTTTTCTAATCTCCAAAACATCCGGAAAGTCACAGTCAATCCAAAGTCTGCTCTTTTCTTTTACTCTTCTGCATCTGCTATCCAGACCGCATCCTATATGTAGAACAAGAGCATCTTTATTATCTCTTATCATCTCATCAGTCCAATCATCAAAAACTCTCGCCCTCATTGCCATATTGTATGCAAGCCATTTGGATTTTGATTTTCCCTTTATTGGAAAGGCTTCCTGCTCCCAGATTGTCTCCGCATCAGGATCTTTGATAATTATGCCCTTTTTACTTACATATGATTTTCCATAAAGTGGTATAAACAGAGTTTTATTTACTTCGTTCATGACTTATCCTTTTATAATACAGATATCACTATACATACTATGAATTTTCAATTCTATCTAGCGAAGCGTTTTATAAACTCAGCTATATCATCGATAACTTCACTTCCTATGTGCTGCTCCACCTTATACTCTTTGGCAGCTTTTGCGATTTCACCATATATCCCATTAACAAACAGATGATTAAGCTTGTCATACAGACGATATTCTACGTTTAATCTGCCTTTGAGCTTTTCCTTGAATCCTTCAAAATCAACAGCCTTAAGTACCTGGAAGTCTTTTCCGCCCTGCATTATAAGAACAGGTTTGGATGACTCGTTAATATACTCTGCTGCCGTCTTTTTCCCCATCTCCTTAAAATACCAAAGGCTGGTGGAGCCAAAGAACTTTTTTCTTTTAGCTTCCTCGTCGGGCATCTCATATAGTCCGTCAAACTTTTTTGTGAAGATTTTGTCCTCCAGTCCAGCGATCCATTTTATAATTACGCCATTTCCTCCGCTTGCCTGCTTGAACTGTCTTATCATGATATCTTCAATGCGATAGGGTGTTCCTGCCATTAGAATTAATCCTCTGAACAATCCGCATTCAGCATCAATTCTTGGAGCAAGCATAGCCCCCATGCTATGACCAACTATAAATATGTTGTCAGGATCCACATCCGGGCATTCTCGCAGTAGCTTTGCTGCCAGAATCGCATCATCTATAGTCTCTTCCTTAGCAGTTACGTTCAGCTTATTCATCTTTTTACCATAGACGAAGGTTCTCTTATCATAACGGATGGACGCTATCCCATGCTCAGCAAGCCCCTCTGCCAGGTCCTTAAAGGGCGTAAGCTTATATATCTGCTCATCCATGTTACTTGGTCCTGATCCATGAACAAACACAACCCCAGGCACCTTTTGACCGGTATCATCCGGTAGCGTCAACAGACCATTTAGCGGATACTCTGTTCCTTTTCCAACAACTATCTTTTCGCTTCTCATTACCCCCTCCGTTTGAGAATGTTCACTAGTTGCCCTGACTACACTTCTTATTCTTAGTAATTCTATTTAAACATTACACTTTTTCAAGATAATTCTACTTAAACATTAAACTTTGCGCCTTCCACTATCCATGATTGAAAAGAATACTACGAGTATTAAAAATATACTAACAATATATCACAATTAGTTAATGCAGATACATAATTTCGTTCATTCATTTTCTCCTTATATGCTTCTGAATTCAGTATCTATTTATATATTTTCATGCGATTCTTCATTTTTGTAATTAAAGCAAATACTCTCTAACCTTTCTTTCAACAACTTTCATATCCAATGGCATAGTACTTGATTCCATTGATATGATGATATCCTTCCCCACTTCAAAACCACTTTTTTCATAGGCATATAACTTCTGCATATTTTTCAGTGCATACTCCATATCTGATATTAGCCCTAGATGCTCCCAATATAGTGTTTTACGTTTTCTTAAATTCAAAAGAACAAAATCAGGATAGACTGACTTTCCACCAGTCAGTTCTAATCTTGGCTCATAGCAATAAGGAATATTGTTCCTATAGAATAAATCCGCCAAGATTTTTTCTGACTTCGAGCGTACATACTCGCCCTGATCAGTAATAAACTGTCCATCATCCGGGTACGGATTTTGTTCTCCCATATGAATTTTCTTCCACTCCTTTATATATTCTTCATCAGTTTCAATTAGTGGAATAACCAGTTCTTTTCTTGCTTTTCCCAAACGATCATATACTTTTTCTATAGCAGTTGCGTCATACATTTTCAGGAATCTATTGATATGATACTGTTGATTCCTAATTACTTTCTGTACATCCTCTTCATAATCTCTTTGAGCTATTCTTTTAGCCAATTTCCTATCTTTACTTCTTAGATATACAAATTTTGAATCTCCATTATCAACGTAATACTGGAAGCCCTCTTTCCTATTTGACACCCTCAAATGCCTGTTTCCTGTTTCTTTATATGTCTTACTTCGTCTTTCAACTTTATCAAGAAGCAGCTCCAGTTCTAGCATTTGCTTCTCTAGTTGCTTTGCATAATTTTCCATTGTTATATCCTTTTATCAATTTTCATTTTTGTAACTATCAATTCAGGAATCTCTTCTAAATCCTGAAATCATCCTCACTAATATTCCATGAACCTTCAGCTTTTTCCCGATCTAAGCATTTCCGCTTAGATCATTTATATTCATTTAATTCTACTAACAACATCATATTATCCTTTCGATAATAAGATGATTTGCTGTACATATGGATCATCAACACTCATATAAACACTTTCCGGAGCTCTGCGTGTCAGCTCTGTCGCCTTATGACACGCAGATTTCCACAAATAATTATTTCTAGTGTCTGCCATTCTCTTCGATAGTTCCTGACCGCACGTAGATAACTGAGTTTATTCATTTTACGTGCTGCCATCAGAAAACATCAGACTCAACTAAACACTCATCCGGAATATTTATCCCATCCTGCGTGTCTCAAACTCGAATAAAACTATTTTCATATCCATGCCTAAGCACGCTGATTCAAAACAATTCAACCAATACGTGTATTTGGCCCCCTATCCCAGATTTAACCTACACGCATTTTACTTAAATGTTGACATCTGCACGTTGTTTCCATTAGCAACCACAGTTATTGCCCCACTTTGGTCTGTTCTGTAAATACTTGTGTTAATGGCTTCAAGTCTATTCAAGAGTTCCTTGTGCGGATGACCATAGCGGTTATCGAGTCCGCAGCTAATAAGTGAGATTCGCGGCCTAATAAGTTCTAGAAATTCCTCATCAGTCGTGTACTCACTTCCATGGTGGGCCACCTTCAGAAGTGTAAGGTTCTCAAATTCAGTAGGGTACTTCTTTATGTAATCCTTGAGATTGTCCTGACCAGTACTCTCTACATCCCCCGTAAACAATGCACTAAAGCCACCATACTTAAGCAGAAGAATTGTTGAATAAGCGTTTGGTTCATCAGTTATCATCCCTGACACAGGCCCTATACACTTAAGCATCATTCCTTTATCTGAAATGCCCTGTTTTGCAAATCTGCCAGTTCCATGGATACCTGCTATAATTAACTCATCTCCCTGCTTTATATATGAAACAGGAATTTTCAGTTCTTCTGCACGCTTCACAAGCTTTCTATAATTCTCCCCCTTTGAAGTCTCATTGATGTCAGGCAATATAAGATTCTTAATCCGTATATTGCTTCGGCGTTCCTCCATCATATCCATCATTTCAAGGATTCCACTCATGTGATCCTCATCCTCATGGGTTAAAATAACTGCATCAAGAGCACCAATGCCTTCATAAGACAGGAAAGGAACAATCTGATATTTAGCCACATTCTTCTTGGAGGTACTTCCGCCATCAATCATTATTCTGGACTTCTTCGTTTCGATAATAATTCCATCGCCCTGACCAACATCTACAGCAGTTATCTTAAGATCAGGATGATATCTGAAGCATAAGATTATAATTCCCAGTCCCAAAATCAATGATTGTATTACAGTTATTATATTCTCGCAATGACGTTTATCGTTTTTATCATTACTATGCCTTTGTAATGGCTTCTGTCTGGACCTCTCATTAGGTTGCCTAACGAAATTCTTTATTATTCTGGTTGCACTCTTCCTTAAACATCCCCCTTCTCCCAACATTACAAACATCGCTAGAAAAAAAAGACATACAACAATCTGCCACTCCTCGGAATGTCCTATATACCATGTTCCATACGGAATCATATCCCCAGCCTGACAACAGATACTAAACCATCTCAAAACGAGATGACACAAAACTCCCACCAAGCAACCAAGAGGTAATACTATTCCTCCCAGGAATAGACATAATAATCCTGAAAACATAAGCACTGACATAAGTGGCAAAACGAACAGATTCAAAACAAATGAAACTATAGGGAATGTGTAATAGAAACTTGTATAGACCGGAAATGTCATTAGAGAAATAGAAAAACTGCCCATCACAATCTTAAGTGGTCCATTCCTGATTGCTTCTGGAAAAGCCGGAAGTACATATCCAAGAGCAAGCACTGCCCCGAAGGACATCAAAAATCCGCTGTGTCTTATATAAAGCGGTTGCTCGATAAGCAATAGAATTGCCGCAAGTGCAAGGGCTGACAGCATATCGTAAGTCCGACCAATCACATCTGCAAGGAGCCTCACCGAAAACATCACTATTGCCCTGAAAGCCGATGTACTCATGCCACACATAATTCCATACAGATACATAACTGAAATTGATATAGCAGCTGACGGTATTACCCATAGGCTCGCCTTCCGAAAAAGCTTATATAATGATAACCCCAATATAGAAATGTGAAGCCCCGAAACAGCAATAATATGTATTATTCCATTCCGTTTATAAATATCTTTAATTTCGTCATCAAGATCACCCTTATCTCCAAGTAGAACTGCTTTCATCACCCCGGCATCCTCTGCATTAAGACAGGAGTCCAAAGTCCTCTCACAGCTTCTTTTAAAGCCATAGACTGTGTTCTTTATAAAGTCAGCCTTACCTCCCTCAGCTACTATTTTGGCACCCTTAATCTGGTAGGCTATTCTTAGTATTCTATAATAGTTTTTACTGTCGAACTCCCCAGGGTTCGTTGCACTTCTGAACTGTTTACAATTGCCAGTAACCTTGATAACCTTTCCAATCTCCGGTTCAACTACAGGTGAAAAATAAGCCAGCACCGTTGTATCTTCTTCCAATTGTTTTAGATACACCACACTTTCTTCTTCACCCGTATACACATTTTCCTTTATTTCTATTCCGGTCACACGACCGATACATGTAATATTTGCCTGATCAGGCACATTAGAAGATTCTCCAGAAGGTATCACCTTAAGGAAAATCCAGATAGCCGCTGCGAAAACAAGTGCTACTACGCAAAGCGGTCTTTTCATAATTTAGTTATCACCCTTTCATTTGACTATATCAAGGTTTCGTTCAAATACAGTGTTCAAAGATATAGATTCCATAAAGACTACATCTGAAGAGCCACCAACTGAGATTTGAACCTTATTGACGTCTGAAATGGCGCAGATTGTATTAACAAGAGAGTATATTGCAACCTCTGATGAAACTGAATAAGGCTGTATCAGGAAGTTATTATCAAAATCCACATAGCAGACTCCGTCTCTTACAGAAACAGAATTTATCTTGGTCTGCTGATTCAGAGTAGGATATGAAACGTCGTTATTAGGACCGCTTATGATCTGTTCAATAGCTAGTCTCTGCATAAGAATATTACTGTTGTAAACAACGCTTCTATAAACAGGCATAAGCTGCTGCCCATCCTCTGTTGCAAAATAAAGAACAAGCTCAACCTTCTCATAGGTGTTGATCTCATTTCCTGCATTATAAACAAAGTTGTCAGCAGACATATTTCCAATGATATTGCCCTCGCTGTCTGCAAGCGGAACACCTGCTACCTGGAAGGTTACATAATCAACTCCGGGTACCTGTGTCAGAGTACGAACCATAGCTGCTCTGTCGAGTATTTCAGTAGTTTCATCAGCTTCAAAATAAGAGCTAGCAAAGTTTAAAGTCAAAAGTCCACCGCTGCAATTATAGGAGCGAAGGTAAATCGGTCCATAGATAGGAGCCTCATACTCAAGCTTCTCAGGCATAGTCTCCATCTGTACTAAAAGCTCGTCAATAACAGCATCTGTGTCATCCATAGATGCCTGCACCTCATAATCCTGGAAAATGATACCTGATTCATCATTGTTGACATAGTAAACCTGTACCACATTTTCCTTGGGTTCCTTTGCAGTATTACCACATCCAGCCACAGATATAACCATGACCAGGCACAATATGCAATTTATCAATCTCTCAATAATAGTTTTCATATTTTATTCCATAGACTGCATATACATAAGTGGTATCTTAACGGTAAATGTAGTTCCTTCATCCTCCACACTTGTTACATCTATTGTTCCTCTGTGCAGTAAAATCGCACTGTGCGTAATGGAAAGGCCAAGTCCAGTTCCACCGATTTCTCTGCTTCTTGACTTATCAACTCTGTAAAAACGCTCATAAATCCTATCAAGACTTTCCTCCGGAATACCTATTCCAGAGTCACTTATTTCGCATGTAAAATACTGGTGATCAGCGTCAAGCTTAACCTTTACCCAGCCATCATCCTTGTTGTATTTAACTGCATTTTCCACAAGGTTCATAAGAGCAAGTGAAAGCTTAACCTCGTCTATTTCTGCAGTGATTTCTCTGGTAGTTTCAAGTGTCAGTTCGATGTTTCTCTTTCTGGCTATTGGCCTTATCCGCTTCATGATGATCTCCATCATCTGTACTACATCAACTGAGGTAATATTCAAAGCTGCTGCCTTCTTGTCCATTCTGACAAGTTCAAGAAGGTCATTTATTATCTGATTCTCTCTGTCTACTTCAGCCGCAATATCCTCCATGAAATCTCTGTAGACTTCATTAGGGACATCCTCTTGCATGATAAGCGAATCTGCAAGCACCTTCATTGATGTGATGGGAGTCTTCAACTCATGAGACACATTTGATACGAATTCCTGTCTTGATTCATCAAGGGCATTCATCCTCTGCAAAAGCTGGTTAAATGCCTGAATAATATGCATGGTTTCATAATAATCAGATCCCTCTATGGGTTCATTTGTAAAACCGGCTTTAACATCATTAATAGCAAGTGTGATTCTGTCGAAGGGTCTTAGGAGCTTGCCTGAAAGCCATACAGCCATACCAAAGATAAGGATTAAAGCAATAATCTCAATAGAGATCGCTCTTCGTGACAAAATATCAAGCGTCGTACTGATATAATCTGTTGAAACACTTATCAGAAGTACGCCTCTTACAACATCCTGAGTCTTAGCACCAGGAGCCACGTCACCGCTCTCATAGTTCATCGTCTCTGTAATAGGAGCGGTCATTTCTATGTAGCCATTGTTTTTGTCATAAACAGTGCTTGCTCCTGCACTACCCTTTTTCAGGCAGTCTACAACCTCCTCAGAAATGATAATCTTTCCATCACTGATTCCATATGTATCCTTTACGATTTTTAAGTTATGATCGATAACCATAACTCGTCCATCGTAAAGGTTTGCCAGCATATCAAGCTCAGCATTAATTACTTCTGAAGTTGTGTCTGAGAAATAATTGTAATTGATAAGATGATTCGCCAGAATCATGAGCTGCGTAGAGACCTCGGATTCGCGAACATTGACCGCTCGGTCCTCGTAGCTCTCAAGAATTGCAAAATGAATTACGAGGCATGAAATAAACCCCGTAAACAAGACAATAATAAATATTCTAAACCTTAGACTCTTAAAAGGATTCAGCTTCATAGGAAATTTTGTTCTCTCTTTTTATGCCTGGAAATAATATCCTGATCCCCATTTGGTTCTAACATAACGAGGCTCACTGGGGCTCTTCTCAAGCTTCTCCCTAAGTCTTCTAACATGAACATCGACAGTTCTCTCATCACCAGGGAAATCCTCTCCCCAGATTGCATGAAGGAGTTCGCTTCTGTTATAAACCTTACCAGGTGTAGAAACAAGGAACTCAAGTACATCAAACTCTCTGCTTGTAAGATTGATTTCCTTATCGCCAACATAAACACGACGATATTCTTCATTTATCATAAGCTCACCAAAATTCAGCACACTTGCCTGAGTTTCGGGCTTGTTAGTTCTTCTCATAATAGCCTTAATTCTGGCCTTTACTTCGAGAATGTTAAAGGGCTTTGTGATATAGTCATCTGCGCCATACTCAAGACCTAATATCTTATCCATATCATCGCCCTTGGCTGTGAGCATCACTATCGGAACTGATGAAAATTCTCTAATCTGCTGGCATACTTCAAAACCATCCATCTTAGGAAGCATTACATCCAGCAGAATGATGTCATAAGTGTTATCCTTAGCAAACTGAAGTGCTTCTTCACCATCAAATGCACTGTCAACCTTCATTCCATCCTGCTCAAGGCTGTATTTAATGCCCTTAACAATTGTCCTCTCATCATCAACAACGAGTACTCTCTTCGCCATTTCACTCTCCGTCAAAGTTAAACTTTTATATAGTCCTTAATCTTGTCAAAAAACTTGTTCTTTATTCCGGATACCTTCATGATATCCTCTATCTTTTCAAACTTCCCGTTTTGTTCCCTGTATTCCAGAATTTTCTTAGCCCTTCCGGGTCCTATTCCGGATATGGTACAAAGTTCTGATTCAGATGCAGTGTTAATGTTTACCTTGCCATCCTTACTGTCTGTCTTATCTTCTGTACTTCCAGTAATTCCTGCCTCAGTAGGCTGTACTGCAATATCTGCTTCAGATGAATCCTCAGTCAGCTTCTCGGTTTCGGCTTTAGTCGGAATCTTAAGCTTAACTCCATCCTCTAAAACCTGAGCCTGATTGACATAAGAAGTATCTGCCTCCACGTCAAAACCGCCTGCTGCCCTGACAGCATCTATGACTCTGCTACCATGCGAAAGCTCATAAACACCCTCGCACATTACTGCTCCGCAAACATGAACCATGATATCTTCCTCAGGTTCCTCTGCTTTCACAGATATCTCTTCTGATGCTTTTTCTGAAGCCTTGCTCTGATCAGTTTTTTCAGTTTCAGCTTCAGTCAAAGAGCTTGCCTCCGCTGCTGAAACTTCCTGAACCTCTGCAGGTTCTGATAGTATTATTTCCGAATCTTTACGACAACATCCGGAAATTATTACCGATGTCATAAATAATGTAATTATGACACCCTTTTTTATTTTTTTCTGCATGTCTCCTCCTATAAATCAGGAGGTCCCCACCACGCTATTTATCATAATAGCTGAAATAAAAATCCCATGCAAGATACTTGTAATATTTTCGTAACATTTACAAAAAAACTTCGTCCTCGACAATTTCTTTTGTCTATTCTGCTTCTGTAATTGTTACTGTAGCATCCGGAAGCACTTCTTCATGTACTTCCTCGCCTCCAATCTGGAGCTTAACACTTTCTGAGAGCTGTCTTAATGTGTCATTAACATTCTCTCCATCCCAGATATTTGCGAAAGCAATCTCAAGCTGAACCCAGAAATTACTGGTTGCCATAAGCTTAGGCATCGGAACAGAATTTGCATAAACATCAGAAAATGCAGAAAGTGATGCGTTCTCATAAGCCACTTTACTATGTGCTAAAAGCTTTCCGCTCATAGTATACATATTGTCTGTATTTTCATTGCAAAGGAATCTGGCAAAAGAGTTTGCCTCTTTTTCATGCTCAGAATATCCATTTATTACAAGGCAGTTTGTAACTGACATTGTTCTTGTAAGATATGTCTCATTAAGAGAAGGCATAGTTGCAACGCCATAATCAAAGCTACACTTTCCTTCAGCCTTAGCCTCTTCAATCTTGGAAACGACATCAGAAGTTGCAACGGTAAATACAGTCTTTCCATCTATGAAATCCTGAACAACCTTCTCATAGTTAACAGCATCCTCATCTATAGCAAAGAACTGATTGAGCTGCTGATAAAAGCTCATGCAATTGATGGTGTTTTGGTTATATACATCGATCTGACTAATATCATCACCAGCCGGGCCACCGACATTAAGATAATTGCCCACAAAGAAATAATTGTAGAAAACATCAGTAACGTCCCACTCAAATACTGATTCAACAGCTTCGGGGGCATTATAGTTATCGGCAAAAACAAGGATATCTTCAATAGTAGCTGGAAGAGATTCTGTAACAGCTTTATCAAGCTCCTCCTGGCTCATCTCAACTTCACTAGTGTCAGCAGTAGAAATATCGGAATCCATACCTTCCACGTCTTCTGTAGGTTCCTCTTCGTCAACTGCTGCCTGTGCAGCCTCACCTTCTGCCGCATCGATTTCGGCCTGGATTTTTGCCTTTACCTCATCCTCAAGGTAAGTCTTGTTATACACAAGTGAACTGGTTTCAAAATAGTAGGGATAAGCGATAAATTTATCCTTATATTTCACTGAATTTAGAGCTGCCTCGCTATAACCATTAGCCTCATCCATAAGGAATGAAGGATCATCAATCTCACCAGAAAGCCCTGCAAGATATGCCTTTTCGAGGTTATCATGCGTTGTAATAAATACATCCGGGTAGTCATCCTGATCAACTGAAGCTCTGTTTATCTCTTCAAGATATTCAAGACCAGACACACAGGAAAGCTCAACTCTGGCTCTGGAATTCAGATTGTTATACTCAACCGCCTTAGCTGTAAGGTAATCAGTCAGTGCCTCATCGGTGTACCACAGCTTAATCGTTGTTTTACTACCAGCTCCAAAAATAGCCTTTTCTTCAGAAAGCTTCTGTCCAGACATTGCATAATAAAAAGCTGCCAGAAGCAGTGCAATTATTAGTACTGCTCCAAGCAGCCTTGATCTTATTCTCATATTCACCTCATTAAACGCTTATAGAGGCCTCCAGGATTGAGATCATTTCATCGACATCACTCTTTGTAATTACAAGAGGTGGTATGAAACGAATAATGTTTGTTCCTGCATTTATCAGAATAAGTCCATTTTCAAGGGCTTTATTTATTATGTCAGCAACCGGATGGTCAAACTCGAGTCCCTGCAAAAGTCCACTTCCGCGCCTGTCTATAATAGCGTCATATTTATCCTTTATTTCATCAAGACGCTTCTCCAAATAAGAAGAAACCTCTCTCACGTTATCTATTATATGTTTCACTTCGAATAAATCAAGGACTTTATCTATTGCAGCGCCAGCAAGAGGATTGCCACCGTAAGTAGTTCCATGGTCGCCTGCAGCAAGAGATCTTTGGCCAACTCTTTCAGTCATAAGGAATGCTCCAACGGGCACTCCGCAGCCTAGAGCCTTAGCTGTGGTCATAATGTCTGGCTTAACATCAAATTTCTGCCATGCATACATGTACCCTGTTCTTCCCATTCCGCACTGGATTTCATCTAAGATAAGTAAAATATCCTTCTCATCACAAAGAGCCCTGACGCCCTCTATGAATTCCTTCGTAGCAGGATAAATTCCGCCTTCACCCTGAACAGTCTCCATTATTATTGCGCAGGTCTTATCTGTAACCTGAGCTTTAACACTCTCAAGGTCATTGAAGTCTGCAAATTTTATATTACCTATCATAGGCTCGAAAGCTTCACGATAATGAGGATTTCCAGTGACAGACAAAGCTCCGAATGTTCTTCCATGGAAGGAATGGTTCATTGCAATAATCTCATGATCTGTGTGTCCATCTCTTAAAAAGGCATATTTTCTTGCTGCCTTAAGTGCTCCTTCAACTGCTTCAGCTCCGCTGTTTGTAAAAAATACTCTGTCCATCCCGGAAGCCTTTTTTATTTTCTTTGCAGCCTCAATAGCAGGCACATTGTAATAATAATTTGAAGTATGAATAACCTTATCAATCTGGTTTTTCAGGGCATCATTATATTCTTTATTGCCATATCCAAGAGCAAAAACTCCTATTCCAGACACAAAATCAAGGTACTTTTTCCCATCAAGATCATAAAGGTTCACACCCTCGCCCTTATCAAGCACAATCTGATAACGGTTATATGTATGGAGAAGGTCCTTTTCAGCCTCCTCGATATAGCTCTTCATCTTTTCACTCATAGCAAAACACTCCCATATTCTGAAATCTCATTCCTGCTCGTCTTCATCTGACACGAACATAGTTCCGACACCCTTATTAGTAAAGAATTCAAGAAGCAGACAGTGGGGAATTCTTCCATCCAGAATATGCACTCTCTGAACGCCCTCCTTTACTGCATCTGTACAGTTTGCAAGCTTAGGAAGCATTCCTCCCCCAATATTTCCGCTGGCAATAAGAGCATCCGCCTCAGAGGTTGTGAGTCTGGAAATAAAGGTTGAAGGATCATTGATGTCCTTGTAAACTCCCTCTATATCAGTAAGGAAAGCAAGCTTTTCTGCATGTAAAGCCTTCGCAATTGCGCAGGCAGCATCATCAGCATTTATATTAAAGGTTTCAAAGTTCTCATTCATTCCAACAGGTGCGACAATTGGCAGATAGTCGTTATCCAAAAGGTCGTAAAGAATCTTAGGTTCAACTGTCTCAACGTCTCCAACAAATCCGATATCCTGTCCGCCTGAGAGCTTTTTCTTTGCCTTCAAAAGTCCAGAATCTTTGCCGCTTATTCCAATTGCCTTAACGCCAAGCTCCTGAACCATTCTTACAAGGCACTTGTTTACACGATTCAAAACCATCTCAGCGATTTCCATGGTCTCTGCATCAGTTACGCGAAGGCCGTTTACAAATTCAGCCTCTTTTCCTACCTTGCCAACCCACTTGCTGATAGCCTTGCCACCACCATGAACAATGATAGGCTTGAAACCAACCAGCTTCAAAAGGGTAACATCTTTAATTACATTCTTCTGAAACTCTTCGCTCTCCATAGCACTTCCGCCATACTTCACTACTATGATCTTGCGATTGTATTTCTGGATATAAGGAAGCGCCTCAATAAGCACCTCCGCTTTTTTCAATACTTCCTGCATGTGGTCGTCCATCTTTTTTCCCTCCTATATAAATGAAGTCAGCTCCTAAGCTCAAGAGCGGTAGTCTGCATTAATCTTTACATAATCATAGGTCAGATCGCATCCCCAGGCTGTTGCTTCCTCATTTCCAAGATTCATATCAACCTCAGCGATCACTTCTTTTTCTGAAAGTACTTTTGTTGCATATTCCTCATCAAACGCCTGAGGTTCACCATTCTTGAACAAAAGAACATTTCCTGCTTCACTATGAATACTTAGTTCAACCTTTTCAGGGTCAAAGAGAACCCCTGAGTATCCAAGTGCACATAGTATTCTTCCAAAATTCGCATCATGACCATAGATCATTGCCTTAGTAAGTGATGAACAGATAACGGACTTTGCAAGTGTTCTTGCATTATCTTTTGTGTCAGCATTTTTTACATGGACTGTAAACAGCGCTGTTGCTCCTTCACCATCACCTGCAAGCATTCTTGCAACTTCTCTGCAGATAGTATAAAGACCTTCTTTGAAGGTATTGTAAGCATCGCCCTCTTCTGTGATCTCGCTATTACCAGCTTCGCCATTTGCCAGAACCATTACAGAGTCATTAGTGGACATATCTCCATCAACAGAAATCATGTTATAGGTTTCATTAGCCACTTCTCTGAGCGCCTTCTGCAAAAGATCATGTGATATAGAAACATCTGTGGTCACAAAAGAAAGCATTGTGCACATGTTCGGATGAATCATTCCTGAACCTTTAGCAAGCGCACCAATTGTACAGGTTTTGCCATCAAGCTCAAATTCCACAGCCATCTCTTTTGCGTAGGTATCTGTTGTCATAATGGCTTCTGCTGCACCTGTGCCAGCTTCTGTGGTATCAGAAAGCTTCGGAACCATGTCGCAGATTCCCTTCTTTACAGCTTCCATATTCATCTGCATTCCAATAACACCTGTGGATGCTACAAGAACTGAATTTTCAGGAATTCCAAGAAGATTAGTCACAGCATCTGCTGTCTCTTTACAAATGCGTTTTCCAAGTTCACCAGTGCAGGCATTTGCAATTCCAGAATTACCAACTATTGCATGAACAGGATGGATTCCATTGCAGATTTCTCTATCCCACATTACAGGTGCTGCTTTAACTACATTACTTGTAAAAACACCAGCAGCTGTACAAGGAGACTCACTATAGATAAGGAGCATGTCCTTGCGTCCTTTATACTTAATCTCTGCAGCTGTACTTGCTGCTTTAAATCCTTTTGCTGCTGTAACTCCGCCTTTTATTGTCTTCATGTCATCCTCCAAAAGTCCAAAGCTTTATCTTTCAATGTATTCGATGAATCAGTCTAAATGTAAAAATTCTGTACGATTGTCTTCATTCAAGGTAAAGTCGTAATAATTCATGTCATCCCTGAGTGTCCAGTTCATCTTCTGCCAAAAAGCATTACCTACCTTGTTCGTAACAAAAGCATTAAGTGATACCTTGTTTATCTTTTCTTCCTTAAGCCTTTCTATACAGAACTCCACCATCTTTTTCCCTATTCCATGTCGTCTGTATTCCTTATTAACACAAACGTGGTAAAAGCTGGCTCTTCTGCCATCATGTCCACAAAGAATCGCTCCTACGATTTTGCCATCCTCTACATCAACTGCACTGGTTGTGGGATTTCTTTTAAGAAACATCTCTACTCCTTCATAGGAATCGTCAATTGTGCGTATCCCAAAACCATCTATCGAGTTCCAAAGTGCGAAGACTTCATTGTAGTCCTCTATCTTCATTGCGCGTACCATGATGCTTATCTCCTACTTACTTTTTCATAACGGGTCATCCGACCCACATCCTCATTTTTATTCATTAGGGAAAAGCAGGAACCATATCAAGTCCCATTGCTTCGTCAAGACCAAACATAATATTCATGTTCTGAACAGCCTGTCCTGCTGCACCCTTTACCAGATTATCAAGTGCTCCCATCATGATGATCCTTCCTGTTCTCTCATCAATCTTGAAGCCTATATCTACGTAGTTACTATTTTCCACCCATCTTGTCTCAGGATATGTTCCCTTTGGAAGCACTCTTATGAATTTCTCATCTTTGTAATACTTCTCATAAACAGCTCTTATCTCTTCTTCACCAGGAAGGCTTCCGTCTTCCTTTTTAATAAGACTCGCATACTCTGTAGCAAGGATGCCTCTATTCATGGGTACAAGATGAGGAGTAAAGTTGATTACGATATTTCCTCCAAATGCATATCCAAGCTGCTCCTCAATCTCAGGTGTATGTCTGTGATTTGCAACTCCATAAGGCTTTGCACTTTCGTTAACCTCACAATAAAGGTTTACTGTCTTTGCTCCTCTGCCTGCTCCTGACACTCCGCTTAAAGCATCCACTATAAGGGTATTTGGATCGATCAGTTTTTCCTTAACAAGAGGATACGCTGTCAGAATTGAACAGGTCGTATAGCATCCAGGATTAGCAACCAGACGTTTTCCCTTAATATCCTCTCTGTTTATTTCACAAAGACCATAAACTGCTTCCTTTATATATTGAGGAGATTTATGTTCTATTCCATACCACTTCTCATAAATGTCCACATTCTTAAGTCTGAAATCAGCTGAAAGGTCAATGATCTTTACCTTATTAAGAATCTCATCATTCACAAGTCCTGCGCAGAGGCCCTGGGGCGTTGCTGTAAAAATGACGTCAACCTTTTCAGCAAGTTCTTCCATATTATCGTCGAGGCATTTCTCATCAACTATTTCAAAGAAGTTTCCAAATATAGAACTGAATCTTTCATCTATATAGCTTCTGGATCCATACCAAACAACCTCGGCCTGGGGATGTCCATATATAATTCTTGCAATCTCTGCTCCTGCATAACCAGTCGCACCAATAATTCCAACCTTAATCATTGTGTTCCTCCATGTAATACGGCTGTTGATATATATAAGGTAACTCCAGGGACGCTTTCGCTCGATATTTGCTCGTTACGTCACTAAATCGGTAAAGGACACCGATTAAGTGACGACGGCAAATCACGCCCTGTCATTTTCTTATATACATCCTTCGCCTTACTTATATGTAATAGCTAAAAGCTAATAGGTTTTTATGTGCTTTCATATAGAATAAGGATTAGCTTTGTGCATTAGTATAATCACTAAATCGTAAATATGCAAGGATTATTTATAATTATGCAGTTAAATGTGAATTTTATAAATTTTTATGCATAAAGTACTTGTAATTATGTTTATGGTGATGTATAGTTTTCGATAAGCAAAGGTTAAGACAACTCAAAAAAGTCTTGATTTAACTGATTATCCGATGTATTTATACAAATAATTACTATATATACATCCGACTTGCATAATCAAATAGTTTATTCATCAAATGGAAAAATTTATTCATTAAAAGAGAGGAGACATTACCATGGCAAAGGAAAAGGTTATTCTTGCATATTCAGGAGGACTTGATACAACTGCTATCATTCCCTGGCTTAAGGAGAATTATGATTATGAAGTTATCTGTGTCTGCATCGACTGTGGACAGGAGGAAGAGCTTGACGGTCTTGAAGAGAGAGCTACAAGCTGTGGTGCTTCCAAGCTTTATATTCTTGATGTAATTGATGAATTCTGCGACGAATACGTTGTTCCCTGTGTTCAGGCACACGCTGTATATGAGAACAAGTATCTCCTTGGAACTTCCATGGCTCGTCCTCTTATCGCAAAGAAGCTTGTTGAGATTGCCAGAAAAGAAGGTGCTGTTGCAATCTGCCACGGCGCTACTGGTAAGGGTAACGATCAGATCCGTTTCGAGCTTGGTATCAAGGCACTTGCACCTGACATCAAGATCATCGCTGCTTGGAGAAGTGATAAGTGGAACATGGATTCACGTGAATCAGAGATTGAGTACTGCAAGCAGCATGGCATCAATCTTCCTTTCTCTGCTGACAGCAGCTATAGCCGTGATCGTAACCTCTGGCACATCTCTCATGAAGGTCTTGAGCTCGAGGATCCCGGACAGGCTCCTAACTACAAGCATCTCTTAGTACTCGGCGTAACCCCAGAGGATGCACCTGATGAGCCCACAACTGTTACTATGACTTTCGAGGGCGGCGTTCCCAAGTCAGTTAATGGAAAAGAAATGAAGGTTTCTGATATCATCCGCACACTTAATAAGCTTGGTGGAGAGAATGGTATCGGTATCGTAGATATCGTAGAAAACCGTGTAGTTGGTATGAAATCCCGTGGTGTTTATGAGACTCCTGGCGGAACTATTCTTTATGAAGCACACCAGCAGCTTGAGGAGCTCATTCTTGATCGTGATACCTACACAATGAAGAAGGATATGGGCAATAAGTTTGCTGATCTCGTTTACGAAGGAAAGTGGTTCACACCTCTTCGCGAGGCTGAGCAGGCATTCATAGAGTCTACTCAGAAGTATGTGACAGGTGAAGTTACCTTCCGCCTCTACAAGGGTAACATCATCAAGGCTGGCACATCTTCACCCTACTCTCTCTACAACGAGTCTATCGCATCCTTTAAGACTGGTGACCTTTATGACCACCACGACGCAGAGGGCTTCATAAACCTCTTTGGTCTTTCATGCAAGGTTCGCGCTATGAAGATGCAGGAAGTAGAAGGTAAGAACTAATATTGATATTTCAATGACTATAAGCTAGAATTTATTTCATGAACTCACTTACATTGTTATTATCATATTTTGGAATTATAAATATTCTTGGCTTCCTCATTATGGGAAGTGATAAAAGCAGATCAAAAAAACACAGGTTCCGTACACCGGAATCTGTGTTTTTCATACTTGCAATTATGGGTGGCAGCATCGGCTGTATAGTTGGAATGTACACCTTCAGGCATAAGACAAAGCACTGGTACTTTGTGGTATTCCTTCCACTTATCCTGATTCTTCAGATAGCACTTGGAGTAGCCATCTACTACTCCCCCATAGAGATATTGTTCCGATAAAAACAATTACAAAATCCCATATTATTAGCAGGTTACTACAATTCCGCCATCTCCTGCATAGGTAGTTGAAACTCCTGCACCATCAACAATGATAGCATTCTTGAAATTCACCTTTGAAAGAATAAGGTTCTTAACAACCTCTGCTCGCTCATAGCAGTTGATGTGAGTGATCATAAGAGTTTTATTCTCAGCGTCGACAATTCTCTGAGCCACAAGCTCTGTCATTTTTATAAGAGCCTTGCGCATACCAATTCCTTGTCCCCACTGAGCTATTGTTCCTTCAATAGCATAGCATACAGGTTTGATATTTAATGTAGTAGCTACGATAGCCTTCATACCTGTAAGACGACCATTTTTACGAAGTGTATCCAGAGAGTCCAATACAAAATATGTATCCATATGATCTCTGTATTCTTCAACCTTCTCTATTACTTCTTCAAAGGAAAGTCCTGCATCGGCATATTCCATGATTTTAAGCACTATATTAGTCTGACCACAGCATGCGGAAAGAGAATCAAAGACATGTATGTTCTTCTCTCCAACATCCTCATGATAGATATCTCTTCCAATAAGAGCACTGTTATAGCTTCCGCTAAGCTTAGATGAAAGTGTAACTACATATACATCATCAGCATCACACTCATAAGCTCTCTTATATCTGTCTGGTGAAGGACATGCCGATTTGGCATATGTCTCACACTCTGCTACTCTCTTTATATAATCAAGCTGGTCAAAATTCTCATCGTCTAATACGGTATAATCTCCAACCTGAAGAATCAAAGGAATAACTTCAATTCTGGGATCTTTTTTTAAATCCTCCGTTAAATCGGTGCAACTATCAACAACTATCTTATAACTCATATCTTTCCAATCCTCCGGTTTTCATCTAATGCTAAATCACCGGATATACAATGTAGTTTTGCGTACTACATATTCTAGCATTAATAATTGCAACCGTAAATCAATTTACATTCCGTCTCTTTTTTTCTTTTTTAACCATATACATCTGCTGGTCAGCACCCTTAACCATATCATCAAAGCTAAGATCATCGGAAAGTACAGACGAGTAAGCTCCGCAGCTCACATTAACTTCATAGGCGTATCCGGCAATGGTATTGAAAACTCTAAGAAGCTCCTGAATATGATTCATTATTTCATCAACATCACATTCACCAAGCAGTAAAGCAAACATCTCATCTCCGCCATATCTCATACAAAGAGAACCGGTTGGACAGGAGTCCTTAAGTGCACGTGCAACAGTAGCTATAGCTTTATCTCCGGCATCATGTCCGTAGTTATCATTTATAGCCTTGAGATCATCCAAATCCGCCATTATTACTGTAACAGGCAGCTGTTCATCCACTCTGTCCTCTTTTATGTTCTCAAATGCCATAAGGAAACCAGATCTGTTGTACAAGCCTGTCAGTGAATCATATCTGTACATCTCATCAACCTTATCTGCCAGATAGTGCTGATGCTGCATGTTGATAAATCCACTAAGTCCCATAGCGATAGAATTGGATATTGAAGCTGTCTTGGAATAATCAATTATGTTAAAGCTATCAAATCTGTAGCAAACATATCCCAAAGGCTTATCCATATTATCAAGCGCATTAAATATAAGCGGATGTCCATCCTCAAGGAGCTCTCTAAGATGCGGTAAAACCACATCCTCCGGAAGTTCCTTCACATATCCATGATCCGCCAGGAAATCACAGATTACTCTTTTCTGCGTTATATCATACTTTGCATCGGGATCAAGGAAAATATTGCGATTTTTCTCAAAGCAATAGCCATAAAGAACGCAGGTCAGGCTATGCAAAAGATACGTATTATTGGTTACAATGTCATACAGCTCCTCTGCAACCTTGTCAAAGCTTTTACACAACTGCAAACGTGTAGTAAATGCATGCATTCCTCTTACATCATCAGTATATCTGTAAAAGCTGTCATTCATCTTGGCAACATATGAAAAGTTGGTTTTTTTGTGACATTTACAGCCACAGGATTCTTTAATATCAAGCTCCGGCTCTACTCTGTATACCTTATCCAGCTTGTCATATTCACCTTTTACGCATATTTCAGCAATAGTCTTTGCCATCAATATACTGTCACATTTAACTGTGGAAATCTTAGGAACAGAAAAATCCGTCTCAGCTATTCCATCAAACCCTGTAACTATGACATCATCAGGCACAGAAACTCCGTTTTGCTGTAAAACGTCACTCACGTTAATAGCCATGATATCATTAGCACAGATAATAGCTTCAGGAAGTTCATCTCTTTTTAGAAGTTCTTTTGTTGCAGCTCTGGCAGGAACTGCCCAGAAGTCCCCATGACTATACATGGAGTCATCCCAGGGAATATCATATTCCCCGCATAATCTTTTAAATACATTAATACGCTCGTCTGAAAATCTGTTCCAGCGCTCGCCAGCCATAAGGTGTGGCCTTCTGACGTTGTGTTCCTCAATAACATGACGCACCATCTTTTCGAAGCCCAACTCATAATCATATTTTACAGTTGTTGTCCCTTCATACTCCCCATCAATTGTAAGTACAGGAACGTTGTGTTCTTTGGCCTTGGATACAATATCAAGAGAAACATTACGGCTCTTAATACGCTCGTCCATAAGAATAAGAACGTCAATATGGTCATAGGGGATTGCATCAAATACTGATGCTTCTGAATGATATACATCCTCTACCCAATATATGTCAGCGTTCAAAGTAAAAACCATTATTCTAAAGTTTTTGGAACAGGTCTCTTCATATAATGTTCTTATAAAACTATGAATATCGATATCATTGATTCTCGTTGTGCATAAAGCAATAATCTTCTTGTCGTCTATCATAGTGCAAAGCCCAATGACCTTTCTTACTTTTTCTCCTCTGCTGCCAGTCTTTTCCTCACCAGTTTGATGTTCCCCTTGTAAGGAAGTGATACCTTGACCTTATCCCCGGTATCCATTGTCACTGAACCCAAAGATTCACTGACAACGTGCCTTACATTGATCATCGCATTCTGCGACACAGGACAGACAGCCTTGAAAACAGTGCATTGCTCATATAAGTTATATATATCCGATATGATAGTAATGCTTCGGTTCTCGGTAAGATAAACCTTTACCTTATACATTCCTTCTGTTTTAGCAAAAACAATATCATCCTCTACAGCATAAATGGTTTCTGTTTCTCCTCTAAGCTCGAGTCTGACCTCAGGTGTTCCAAGCCTGATCTCGCACTCAGTAAGGATATCCTCAAGTTCCTTAACCTTTATTGCCTTTTTCAGATATAGCATTTTGTCATGAATTCCAGCTTCCGTCGCCATCTGCTCATAGTCATGCTTAGATGAGCACATAACTATGTTCTTGATTCCGCCTGCTTCAAACAAAGCCATGGCAACGTCAAACCCATTCTTGAAATGACTATCTTCTGATACCGGATTCTGCATATCAATAAAAATTATGTCATACATCTGAGGGAATCGCATGAGTGCTTCCATGTTTCCGTATGAATCAATATAAAAGTGTTCCTTCCCCTCATTCTGATATCTGTCAGACTGTCTTTTTAAAAGTCTCTCAGTCTGCTTCCTATCAGCTATATTGTCGTCAAAAACTGCAATATGCATTTATAGCTCCCGATAATATTCTTAATTTTATTCGTATTAAACACTCCTTTACATGATAACACATTTTAAGGTATGGAAAATAGCAAAACATGCTGATAAAATGAACAAAAATAGAAATAAATTTTTTATTGGACAAAAGGAAAAAAATGATATCTTTACAGATTAAAAATACACGTGATTTCATGAGCAAATTTCTTGCTTCAGATATTTTCGACAAATTCCTGTTAGACAGCGCAGAGCTGAAGCTTGGAATTACCTATAACATAGACGGTCATGTGAACAAAGCCTTCTATTCAGAGTCAGACGAATCTGAGCTTCCAGCCTTTGATTTTTCAGCCTGGTCTGAGATTCGCCCCAAATGCTTTGATCTCATAAAAGGAAAACGCACTCCACTTTCTTTCAAGTTTGTAATGTGCACTTCCCCAGACAAAAAAAATGAGCTCCTATCCTCAGAAAACTTCTTTGAAGTCAAAGACCAGCTTTCGTCCTTTGTCTTTGTAATCAAATACTCAGAGGGCCACGTGGTAATTACAACCGGTGCAGCTCTCTCTGGATTTGTCTTAGACAAGTCATACGAAAAAGTCTGGGATGACTATATTAAAAGCTTTCTGACAGAAGCTCAAATTGATTTTGATTTAGATTACTGATATTTCTTCAGGATTGCTATAAGCGGATCATACTTTTCTTTAATGGCCTCATAAAGCTCCTGTGTTCCATCCAAAGAGCCAGCCCTTAAAATCTCTGTAAGCTCAAGAACCGAAGTCTTAAAGCCATTCAAAGAAAGGTTACCCATAACACCCTTAAGTGTATGGCATGCCTTGAAAGCCTCTTCTGCATTCTGATTAGAAAGTTCTCTGGTGAGCGATTCAAAGCTCTTATCATTAAGAAATTTAAGCATAAACCTCTCAACAAGCGCTTCATTTCCCATGAAACGTGCTTCTACATCTGTCCAGTTAACACCCCATTCAATCAGTTCCTGCTTCATCTGCTCGTTCATAACGCACCTCACCTCGCCAGATCAAATCTATGTTCAGTAAAGAAATAACAGATTAAAATGATTAACCTTCAAGTCCTGCAAGCTTCTCAGCCTGACTTGCTGTAGTCAGCGCATCAATAAGCTCATCAAGGTCTCCATTCATTATAGCATCTATCTTGTAAAGAGTTAATCCAATTCTGTGATCAGTAACTCTTCCCTGATGGAAATTATAGGTTCTGATTTTTTCAGAACGATCTCCGGTACCAACCTGACTCTTTCTAAGAGCAGCTTCAGAATCGTGCGCCTTTTGTCTCTCAAGGTCATAGAGCTTAGCTCTAAGTACCTTTAAAGCCTTAGCCTTATTCTTTATCTGGCTCTTCTCATCCTGACAGGAAATAACAATACCTGTAGGAATATGAGTAAGTCTTACTGCTGAATCAGTTGTATTTACGCACTGTCCACCATTACCTGATGCTCTGAAAACATCAAATTTGCAGTCGTTCATATCTATCTCAACTTCAACGTCCTCAACCTCAGGCATGATTGCCACAGTAATAGTTGAAGTATGAATACGTCCACCAGATTCTGTAGCAGGAATTCTCTGAACTCTATGTACTCCACTTTCAAACTTAAGTCTGGAATATGCACCCTGACCAGAAAGTGAGAAGTTAACTGATTTCATTCCACCAATACCAGTATCTTCAACGCTCATGGTCTCTATTCTCCAGCCCATTCTGTCTGCATATCTGGTATAAACCCTGTACATATCTGCCGCAAAAAGAGCCGCCTCATCTCCTCCTGCACCTGCCCTTATCTCGACAATAACGTTCTTATCATCATTAGGGTCCTTGGGGAGCATAAGTATCTTAAGCTTCTTCTCAATCTCAGGAAGCTCTTCCTTTGCTGCTGCAAGCTCCTCCTTGAGCATTTCCCTCATATCATCATCTGACTCAGCCCCAAGTAGTTCTTCACTATCAGCTATGGTAGCCTTGCAGTTTTTATATTTCTGAAACTCTTCTAAGATGGGCAGAATATCGCTCTGCTCCTTCATAAGTGATCTGAACCTGTTCTGGTCAGCTGCCACGTCAGGTTCACCAAGCTCCATGGTAATATCCTCATACCTGCGAGCCATTGCTTCTAATCTATCAAACATTTTTATTTCCTCCGAATTGTTTTGTTGTTTGTTATTAGCATCAAAATAAGCAGCTAATAGAAGCAACCACTGACAACTCGGTCATTACCGCCTAAGTCCTTTATAACCTCTACATTCTTGTATCCATTTTCTTCCATGAGCTTCTTTACTACCTCGCCCTGATCATATCCAATTTCTACAAGAAGATAGCCACTGGTGTATAAATACTCCTTAGCTTCAGGAATTATCCTTTTATAAAACAAAAGGCCATCATCACTTCCATCAAGTGCCATATAGGGCTCGCATACCTTAACCTCAGGCTCAAGTGTCTCTATAACAGCAGTCGGAATATAGGGAGGGTTTGAAACAACAATGTCATACTTAGCCTTTTCCGGGAAAAGATCAGTATTAACAGCCTCAAACCTGTCCTCAAGACCAAGCTTTTTTGCGTTTTTCTTTGCAACCTCTAAAGCCTTCTCTGATAAGTCAGTCCCAACTGCCTTAGTATCATTTGAGTAATGCAAAAGTGATAAAGCTATGCATCCTGATCCGGTACACAGATCAAGAATATGCATACCATCATGCATTATCCTCATAACCTCTTCAACCAGAGTTTCAGTATCCTGATTCGGAATAAGCACATCGCTTGTAACATCGAATTCGATGCCCATGAACTCTGTATTTCCCAAAAGGTATGCAACAGGAATTCTCTTTGCTCTCTCGCCAATAATGCTGCGATAAGCGCTCTCCTGCTCAGAAGAAACCTCCATATCACCATGAGAAAGAAGCGTATTGTGGTTGGTTCCACAAATATGCTCAAGTAAAAGCCTTGCGTCCAAGGAAGCATCTGCAATATTCACTTTTTTCAGGGCTTCCTCGCCCTCTTTATAAAGGCTTAAATAATCCAAATTTCAGTTTCCCTCTTCGTCAAACTTATATCCAAATGAATCTTCAAGGAACTGTCTCCAGTCAAAAACAGCCTCAACTGACTTAATTCCAACTTCGATCATGTCATCATCAGGCTCCTTGGTTGTAAGTCTCTGAAGCCAGAGTCCGGGAGCAGAAATGATTCTGATAAGGATGTTGTTGCTTCTGCCTGCGAGTCTGATTATTTCGTAGGATATTCCTGCAATAACCGGAATAAGAGCTATCCTGATAAGAATTCTAAGCGGTATTGACTCTGTTCTGATAAAGAAGAACAAAATCACGCTGACAAGCATTACAAACAAAAGGAAGCTGCTTCCACATCTCTTATGAAGTCTGGTGCTCTCCTTTACATTTTCAAGCGTAAGAGGCTTACCTCTCTCAAGGCAGTTGATACACTTGTGCTCCGCTCCATGATATCTGAACAGTCTTCTAATATCCTTCATACATGAAATCAGAAGAATGTAGATAATGAATATCAGAATTCTCAAAACTCCCTCAAGCAATGTCATGATGGATCTGTTTCTGATATATGCTCCAAATAAAGAGCTAAGGTAATATGGCAGTACCATAAAGATAGCAATAGCGAAAATAAATGAAATAACTGTTGTGAGGGACATGATGAATTTCTCTTTTCCCTCTTCTGTAATAGGATCCTTACTTGAAGAAATTTCCTCCTCGCCAAAAAGTGATGCAGAATAGTTAATCGCCTTCATTCCAAGAACAAGAGAATCCCAGAACACAAAAACGCCCCTAAGGAAAGGAATATGTGTTATTCCTTTAGCCTCTCCTGCACCTTTATAGTGCTCAACATCTACTGCAATCTCTCCGTCTTCTTTTCTGACAGCGACAGCGTAAAGATCCTTATTTCGCATCATAACGCCCTCAAGGACTGCCTGTCCGCCTATGCCAGAATAGTGATTAATCTTTGTCTTTGCCATGGTCCCAAAACCCTTTCAACATTTTTCCATAGAATATGAAAAAAGGTTGAGGCATCCGCCTCAACCTCTAATCTTCACAAGTAATCAATCGTTGTTAGAAGTCATACCATACTTACGGTTGAACTTATCAATACGTCCGCGAGCAGCTGTTGCCTTCTGTGTTCCTGTATAGAAAGGATGGCACTTGGAACAGATTTCCACGTGGATTTCCTTCTTTGTAGAACCTACTGTGAATGTGTTACCGCAGTTGCAAGTAACAGTTGCCTGATAGTACTCGGGCTGAATTTCCTGTCTCATCTTCTCACCTCTTTTATATCAATGATTCTTAATATTTTTCAATATTATCCTTTAGTTACAAATGCTGTCCTGATTACAAACAGCTTAGTTATTATATCATACTGTTTTTTTCAGTGCAAGCACAAAAAGCCTTAATTTTTATTCATTTATTCGTTCTTTCATTGACGAATTTACGAATCTTGTTCTTTATTCTCTGCAAAGCATTATCCGTAGACTTCTCATCCCGGTTGAGAATTTTAGCTATCTCTGCATATCCCATACCCGTCATGTGAAGCTCTAGTACAGCCTGCTCAAACTCGCTAAGTCCACTCTCGATAAAGTTTTCTATATCTCTGGCATTCTCCTGATCAATAAGAAGCATTTCAGGATCCTTATTACCCACAGATTCAATAGCCTGCTCAAATGATATAGCACCACCATCTTCTGATGCTCCCTCCTTGGCGTAGAGTGATATATAGCTGTTTAATGGAGCATGCTTTTTTCGATTAGAGGCCTGAATTGCAGTGTACATCTGCCTGGAAATGCATAAATCCGCAAAGGTTCTAAAGCTTGCATCTCTTCCAAGGTCATAATCTCTTATTGCCTTAAAGAGGCCAATCATTCCTTCCTGTATGAGATCGTCTCTGTCTGCACCGAGAATATACATGGTGCCGGCCTTTGTTCTTACCACATCCTTGTACTTGTTCATGATGTGGTCGATCATGTCAGATTCCCCCTCGCGGATCCTGACTATTAGTTCCTCATCTGTCTGATCATTTTCATTATTTAGCATTTTTATTTTCCATATCCGCCGCGCTGTCTTACTATTTCATACGCAAGAACTCCCGCAGCTACTGAAGCGTTAAGTGAATTTATCTGTCCATTCATAGGGATTGATGCAACCATGTCGCACTTTTCTCTGACAAGCTTGCTTACCCCAGATCCTTCATTTCCGATAACAAGGCCAATAGAGCCCTTTAGGTCAAGGCTGTACATGCTCTCTCCGTCCATATCAGCACATACAAACCACATTCCTCTGTCCTTAAGCTCATCGATAGTTCTTCCGATATTTGTAACCTTAACAACAGGTGTATAGTTAAGAGCTCCAGCACTAGTCTTTGCAACTGTAGCTGTAAGGCCTACCGCTCTATTCTTTGGAATGATAACTCCATGAGCACCTGCGATATTAGCTGTTCTGATGATAGCTCCAAGATTATGAGGATCCTCAATGTTATCAAGAATCAGCACAAAAGGAGACTCTCCTCTCTCTTCTGCAAGGGCAAATATATCGTCCATCTCAGAATAATCATAAGCTGCAGCGTATGCTATAACACCCTGATGAGCACCAGTCTGTGAAATCTGATCAAGTCTGTCTCTTGATACAAACTTCATCATGATTCCTGCCTTTTTAGCCTCTTTTCTAATGGTAGCAACAGGGCCATCCTGACATCCATCAAGGATAAAAATCTTATCCATTGATCTTCCACTTCTTATAGCCTCAGTTACAGCATTTCTTCCCTCAATTGTAAGGGGAGCTATTTCATTATCAGAAAAAGCTGCATCATTGCTGCTCTTTTCTCTTTTGTCATAGCCCTTTTTTCTATCTCTTTTTCCTTTAAAATCGCTCATTTTATAACCTCTTTATATCCTAACTCGTCCATACCTTTTCTTATAAGATAAAAAAGTCTGTCCAAATCGCCCTTTAAATACAAATAACCGCATAATGCCTCAAGGCCGGTTGCCTTTCTGTAATCGGCAACGCTCTGATTTTTGGCACTTGTATAGGACTTGGCATTTCTGCCCCTTTTATATGCATCCATTTCTTCGTCTGTAAGCTCAGACTCTAAGGCTTCAATCATTTTAGCCTGTGCTGCAGCATTTACGAACTTAACCTTAATCTTGTTAAGCTGTCCTGCTGGTCTGTTTGCAGTCTGTACTACGATACTTCTGATGATTATTTCAAAGACACTATCGCCCATAAATGCAAGTGCCAATGGGCTGTATCTGTTCATCGGCTCTCCCGGAACCTCAAACCGCTCTCTGATTACACCAGCAAGATCATCTATATTCTTATTTTCTTCCATAAATCATCCTTTGTTCTGTGCAGGACAACCGCTGCATCCGCCCAGAGGTGCTTCACCTGTCTGATATGTCACATTCTTAGTATAGTACTCGATAGGGCTTGCCAGAAGAGTTACTGCCTGAGCTGCAATTCCCTCTCCAGCTCCGGTAAAGCCAAGCCCCTCCTCAGTTGTAGCCTTTACGCTTACCTGCTCTATGTTTATTCCAAGTGCATCAGCAATATTCTGTCTCATCTGATCTATGTAAGGGCGAAGCTTGGGTGCCTGGCAGAGAATTGTGGAATCAATGTTCTCAATGAGATATCCATTTTCTTCAAGCATTTTTCCAACTTCAGACAAAAGCATGAGGGAATCTGCTCCCTTATACTTGGGATCTGAATCAGGGAAATGTTTTCCAATATCCCCAAGTGCTGCTGCCCCTAAAAGGGCATCGCTTATAGCGTGCAAAAGAACATCCGCATCTGAATGGCCAAGAAGTCCCTTCTCATAAGGGATCTCCACGCCGCCAAGTATAAGCTTCCTATCCTCAACTAATCTATGTACATCATAACCTGTACCAATATGCATATGTTTTTCCTTTCTTATGTGACAAATAGCTATTAGGCAATAAATAGTTCGACAAAAAATACCGCTATACAAGCGCAGCTTGCAACCGTAAGCAGGCTTTTCTTTCTGAAAGATAAAACCAGAGCTACAGCAAATCCTGCAATAGATGCTCTCATGTCATTTGAAGCGTATAGTATAGCCGGAAATGTCATAGCTGCAAGTGTTGCATAAGGAACGTAGTATAAAAAGGATTTTACGAAATCGCTTTTGATTTCCTTTCTAATCAGAGTTAGCGGCAGCATTCTTACAAGGTATGTTACAGCCGCCATTACAAATATGTAACTATATATTCTGTTCATCTAAAGCCTCCTCTTTTCTAGGGAAAATAATAGCTGCCAAAGAGGCTATGACTACAGTAACAATTATAATTCTAAATCCTGAAGAGATAGTCCTAAGTCCGGGCGCATAAGTAAATATACTGCTAAGCACCATTGAGCCTATAACTACTGCCATTACAGAGGTAGATTCTCTGGTCTCAGGGATTATTATCGCAAGGAACATTCCATAGATAGCAAGCCCCAGCGCACTTATAAGTCTGTCAGGCATGATATTTCCGGCAAAAGCTCCAAGGAAGGTTCCAAGAACCCATCCAAACACTGAACAGATAATAAGTCCATAGGAATAGGAAGGGTGAAGCCTGCCCTTTCTTGTAACACTAAGACCAAATATCTCATCAGTAACTCCGTATGCCACAAGGCATCTGGCAAGAGTTGATTCCTTTGAGGAGAGCTTTTGTGACAAAGCTGTACTCATAAGCATATATCTAATGTTAACCACAAGCTGCAAAAGCGCCATCTCTGCAAAAGATGCATTACTCTTTATTACATCAAGTGATGAAAACTGTCCTGCACTAGTTACGTTCGTAAGCGACATAAGTGATGCCTGAAAAACAGACAAGCCTGCTTCAGATGCCTGAATTCCAAATGCAAAGGATACTGCAAGATATCCAAGACAGATTGGAATGGCGTCTGTAAGTCCCCTTCTAAATTCTTTCATATCTCCCATTAAAACTGACTCCTAAACTAACACTCTTTACATGTTATGGTTTTCAAAAACATTTCTGATATCATCCTCACCAGCTCCGGTAAGGCTTCCCTGTACCATAGCAGGAGCTCCCCCGCCTCTGACCTGATATTTTTTCTTTAGCTCATTTAAGATATCATTACTGTTCATACCCTGTCTGCATCCAATAATAAATCTGTAGCCTTCTGTATCATTTCCCCAGAATATTCCGCAATAGCCTTCTCTGGTCTGAACAAGCTTATTTACAGACCTTCTGACTACATTGGGATCTGACTCCTTGTCAGCAAAAAGGCAAACGTTCTGAATGCTTTCAGGAAGCTTCTGGATTTCACTTTCCAGTATCTTCTCACCTGCATCAGATAAGGCTCTTTTTAGTTGGGCTATTTCATCCTGCTGCTTCTTAAACTGATCAGGAATGCTCTCCCATGAGGTGGAGAGGTCATTTGCAAGCTCAGTTATCATATCATGCTCTTTTGCAAGGTATTCCAGAGCTCTTCGTCCGCAAAGGATACTGACTCTCGTTCCACCTTTATAGTTCTGTGAGGTTATAACCTTAAGTATTCCTATCTCTCCTGTAGTCCTTACATGAGGTGCGCAGCAGGCACATACATCATAGCCTTCTACAGTAACTATCCTGACATCCCCTATAAGTTCCTTTTTACTTCTGTAATCAATCTTTTCCAGCTCTTCCTTGGAAGGATATTCAGCATTTATCGGAACATTTTCATATATGGCCTTATTCACCAAAAGTTCTATTTCAGCCAGCTCCTCCTTGGATATAGGTCCGCTGTAATCCATAGTTACAACTGAATCACTCAGATGAAAGCCCACATTGTCGTAGCCAAACTTTTTGTTTACTATTCCAGAAAAAATATGCTCGCCGCTATGCTGCTGCATATTGCTGAATCTGTGGACAAAGTCGATTTCTCCCTTTACCTTTGCTCCCACATCAAATGGCTTATCCGTTTCATGGTAAATGACATCTCCCTTTATCTGAACATCAGATACTATAGCCTTCTCATCTGAAGCTGCAATAAATCCCTTGTCAGGAGTCTGACCACCCTCTTCCGGGAAGAAAAGTGTCTTGTCCAGAACAACAATATATTTCCCAGCTTCCTTTTCTGAAGGCTCGCAGCTTATAACTGTAGCCTCAAACTCTGTTTCATATGGTTTTTCGTCGTATAATTTTATAGTTTTTGAATTCATAATTGTAAATTATATCACACCGTTTCCATTTTTTTGTCCATCAAAACACCTATAATTATGCCAATTACAAGGCCAGAAATTGTACCCAGCCACAGGTTTGAAAAAACAATGCCCATAAAAAAACCAGCTATAAAGCCAATCAGTATGTACACCCCTGTCCATACTGTCTTTTGTTTTTTCATGGAGTAATAGCGATTTCCATCTACAGTCTCACGATAGACGAAATCAGCCTTTTCAATTCCTTTCATCAGATGCTCTTCTTCATATCTGCACTCTGTATGAACCTCTTTCACATCAGTAAACCTAAACAATGATTTTGCAACAATAAAAAAGATTTCTGCATAGTTTCCTGCTTTGTCATAATCCTGTTCAAGCTTTACACCAATTGTTGCCTCATTATTTACAAAGGCGCCAGCAAAATTAAGCGCTCCTACTTTCGTCTGATCATTGTCCCTTAAACAAACAGACCACTCTTTCCCCAAAAGGTCTTTCTCATCTTCCGGACGTATAATAAAATGTTTGGTTTCAAGCGGAAAAAACTTTTCGCTCATACTCTTTGTTCCTCCCTTATGTCAACATTCTGGCATTTTCTGAATACTCAGGCTATACCTTCTGCATTCTTTCATTATAATCGCTATGTTTCCTTTTGTCTCACCTTTTATATTCAGTATTTGTCGCTTATTCTTCACTTTTATTCATAAGATTTTATTAACTTTCTGCTAAATTATTGGAAACTCCATCAAATGCCCTAAAACTTCGTGTAATATAGGATTATCGGGGGAAAGGAGTATATACATGGAAAAGAACACAGATAACATGTCTATACAAAAAGATTTCTTATGGTTAATTCTCTTCCTTATAGTTTTTATAAATGGCTTTGAAGCCGGTGGATATCAGGCAAGCCTTTGGAATATCGGACAGCACTATGATCTATCTGTTACAACCATGGGATTATTTGCATCTGTCGAGCTTTTCGCCACTATGCTTGCTCCTTTAATCCTTGGAAGCTGGGCAGATCGCACCAGCAAAGCCAAAAGCATTAGCATTCTTCTTCTCTTGCAGTTTATTGCAGCGTTTATCATCTTGCTGACTAACGCAAGTGAGCTCTTCATATTTGGAGTGTTCTTTTTAGGACTTACTACCAGTGCACTTCAATTTATATCTATAGCTGCTCTCGCTGATGCATACCCCGTAAGCGGAAATAGAAAAATCGGCTATATCACATCCATGTATGCCTTAGGCGCTCTGGTTTCTCCTCTCGTAGTAAGCTTTTACTTAAGCAAAGGAATGTCATGGCGTACATTATTTGCACTACTTTCTCTTGGAAGCCTGGTATCACTTATTGGAATAAATAAGTCTAGAAATCAGCTAAAGGATCACATAATAGTTGAAGAACAGAACTCGCCTACAGGAAATAACCAATCCAGCTTCATGATTGGCGGAATTCTCCTTCTATGCGTAATCATGTGTATCTATGTAGGTTTCGAAAATGGCTTTACCTTTTTTGTAGATACTCTGTTCAAGGATACTCTTAATTCTGATCTTGGAAAATATGCCCTATCCCTATACTGGGCTGTCATGATTCCATCCAGAGTTTTTTCAGGTCACTTTGCAAGCAAAGCAAAAAACATACTCATAACAGCAATTATATCCATACCCGTTGTCACAATCATTTTGGCAAATTGTAACAGCAGTATTCTTGTACTTTTACTGTGTATTCCTCTTGGTCTTGCAAGTGGTGCCATCTATCCTTGTGTTCTTAATACAATGTTTCCGCTTGCCGGCAAAAAGACCGCAACGGCAACCGGAATGATAACCACAGCTACCGGAATAGGCGGAGTTGTATTCACCGCCCTGACAGGCTTTCTTGGTGATTATTTCGGGCTTAATATCGCCATGATAATAATATCTATATTCTTCATAATTTCACTTAACTGTGCAATTTTGGCTTTCAAGATAGGTGACAAAAATTATTAGTAAAAAAATCACCGTGATCAAACGATCACGGTGTTTTAATATATTCATTGCCATATCGGCATATCTATCAATTATCAAACAAGTGTAAGCTGTGAAAGCTCGCTTGTTACACGCTCTTTAACTGCGTCAAGTTTAGACTCCATTGAGTAAGCCATCTCAGAATATAAAAGCTTCTCAGCTATTCCAAGATACTTCTCATCCATTGATGCGAATTTCTTTCCCTCAGCAGCTCTGACTGCCTTAATTCTGCGCAGTGACTTAACAAGGCACATCATCTCAGGCGCCTGGTTGCGCTTAATAACGTCAACAATGACAGCCTCTGCCTTCTTTCCTGCAGGAATGTCATAAATCTCAAGCTCATCTATCTCGTCGATAAGCTCCTCTGCTTCATCAGCATCAATAGCGTCACGCATCTTCTCCTCTGCTCCCTCAACAGGAACATAGATTACCCCCTTGCTGTCTATGCTAGAGACCATGCTATAGTATAATGTCTCATTTCCCCTTTCCAAGAATGACGGTACTAAAATGTCTTTCACTTCACAAAGTCCATGATTTCCGTATACTACACAATCTCCTTTACTCAGCATATTTTTTTCCTCCATACTACTAAAAACAAGGGCGACACTAAAAATATTCTATCAATTTTTTAAGGAGATTGTAATATATTGCGCCGATTCTTAAGAAAATATTAAGAAATTGCAATTTTAATCAAAAATAATCATGAAATCGCTCAAATTTTTTTTGAAGAAAGCAAATGACCCGGCGGAGCTATACTCACGTCGAGCCATCTTTAGAAGAGTTATATCATTTTTAGAAAGAAGAGGTTTAATTCGGTTTCATAAACAAATTAAAGAGCCTCACCAAGCTTAGTGTAAATAAATCCTGTCTCCTGACAGAATTTCTGGAGTGTATCTCCAAAGAGCTTCATATAAGCATCTTCCTTGTACTGAACATCATGTCCCAGGAAAATAAGAACCTGACCACTCTTTAAATCCCACTCAATATCAGTTGTAGGTTCAAGAGCATCGATGTCCTTAAATGAGAGGCCATATTTCTCCAGGCAGAATGAATCGCGATTATCTGATCCTGCTGATTCATCCATTATTGCATTCTTAAATTTTCTCATATCATCCAGCTGATGGAGAACTATAAACTCTGCTACATTCAAGGATGTAATCTCATAGCCACCCAGCCTCATATCGCCAATTATTTTATCGAAATCCACGTTTGCAGCGGCGAACGGGTCAATTCTTTGCTCTCCAACACAAAATACTGCGTTATATAAACTTTGATTCATATTCGCCTCCATTAATTATATAGGTCAGTCATAATCATAAATGCAATAAACAAGTCGATTACAATATAAATTATAACACGCAAAATTAAGGTTAATTATTATCTTTCTATAAAAACACTATGAAATAAATGTTTTTCCGTTAAACCGCCCATCAACCGTGATACAACTTCTTAGTCTGATATTTTGCCTCGCATGTAAGGTTAACTCCAAGCTTATGGAAGGTGTTCTCATCAACAGGTGAAAGGATTACTGTTGAATGAACTTCAAGACCTCTCAGCTTATCTACCTGCTCAAGAGCCGCCTTAGCTGAAGGATCAGAAGCCGCACATATTGTAAGCGCAATCAGGATCTCACCTACATGAAGGTGCGGATTGTGACCACCAAGCTGCTGAACCTTAAGGTTCTGAATGGGTTCGATGATAGAAGGAGCAATGAGCTGTACTTCATCCGGAACTCCGGCCATAGTTTTAAGCGCATTAAGTACCATAGCACTGGTTGCTCCCATAAGAGCACTGGTCTTACCTGTGATTATCTGGCCATCAGGAAGCTCTATAGCTGCAGCAGGACTTCCTGTAAGCTCAGCCTTTAAGTTAGCAGCTGCAACAATAGGTCTGTCCTGAACAGAACATCCAGCCTTCTGCATGAGAAGCTCTAAGGTATCAATTCTTTCCTGTGAACTGTCGCCCTTTCTCTTTTCGCAGAGTTCCTTGTAATATCTGCGGATTATCTCCTGCTTTCCGGCTGCCTGAGCAGCTTCTTCATCAATAATGCAGTTACCTGCCATATTTACACCCATGTCTGTAGGTGACTTGTATGGTGAATCTCCGTAAATCTCCTTGAACATAGCATTAAGTACAGGGAAAACAGCTACATCTCGATTATAGTTAACTGTTGTCTCGCCGTATGCTTCAAGATGATAAGGATCGATCATGTTCATATCAGCAAGATCAACTGTAGCTGCCTCGTATGCAAGGTTTACAGGATGCTGAAGCGGAATGTTCCAGATAGGGAAAGTCTCAAACTTAGCATATCCAGCCTTCACTCCATGCTTGTGTTCATGGTAGAGCTGTGATAAACACACTGCCATCTTTCCACTTCCAGGGCCAGGTGCTGTCACTACTACAAGTGAGTGCTTTGTCTCGATATACTCGTTTTTACCATAGCCCTCGTCGCTTATGATAAGCGGAATGTTTGAAGGATATCCAGGTATTGTGTAGTGCTTGTAAACCTTAAGGCCAAGGCTCTCAAGCTTCTTCTGATACTGAATAACCTGTTCTGTTCCATCGTATCTTGTAAGTACTACGCTGCCCACATAAAGACCATAATCATGAAATGCATCAATAAGACGAAGAACGTCCATATCATAAGTGATTCCAAGATCTCCTCTGACCTTATTTTTCTCAATATCTCCAGAGTTAATTACAATTACAATCTCCACATCCTCTTTTAACTGAGTGAGCATTCTGATCTTTGAATCAGGCTGGAATCCAGGTAAAACTCTGGATGCATGGTAATCATCAAAAAGCTTTCCACCAAACTCCATGTAAAGCTTTCCACCGAATTTACCAATTCTCTCTCTGATTTTCTCAGACTGCATGGATATGTACTTGTCATTATCAAAAGCTGTTTTCATAAAAAATACCTTTCTATGTGAATCTTATTTCTTAACCCTTCATATCTTCGATATGTCTGCGCCTTAGCTGACCACAGGCTCCATCTATATCTCTTCCCATCTCTCGTCTTACTGTGGCATTTATCTTTCTGTCCTCCAGCTTATGCTGAAAAGTAAGTACCTTGTCACGCTTACTTTCAACAAAATCCCTTTCCTTTATGGGATTGACCGGAATAAGGTTTACAACACAGTTCATATTCTTAAGCAGTTTTGCAAGCTCATCTGCATCTTCGCTGGAATCATTTACTCCTCCAACCAAAGAATACTCAAATGTAAGCTGTCTGCCAGTTTTATCAAAATAATATCTGCAGGCATCCATGAGTTCGTCCATGGAATACTTGTTAGCTATAGGCATAAGCTCCTGTCGCTTCTCCTGATTGGAAGCATGAAGCGAAATAGCAAGATTGATCTGAAGCTTTTCATCCGCCAGGCGCTTCATGTTAGGAACTATTCCGCAGGTTGAGATTGTGAGATTTCTCTGACCGAGATTTAATCCATTCTCATCCGTAAGCAGCTTAACAAATCTTAGTATCTCATCATAATTGTCTAAAGGCTCCCCGCTGCCCATAACAACCACACGGGATATCTTTTCACCAGTATCCCTCATTATGGAATAAATCTGGTCTAAGATCTCTGAAGCTGCAAGATTTCTCTCAACTCCATCAATAGTAGATGCACAGAATCTGCATCCCATTCTACAGCCTACCTGAGAGGATACACAAACACTGTTTCCAAACTTGTATTTCATGAAAACACTCTCTATAAGGTTTCCATCCCAGAGCTCAAAAAGATACTTTCTTGTACCATCTATCTTTGATTCCTGAACCCTGACAGTATTTAGTGCAACAAGCCTGCACTCAGCTGAAAGCTTTTCTCTAAGTCCTTTTGAAAGATTTGTCATTTCTTCAAAGGAAGCTGCCTGCTTTTTGTGCATCCAATCATAGATTTGCCCGGCTCTAAAGCCGGGCTCGCCCATTTCTTTAATTTTATCTGTTAGTTCATCCTTTGTAAGGGATTTTATATCTAATAAATTATCAATCATCCTTGCGCCTTAACTTTGCAATGAAGAACCCATCGGTTCCATACTCTCCGGGAAGAATCTGAATATAACCATTCTTCGCAGTTTCAATATTCCTCATCTTTTCAGGAAGCTTATCAGTAAAATCCACTGGTTCAAACGGATAATTTTTCAGAATCCATTCGACATTATCTTCATTCTCTTCCTTAGCGACAGTACATGTACTGAACATCATAATACCGCCGGGCTTAACATAACTCCAAACAGCCTCAAGAATGCTTCTCTGCTTCTGCTGAAGGTTAAGAATCGCATCCTCTCCGGTATTCATCTTAATATCGGGTTTTCTGCCTATTACACCAAGTCCTGAACATGGAAGATCACACAGAAGAACATCTGCCTTGTTTTCCATATTGGTATCATGTTTTTCAGCATCATACGCCTCAACTACAATATTTTCAACACGCATACGCTGTACGTTTTCACGTATAACCATGCACTTATTTTCAGAAATATCTCTGGCAATAACCCGTCCAGTGCCCTTAAGCTTATCACTGGCATGAAGGCTCTTTCCTCCAGGGGCTGCACATACATCTATAACAAATCCGTCTCTCTTAAAGTCTGCCAGGTCGCACACAAGCATTGAGCTTACATCCTGAACAAAGAAAGCACCTTCATCAAAGCCAGGCACATATCTGATATTATCAGTATGGCTAAGCTCCATGGCATAAGGCAGAAGATCATTGACCTTCATTTCTATCTTGCCATTATTTGCCTTCTTCATCCTTCCTATCAGTTCTTTTAATGCTTCTGCATCAAGTCTTCTGGCAAATCTGATTGTTACAGGTCTTGGCTTTAAAAAGAATCTGAACATCTCTCTGGTCTTTTCAAAGCCATAGTCATTTAACCACATTTCAGCAAGCCACTTAGGCTCAGAATATCTTACTGAAAGATACTCTGCCCTGCTCTCGTTTGATTCGCCAACAGAAGGCCAGGATATCTTTTCTTTTTTCCTTGCTATATTTCTAAGGACAGCATTAACAAATCCCTTCAGTCCAAAAAAATGCATTTTCCCGGTAAGCTTAACCGCTTCGTTAACAGCAGCAGAATCCGGAACAGAATTCATGAAAAGAATCTGATAAGCACCCATTCTCAAAATGCACAAAATAGGCACAGCCATCTTGGTTGTAGGTGTTTTGGAAAACTCATTGATAACATAATCAAGAGTTATCTTTCTTTCAACAGTTCCTTCAGCCAGATACTTAATGAATGACTTACTCTGAGCATCAAGATAATCATAGTGATCAAGAACTCTCTTTATCGTTGAAAGCTGACGCTTTTCAATGTCCTCCATCTCTATGAGTATATCCAGCGCTATTTTTCTTAAGTTTACATTATCAGCCATTTTATCTCCGCGAGCGTCTTCCGCCATTTACAAGCAATACAAGTCTAAGTAACTGCAAAACGGTTGAAGCAGCTGCTGCCACATAAGTCATTGCAGCTGCACTAAGTACTTTTCTGGTATGACCTATCTCTTCGTCAGAAAGTATTCCATACTCGGTAAGCATTCCCAGAGCTCTGTGTGAAGCATCAAACTCAACAGGAAGTGTAACAAGCTGGAAAAGCAGTGCAAGTGAAAACACCCATATACCAATCTCAGCAAGTGGAGTAAATCCTATAATAAGTCCGATCATAACTATCGGAATACCCAGCTTTGAACCAATATTCGCTGCAGGAACAATAGCAGATCTGATGCTGAGCGGAACATATCCTGTGTAATGCTGGCAAACATGTCCACACTCATGTGCAGCTACACCTATAGCTGCTACACTTGTTGATCCAAACGTACTATCTGAAAGATTTACAGTTTTTGTTCTGGGATCATAATGATCTGAAAGATTTCCAGGCACATGCTGAACCTGAACATCAGTAATTCCATTTCTTCTAAGAATTTCCATAGCTGCCTGAGCGCCTGTCATTCCGCTCATGCTTCTGACTCTGGCATACTTTTTGTAAGTAGACTGAACCAAAGCACTTGCACCCATGCAAAGAAGTGCTCCTATAATCACAAGTATATAACTGAAATTATAGAGCAAACTACTTGCCCCATATCCGTATGAACCGTACATCTCTGCTCCTCCTTAGTTAAAGCTGTCACCAGCCTTAATCTCATATCCAAGAAGAAAATCCTTAACGCTCATTCTCTTCTTGCCTTCAAGCTGAACTTCAAAGACTTCAAGTACGCCATCCCCAGTGTTTACAGAAAATGAATCCTTCTTCACTTCCTTAACAGTTCCGAAATCACCATTTGCTGCTGCATCTAAAGCCTTTGCATTCCAGATTTTCAAAGTCTTACCATTAAACTTTGTAAAAGAACTGGGCCATGGATTCAATGCTCTAACAAGATCAGATATCTTTTTAGCAGGCATATCCCACTTAATCAGTCCCATGTCCTTTGTAATCTTGCCACATTTTGTAGCCTTTTCTTCATCCTGAGGAACTGGTGTAATCTCACCATTTTCAATCATAGGCAAAGCCTTTACGATAAGCTTTCCACCAAGATTGCTTAATTTATCAAACAAGGTTCCACCTGTGTCGTCATCTTCAATTTTGATAGAATCAGCAACAAGGATATCACCAGTATCCATTCCAAGTGCCATCTGCATTATGGTGACACCTGTCTCCTTATCACCTTCAATGATTGACTGCTGAATAGGCGCTGCTCCTCTGTATTTTGGAAGGAGTGACGCATGAATATTAACGCAGCCAAACTTAGGAATATCAAGTATCTCCTGAGAGAGAAGCTGACCAAAGGCAGCAACTACATATATATCTGCATCATACTTTTTAAGTTCAAGAACAGCATCAGGAGTCTTAATCTTTTCCGGCTGGAAAACATTAAGGCCATGCTTAAGTGCACATTCTTTTACAGGAGAAATAGCTAGCTCCTTGCCTCTTCCCTTAGGTCTGTCAGGCTGAGTTACAACTAAAAGCACCTCGTGGCCTGCCTTTATAATCTCCTCAAGTGCCGGAACTGCAAAGTCCGGTGTACCCATATAAACTATTTTCATTCTGCATCCTCTGCTTCATCGGTGTCGGCACGATTACTTCGTAATCCTGCCATTTCGTCGGAACCATTCCAAATCATGACTTCGTCATGATGGTTCCTCCTCCTGAAGGTCCTCATTATTTACAAGGTCTCCCTCAACCTTCTCAACATACATATGTCCATCAAGATGGTCAGTCTCATGGCAGATTGCTCTTGCAAGAAGCTCTGTTCCTTCAAGCTCGAAGGGCTTCATATCAATATCATAAGCACGTACTTTTACATAGTTAGGTCTGGTAACCACTCCTGATTTGCCAGGAAGTGAAAGACATCCCTCATAGCCAGTCTGCTCACCGCTTGTCTCAAGAATAACCGGATTGATAAGAAGATGTGGATCCTCTCCAGTACAATCGATTACAACGATTCTCTTAAGAACGCCAACCTGAGGTGCAGCAAGACCTACGCCATTTGCCTCATACATGGTTTCAAACATATCATCAATAAGTTCACGAATTCTGGGAGTAACCTCTTTTACCTCTTTACAAGGGCGTGCAAGAACGTCATCTCCATATTCTCTGATTTCTCTAAGTGCCATAATAAACTACCTTTCTAATTCTCTTTAACAATAAAGCATTATACTAAAATCCCTGCATAGGGTCAAAATCGAACTGAACCATGATCCCGTTAAGTTTCTTGTTTTTATCAAAGTAATCAAGCAGGCTGTCTACAGCTTCTTTAGCCTTAACCAGGGCCTCCAGATCCTCATGTTTTAAATAAATAACCATTCTGTAGATATCATTGATTTTCCCAATAGCTGCCTGTGCCGGACCTATGATGATCATGTCTTCAATTTTTAAAAATTCAATCTCAGCTCTGAGTCTTGCAGCAAGCTGTTTACCGTAATTTTCATCCTTAGCCATGATCTGAATAGCCATCATGTGCGCAGCCGGAGGATATCTAAGAAGCTTTCTGTAAGATATCTCTTCTTCATAGAAGGCTTTGTAATCCTGCTTTGAAGCACTGACTATACTATAATTATCCGGCTGATAGGACTGAATTACAACACTTCCTGGGAACTTACCTCTTCCTGCTCTGCCGGCTGCCTGAGTCAATAACTGAAAGGTTCTCTCAGCAGCTCTGTAATCTGCAGCATATAAGGACATATCTGCTGCAAGAATACCAACCAGTGTGACATTGGGAAAATCATGTCCCTTTACTATCATCTGTGTTCCAACCAGTACATCAGCCTCCTCCGAAGCAAATGCCGATAATATTTTTTCATAGCTTCCCTTGGCTTTTGTAGTATCTGCATCCATTCTAAGGACTCTCGCCTTAGGAAACATCTTGTTTACTTCTTTTTCAATCTGCTGCGTTCCTGCCCTGAAGGCTGTGACGTATTTTGATCCGCATTCCGGACAAATCCTGGAAACAGGCTGCGTATAACCGCAGTAATGGCAGATCAGCGTTCCGCCTCTGTGCTCAGATAAAGAAACATCGCAGTGAGGACATTTAAAAACATAGCCGCAGGATCTGCATGAAATAAAGCCTGCCAGTCCTCTTCTATTTATGAAAAGCATTGCCTGATGTCCATTATCAAGCGCATCCTGTAGCTTTTCCTGAAGTATCCTGCTAAATATCGATCTGTTTCCGCTTCTAAGCTCATCTCTTAAATCTGCAATCTCAACATCCGGAAGTGTTCCTCCAGTCAGTCTGCTATTAAGTTCAAAGAGCTTATATGTGCCATTCTGAGCTCTGTAATAGGACTCAAGTGACGGCGTAGCTGAACCAAGAACTACACTTGCACCACCTGGTACAAATTTTGCAAGCTGAATAGCCGTCTCTCTGGCATGATACTTAGGCATTGTCTCACTTTTATATGAGCTCTCATGCTCCTCATCAATTATTATGAGTCCAAGATCAGGAAAAGGCGTAAAGAGTGCGGACCTCGGCCCAATGATAATATCAATATCGCCCTCTCTGGCCCTCCTTGCCTGATCGTACTTTTCACCAGCAGACAAAGTGGAGTTCATAACTGAAACTCTTTCTCCAAAATGTCTGTAAAATCTCATCAGCGTCTGATAGGTAAGCGCTATTTCAGGAATGAGAACAATTGCCTGTTTACCCCTAGATACCATCTTATGGATCATATCGATATAAACTTCTGTTTTTCCACTTCCTGTTATTCCATGAATAAGGTAGGTATCTCTTATCCCATTGTCAAAATCAGCGATAACCCTGTCAGATATCTGCTGCTGCTCGCTGCTTAAGGTTATTGTCTTGTCATGCTTTTTCACATCGCCTACAGGATTTCTGTAGTAGTCTTCGCTGTCTATCTTTATAATGCCCTGATCAGAGAGGCTTTTAATTGTTGCTGCTGTAACATTAAGCTTACCTGTAGCCAGCTCATAGGGGATTCTTTCATCAGGATTTTCAAGCAAAGCCTCAAGAAGTCTGGCTCTTGCAACCTGATGCTTCTTAACACAGTTATGATAAAAATCCCTTGCCTGCCTCTCATCCTGAAAAAGCCTGATATATCTGTGCGTAAGTGTGCCCACCTTTTTCCTAACAGGAAGAACTGTCCTCAGGGCACTTATCATAGTGGAGCCGTAATACTTATGCATCCATGCTGAAAGCTTTACCATTATCTGGTCAGGTGAAAGCTCGTCCTCAGCCATATCTATGATTTCTTTAATCTTTTCTGGTGCGCATTGTGGCTCATTCATAAGCTCCACAACATATCCCTTACGCATGGAATTGCCTTTTCCAAAAGGGATTTTTACGCAGCTGCCCACATCGACTACACCTTTAAGCTTATCAGGTATTCTGTACTGAAAGGGCCTGTCCACCTTTTCATGAGATATATCAATTATTAAGTTAGCGTATTCGTAACTTTTTTCTGGCATTACTTGTTATTTATCTCATCAAGAATCTCTTTTATAAGAACTCGCTCATCCATAGGGTACTTAACGCCCTTGATTTCCTGATAGTCCTCATGTCCCTTACCTGCAAGAACGATGATATCACCATGTTCACCATGTTCGATTGCATAACGGATAGCTTCTTTTCTATCTTCAATCATGATATATTCACCGTCAGTCTTCTTCATTCCGGTTTCAATATCCCTGATGATGTCCATAGGCTCCTCAAATCTCGGATTGTCAGATGTAATAATTGTGAGATCTGCAAGCTTTCCACTTACTTCACCCATCTCAAATCTGCGAAGCTTTGATCTGTTACCACCACATCCAAATACACTTATAAGGCGATTCGGATGATAATCTCTGATTGTAGAAAGAAGGCTCTTAAGTGCCATTGCATTGTGAGCATAATCAATCATAAGAGTAAAGTCATCAGAAACCTTAACCATTTCTATTCTGCCCTTAACCCTTGCCTTCTTAAGCGCTTCTGTAATCTCATGGTTATCAGCGCCAAGAATCCTTGCTACATCAATAGCACAAAGTGCATTATATACACTGAATCTACCAGGTGTGGGAACCTCTGCATGAACCTCTACACAGCCGCTTGTATCAAATAAAACGCCAAGCTCGCCCGGCTTATGAATATATGCCAGGTTAAGTGCTCTAAGATCAGCATCCTCTGAGAATCCATAGGTTGTAAGATCACAGGTATGTCCCTCAAGAACATCTTCCATTCTGGGATCATCTGCATTTGCAATACCAACCTTACACTGTTTAAACAAAAGTCCCTTACAATGCATATAATCTTCAAAATCCTTATGCTCATTAGGTCCGATATGATCAGGCTCGATGTTAGTAAATACACCTATGTCATATATGAAGCCCTGACTTCTATGAAGCATAAGTCCCTGAGAAGAAACCTCCATTACTACGCAGTCACAGCCAGCATCAACCATTCTGCGCATATAGTGCTGAAGATCATAGGACTCAGGAGTTGTATTCTCAGCATGAATATGTTCATCACCGATAATAACTTCAATAGTACCAATAAGACCGCACTTATGGCCTGCATTCTCAAGCATACTCTTTATAAGATATGTAGTTGTTGTCTTACCCTTTGTTCCTGTAATACCAATAGTCTTGATGCTGTCAGCAGGGTGATCAAACCATGCAGCTGAAATAAATGCCATTGCATATCTGGTATTCTCTACCTTGACAACAACTGTCTTACTATCAGCAGGAATCTCAACATCTTTCTGAACAACTATAGCTGCAGCACCCTTCTGTGCTGCTTCCATGGCTGCACTGTGTCCATCAAAATTTGCGCCCTCGATACAGATAAAAAGACATCCCTCTGTTATCTTTCTATTGTCATTGATAACTGCAGATATCTCCACATCAAGGTCAGCAGCCTCTGCTTCCTTTCCCCCTACTAAAGCCTTATATTCTATATCATTAATCAATTCTCTAAGTTTCATAACCGTATTCCTCCTACAAATACTATATTACTCTATTTTATGCTTTAATACACTTCTACAAAATTTCTTAAGAATCTTTTGTTTTCCTTAAGTTTTTGAACACAATCTATTCACAAATACAATGTATATTATAGACAAGATAGTTGATGAACTAACTATCTCCCCCTCATAAGAAACCGCAGACACACGCCGATGGCGTGTGTTTTGTGGTTTTATGGAAGTTTTCTATAACATATAATCCTTAAGAATTATCTGAAGACTCTCTGTTCCCCTGAATTCATTAATATTTGGTTTATAAGCTATCTTAATATTCATTTTATCATGAACAGATCCAGCATATAATTTATCAGCATTTTCTTTTCCAAAGCTCTTTTCCAGAAACTCATTCCATTTATCAAGCTTTTGAAATACCATCATATCGTAACTGTTTCCATTTTCATCCTTCACAAGGATTTTTCCAACATTGGCATTCTTGCCCATGATTCTGCCCTGAATCAGTTCCACATTCCTGGCTGCAAATAAAGGTTCTTCATTTCCAAGTCCGTAGGGCTCAAGCCTGTCAAATTCCTTAACAAGATTCATACTCAAATATCCAAGTGGAAGCTCCATATCCAAATGAAGCACCTCCTGGAAATCATCAAGAGTCAGCTTACTGTTATCATTGAGAGCCTTGGTAAATGCCTCAAGATTCTCCTTTTTTAAAGAAAAACCGGCTGCCATTTTATGACCGCCAAACTTCTCCAAAAGATCCCTGCATTCACTTAATGCATCATGCATGTGATAGGCTTCTATGGACCTTCCGGATCCCTTTAACAGATCATTTGCCGCATCCGTCAAAACAAAGGTTGGCCTGTTGACAGCTTCTTTGATTCTCCCGGCAATTATTCCTGCAAGAGACTCGTGCATATCAGGCAGATATATAACTACTACATCAGGAAGGTTATCTCCATACTCTGAGAGCTTCTCCAAAGCCTCTTCCTGTCCTTTTGCAGTCAGATCCTTTCGCTCATCATTAAGCTCCCTAAGTTCTCTTGCTATTCTGGATGCAACATCAGGATTCTCCTCGCATAACAGCTCAAGTCCACGCATAGCACTATCAAGTCTGCCTGTTGCATTTAAACATGGTCCGATTACAAAACCGTAAATATAGCAGGTTACTTTATAAGGATCTATCTCGCACTCTCTAAGAAGTGCTCTGATTCCAACATTACTTGTGCCTGCTATGTTTTTCATTGAATCAATTACTACTATTCTATTCTCACCTGTGAGCGGCATTACATCACATACAGTTGCCCAGCCTGCAAATATCCTAAGCTCCTTAAGAAACTCCTCATAGATATCACCATCTGCAAGTCCCATAACCTCTGATAAAACCTGTATGAATTTATACGCAACCATTGCTCCGCAGATTTCATTGGCATATTTCTTTTTCTTATCATCAGAGAAAATAAAGCTGTCTTTTCTCTTAGGATCTACCACTGCATCTGCATCAGGCAAAATCATAGCTTCACTATCTTCTGATTCACAAAGAACTTCATGGTGGTCTGTAACAACAACCTTCATGCCAAGCTCCTTGGCATGAGCTATCTGCTCTAGTGCAGCTATTCCATTATCACAGGTGATTATTGTTTTTACACCTGCTTCATTAGCTTCATCAATAAGTGAATTACTAAGCCCGTATCCATCGTGAATTCTATGCGGAAGTCTTGCATCAACATTTGCTCCGCATCTCTTTAGGCCCATTAGTAAAATATATGAAGAGCATATTCCATCAACATCATAGTCTCCTATAATCCTGATACGCTCACTATTTTCAATGCTATCTTTAAGTACCGCTGCTGCTTTATCAATGTCTTTTAGCTCGTATGGATCACGCAATTTCTTGATGTCAGCACTCAAATATGCTTTGATATCTTCATATTCAAAGACATCTCTGTTTCTAAGAAGTCTCGCGGTTATTGGTGATATATTATGCGCTCTTCCAATCTCTTCAAAGTCAGCGCCTTTTCTGGTTATAAACCACTTTGACATTTAATCTGATTTCCCCATTTCTGTGCCAACGTCCTTTCCTTCAGGCCATTAGCAACTATATCTAATTGAGCCTTCCCCGTAGGGAAGGCTCAACATTTAATATCATATATTTGATATGTAATTCTTATTTTTCTTTTTTGAACTTAGTCTTAAGATCCATCCAAATAGGTGATGCAATAAATATTGATGAATATGTACCAGCAACTACACCAACCATAAGAGGAAGTGCAAAGTTACGGATATCTGTTACACCAAAGATGAATAGTGACAGAACCATGATGAAGGTTGTGATTGATGTGAACAAGCTTCGTGTAATGGTCTGACTTACACTCTTGTTAACGAGTGAATTGTAGTCATCCTTGTGGCTCATACCATACTGGTTCTCACGAATACGGTCGAATGTAACGATTGTATCGTTGATTGAATAACCGATAATTGTAAGAATTGCAGCGATGAATGTACCACCAACCTGGATTCTTGTAAGTGCATAGCAAACGATAACAATAAGCGCGTCATGAGCAAGAGCGATGATTGCTGCAGCACCAAACTTGATATCTCTGAATCTGATCCAGATATAAGCAAGCATAAGAACAAGTGCGATGATCATAGCTGATGTAGCATCTGATCTCATTTCCTTACTGATTGTTGAGCTGATACTCTCAGCAGCTACATTTGTCTGATCTACAGAATAATCTGTCTCGAGCATATTAGCGATAGCCTCACGCTGCTCAACTGTAAGAGTTACTGTCTTAAAGATTACTTCATTTGTTCCAGATACTGTCTGAACCTGTACTGAATCAACACCTGTGAGATTCTTAATCTTAGGAACGATCTCGTTATCAAGTGCCTCTGTTGTCCAGTTCTCATTAAATGTAACGCTTGTAGATGTACCACCTACGAAATCAAGGCTGTAGTTGAAAGCACCTGCCTTACGAGCAGAGTTAACACCCATTGTAGCAAAGCCAACTACGATAATTGCAATTGAAATACCATAAGCAACAAGTCTCTTTGTTGTGAAATCTATGATCTTGAGCTCTTTTGCTTTTCCGTACCACTTCTTATCCTGAAGGCCAATGCCATAAAAGATATTTGTGATTGCTCTTGTTACGAAGAGAGCTGTGAACATTGAAACAACAATACCAAGTGCAAGTGTTGAAGCAAAGCCCTTAACTGTACCTGTTCCTCTAAGTCCAAGGATTGCTGCTGCGATAAGTGTTGTGATGTTACCATCAAGGATAGCTGAAAGCGCCTTGCTGTAACCTGCCTTAACTGCTTCCTTAACATCCTTACCACCTGTAATCTCCTCGCGGATACGAGCGAATACAAGCACGTTAGCATCTACGGCCATACCTACTGAAAGGATGATACCTGCGATACCAGGAAGTGTAAGTGTAATCTCAAATGCAGAAAGGAGAAGAATCTCAAGTCCTACATAGAAGCAAAGTGCAAAGCTGGCTGCAACACCGAGCAGCTTGTACATAATAATCATGAAGAGAATGATTGCTGCAAAACCAACGATTGCCGCGATCATACTTGTGTGGATAGCTGAAGAACCAAGCTGAGCACCTACAACATTTGAACGGAGCTCTGTAAGCTGAAGCTTAAGTCCACCGATACGAATCATAGAAGCAAGGTTTGAAGCTGATTCAAATGATTCCTCACCAGTGATGATTGCACGTCCGTCTGTAATCTCAGCCTGAACTGTAGGAACAGAAATGAACTGTCCATCATAGTAGATACCGATTGACTCGCCGTTAGCATAAGCCTTCTTTGTAGCATCAGCGAACTTCTGCTTTCCTTCATCTGTGAACTCAAGCTGAACTACTACTTCCTGAGTGTTAGCAGTACCAGAATTCTGATAACCAGCCTGAGCATCTGCTACATCCTCACCCTTAAGTACGATAGAACCATCAGCCTCAAGTTCCTCGATAGTCTTGTTGAGGTTGTAACCGTAGTTACCTGTCATGATGATGTTTCCATCCTCATCAGTTGCGATGTTACCATCCTCATCAACCTCAAAGCCTGAACTGTATGAATAGTTCTCATTGCCCTCAGCATCTGTCTGTGCTATGAAGTACAGATTACCAGGCTGACCGAGCTCTTCAAGAATCTTGTTTGCGTCTGTTACACCAGGAATTTCGATGTTGATGCGGTTTGAACCCTCCTGATAAACCTGTGACTCAGTACTATACTGATCAACACGCTGCTGGAGCTTGTAGATAGTATCTGACATATCCTCTGCGCTGGGAGTACCTTCACCACCTACTTCATAAGTGATGCTGACACCACCTGCAAGGTCAAGTCCAAGATCAATACTGCTCAAGGAACCTGACTTGTCTTCACCAAGTCCGTATACTGATGTATACGCAAGTCCGCCCAATAACAATAACATCAGAATAAGGGCTAATATTGGTTTTACCTTTTTCATTACTATATCCTCCGTAAGAACCTTTTAGGAAAGTGCTGCTTTAATCATGATTGCGCATTCGATACGCTTTCTCTGCAGTTCACATCCTGTTTTATAGGTTGTATTTATATTGCCATTAAAGTTATAGGCATTGGCAGCGCAACCTCCGCTGCAATAATATCTTGCAAAGCACTTCTGACACTCAGGTCTGGAGTACACATTGCTCTCTTTGAATTCCTTCTGGATGTCGGGTCTTGTAATCCCCTCAAAAACATTACCCATGATGAAATCTTCATTACCAACAAACTGATGGCATGGATAAAGGTCACCCCAGGGAGTAACACCAAGATATTCACATCCTGAACCGCATCCTGAAAGTCTCTTAGCCACACAAGGGCCACCTTCAAGATCTATGTTGAAGTGGAAGAAATTAAATCCATTTCCTTCCTTCTGTCTCTCAATATAGAATTTTGCAAGCTCGTCATACTGTTCGCAAAGGTACGGGATATCCTCGTCCTTAATTGCGTACCAGTCTTCAGGCTTAGCCACAACTGGCTCAACAGATATCTGCTTGAATCCAAGATCTGCAAGATGCTTAACATCCTCACAGAAATCGAGATTGTTATGAGTAAATGTTCCTCTCACAAAATATCTGAGCTGATGACGGCTCTCTGCAACCTTCTTGAACTTGGGAATAATTGTATCGTATGTTCCCTGGCCACCCTTCATGGGTCTCATCTTATCATTGACTTCCTTACGTCCATCAATTGAAAGAACTATGTTGCCCATTTCCTTATTGGCGAATTCAAGAATTTCGTCATTTAAAAGAGTACCATTTGTTGTAAGTGTGAAACGGAAGTTCTTGTCATGTTCCTTCTCAAGACTTCTACCGTATTCAACAAGCTTCTTAACAACATCCCAGTTCATCAGTGGCTCGCCACCGAAGAAATCTACCTCGAGGTTTCTTCTGCCACCTGAATTCTTAACAAGGAAATCAAGTGCTGCCTTACCAACCTCTTCGCTCATAAGTGCACGTCTGCCGTGATACTCACCCTCATCTGCAAAGCAATACTTACATCTGAGGTTGCAATCATGTGCTATGTTAAGACATAACGCCTTAACTACTGTGCCTCTCTCCTTGAAGTCCTCAACATACTGCTCATAAACATCATCAGTATAGAGCACCTCTCCTCTTCTAAGTTCAAGAATGTCAGAGATGGCATCCTTTAAATCCTGTTCATTATAATTCTCAATTACTTCTGAATATTTCTCACCAAGCTCTGTAAACAGCTCTGCGCAAAGCTTCTCGTCGCTGTAATCCTCAGCGCCCTTTGCTGTAATATCAGCTGTTCCAAATCTACTTGTCAAAAGCTCCTCGATTGGAGTGATGAGATCAAAAACAATGTCATCCACCACATGAACGGAGCCACTGTTTACATCGAGAACAATGTCATATCCGTTGTTCTTGTATGCATGTACCATAAATTATTATCACTACTTTCTAATTTTAAATTTCCCGAAGGTCCTTACCATAATTTAGGCAGCGGCTAGGACCGCTGCCTGTCTCATGTTAGATATTCTGTTAAGAACCCAATTACTTTGTAACCTGCTCACAGCTCTGGTTACCAACTGTGCAGGATGTCTTGCAAGCTGACTGGCAAGATGTCTGGCACTCACCGCAGCCGCCCTTCTTCATTGACTCTTTAAGATTTCTTGTTGCAAGTGTTTTTACATGCTTCATAATATTTCTCCTTCGTTTCTCAGGAATTTACCGAAAACAATAGTTTTCCACATTTCAGTAGTATAGCATATAAATAGGGAGCGCATCAAGTATATATATTCCGCTTGGCTGACGCGGAAGTTTGACACCCAAAATCCTCAGAAGCCAGTGATGGCTTTATTTTTTGCGCAAATTTGAATGTTGTGTATT
>SVFV01000023.1 GCA_015056655.1 Butyrivibrio sp.
GCGTCTTTAGGCGCTGGCCGGTAACTGCCCCTTATAGGGGCGAGCAAACCACCCGTTGGACGGGTGGTTATGATTTTTGAGTTGAGAACTTAGTAAGGCTTTTGACCTGGAAGAGCTCACTTGTAATTGGGAGGTAACGTATGAGAAAAATACTAATTACAAATGATGATGGCATAATGGCAGATGGAATAGTAAGGCTGGCAGAAGCTGCAAAAGAATTTGGAGAAGTATGGGTTATTGCTCCAGACAATCAGAGAAGCGCCGCTTCCCATAGCATTTCCTTAAGGCACCCCATAGATATATATCCGCATGATTTCCCAGTTGAAGGCGTTAAGGCTTTTAACTGTAGTGGAACTCCTGCGGACTGTGTAAGAGTTGGAAGTCTTAGTGTTATGGATGAAAAGCCGGATGTGGTTTTATCTGGTATCAATTATGGCTATAATGTGGCGACAGATATTCAGTATTCTGCGACCGCAGGAGCTGCATTTGAGGCTGCTTTCCAGGGGTACCATGCAATTGCTTTATCAGAAGGCTTTAGTGGCGATCATGAGGTCACAGACCATTATTTAAGGGATATGCTCATGGATGCCCTTGAGGTGGAGCTTGAGTATGGTGAGATACTTAACATCAACTTCCCGGATTGCCCTTTATCAGACTTCAAGGGAGTAGCAAAAGGGGTTAAGGTTTCACGCAGAGCCTTCTTTATAGATAGATATAAGGTCATAGAAGAGCTTGAAAATGGCGGTAAAAGATATGTGGTAGATGCAATCCACCAGGCAGAGCCAGAGGATGGTACAGACTACGGCGCAGTACTGGGCCATATGATTGCCTTTGGTAAAGTTAATAATATTGGAATCTGATGGTTCCAGGGATCGGTGGTCCATAGAAAAAAGCTCAAGTGCATTTTGGCACCTGAGCTTTTTGTTTTCATCCATGATGATTATTTTGATTGTTTATACATGTTGATCATTTGGTCTGCCCTGACAGCCACTTCCACATATTAACACCATTTTCTTCACACTCGTTGTTGAAGAAGTAAATCCATGACCAATGGCCCATGAACTGATACTCTTTCCCGTCAGCTCCCTTGTATTTACCTGATGTGTCATGTACATCCTTAAAGATACTTGTGTGAACGTTTGCACCGATATCCTGGAGCCTCTTGATTGTGGGCTCCTCGAACTGCTTAGGATCTACAGTTGTATCATTTTCTGCATAGATAAACCAAACAGGGAGATCCTTTATAGCTTCAAGCTGCTCATCTGTGATACCAGAATTAGCATAAGCTTCGCAGATCGGGTAAGCTGCTGCGAAATAGTCAGGATAGTTCATTATCATATCCATTGTCATATAGCCACCATTTGAGCAACCACCGATGATTATTCTGTTAGCATCTATTTTATCGTGACTTGCAACATACTCGTCTATAAGAGCCTTTAAATCGTGAAGGAATATGGAATCCACACCCTTGTTGTCCATCCAGTTGCCACCTTCATCATACTGCATCCAGAAGGTAGGACACTGAGGAGCGAGAACATAAGCGCCGCCCATTGTCTCCTGGAACTCATCGCTGTAAAGAGCAGTTACTTCATTTCCAAGCGTGTTAAGTCTGGGGTCAGCTCCGCCTTCACCTGCGCCGTGAAGCCAGATTACAAGAGGGTGCTTAGCACAGTCATCAGCTACCTCATAGGAAGCGTAGTGGATTGTGTGACCTTCAGCGCCTTCGTAAACGCCTGTCATATCTGTGTTTGCAAGCTGAGGATATACAGCGCTGTCAAAATCGATAGCTTCTGCCACGTCTAAAGCAGAGATAGCTGTGCCGGCTTCTGTTGTAATCTCTGCACCATCTTTAAGACTAACCTTTAAGTTGTAAGGGTTGCAGATAACGTTATTACCCTTGAAAAGATCGTAGCAAAAGGGTGAGCCCTCCTCAGGACTATAATTAAGTTCGATGGTTACATACTTTGATGCATCTGATTTTTCACCATTTTCATCACTTGTGTAAGCATCTACGATTCCTCTTTCTGCTTCAGCCTCGATGTGCTTGTTAGGATCCTCTTTAGAACCAGGTGTAAGAGCAGCCCAGTTGAAGCTCTCCTTTACCTCGACTACCTTATAATCATCAGCACTTACTGAATCTGCTGCTATAACATCTGAAAGCTCTACGATTGTTTTAACAACGGCAGGGCCCCAATCCTGACCTTCGATGACAACCTTCTGACTTCCCTTTAAAGTTTCTCCCATTCCTTCGCCTCCTGAAATTTCTTCTGTACTGCTTTCTTCAGTACTAACGTCTGTCTCTTCTGTAGAATTCTCTGTTTCTGATAACCCTTCTGCAGAACTTTCTGTACTATCTTCACTTACTACTGGCGCTGCCTTTGCTCCGGCGCACCCGATCATGCTAAATGAAAATACTGCTACCATAAGGACCGAAATAACCTTCTTTTTCATAAATACCTCCAAATACATATAACTTATACGGTCTTTACTTATGATAGCCATAAATAAGCCCTACAAAAAGAACCAATAACTGACATTTGATGTCCTATTTTGTTCTTTTCATAGGGCTTATTTTTTACTTTGAATTACAATTTCTTACTTTTATACTTAGGAACTGTCTAATGCTCATTACTGTAAGCAATTAAACAAGCTTTTCATCCTTAACAATCTTAACAACGCGGCTTGTTCCAAGTCTGTCAGCGCCAAGCTCCATGAACTTTTCTGCGTCTGCGATGCTTCCGATTCCGCCAGCAGCCTTCATCTTTACGTCAGGACCAACGTGCTTAGCGAAAAGCTCGATGTCAGCAAATGTAGCACCTGCTGTTGAGAAGCCTGTAGAAGTCTTGATGTAATCAGCCTTAGCTTCTGTAACAAGCTCACACATCTTGATCTTTTCTTCGTCTGTAAGAAGGCAGGTCTCGATGATAACCTTGAGGATGTTCTTTCCGCAAGCAGCCTTGATTTCCTTAATCTCATTGAGAACATAGTCATAGTTCTTAGCCTTGAGCTCACCGATGTTGATAACCATATCAATCTCGTCAGCGCCGTTTGCAAGGGCATCCTTTGTCTCGAATACCTTTGTGGCTGTTGTCATGTTTCCGTTAGGGAAACCAATAACTGTGCAAAGCTGAACCTTATCACCAACATACTCCTTAGCACGAGCAATGTAGCAGGGAGGAATGCAGATAGATGCTGTATTGTACTTGATGGCATCATCGGCGATCTCTTTGATCTGATCCCATGTAGCTTCCTGCTTAAGTAATGTGTGATCACAGTGGTTTAAAATTGTCTTAATATCCATTTCATTTCCTTCTTTCTTAAAACTGCAAAACCCTCATTAGATGCGGCTACTTACTTGTAGTCGTGTAAAAAAGCCATGCTCTTGGGGCCAAAGCCAAGAGGCAGAAGCTCTGATAATTTGAATGTCTTGTAATCAGAGGGAACATCAGTGCCCAGGACTACATCAAAGGTGTCGGCATCTACAAACTCATTGAGAACCTGTCTGCAAACACCGCAGGGAGCGCAGAGTGAAAGCTTATCCGCATTGTCAGGTCCGCCAACTATAGCTATTGCTTTGAATTCGCGTTCGCCCTCGCTTACTGCCTTAAAAACAGCAGTTCTTTCTGCGCAGTTGGTAGGTGTGTAGGCTGCGTTTTCAATATTGCAGCCAAGATACACCTTATCGTCTTTTGTTAAGAGCGCAGCCCCTACAGTGTGGTGAGAGTAGGGGGCATAAGCCATTTTTCTGGCTTCAAGCGCCTTAGCAACTAATTCTTCATTTGTCATATAAAATTACCTCTGCCCCTTATCGTACGGGATACCCTCGGCCTTAGGAGCGCGGGAGTTCTTGGATGTGAATGCAAGAACAAGGAGAGATATTACATAAGGCATGATGTTGTAAACGGTACCTGAGATCGGAAGTGCATGAAGGAATCCGATACCCATGTAAACATTTGACAAGGATCTGAATACTGCGAAAAGTATTGCAGACCATGCAATTCTCTCGGGCTTCCACTGACCAAAGATCATAACAGCCAGTGACAGGAAGCCTGCGCCTGCTACACCGTAATCGAAGTGCCATGTTGAGTTGGCAGCTGCGATATAGATGATTCCACCAATACCTGCAAGGAATCCTGAAATAAGGACACCTGCATATCTCATAGCGTAAACGCTGATACCTACTGACTCAGCAGCCTGAGGATGCTCACCACAGGAGCGGAGACGAAGTGCGAACTTTGTTTTGTAGAAAACGATGATCGCTACAACAAGGAGTATAACAGCAACTACGATGAACCAGCTAAGCTGAATGCCAAATGCATCAAATACAAATGCATCATGACCACGGATGTAGTCGAGCTTTGCTGAGAAGTCAGTTCCGTTAGAACGGGCTGTGTTAAATGCCTTGATGATAACTGTTGCAGCAGCTGTTGCAAGCATGTTGAGCGCTGTACCGATAAGTGTCTGGTCTGCGTTGAAGTTGATACATGCAACTGCGATGAGGAGTGAAGCAAGCATTCCACAAACAGCAGCAGCTACAAGTGTAAGTATAATGATAGTTCCTTTTGAAGCTGTCTCAGGGAGAAGAACCATTACCATGGCACCAGCCATAGCTCCGAATACCATGATTCCTTCAAGTCCCAGGTTGATGATACCGCTTCGCTCTGAGAACATACCGCCAAGTGCAACAAGGATCAATACGGCGGAGAAAATAAGTGTGTACTGAATAAGTAATCCCATACTCACACCTCCTTCTTGTCAGCCGCATTGCCAGCTGTCTTATTTTCAGGCTCGGCATTGGCATTTGTTTTTACCTTGCCAGGTCTGTTGATTATTGTCTTGAAGAACAGTACAAATCCGCACAGGTAGATGATGATAGCGATCATAAGATCAGCAACCTGAGGATTGTAGTAGTTTGTGTTGAGGTACTGACCACCAAGGGTTATGTACTCTACGAAAATTCCAGCAAAGATTGCTCCGATAGGATGAAGACCACCAAGGAACGCAACAGCGATTCCAGAGAAGCCCATGCCAGGAACAGAAGATGCGATCTTGTAGTGCTCAATACCTGTAAGGTAGTAGAAGCTTGCTGCAAGACCTGCGATAGCACCGGAAATAACAAGGCTTAAGATGATGTTTCTCTTAGCGTTCATTCCGGCATATTTTGCTGCATCCTTGCTGTGACCAGTAGCTTTGAGCTCGTATCCAAATACTGTCTTGTTAAGGACGAAGAGAATAGCGATTGCAAGTACTACTGTAAGCGGAACAGCGATGGTCATGTACTGGTTGTTTCCAAACAGTCCAGATAAAAATCCAGGAAGAAGACCACCCTTATTCTTTGCCACAAGGTCGTAGGTCTCAGACTTTGTGGTGTTCATAACTGTTTTGTTACCAAGAATGATGTTGCACAGGTAAAGGCTTATCCAGTTAAGCATGATACCTGCGATAACTTCATTTACGTTGCAGTAAGCTTTGAAGAATCCACAGATAGCTCCCCAGAGAGCGCCTGCAAGGATAGCTGCAAGTACACAGAAAAACCAGTTCCACTGAAGGGCGATTGCTGTGTAAAGACTAGCTATAATACCTACTGTATACTGACCTGCGCATCCGATATTGAAAAGACCTGTCTTAAATGCAAACAGGATTGCCTCGGAGCAGAGGATAAGCGGAACGGCTTTTACAAGAGTCGAACCAAGATAATACATAAGATTTGTGGGATTGTTCGAATACTTGAAGAAGTTCCTCAAGATTGCAAACATACCCTCGGCTGCGTGCTCGGGATTCATCGCTAAAAGGATAAAGAATCCAATGATGATACCCAGGATAGCGCAGAGAACGGAAGCCAATAATGTCTGGAATCCGGGTTTCCTAAGTAAGCTTTTCTTTTCTTCCACGACTTATGCCTCCTTTCTTTCGTCGCGCTTTGCGCCGGACATATAAAGTCCAAGTTCCTGAAGTGTTGTGGTCTTGGGATCAACCTCACCCACGATCTCACCTTCATACATAACAAGAATTCTGTCTGAGAGGTTCATAACCTCATCGAGCTCTAATGAAACAAGGAGGATAGCCTTTCCTGCATCTCTTTCAGCTACGATTGCTTCGTGGATATTCTCGATAGCACCTACGTCAAGACCTCTGGTGGGCTGAACTGCTATGAGAAGCTCATGATTTCTATCCATCTCTCTTGCAACGATAGCCTTCTGCTGGTTACCACCAGACATTGCTCTTACAATTGTTGTTGCGCCCTGACCGGAACGAACATCGAACTGTTTTGTGAGCTTATCTGAATAGGTTCTCATATCCTTTTTCTTCAGGATACCGTTATTTGAGAAAGCAGGCTCAAAATATCTCTGAAGGATCATGTTCTCTTCAAGAGTGTAATCAAGAACAAGACCATGCTTATGTCTATCCTCAGGAATATGGCTCATTCCATGAGTGTTCTTGTAGCGGATTGACTTATTTGTGATATCTTCGCCGCAAAGAGTGATCTTTCCGCTCTGGATATCATCAAGACCAGTGAGTGCACCAACGAACTCAGTCTGACCATTTCCATCGATACCGGCGATACATACGATTTCACCAGCGCGAACGTTGAAGGAAACATTGTGAACTGAATCCTTGTCGTGGAGCTTACTCTTTACGCAGACATTCTCAACCTTAAGAACCTCAGCCTTAGGTTCAGCGGGAGTCTTGTCTACTGCAAATTTAACGTTACGACCAACCATCATGGAGGATAACTCTTCCTTGGTTGTATTCTTTACGTCAACAGTTCCGATGTATTTACCCTTTCTAAGGATAGAGCATCTGTCAGCAACTGCCATAATCTCATTAAGCTTGTGGGTAATGAAAAGAATTGATTTACCTTCAGCAGCCAGATCCTTCATGATCTTCATGAGTTCATCGATCTCCTGAGGAGTAAGAACAGCTGTGGGCTCATCAAAGATAAGGATTTCATTATCTCTGTAAAGCATCTTAAGAATCTCTACACGCTGCTGCATTCCAACAGTGATATCCTCGATGAGAGCATCAGGATCTACCTTAAGGTTATATTTGGTAGAAAGATCAAGAACTTTCTTTCTGGCCTCTGCTTTTGTCAGAAAACCAAATTTACTGGGCTCGGATCCCAGAATGATATTGTCAAGTACGGAAAAGATATCAACAAGCATAAAGTGCTGATGAACCATTCCTATTCCTAAAGCTGTGGCGTCATTAGGATTGGAAATCTTAACTTCCTTGCCATCTTTTTTAATAACACCTTTCTCTGGAGTGTAGTGTCCAAAAAGTACGCTCATAAGAGTGGACTTACCTGCACCGTTTTCTCCGAGTAGTGCGTGGATTTCGCCGCGCTTAAGCTGCAAAGTGATATCATCATTTGCAATTATGCCCGGGAATTCCTTAGTGATATGCAACATCTCAATTACATAATCTTCCATAGTGGCACACCTTTCTAAATATTAGTATATACAGAGAATATTTTAACATATTTTAAGGTAGTGGAGTAGCTTTATAGATGGGAATTTATGTATGAAGGATATAGAAAAATGCAATAAAAAAGGCTGGCGCATACGCGTCAGCCTTTAGTCGGTTATATCAAAAATTAGTGAATGTTATCAAACTCAGTAACCTTGATGTCTGTTGCAGGCATAGCCTCGATGTCGCTAGATACTGTAACGTCGCCGGCATACATAGAAGCAACAAGTGCCTTGTAATCATCAACTGTGAAGTTTGTCATTGACCATGTCTCTGTAGGAAGCTGTACATAGTTAAGAGTAACATCATCACCAGATACAAGACCAAGGTTCTCGATCTTTCCAGAATGATCAGCCCACTTGCCATCGAAGAGGTCTGTAAGTGTTGAGTTAACTGTTGCAGCAAGACCCTTCATAGCAGATGTAACGCAAACGCCATCGCCATAGAGGCCATCGATTGTGCCAGACTGGTCAACGTCTACACCAACAACCTTGCCGCCTACCTTCTTAGCAGCCTCACCAGCTGAGTTGAAGATACCGCCGCCGCAAGCGAATACGATCTCTGTGCCGCCTTGATACCATGTATCCATAACAGCTGTGATAGACTCGTCACCGTAGAAGATACCGCCGTATACGTAGTTAACTTCTACTTCAGACTCAACGCCGTCTGCCTTAGCAGCGTCGTTAGCACCCTGAACGAAACCATAACCATAACGGATAACTGCAGGAACTGCCATACCGCCAAGGAAGCCAAGCTTCTTGTAGCCTTCCTTAACTACAGCATAACCAGCCATGTAACCAGCAAGCTCTTCCTGGTATGTGAATGAGCATACGTTTGCAGGAAGTGTTGTAAGACCAGCGCTTTCGAAGTCACCCTGTGAGCAGTCAAGAGCGATGATTGTAACATCGGGGTTTGCATCTGCTACAGTAGCGATCATTGAAGCGAAAAGGTAACCAGGAACTACGATTACGTTGTAACCATCAGCTACAGCGTTGTTGAAAGCTGCTACACGAGCCTCATCAGAATCCTCTGTGGGCTTGTAGTACTGATAGTCAACACCCTTAGCCTCAGCGAAAGCCTTAGAAGCCTCGTATGTTGTCTGGTTGAAGGACATATCTGTGATATCTCCTGAGTCTGTGATCATTGCGATCTTCTTGTCTGCAGCGTCTGTAGGAGCTGCCTCTGTTGTCTCTTCTGTTGAAGCCTCTTCTGTAGCTTCTTCTGTAGCTTCTTCTGTTGTCTCCTCTGTAGAAGCCTCTACAGTTGCCTCTGTTGATTCAGCTGTGTCGGATGAAGGTGTTGAAGAACCACCACAAGCAACAAGGCTGAATGTGAGTGATGCTGTGAGCATCATAGCCAGTAACTTTTTCATAATGCTTTTTCTCCCTTTCTTTAAAAGCTATTATTAGTTTTGTCACGTTTAAACAACGCGACTTCATAGATGATTATAATCATATGTATAAAATTTCACAAGTATTAACGATTTATCGTGTTATCTAATACACACAATCGACAATCTTTCTTAATTAATGGCTTCTACTCTAGTAAGAGATCCTATTTTGCGATACAATACAGGGAAGCACAGATTCTTCTATAAAGATGAGGAGGGCATCATGAAGAAAAATCAGTTATCTTTTGACAAGGAACTATTCAAACGAAGTGTTTTATATAATGTAAAAACACTTTATCGCAAGGACATCGACGAATCTTCACCCCAGGAAATATTCCAGGCATCTGCCTATGCAATAAAAGATGCGATAGTAGACCACTGGATGACTACTCAGCGTGCGGCAAATGAGCAGGATCCCAAGATCGTTTACTATATGTCCATGGAATTCCTTATGGGAAGAGCACTGGGCAATAACCTGATAAATCTTCAGGCATATAATGATGTAAAGGATGCCCTTGATGAACTGGGCGTAGATGTAAATGTTATTGAGGACCAGGAGCCTGACGCTGCGCTTGGTAACGGCGGTCTTGGAAGACTTGCAGCATGCTTCCTTGATTCTCTTTCAACTCTTGGATACATGGCATACGGCTGTGGTATCCGCTATAAATATGGAATGTTCAAGCAGGTGATCAAAGATGGTTATCAGGTTGAGGTTCCGGACAACTGGCTTGAGTACGGCAATCCATTTGAGCTTCGCCGTCCCGAATATGCCAAGGAAGTTAAATTCGGCGGCTATGTAAACGTATTTGTTGACGAAAGAGGCCGCAACGTATTCAGACAGGAAGGCTATCAATCAGTTCGTGCTATTCCTTATGATCTTCCGGTAATCGGCTATGGCAATGGTATGGTTAACACCCTCAGAATCTGGGATGCTGAGCCTATCAACTGCTTTGAGCTTGATTCCTTTGACAAGGGCGACTATCAGAAGGCTGTTGAGCAGGAAAATCTTGCAAGCCAGCTCTGTGAAGTCCTTTATCCTAACGACAATCACATTGCAGGAAAAGAGCTGCGTCTTAAGCAGCAGTACTTCTTTATTTCTGCATCTGTTCAGACTGCTCTTAAGAGATATCTCCGTCACCATGAGGATATCAGTAAGTTCTATGAAAAGGCAGTTTTCCAGCTTAACGATACACACCCGACAGTTGCAGTTGCAGAGCTCATGAGACTTCTCATGGATGAGTATTTCCTTCCCTGGGATACAGCATGGGATGTAACAATGAAGACCTGCTGCTACACAAACCACACAATCATGGCAGAAGCTTTGGAGAAATGGCCTATTGACCTCTTCCAGAGACTCCTTCCCAGAATCTATCAGATTGTTGATGAAATTAATAGAAGATTTGTTGACCAGATCATGCGTCAGTACTCAAATCTTCCCAGCATAGATGTTCAGAGCAAGATTCGCAGCATGGCTATCCTTTATGATAACCAGGTAAAGATGGCTCACCTTGCTATCGTAGGCGGACATTCAGTAAATGGTGTTGCAAGACTTCATACTGAAATCCTTAAGAAGAGAGAGCTCAAGGATTTCTACGAGATGTATCCTGAAAAGTTCAACAATAAGACAAACGGTATCACACAGAGACGTTTCCTTATGCATGCTAATCCCCTTCTTGCAGACTGGGTAACAGACAAGGTTGGCGAGGACTGGATCACAGATCTTTCTCTTATTAGTAAGATCAAGGAGCTTGCAGGCGACAAGAAAGCACAGAAGGAATTCATGGACATCAAGCTTCAGAATAAGAAGCGTCTTGCAAAGTACATCTTAGATCACAATGGTGTTGAGGTTGATCCCAAGTCAATCTTCGATGTACAGGTTAAGAGATTACATGAGTATAAGAGACAGTTCCTTAATATATTACATGTAATTTACATCTATGATCTTCTGAAGGCTCATCCTGATATGGAGTACACACCAAAGACCTACATCTTCGGTGCAAAGGCAGCTGCAGGCTATCAGACAGCTAAGCTTACAATCAAATTGATTAATTCTGTAGCAGATGTGGTTAATAATGACCCTTCCATTAATGGCAAGCTTAAGGTAGTATTTATCGAAGATTATAAGGTTTCAAATGCTGAGCTCATTTTTGCAGCAGCAGATGTATCAGAGCAAATCTCTACAGCAAGTAAAGAGGCATCTGGTACAGGTAACATGAAGATGATGCTCAACGGTGCTATCACCCTTGGAACCCTGGATGGTGCTAACGTAGAGATGCTTGAAGAAGTTGGAAAAGATAACATGTTTATCTTTGGTCTGACTTCAGAAGAGGTTATTGCTTACGAGAAAAATGGTGGATATAACCCTGGAGAAATCTACAACAAGGATCCTAATGTAAAACGTACTCTGGATCACCTTGTAGACGGAACCTTCTCAAGTGACAGAGAACTGTTCAGACCACTTTTCAACATGCTTTTGAATACATATAATTCAAACAAGGCTGACCAGTACTTCATCCTCAAGGATTTCGAGTCCTACGCAGAAGCACAAAGACACGTATCCGAAGCCTACAGAGATCAGAAAAAGTGGGCAAAGATGGCAATTATGAATACAGCCTCCTGTGGCAAGTTCTCATCAGACAGAACAATACAGGAGTATGTAGATGAAATCTGGCATATCGACAAGCTGGATTTGTCTAAAACTAAAAAATAAGTAACAAAGAAAGGCAGGAGAGTTAATGATTAAGACATACGACGGCGGTGCATACCTGGTAAATGGCACCGAGCTTATCGCAGATGGACAGGGTGCTTTGGAAAATGTGGCATCAAAAGCAGGCAAAAACATCAGCAAGGAAGAAGCAAAACAGAATACAATTGCCTACGGCATACTTAAAGCACACAATACATCAGGCAGTATGGAAAAGCTTGAGATTAAGTTTGATAAGCTTACAAGCCATGATATCACCTACGTAGGAATCATTCAGACAGCAAGAGCATCAGGACTTGAGAAATTCCCGATTCCCTATGTTCTTACCAACTGTCATAACTCTCTTTGTGCAGTAGGTGGAACCATCAACGAGGACGACCATATGTATGGTCTTACAGCTGCTCAGAAGTACGGCGGAATCTACGTTCCTCCTCATCAGGCAGTTATCCACCAGTTTGCAAGAGAAATGCTTGCAACAGGCGGCGGAATGATCCTTGGTTCTGACTCACATACAAGATACGGCGCACTTGGAACAATGGCTATGGGTGAAGGCGGACCTGAGCTTGTAAAGCAGCTCCTTTCCCAGACCTATGACATCAATATGCCTGGCGTTGTAGCTATTTACTTAACGGGCGAGCCTATGCATGGCGTAGGACCTCAGGACGTTGCCCTTGCAATCATCGGTAAGGTATTCGGTGATGGCTATGTAAAGAACAAGGTAATGGAGTTCGTTGGACCTGGTGTTGCTTCACTCTCAGCAGACTTCAGAATTGGCATTGACGTAATGACAACAGAGACTACCTGCCTGTCTTCAATCTGGCAGACTGACTCTGAGATTGAGAATTTCTACGAGACTCATGGCAGAAAGGGCGACTACAAAGAACTCAAGCCCGGCGATGTTGCTTACTATGATGGCGTAGTTGAGGTTGACCTTAGCACTATTAAGCCCATGATCGCTATGCCTTTCCATCCCAGCAATGCTTATGAGATCGATGAGGTAAATGCAAACCTTGAGGACATCATTGCAGACGTTGAGAAGAGAGCAAAGGTTAGCTTTGGCGACAAGGTAGAGTACTCACTTAAGGAAAAGATAAAGAACGGTAAGTTCTATGTAGACCAGGGTGTAATCGCAGGCTGCGCAGGCGGCGGATTTGAGAACATCTGCGCTGCAGCTGACATCCTTGAAGGCAGATTTACAGGAAACGACAGATTTACACTCAGTGTTTATCCTGCATCAACACCTATTTTCATGGAAATCGTGAAAAATGGCGTTGCAGCTAAGATCCTTGAGACAGGTGCAATCCTCAAGACAGCATTCTGTGGACCTTGCTTTGGTGCTGGCGATACACCTGCAAACAATGCTTTTAGTATCCGTCACTCCACAAGAAACTTCCCCAACAGAGAAGGTTCAAAGGTTCAGAGCGGACAGATCGCATCTGTTGCACTTATGGATGCTCGTTCAATCGCAGCAACTGCTGCTAACCAGGGTGTACTCACACCTGCAACTGCATTTGATGGCAAGTTCAATAAGTACACTTACCACTTTGATAAGGAAATCTATGCAAACAGAGTATTCGACTCAAAGGGTAAGGCTGATGATAGCGTAGAGCTTCAGTTTGGTCCTAACATCAAGGATTGGCCGAAGATGACAGAGCTTACAGAGAACGTTCTTCTCCGCGTAGTTTCTGAGATTCACGATCCTGTTACAACAACAGATGAGCTCATTCCTTCAGGTGAGACAAGCTCCTACAGATCAAATCCTCAGGGACTTGCAGAGTTCACACTTTCAAGAAAAGATCCTGAGTACGTTGGAAGAGCAAAGGAAGTTTATGCTGAGGAATTAAAGAGACGTGAGGATGCTTCTTTTGATAAGATGAATCCTGAGACTGCAGGCGCAATCAAGACTATCAGCGAGAAATTCCCTGAAGTTTCTGCAGCAAATACAGGTATTGGTTCTACAATTTTTGCTGTTAAGCCCGGTGACGGCTCAGCGAGAGAACAGGCTGCATCCTGCCAGAAGGTACTTGGCGGATGGGCTAATATAGCTAACGAGTACGCTACAAAGCGTTATCGTTCAAATCTTATCAACTGGGGTATGTTACCGCTTCTCATTAAGGAGGGCGACCTTCCTTTCAAGAACCTGGATTATGTATTCCTTCCGGGTATCAGAAAGGCAGTTGAAGAAAAGGCTGACACCATCAAGGCTGTAGCTGTTTCAGGAGGAGCAACAAAGGAATTCACAATGACTCTTGGCGAGCTTACAGATAATGAGCGTGAGATTATCCTGGATGGATGCCTTATCAATTACAATCGCGCAGGAAAGAAATAAAAATGAAAAAAGCTTTACTTATAATTCTGGCAGTTTTTCTCTGTGGTTGTTCGCAGAAAACTGTCCAGAATGAAACTGAAGTTCAGGAGCAGGAAGCGCCAGCAGGCGAACCTGCTCCCACTGTCGTTTATGACGTACCTGTTTCCATACCGGGAACATTGATTGACCAGAATGGCTACAGAACAGGTGCTGAGAAGGCAGTCATATTTAAAGGCGAAGAATTACCTGATGTTTTCCAGGTTTACAATTTAGAAACCAATGAGCTTGAATACACAGGACAGCTTCGTAGCGAATCTTCTTATGGTGATGGGGAAAGTACAAAAATCGGCTATTTTACTGACCTTGTAGAGGATGGACAGTACTACATTTATTCTGATGAGATGGGAAGCTCCTACAGCTTCAGGATTCAGAATGATCTGTATGATGATATCTTTAACAAGGCATGTAAAACCTACTATCTCAACAGATGCGGAACTAATCTGACAGAGGAGCTTGCAGGCGCAGATGCACATTTGGCGTGCCACACAGCAGAGGCTCACCTTCAGGAGGACCCTTCAAGAACTCTTGATGTCACAGGTGGCTGGCATCTTAATTCCCATGCCGACAGAGACGTGGTTTTAGGCTGCAACATAGCTCAGAACCTTCTCATGGCATACGAGATGAACGCAAATGCCCTTACGGATGATACAGGAATCCCGGAGAGCGGAAATGGAATACCGGATATCCTTGATGAAATAAGATATGAGATCGAGTGGCTCATGAAAATGCAGGACGAGAGAAGTGGCGGTGTCTACGGCTCAGCAGTTACTGTAACTGACAACACCCGGGATCTAATGCAGGCCCAGGTGGAGGTTACTCCTGTAACCATGGAGGCAACAATCCACTTTGCAATGCTCCTTGCGGACTTTGGCTATCAGTACCAGAGCTTTGATGCTGACTTTGCAACAGCCTGCCTTAAGAGCGCTGACAGAGCTTACTCACTTTATGTAAAAAATGAAAATGCAACGGAAAGCACCCACGCTTTTCATGCGGCAGCAGAGCTCTACAGAGCAACCGGATCAACAACTTATGAGCAGGTTCTTACAGCATTTTTCAATAAAACTGACTTCGATACGCTCTTTAATGAGGACGAGGATGTTTTCCTTGGAAGTGTTACATACATTTCAACAAGCCAGAAGGTTAATGTCAGTGTATGTGATAATATCATGAAGCTTCTTATGAAGAAGGCTTCATCAATTGCAAGTGCATCCAAGAATTCGAATTTCATGGTATCAAGTGAGGACCAGACGCAGATTCTTGATGACATGCGCACTATTACAATTACAGACCACATAATTTATAATTATGAGTACACAACAATAATTGAAAATCATGCTCACTATTTGATGGGCAGGAATCCTCAGGCGGTTAACTACATAACCGACGATACAGAGAGAACATACCTTGACACCGACGAGGGGACAGGCATAATGAATCAGCCCCTTCTAAATGCCAAGTTCATATTTATGCTCAGCGTAATAAAGGAATAATAATGTTTACAGAAATAGATGGATTAAAAATAAATTATCGCGACGAAGGTCAGGGCGACTTACTTATCCTGCTTCATGGATGGGGATCAAATGTGGATCTTTTTGATGGAGTATTTAAGTTTGCATCCAAGAAGTACCACGTTGTGGGAATGGATATGCCTGGCTTTGGAAAAAGTGATGAGCCAACAGAACCCTGGGAAGTAAGTGACTTTGTTGAGTTTGTCATCAAGTTCGTAAAACAGCTTTTCCCTGAGGAGAAGGAAATCATGTTCCTTGGCCACTCCATGGGAGGCAGAGTAATCATCAAGATGCTCGGAACTAAGACAGAAGACGAACTTGGTTTCAAGGTTCCAAGGGCAATCCTTACAGATAGTGCAGGAATTAAGCCAATTCCTTCAGGAAAACAGTCAAGTAAAACAAAACGCTATAAGTTTTATAAAGGCGTTCTTACAAAAACAGGAATTGCAAAGGCTTTTCCCGGAACAATCGAAGCCCTTCAGAAGAAATTCGGTTCTGCAGATTATGCAGCAGCTTCACCAATAATGAGAGCAAGCCTTGTAAAGGTAGTAAACGAGGACCTCGCGCCCTACATGCCAAAGCTTACAATGCCGGTTCTCCTCATCTGGGGCGATCAGGATACAGCAACACCTTTATCAGATGGTCAGCAGATGGAAAAACTCATGCCAGACGCTGGACTTGCTGTAATTCCAGGAGCAGGACACTACTCATTCCTGGATAATCAATATATGTATAACAAGATTCTTGGAAGCTTTTTACATATAGAAATGTAATCATAAATCAGAAAGAAGGATAAAATGAATATCTTTGCACTAGTAATTTATTTTCTTGCATACGTGGCAGTGGTAGTGTTGGGACTTCGATACTATTCCCACATGCTTCAGTTATCTTCATATCAGTTTCAGGGGTATTTCAGATTCCTGAAATCCAAGCCCCAGAGATATGGACTTCATGTAGGCTTCTTTTTCACAACAATAATTGCCTGCATGACTTCGGAAAAGACAGCACAGATATTCCTTGCAATATCCTTCCTTTTCCTTGTTTTCCTTATAATCCAGTACCTTCCCAAGAAGGCAAAAAAGAAATTCGTGGTAACCCAGAGAGTGCTTAGACTCTTTGTTACCTACGCTGTTTTATATGCAGTATTTATGCTTCTTGCCATGATCTTTGATTACTGGGTAATTGCAGTGTTCGTTGGACTTTTGTTCCTTGTACCTGCACTTGCAAACCTTATAAACAAGCCTATTGAGAAGAAGGTAAACGAGTGGTTCATAAAGGATGCCCAGAGAATATTGAACGAACATCCCGGACTTCGCATTATCGGAATCACTGGAAGCTACGGAAAAACCAGCGTAAAATACTACCTTCACACACTTTTATCAGAAGGCTACAGAGTACTCATGACTCCTGAGAGCTTCAACACTCCCATGGGAGTTGTAAGAACCATCAGAGAAAACCTCACACCTCTTGATGAGATTTTCATTTGCGAGATGGGAGCAAGACACGTTCACGACATCAAGGAAATCACAGATATTGTGCATCCTGATGATGGAATACTCACATCCATTGGACCTCAGCACCTTGAAACCTTCGGAAGCATTGAGAATATTACTGATACAAAGTACGAGCTTTTTGACGCAGTTCAGGAAAAGAGCGCAGAAGGCCTTAAGTTCGCTAATGGAGACAACGAGATAATCGCAAGCAACAAGCGCCATAATAACGTGGTTTACTACGGTACTAGCGAAGGCTGTGATTACAGAGCTACAGACGTTGAATACAGCGCTGATGGTGCATCCTTCAAGGTTACAACACCTGAGGGCGAGACAGCGGAGTTCTCTATGAAGCTTCTAGGTGAGCACAACGTTACAAACGTAGTTGGAGCAATCGCCATGGCACATAAGCTGGGCGTTCCCATGAGTAAGCTTAAAATGGCTGTTCGCAGAATCGCACCTGCGCCTCACAGACAGGAGCTTAAGAGACATGGCAATGTTTCAATCATAGATGATGCTTACAACTCAAATCCCATGGGCGCAAAGATGGCTTGCAACACCCTCTCCAAGTTCAAGGATCACGTAAGAATCCTTGTAACTCCCGGAATGGTTGAGCTTGGAGAAAAGGAAGAGGAATACAACCGCGAGTTCGGCGCACAGGCAGCAGAGGCAGCAGATTACATAATCCTCGTTGGCTCTGAGCACACACGTCCTATCAAAGAAGGCGCCCTGGCAGCAGGTTTTTCTGAGGACAGACTATTTGTAAAAGAAGCTCTTGATGAAGCGATTATCCTTATGAACGAGATTGATGCAGGCAAACAGAAGGTAATCCTTCTTGAAAATGACCTTCCGGACAACTACTGATATCTCAAAACTTGAAAAAATATCTCATAAATATATAATGGTTTGAGGTAAAAGATAAAAGCAACATCGAAAGGAAGTGTTTTAATTGAATTTAAAACTTGCAGTTTTATTTGGTGGAAAGAGTACAGAGCATGAGATTTCAATCATCTCTGCAATTCAGGCCATTGGATATATAAATAGAGAAAAGTATGACATTATTCCTGTTTATATCACAAAGGATAATGATTTCTATGTTGGAGACAGCATTGATAAGATTGAGGAATACACACATATTCCCGAGCTCCTTAAAAAGAGCACCAAGGTTATCTTCGTAAAGGATGGAAATAAGGTAAATCTTGTTCGTTACCCTATGAAGCTCTTTGGAAATAACGTAATCACAAGCGTTGATATCGCATTCCCTATTGTTCATGGAACAAACGTAGAGGATGGCGTGCTTACAGGATTCCTTCAGACATTAGGACTTCCTGTTGTTGGATGCGACGTTCTCTCATCAGCTGTTGGAATGAACAAATATGTTATGAAGACAGTCCTTAAGGACAACGGAATTTCTGTCCTTGACTGCAAGTGCTACACATGGAAGGATTACGAGGACAAGGATGCTCTCATCAAAAAGATCGAGGGCAGCTTCAAGTACCCTGTAATCATCAAGCCTATTAACCTTGGTTCAAGTATTGGTATTTCCAAGGCTTCTAATATAGACGAACTTTCTGAGGCTCTTGAGCTTGCTTTTGAGTTTTCAAGAAAAATCCTCGTTGAGCCCGCTATCGTTAAGCTCAAGGAGATTAACTGTTCAGTTCTTGGAGACTACGAAGAGGCAGAAGCTTCAGAGTGCGAAGAGCCCATCAACTCAGATGAGATTCTTTCCTTTGAGGATAAGTATATCGGTGGAAATGGCGCAAAGGGCGCTAAGAGTGGCGGAGCAAAGACTGGCGGTTCTAAGGGAATGGCAAGCCTTAAGCGTAAGATCCCTGCTGACATCACAGATGAGCAGAGAAAAAAAATCCGCACAATGGCGGTAGAAGCTTTCAAGTGCCTTGGCTGTAGTGGTGTTTCCAGAATCGACTTCATGCTTGATGAAGAGACAGGCAAGATTTACTTAAATGAGATCAACACAATTCCCGGTTCCCTTTCATTCTATCTCTGGGAACCCCTTGGAAAGAAATATTCTCAGCTCCTTGATGACATGATCGACATCGCTATCAAACAGGATAGAGAGAATCATAAACTCGTATTCTCTTTCGAGACTAACGTACTTGAAGGCGTTAAGCTCGGCGGAGGTTCTAAAGGAAGTAAGATGTAAAAAAGAAGAACCAATCGCTTATACAAGCGGTTGGTTCTTTTCATATGTTTCCTGGATTATTTTGTAGCAATAATCATCAATATTTTTTTTATCTTCAGGAGAGAGCTCATTAGGATAAATGGGCTTTCCATATTCGAGAACTACATGAGCTTTCTTGATGAAAGGAATGTGATCTTCGAAGATGGCACCTGAGTTGTTGATAGTCATTGGAACAATGGGACATCCACTCTTCTGAGCAATTTTAAAGCTGCCCTTGTGGAATGGAAGCATCACATCCGTGCTGTTTCTGGTTCCCTCAGGATAGATGCACATCGAAATGCCATTTTTTACATTATCAATTGCTGTGAGGATTACCTGCAGGCCCTGACGGATATCTTCTCTGTCAAGGAAGAGACAATCGAGATTTCTCATCCACTGAGCAAGTACCGGAACCTTGAGGATTTCCTTCTTAGCAATATAGCCTGTGAGTCTTGGAACTCTTGCATAGCTAAGAACAATATCGAAATAACTTCTGTGGTTTCCAATGTAAAGGACTGCCTGATCCTTAGGAACATTTTCCTCACCGATGACTGTCAGCTTGACTCCTGAGAGGAATGCAACCATCCTGAAGCCCCAGTTTACTATGGCGAGGGAGGCGTGCTTTTTCGCCTGGATATTGAATTTGCCGATTATCCACAGCACAAGCTGGATCGGAATACTTACTAAAAGAAAAACAAACAAAAATAAAAAAACCAGAATGAGTCTGAGCATACTTACTATTTCTCCAAAAACATGTATTATAAGTGTGGGAATTATGGTATCTGCAAAGCACGGAATTATTTGATTTACTGCTGCAGAATTTAAATCCACTTATGTAGTATATCATAGGGAGAATTAAAATACACATCCTGAAACAACCTAGAGATAAACAAAGGAGCAGAAAGGGTATGATTCTTATTAAGAATGGAAGAGTTATGGATCCGGCGACGGGAACGGACGGGTTCATGGATATACTGATAGATAACGGAGTTATAGCCAGGATTGGGCTGGTTGGAAGCCTGGACGATATGGCAAAAGAGTCTTGGTCTTTGAATGGATGCCTGGATGGAGAGCTCGGTGATGGACAAGAAGGTGGCATAGAGGAGATCGATGCTGCAGGCTTGATTGTGGCGCCGGGGCTGGTGGATGCGCACGTGCATTTCAGGGATCCTGGTTTTACAGAAAAAGAGGATATTATTACAGGAGCGAATGCTGCGAAGGCAGGTGGATTTACAACTGTAGTAATGATGGGAAATACTGAGCCCCACATGGATAACCCTGACACCATGAGATATGTGTATGAAAAGGGCATGCAGACTGGAATCAATGTCTATGCCTGCGGAAATGTCACCAAGGGCATGGAAGGCAAAGTGCTCACTGACATGGAAGAACTCGTAAGATGTGGAGCAGTGCTTTTTACTGACGATGGAAAGCCCATTACAGATGAAGCTATCATGGAGGAGGCTTGCAAAAAGGCTGCAGAGCTTGGAAAAGTCATAAGCCTTCATGAGGAGGATCCCAGCTTTATAACAGAAAATGGAGTAAATGCTGGTGAGGCAGCAAATGGTCTTGGACTTACAGGCTCACCCAGGGATGCTGAGATCAGCATGGTTAAGCGCGATATTGAGCTTTCAAAAAAGACAGGTGCGCACATTACAATCCAGCATATCAGTACCAAGGAAGCTGTGGATATGATCAGGGAGGCAAGAAAAGAAAATCCCGGAATCCACGCAGAAGCTACACCCCATCACTTCACTTTAACTGACAGCGCAGTAGAAAAGCATGGTACAATGGCAAAGATGAATCCGCCCCTTCGTAAGGAAGAGGACAGACTTGCGATAATCGAGGGTCTAAAGGATGGCACAATTGAGACCATAGCAACAGACCATGCACCTCATACAAAAGAGGAAAAAGCAAAGGAATTTGCCAAGGCTCCAAGCGGAATAATAGGACTTGAAACATCACTTGGACTTGGAATCAGAGAGCTTGTTCACAAGGGACATCTTTCACTCATGACACTTTTAGAGAGAATGACAATCTGCCCTTCACTTATCTACGGCCTTCCTTCAGGCAGAATTATGGAGGGAGCTCAGGCTGATCTTGTGATCTTTGCAGAAAATGAAACAAAGCTATTTGATAAGTTTGAATCAAAAGCGGAGAACTCACCCTTTAAGGGAGAGGAACTTCCGGGAAAAGTACACTACACCATATGCAATGGGCAGATAGTATACAGAGGATAAGACTGTTACATATATTCACCACAGGAGGAGAAAATGGCAAAAAAGAAGAAAATTAGCGCAGAGGTTATCTCCCAGAGCCTTTTGGCTGAAGGAGTTATGGATTTAAGGCTGGGGTGCAGCCTGGCTGAGGATGCAAAGCCCGGACAGTTCGTGGGTATTTTTCCCAAGAATAAGTCCACACTTTTACCCAGACCAATCAGTATCTGTGATTATGATGTAAATGAACAGACACTTCGCATTGTATACAGAATTGTAGGAAGCGGAACAGCTGAGTTTTCACTGTATCATAAGGGCGACAGCGTTGATGTTCTCGGAGTTCTTGGAAACGGATTCCCTCTTGAAAAAGCAGATGGTAAAAAGGTTCTCATAATTGGAGGAGGAATTGGAGTTCCGCCGCTTCTGGGACTTTCGAAGGCATTAAACAATGTAGAAGCAAAGCCCGCTGAAATAAATATGGTTATGGGCTACAGAGACAGTGAGAATTTCCTTGCAGAGGAGTTCAAAAACTACGGAAACCTCTATATTGCAACAGAGGATGGAAGCGTTGGCACAAAGGGAAATGTAATAGACGCATGCAAAGCTGAGGGAATAAAGGCTGATGTAATCTATGCCTGTGGACCTATGCCCATGCTCAGGGGAGTAAAGGCATACGCTGAAGAAATCGGCGCAAAGGCTTACCTTAGCCTTGAGGAGAGAATGGCTTGCGGAGTTGGAGCATGCCTTGGCTGCATCTGCAAGACAAAGAATGTAGATGAGCACTCACATGTAAACAACGCACGAATCTGCACTGACGGACCTGTTTTTGACGCAGACGATCTTGATATGTAATTTGAAAGCACAGGCAGTGAACAGGCTTTGAATGAAGACAACCAGAACTTCTTTGGAGGAAAATGTATGAATACACAAGTAACTATAGCCGGAGTTGACTTCAAGAATCCGGTAATGACTGCGTCAGGAACCTTCGGCTCAGGCATGGAATACTCAGAATTTGTTGATCTTAACAGGCTCGGAGCAGTTGTAACCAAAGGCGTTGCAAATGTACCGTGGCCGGGAAATCCCACACCCAGAGTCGCTGAGGTTTACGGCGGAATGCTCAATGCCATCGGACTTCAGAACCCCGGTGTTGACGTAATGATAGAAAGAGACCTTCCTTTTTTGAAGGATTTTGATACAAAAGTAATCGTGAATGTCTGCGGAAAGAGCGTTCAGGACTATGTGGACGTTGTTGAAAGACTTGCAGATCAGACCTGCGTTCACATGCTTGAAATAAACGTTTCCTGTCCAAATGTTAAAGAGGGTGGAATCGCCTTTGGTCAGGATCCCAAGGCACTTTTCGAGATTACAGCAGAGCTTAAAAAGCACGCAAAGCAGCCCATCATCATGAAGCTCAGCCCCAATGTGACAAGCATTTCTGAGATGGCAAAGGCTGCCGAGGCAGCAGGCTCAGATGCTATTTCTCTAATAAATACAATCACTGGAATGAAGATTGATATATATAGAAAGACTTTTGCAATAGCGAACAGAACCGGCGGACTTTCCGGCCCTGCAATCAAGCCCGTAGCTGTTCGCATGGTATATGAAGCTTCCCATGCAGTCAAAATCCCGGTTATCGGAATGGGCGGAATTGCTACAGCTGAGGATGCTATCGAGTTCATGCTCGCCGGAGCTACAGGAGTTGCAGTTGGAGCAATGAACTTCCACGACCCTTATGCCACAATCAAGGTAATAGAGGGTATCGAAAGATACATGACAGAACAGGGCGTAGACGACATCAACGACCTGATCGGCGCAGTAGGATAATAAAAATGGAGTTTGCCAAAAAGCAAACTCCGTTATCATTTAATCAAATACAAAACTGATTCTGACTTTTGAATCTGAGACCTTACTTCCGTCCATTTGAAGCTCGTACTGCAGGTGGGCGGATATCTTTTTGGGAGAAATCTCAATAAGAAGATGTCTCGTGATAGCTGTCATCTTAAACAATCCGTAAGGTGTGGTGTAATCAGTATCCCAAACTTTTCCAGGACCGAAGGAAAGTGTAGATGAAACCTGTCCCTCCTGGGTCATTTCAACTTTTCCGGGTCCAATTAAAAGTGTATGCTTGATCACATTGTGTTTTCCAGAAGAATCAGAAGCATCTTTTGCTGGATCATCGGGGTGCGCAGGTCCTGCATCCTCAAGATAGGAGAGCGTAAAACACTCTCCATCCTGTACGCACTCTGCATTATATATATTCTTAATTATCTCAGGCTTTCCATCACCGTGGTCATGGGAGCCCACAATCTTTAAAGTTCCGTTCATAAAAATCCTTAATTATATTGGCTTAGTAATCACAAGATCAGGAGCAATGCCTCTGCTTCGAAGCTCATTTACAGCGTGTTCAGCACCAGCGAGGTTTTTGTTTTCAAAAATACCAAATACTGTAGGGCCGCTTCCGCTCATACGTGAACCGAGGGCTCCATTAGCAAGCATTACCTGACGGATTTCTTCTATAATTGTATATCTGCCAGCTGTAACAGGCTCAAGGACATTTGCAAGTCTGTCAGTAATTCCGGTTAAATTGCCCTCATCTATTGCTTTCATCATTCCATCAATATCAGGATGACTCTTAATAGGGGCAGAATCCAAAGTCTGATAAGCCCAGGCTGTTGATACATCGATAGCAGGCTTTGCAATCAGGATGTGGCAGGAAGGCATATCCCTGAGGAAAGTAAGCTCCTCGCCAATTCCCTCTGAAAGAGCAGTTCCGCCGCAGATACAGTAAGGAATATCAGCGCCAAGCTTTACAGCCAGGTCGCACATCTCCTGTCTGCTAAGGCCGAGGTTCCAAAGCTCGTTAAGTGCATGGTATGTAGCAGCTGCATCTGTGCTGCCACCAGCCATTCCGGCTGCCATGGGAATATATTTTTTCAGACTCACAATGACGCCGCTTTTGACATCATAGGCTTCCTGTAACTGTTTAGCTACCTTCCATATAAGATTACGGTGATCTGTAGGTATCTTGGCATTGGAAGTCATGATGGTTATTGAGCCGTCCTCAGTTTTTTCAAAAGACAGTTCATCAGACAGATCGATGCTCTGCATGATCATCCTAACGATGTGGTAACCATCAGCTCTTCTGCCGATAACATCCAGTCCCAGATTGATTTTTGCGTAAGCTTTTCTTGTTATCAAAGGTGTTCCTCCAATGTTTATTCTAAAACAATCATAACATAGATTTTATAATTTCATCAGAAATTCCCGTTTGCAAGGTCTTAAGCACATAAAAATTTATACTTTTTTAATTGAAAAACATCAGAAAAATTCCTAAAGTTAAAGTGAAAAGTGTCGATAAATAAGATGAGTAATACTGTAGGTATGTGAGAGCGTACCGGTCGTATCGGCGTCAGATTATTTGGCGTAGAAAAGGAGTTCATATGGGCGTAAACGGAGTTACAGGTTTAAACCAGACCACCACGTATTACGAGCCGACCGCGACATCAAAGACAGAAGAAACTGCCAAGGAAGAAGTATCGACAACTGGTGCGGCAAAAGAAAAAGATACCGATAAAGCGGCTGTTTATGAGAAGTCAGATAAAGCGGCTGGTGCTGCGACTAATAAGACATATGTGAAAAATGAAGCAGTTGTGAATATGCTTAAGAGTGATCTTGAGACACGTCAGAATCAGCTTAAAGACATAGTTTCACAGATGATGTCTAAGCAGGGCGTAGCTATTGGCAAGGCAGACGATATCTGGTCATTCCTTGCAAGTGGTGAGTACACAGTTGATGAGGCAGCTAAGAAAAAAGCTCAGGAGGAAATTTCTGAGGATGGATATTGGGGCGTAAAGCAGACATCCCAGAGAATTCTTGATTTTGCTAATGCTCTTACAGGCGGTGATCCCGATCAGATCGAGAACATGAGAAGTGCCTTTGAGAAGGGCTTTAAGGAAGCAACAAAAGCGTGGGGCAAAGAGCTTCCCGACATTTCAAAGCAGACCTACGATGCAGTAATGAAGGGCTTTGATGACATGGCAAACAAGAAGACAGAAGAAACAGGAGAGATTGAAGCATAAAATTACATATTAAATAGCAAATTATACGCCTTGCGGAGTTTTTGTCGGGGGACATACAACTCTGCAGGGTGTATTTTTTGTGGAAATTCCTATTAAATGAAATAAATGCTATTATATTCGATAGATAGAAAAGATAAGAAAACTGTTTATCGATTTTTATTAGACCATATTACAAACACAAAGGAACTTGTTGATGGAGAAAGTGCGAAAGAGCAATCTGGATATAGCCAGAGGAATAGCCATTATCTGCATAATACTTGGACATCTTGGAATAGACTCTGTAAACAGAGTGGTCTTTACATTTCATGTCCCGGTATTTTATCTTATAGCTGGATATTTCTTTAATTCCAATGCGGGGGTTCCAGAATTTCTTAAGAAAAAAGCCAGATCTCTGCTTGTTCCCTACTATCTCACCTGCCTTGCAATTATAGGTACATCTGTTTTTAGAAATCTAATTCTGCATAAGGGTGGAACTGTAAAGAAGCTCCTTGACCTTTTGTATGCGGCTCTCTATGGGGCTGGAGATAAATACGTAGAGCCCTTTTACATTCCGTCAATCGGAGCTATATGGTTTTTGTGGGCTATGTTCTGGGCAGAATGCCTGTTATATCTGGTTCTCAAAGTAAATTCCAAATGGCGAGTGCTGATAGTTGCGGCTATCTTTGCAGCAGGCTACTATTCCAGAATGCTCTTTTGGTTTCCGCTTAGTATTCAGGCTGGATGCTGCGCACTCCTCTTTTTATATATTGGATATCTGGTCAGAAAAACTGAAGCTTCCTATAACAAATTAGGAAAAGAAATAAAGATTGCTCTTGCCATAGGCGCAGCAGTTGTATGGTTCCTTTTTATCAGAAATTTCGTAAGCTTCTGGCTTGTGCACTGCGACATAGGGCGAGGAGTTATTGATATATTCGGAAGCTTGTGCGCATGCTGGTGCGTGGTGCTCATCTCCACACTCATTGATTTGAGGGCAAAACTTCTGTCGGGATATCTTGCATTTCTTGGTAAATACAGTCTCTTTATACTATGTGCCCATATCTTTGAGATTAGGCTCTTTAGGTGGAAGCAGTTCAGGGAATTCCTAGGGGGCTTTGGAGTAAACGAGTTCTGGCAGATTATTATAGTGATTATAATCAAGATCATATGGAGTAGTTCAGTGGCATATCAGCTCGCCAACAATGAACATATATGTAAATTGGTAGGGATAAAGAAACATGAACAAAAATAAAGCGATAGTGCTTTCTATAGTAAAAATAATAATAGCGGCGCTTCTTATCGAGTGCTTTATATTCAATTTCAGAGCTCTTGAATCCATTGGATATAAGGAAATCGCGGATTTCAATTCCATTGAATATACTGGATTTACTGAAGATTCTGGAAAATATAGCCCAATCCCTGATGTAGAGCAGGCTATTGAGATAAAAGACATCGATGCGGAAATAAAAAATGTTTACTTGGATATCAAGTATAAAAAGACCAAGGCGAAGGATTATTTCCCTGTTGTTTTGAATGTGACAGACGAAGCAAATTCTCAGTACCTTACTCTAAATTCAACTGAGATTGTTCCCACCGTACCCGAAAGCAAATATCTTAGGACACATCTAATAGGTAAAAGTAAAAATCTCAAAATAAATCTATCTAACTTAAATTCTGAAAAAGAGTATGAAATCACTGTCTCACTAAATAAAAGAAGACCTTTCTGCTTTCAATTGTGGCGAATTGCACTTATAGCCTTCATCATTCTTCTTGTAAAACTGTTTGGCTATAAATCGGCTCTTTACAGAATAAAGCTTGATCTTGCAGATAAGAAACAGAAGGCATTCGTTATCGTATTCTTCCTTTTGACAGTGACAGTTTTTCTGACAATAGCCAGTGTTTTTACTCCAAAGAAGTGGAAAACTGAGGAGTGGCAGGCAAATCTTCAGTACAACTATGTGGCTCAGGCCATGCTAAATGGCCATGTGTGGCTTGATAAGGAAGTACCGGCCAGTCTTAATGAAATGGACAACCCCTACGACTTTGCAGAGCGCACAAGGATACTTGAAGAAAATGGCGAATCGGTTGTCATGGACCTTGCCTACTTTGATGGGAAATACTACAGCTATTTTGGAGTAATGCCGGTAATAGTTTTTTATCTGCCTTATATGCTTTTAACCGGGGATTACCTGAATACGCTTTATCCTATTTTGATCTGCGTTGTAATATTCCTCTTTGCGGCGTATTGGTTTATGCACACGATGGCGAAAAGACATTACCCATCAACATCTTTAGGCGCATACATTTTACTGACAAGCACCTTTATATTTGGCTCGGAAGCTCTTTATTTTGTGCAAAAGACAACTATTTATTCCCTGCCAATTGCCATGGGAACATCACTTGGGCTACTTGGCGTGTCATTCTGGCTAAATGCCATTACTGAAAGAGGCGAACTCAGAAAAGGAATGCTTATAGCCGGGGCGATAAGCATTGCAATGATAATGGGATGCAGACCGCATCTGGCCATAGTGTTGTTATTTATTTTCCCTATCTTTGGAAGAAAAATAATATTCACTAAGTTCTTCTCAAAAAAAGGAATTCCAAATTCAGCTTGCGTTATAGTTCCTTTCCTGATCGTAGGAATCGGGGTGATGGCATATAACTACGCAAGGTTTGGAAGCGTCTTTGATTTTGGCGCAACCTATAACCTTACAGGATTTGACATGACCCACAGAGGATTTATCCCTGAAAGATTTTTCCTTGGATACTGGGAGTATTTGTTCCAGCCGTTTTCTGTAAGTGCGAGATTTCCTTATATAGATGTAGTCGCTGGCCACATGGGGCTTGCAGCGGACTACCAGGGGCAGATAATAAACGAACCCTTACTTGGAGGCTTCTTTGCCTTCAATCTGATTGGAATATATATGCTAAAGCTTAAAGCCTGCATGGGAGAACTGAAAAAGAAAGGAATTCTTCCTTTTATACTGACATCGATGGCATTTGCAGCAATCATCGTTTCTGTAGATATTCAGATGGTTGGCATGACTATTCGCTACCTGTCAGATTTTTCAATGTTCTTCATGATAGCTACGGTGCTGATAATACTTACAGATTTAGAAAGGAGACAGCCTGAAAATGGAATAACACGCATAGTTATCTGCCTTTGCGCGCTTTGCATTTTTGTGAACTTATTCACGCTTATGGCCAATGGAAGATACACACCACTTTTTAACGCCGACAGACATTTGTATTTCAAGATTAAATACCAGCTTATGGGATTTTTATCTATCAGATAATCCTTTGGATGCAAAATTTTACAATTATCGAAGATACGTTATAATATGAAATGATACGCAGGTGTTATGCGGCTTAATCACCCAAACATTGACACTGGGGTTATTAATGATTATAATTCCCATGCACTTGTTTTCTTTTTGCAATAATGAAAAGAAAATTTAACAGTTTTAGTAAAGGATAAGATATGAACGTAATTTTATTATCAGGTGGATCAGGACAGAGACTCTGGCCTTTGTCAAACGACATCAGATCAAAGCAGTTTATTAAGATATTCAAAAAAGAAAATGGCGAATACGAGTCAATGGTACAGAGAGTATATCGCCAGATCAAGGCTATTGATCCTAACGCAAACGTTACAATAGCAACAAGTAAGACACAGGTTTCAGCTATCAACAATCAGCTTGGAACAGATGTAGGTATTTCAATCGAGCCCTGCAGAAGAGACACATTCCCTGCAATCGCTCTTGCAAGTGCTTACCTTGTAGATGTTCAGGGCGTTGATATCAACGATCCTGTAGTTGTTTGCCCTGTTGATCCTTATGTTGATGAGGAGTATTTCAAGGCTCTTAACAAGCTTTTCGAGCTTGCAGCTGAGGGTAAGGCTAACCTTAACCTTATGGGCATTGATCCTACATATCCTTCAGAGAAATATGGTTACATCATTCCTGAGGATAAGGCTGACGTTTCCAAGGTTGTAGCTTTCAAGGAAAAGCCTGACGTAGAGACAGCTAAGGATTACATTTCAAAGGGTGCTCTTTGGAATGGTGGAATCTTTGCTTACAAGCTCTCATACCTTCTTGATAAGGCTCATGAGCTTATCGATTTCACAGATTACAAGGATCTTTTCAATAAATACGAGACACTTACAAAGATTTCCTTTGACTACGCTGTAGTTGAGAAGGAAGACAGCATCAATGTTATGAGATTCGGCGGACTTTGGAAGGATCTCGGAACATGGAACACTCTTACAGAGGCTATGGAGGAGAACGTAATTGGTGAGGCTCTCCTTAACGAGAACTGCGATGATGTTCACATCATCAACGACATGAACCTCCCTGTAATTGCAATGGGAATCAAGAACGCAGTTATTGCAGTTTCTCCCGAGGGAATTCTTGTTTCTGATAAGGAACAGAGCTCATACATCAAGCCTTTTGTTGAGAAGATTGAGCAGCCTATCATGTTCGCCGAGAAGTCATGGGGTAGCTACAGAGTTATCGACGTTGAGAAGGATTCAATGACAATCAAGGTTACTCTTAACCCCGGTCATTCCATGAACTATCACTCTCACGAGAGAAGAGATGAGGTTTGGACAGTAGTTCGCGGATCAGGCAGAACAGTTGTTGACGGCTTTGAGAGAAGCGTACACGTTGGTGATATCATCGCCATGAAGGCAGGTGAAAAGCACACTGTTGTTAACAACAGCGATACAGAGTTACAGCTTATTGAGATACAGATGGGTACTGATATAACAGTTGAAGACAAGCAGAAGTTCGACTTATAAGAAAGGACCAATACTATGTGTGGAATAGTTGGATTTGTAGGTAAACATCAGGCAGGCCCCATTTTGCTTGACGGACTCTCAAAACTTGAATACAGAGGATATGATTCAGCAGGAATCGCTGTAAGAAATGGCAGCGACAAGGCTGAGGTTGTAAAGGCTGTAGGCAGACTTAAGAATCTTGAGGAGAAGACAGATAACGGTGCTTCTCTTGTAGGATGCTGCGGTATCGGACATACCAGATGGGCAACTCACGGTGGTCCTACACAGACAAATGCACATCCTCATGTTTCTGGAAACTGCACAGGCTCTGCATCAGGTACAGTTGAGTCTGAGGTAGTTGGTGTTCACAACGGAATCATTGAGAACTACCAGGAGCTTAAAGAAAAGCTTATAAAGAACGGATATGAGTTCTATTCAGATACAGATACGGAAGTAGCTATCAAGCTTGTTGATTACTACTACAAGAAGTATCAGGTAGGTCCTATTGATGCACTTGCTAAGACTATGGTTCGTGTACGCGGATCATACGCTCTTGAAGTAATGTTTGCTGATCATCCTGATGAAATCTATGTTGCTAGAAAAGACAGCCCTATGATCATCGGTATCGCTGATGGTGAGACCTATGTGGCTTCTGACGTTCCTGCTATCCTTAAGCATACAAAGAACGTTTACTACATTGGCAACAACGAGATGGCTAAGCTTGTTCCTGGAAAAGCCGAGTTTTATGACCTTAATGGTGATGTGATTCAGAAGGAGCTTGTTGAGATTAAGTACACTGCTGAGGCAGCAGAGCGTGGCGGCTTCGAGCACTTTATGATGAAGGAGATCCACGAGCAGCCTGCTGTTATTAAGGATACAATCAACTCACTTGTTAAGAAAAACAAGGTTGACCTTTCTGAGGTTGGTCTTACTGATGAGATTATTAAGAGCGTATCAAGCATCCAAATCGTTGCCTGCGGTTCAGCATGGCATGTAGGTATGGCTGCACAGTATGTATTCGAGGATCTTGCAAGAATTCCTGTACGTGTTGAGCTTGCTTCAGAGTTCCGCTACAGAAAGCCTATCCTTGATAAGGATGCTCTTGTTATCATGATTTCACAGTCCGGTGAGACAGCTGATACACTTGCTGCTCTTCGCGAAGCTAAGGATAAGGGCGTAAGAACTCTGGCTATCGTTAACGTAGTTGGTTCTTCAATTGCCCGTGAAGCTGATCATGTGCTTTACACACTTGCTGGTCCTGAGATTTCAGTTGCAACAACAAAAGCTTACAGCTGCCAGCTTGTAGCATCATATCTCCTTGCACTCCAGTTTGGTATTGTAAGAGAGCAGATAAAGAAAAAGGATTACGAGAACTACATTTCAGAGATCGCAAGAATCCCTGAGTGTGTTCAGAAGGTTCTTGATGATAAAGAAAGACTTCAGTGGTTTGCATCAAAGATTGCTAACTCCAAGGACGTATTCTTTATCGGAAGAGGTATCGACTACGCAATCGGCCTTGAGGGAAGCCTTAAGATGAAGGAGATTTCCTACATCCACTCAGAGGCTTACGCTGCAGGAGAACTTAAGCATGGTACCATCAGCCTTATCGAGGATGGAACACTTGTTGTAGGTATTCTTGGACAGAACGACCTCTATGAGAAGACCATTTCAAACATGGTTGAGTGTAAGAGTAGAGGAGCTTACCTCATGGGACTTACATCCTATGGTAACTATGAGATTGAGGACACAGTTGATTTTGCAACTTATGTTCCCAAGATGGATAAGCACTTCATTGGTTCTCTGGCTGTTATTCCGCTTCAGCTTCTTGGCTACTATGTATCTGTAGCAAAAGGTCTTGATGTAGATAAGCCCAGAAACCTTGCAAAGAGTGTTACTGTAGAGTAATTTACATATTTTTAATGATAAATAAGGGATTTTTAACAATTATCCGAATTTTCTGATGTTATAATCTAAGTGGGGCATTATATGCCCCACTTTTCAAATGCAGATTTTTAACGGATTAAAAATCAGAAAATACAAGGATGTGATAATATGGCGAAAAAAGAAGAACAGGGCGTTGAACAGGAGGTTCAGGCTCCTAAGAAGAAAAAGAAGATAAAGAAGGTGGATGTTGCGCAGAACCTTCTTTTTGCTATTTTAGGAATAATAATGGGACTTGTCGCAATCATAGGACTGTGTGCGATGAATCCCGATCTTACTAATGTCGTGTCGGAAATACTAATTGCGGCTAATGAAGCAGAGGAGGCCAACAGACCTGTTTCCGATGTGGCGTCTAATAGCACAACGTCTTACAACTTTGATCCGGAAAAATTCAGAGTAAGCGACGATATAGAGGATAGCGAAGTTCCTTCGGATGCAGAAAATGAAGAAGATGCCGAAGGTGTAGTTGACGTGCCAGAAAATGCTGATAACAGCGGCGTTGGTACAGAGACTACTGAAGTTGCAAACACCGAGAATGCTGCTGAAAACGAGGATAATGCAGGAAATACCGACAGCGTAGAAGCAGAGGAGACAACTCTTTTAGATGCTGTGGAACAGGCTATAACACCTCTTGTAACTATATCCTCTGATGAGACAACAATAGAACCGGTTTCAACCAGCGATATGGAGGAGTTTACCTACAATCCTGAGGTTGTATATGATAGAAGCTCCTATGCAGAGCTTAATCCTGATATCATAGAGCTTCCAAGTCAGAAGCAGGCTGAGCAGATAGCAAATTCTGCAGGCTATGGCGAAACAGGTGAGGGCCTTGATTTTAACGCGGATTTTTATCCCTATTACAATATGCTCGATGACAACTCCAAGGCGCTCTACAGACAGATATATGCTAATGCCAATGCTTTGAATAAGTCCTTCAGACCTATTGTCCAGACGAACATGAAGGAATTAAGGAATGTAATTGAGAGTGTAACCTATGATCATCCGGAGCTTTTCTGGCTTGATACAACCTTCTATACAGAATATGACTGGGATGGGACGGCTGTTAAGCTGGAGCTTAGCTTTTACGACAGCTTGGGAGACATAACTCCTGCAAGGAATGCCTTTGAAGCAAACGCTGATAAGCTGATCGAGGGTGCAAGAGGACTCTCAAGTGACTATGAAAAAGAAAAATATGTCCATGATATCCTTGCAGATAAGCTTAATTACAAGCACAATCCGCTGGATCAGAGTGCCTACAGTGCAATTGTTGGCAATAATACTGTTTGCGCAGGCTACGCCAAGGCTTTCCAGTATCTGATGCAAAAGCTTGGAATTCCCACCTACCTTTGCGTTGGAGCAGGTGCATTCCAGTTACATGGTTGGAATGTTACAAGGATAAACGGAAACTACTATAACGTAGACTGCACGTGGGATGATCAGGATCCTACTATCTACGATTATTTCAACCTTCCTGACAGCATCAACTTCATGCACACCAGAATGTTCCAGTCGGTGAACTTGCCTGCCTGTGATGATTTTAGCTTTGTGGGCCAGTAAACAAGAGCCTTTAGAGGGTGATATAAAATTTCTTATTCAAACTCCTTCATAATGTGCTACACTAAAGTGCAAAAGACTTTGTAGTACTTTGTGGAGGAGTTTTATGTTAAATCTTATAAAAGCAGTTTTGTTTGGAATTATAGAAGGTATCACAGAGTGGCTTCCTGTAAGTTCAACAGGCCACATGATCCTTTTAAATGAATTCGTAAAAATGGACGTCAGTGAGGAGTTCTGGGAAATGTTCCTGGTTGTTATACAGCTTGGCGCAATCCTCGCGGTAGTTATCCTTTTCTGGAATAAGATATTCCCCTTTGATTTTTCCAAGAAAGCAAGAGATGAGCACAAGGTCATGAAAAAAGACATTTGGGCACTGTGGGGTAAAATACTCATCGCATGTGTGCCTGCAGCAATCGTTGGTGTCTTATTTGACGATGTGTTTGATGCGCTTTTCTACAACGGTGTTTGTGTTTCAGTTGCGCTTATCGTTTTCGGTATCGGATTTATCATTATTGAGAATAAAAATAAGGGTAAAGAGCCAAAGATCAACTCTCTTGAGGAGATTGATATTAAGACAGCGCTCCTTATCGGCGTTTTCCAACTTATCGCTGCTATTTTCCCTGGAACATCAAGATCCGGCTCAACAATCCTTGGAGGTCTAATGATCGGTGTTTCAAGAACAGTTGCTGCTGAGTTCACATTCTTTTTGGCAATTCCTGTTATGTTCGGGGCAAGCCTTCTTAAGATTGTGAAGTTCGGACTTGCATTTAGCTCTGCTGAGCTTGCAATCCTTCTTGCAGGAACGGTTGTGGCATTTGTCGTTTCAATCCTTATAATCAAGTTCCTTCTTGGCTACATCAGAAAGCATGACTTTAAGATATTTGGCTGGTACAGAATTGTACTCGGAGTTATAGTGCTTCTTTACTTTGCGCTTATCCGCTAAGCTGTTTGTTTCAATTGACCCGTTGCTGTTTACTTTTAAAGGAGACAAAAGTATGAGTACAGAGCTTTCAAGCAGAATGAAAAATGTTAGTGTTTCGCCCACCACTGCGCTTTTTGCAAAGGTGGACGAGCTTAAGAGACAGGGAGTAGACATCATCTCCTTAAATGTGGGAGAGCCTGATTTCCCAACTCCTGAGAACATAAAGGAAGCCGGAATCAAGGCTATCAAAGAGAACTTCACCAAATACACCACAGGAAATGGCATAGCGCCTCTTCGCGAAGCTGTGGCAAAAAAGGTGAAGGATGACAACAACGTATCTTATGAAATAAATGAAATTGCCATAATGACAGGGGCTAAGCAGGCTCTTTCCTGCGCCCTTATGGCTATTGTGGGTGACGGGGATGAAGTAATAATCCCTGTTCCCTGCTATGTGAGCTACCCGGATATGGTGAAGCTCTCCGGAGGTACACCGGTTCTTGTAGAGAGAAATGAAGATTTTTCTCTTAATCTTGATGCTATTGAAGCTGCCATCACTGAAAAGACCAAGGCAGTTATTGTCTGCAGCCCCGACAATCCAACCGGAGCTGTCTATTCTGAAGAATCTTTGCGAAAGCTTGCTGCTATTGCAGAAAAGAAAGATATCTTTGTTATTTCCGATGAAATCTATGAAAAGATAATATTTGGCGAAAATAAACACTTTAGTATTGCTTCTATTCCAGGAATGAAGGACAGAACAGTTCTTATCAATGGTTTTTCCAAGACCTATTCCATGACTGGCTGGAGAATGGGCTATGTGTGCGCAAGAAAAGATGTCGTAGCAGCAGCAATCAAAGTCCAGAGCCAGACTACAACTACGCCACCCAGTATTTCACAGATGGCGTCAGTTGAGGCACTTACAGGACCTCAGGACTCTGTATCCATGATGGTTTCTGAGTTTGAGAAAAGAAGAGACTACGTTTTAAAGAGACTTAATGAAATCCCTGATGTTATCTGCAAGGATATTCAGGGAGCCTTCTATGCATTCTTCGATGTGAGAAAATATATCGATATGCCAGGTGCTGACGGACGAGTATTTGCAAGTGATAAGGAGCTTTGCACCTATCTTTTGGAAGAGTATCACGTGGCTACAATGCCAGGAAGTGCCTATTATGCCCCTGGTTACGTGAGAATTTCATTCGCCTCATCTTTAGAAGTGCTTAAAATGGCGATTGACAGAATTGAGATGGGCTTAAAAGCGCATAAAAGTTGACTTTTTTTCAAAACTGTACTACACTCAAAAACGTAATGATTATTTTGCTTTAACGCACAACATTCACATCTTACATAAGAGGAGGGAGATATGGCGGACGACAAGTTGAAAGATGCAGCTTTAAAGCCGATTGCAACTATCAAAAAACCGGTTATCGCTGCTGAGAAAAAAGAAGAAACTAAGCCTGTAGAGGCAGCAAAGACTGAAGTTAAGAAGGAAGAAAAGAAGCCTGCAGCAAAGGCTCCTGCTAAGAAGGCTACTACTGCAAAGAAGCCTGCAGCAAAGAAACCTGCTGCAAAGAAGGAAGAGCCCAAGAAGGCAGCTGAAGCTAAGAAGGAAGCTCCTAAGGCAGCAGCTAAGAAAGCTCCTGCAAAGAAAGCACCCGCTAAGAAGGCAGTAGCAGAGAAGAAAGCAGCTCCTAAGGCACCTGCTAAGAAAGCTACTACAGCTAAGAAGGCTCCTGCAAAGAAGCCCGCAGCAACAAAGAGCGCAGCTAAGGCTAATCTCGTACTTCAGTATGCAGATAATAACGTAACTTACGATACACTTGTTGAGAACGCAAAGAACGTATTCCAGTATGATCTTGGCGGCAAGGTATCTGATATAAAGACGCTTGACATATATGTTAAGCCTGAGGAGAGCAAAGTTTATTTCGTAATCAATGGCGAGATAAATGGGGAGTACATGCTCTGGTAATATTTTTTAGGGAAAAAGTTTTCATACCTCTGATGGTTGGTCCGTCAGAGGTATTTTTTTGCCACTTTCTTCTAATTGTATTTATTTCTCGTCTATTGACATTGCATCTTAGTAGTGGTAATTTAGTTTCAGAAGATGTTAGCACTCGAATGAGTTGAGTGCTAACACATAAAAAAGAGGTAATGGAATGCAGCTTGATGACAGAAAAAAGAAAATACTGCACGCCATAGTTCGCAACTATCTTGAGACCGGTGAACCGGTGGGTAGCAGGACCATATCGAAGTACACTGACCTTAACCTTAGCTCAGCCACCATCAGGAATGAGATGGCAGATCTTGAGGAGATGGGACTTATTCTGCAGCCTCACACTTCAGCAGGTCGTATCCCTTCAGACCAGGGCTATCGAGTTTATGTAGACGAGATGCTTGCTGAGAAGGAACAGGAAGTTGAGAATATGAAGGAGATGCTTCTTGATAAAGAAGAGAAGCTTGAGAAGCTCCTTAAGCAGGTTGCCAAGACCCTTGCGGTTGACACCAACTACGCTTCCATGATCTCAGCTCCTATGATCACAAGGAATAAACTGAAATTTATTCAGATTTCCAGAGTAGATGAGGGCAATCTTCTTACTACCATAGTTATAGAAGGTAACGTCATCAAAAACAGAATGATTGAGATCAATCAGGAGATTAGTGATGCAGAGCTGTTGAAGCTCAACATTCTTCTGAACACAAGACTTGGAGGACTTTCCATAGGAGATATTAACCTCGGACTTGTGGCAGCGATGAAACAGGAGGCAGGAATCCTCGGGGACATCGTTGGAAGCATTATTGATACAGCAGCTGAGGCTGTTACAGAGGATGAGGACCTCCAGATTTACACAAGTGGAGCCAACAACATTTTCCGGTATCCCGAGCTTGCTGATAAGGAGAGAGCGAGTGATCTTATCACAGCCTTTGAGGATAAGAGCGATCTCACAAGCTTTGTAGAGAATTCTCTCCAAGCAGATTCAGAGAACACCGGAATTCAGGTATATATAGGTAACGAATCTCCGGTCCAGTCAATGCGTGACTGCAGCGTGGTTACAGCCACCTACGATTTAGGAGAGGGCATGCGCGGAACAGTCGGAATCATCGGCCCCAAGCGTATGGATTATGACAAGGTTGTAGGAGCTTTGAAGAACATGATGAGAGCTCTGGATGACCTTTATAAGAAAGAATAGCAATAAGGAGTATTTAAGTTGAGCAAGGAAGTAAAGAAGGATGTAGAAGCTACATCTGAGAAGAAAACAGCAAAAGAACTTCAGCAGGAAGTTGCCGAGAAGGCTAAAAAAGTAGCTGATGCAGCTAACAAGGTTGCGGAGGCAGCAGAGGAAGCTCAGGCAGATGCTGAAACAAGCGAAGCAGAAGCTTCTGAAGGCGCTGAGACAGCCGAGGGCGAAGCTGAAGGCGAGAAGAAGGGACTCTTTGGTAAGAAAGAAAAGAAGAACCCCTTCAAAGAGAAATTCGAAGAGATGCAGGACAAATACATGCGTCAGGTAGCGGAGTTTGAGAACTTCCGCAAGAGAACTGATAAAGAAAAGGCGCAGATGTTCGATCAGGGTTCAGCTAATGTACTTGAAAAGCTTTTACCTGTTATTGACAACTTCGAGAGAGGACTTGCAACAGTTCCGGAAGACGAGAAGGATTCACCTTTCGCAGATGGAATGAACATGATATACAAGCAGCTGCTTAAGCAGATGGAGGACCTTGGAGTTACTCCCATAGAGGCAGCAGGCAAAGAGTTCGATCCCAACTTCCACAACGCAGTAATGCAGGTTGAGAGCGATGAAGTCGAAGAGGGCTTCGTAGCGCAGGAACTTCAGAAGGGTTATATGTATCACGACACAGTGCTTAGACATAGCATGGTAGCCGTTGCGAAGTAAATTCAATCATTTAGATTTTTTATATGGAGGAAAACAAAATGAGTAAGATCATAGGTATCGATTTAGGAACAACTAACAGCTGCGTAGCTGTTATGGAAGGTGGCCAGCCCACAGTTATAGCAAACGCAGAGGGTGCAAGAACAACACCTTCAATCGTAGCTTTCACAAAGAACGGCGAGCGTCTCGTAGGTGAGCCTGCAAAGCGTCAGGCAGTTACAAACGCTGAGAACACAATCGCTTCAATCAAGAGAGATATGGGTACAGACAACGGTCGTACAATCAACGGTAAGAAGTATTCACCTCAGCAGATTTCAGCTATGATTCTTCAGAAGCTTAAATCAGACGCAGAACAGTATCTCGGCGAAAAAGTTACAGAGGCAGTTATCACAGTTCCCGCTTACTTCAATGACGCTCAGCGTCAGGCCACAAAGGACGCAGGTAAGATTGCAGGTCTTGATGTAAAGCGTATCATCAACGAGCCTACAGCAGCAGCTCTTGCTTACGGTCTTGATAACGAAAAAGAGCAGAAGATTATGGTTTATGACCTTGGTGGTGGTACATTCGACGTATCAATCATCGATATAGGTGACGGTGTCATCGAAGTTCTTTCAACAAACGGTGATACACATCTTGGTGGTGATGACTTTGACCAGAAGATCATCGATTGGATGGTAGCTGAGTTCAAGGCTAAGGAAGGCGTTGACCTTTCAGGCGACAAAATGGCTATGCAGAGACTTAAGGAAGCAGCTGAGAAGGCAAAGAAGGAACTTTCTTCTTCTACAACAACAAACATCAACCTTCCTTTCATCACAGCAACAGCAGAAGGCCCTAAGCACTTTGATATGGACCTTACAAGAGCTAAGTTTGAGGAGCTTATCCACGATCTCGTAGAGAGAAGTGCTATTCCTGTACAGAACGCTATGAAGGATGCAGGTCTTAACTATTCAGACCTCGGCAAGGTTCTCCTTGTTGGTGGTTCAACTCGTGTTCCTTGCGTAGTTGAGAAGGTTAAGCAGCTTACAGGCCAGGAGCCTTCCAAGAACCTCAACCCTGATGAGTGCGTAGCAGTTGGTGCTGGTATCCAGGGTGGAAAGCTTGCAGGCGACACAGGCGCAGGCGATATCCTTCTTCTTGACGTAACACCTCTTTCACTTTCAATCGAGACAATGGGTGGTGTTGCTACAAGACTTATCGAGCGTAACACAACAATTCCTACAAAGAAGAGCCAGGTATTCTCAACTGCAGCTGATAACCAGACAGCCGTTGATATCAACGTTCTTCAGGGTGAGAGACAGTTCGCTAAGGACAACAAGTCACTTGGTCAGTTCCGTCTTGATGGAATCCCTCCGGCAATGAGAGGTGTTCCTCAGATCGAGGTTACATTCGATATCGATGCAAACGGTATCGTTAACGTATCAGCTAAGGACCTTGGCACAGGTAAGGAGCAGCACATCACAATCACAGCTGGTTCAAACATGTCTGATGAGGAAATCGATAAGGCTGTTAAGGAAGCTGCTGAGTACGAGGCACAGGATAAGAAGCGTAAGGAAGGCATCGACGCTAGAAACGAAGCTGATTCCTTCGTATTCCAGACAGAGAAGGCTATCCAGGAAGTTGGCGACAAGATCGATCCTTCACAGAAGCAGACTGTAGAGGATGATCTCAAGGCTCTCAAGGATACTCTTGAGCAGACTAAGGATCGTGAGCTTACAGACAGCGAGATCGATACAATAAAGAGCCAGAAGGAGAAGCTTATGACTGATGCTCAGGCACTCTTCGCTAAGGTTTACGAGAGCGCACAGGGCGCAGCAGGTGCTCAGGGTGCAGGTCCTGACATGAGCGGCATGGGCGGTGCTTCTGCAAGCGATGCAGGCGCAGCTGATGATGTAGTAGATGGTGATTACAGGGAAGTATAAGCTGTGAGAACTTAGCGAGGTTCTTTCGAGCTTAGTTCGAACGTGTTACTGTGAACGCAGTGAGCAGTAACTTCCGCTTAATAAAACTTTAATATTTCATATATTGCTAAAGCCCAATACATAATGTAGGATGTATTGGGCATTTAGCCTATCAAGGATGAGGTTTTGCACCTCACATAAAAATAGATTTAGGAGCAATTCATGGCAGATCAGAAGCGAGATTATTACGAGGTCCTTGGCGTTAGCAAGGGCGCTAGTGATGATGAGATTAAAAAAGCATATCGTGTGCTTGCAAAGAAATATCATCCCGACATGAATCCCGGAGACGACTCAGCTGCAGAAAAGTTCAAGGAAGCTTCCGAAGCTTATGCAGTTCTTAGTGATCCTGAGAAGAGACGCCAGTATGATCAGTTTGGTCATGCAGCATTTGATGGTGGCGCAGGCGGATATGGCGGATTTGATTTTGGCGGAGCTGATTTTGGCGATATCTTTGGCGACATATTTGGAGATTTCTTCGGCGGCGGTCGTAGAAGTCAGGGAGCACGTAGTGGCCCTGCCAAGGGAGCAAATATCAGAGCCAGCGTTCGTATCACTTTTGAAGAAGCTGTATTTGGTTGTGAGAAGGAACTTGAGATTCGTCTTAAGGATCCCTGCCCGACCTGTAAGGGAACAGGTGCTAAGCCTGGTACCACAGCTCAGATGTGTCCTAAGTGCGGAGGTAAGGGCCAGGTTGTATTCACGCAGCAGTCCTTCTTTGGCACAGTGAGAAATGTTCAGACATGTCCCGACTGTAACGGAAGTGGTAAGGTAATTAAGGATAAGTGCTCAGATTGTGGCGGAACAGGTTATGTTTCAAGCAATAAGAGAATCCAGGTTACAATTCCTGCAGGTATAGATAACGGACAGAGCGTTCGCATCCGCGAAAAGGGTGAGCCCGGAAGAAACGGTGGTCCCAGAGGAGACCTTCTTGTTGAGGTTATCGTTGCAGATCATCCTATTTTCCAGAGACAGGATTACGACATCTATTCCACAGTTCCCATGTCCTACGCTATCGCAGCTCTTGGCGGAACAGTTGCAATCGACACTGTTGATGGCAAGGTGCTCTATGATGTTAAGGCTGGAACACAGACAGACACCAGAGTTCGTCTTCGTGGTAAGGGTGTTCCTACTCTTAGAAATAAGGACGTTCGTGGTGATCACTATGTCACTCTTGTTGTTCAGGTACCTGACAAGCTTTCCAAGGAAGCAAAAGAACTCCTTAAGCAGTTCGATGAGAAGACAGGTGACAGCCTTCACGCAGCTGACAACATCGCCGGCGACAAGGACGGCTCAGATGATGGCGGCAAGAAAAAGGGCGGATTTTTCGGAAAGAAGAAATAAGGTTATAATATACGCGGGGAGAAACAAATTCTCCCCGCTGTTCGTATGTAAAGAGGTTTTATCTTTTTAAGATAACAAAAGAAGGAGTTTTACCATGAAGTGGATGAGATTTAGAATCAGAACCAATGAAGAATCAGAGGATATCATTGTCAGCAGTATGACAGACATCGGCCTCGAGGGAGCACAGATAGAGGACAACGCACCTCTTACTGCAGCTGATAAGGAGCAGATGTTCACAGATGACCTCCAGGATGCAGATGACGAGGAGACAGGAGTAGACAGCTGCGCAGTAGTTGCACCTGGCGAAGACGGAATCGCATACCTTAACTTCTTTGTTGAAGTAGATGATAACAATAACCTCACTGTTCATGAGTATGACGATAACGGCGAGGAGATAGAAGTTACCAAGACTCCTGATGAGATGAAAGCTGAGATCAAGGCAGTTCTTGACGAGCTTCGCACCTTCTCTGATATAGGAGATGGCACAATCTCTGTAGATGTAACTGAGGACGTGGACTGGATCAACAACTGGAAACAGTACTTCCACAAATTCTATGTTGATGACGTGCTTGTAATCCCTTCATGGGAAGACAAGACCGCCGAGGATGAAGAAAAGGCAAAGATCACACTTCACATTGATCCCGGCACAGCCTTTGGTACAGGAATGCATGAGACAACTCAGCTTTGTATCAGAGCCCTTAGAAAGTACATGACTCTTGGCGCAGAGGTTCTTGATGTAGGAACAGGTAGCGGAGTACTTTCAATTCTTGCAATGAAATTTGGCGCTGGCCACTGCGTGGGAACAGACCTTGATCCCTGCTCAGAGCCTGCTGTAGCAGACAATAAGAAAGCAAACGACATTGCTGAGAAGGACTTCGATCTCATAATCGGCAACATCATTGATGATGAGAGGGTTCAGGATCAGTGCGGAAAAGAAAAGTATGACATCGTCGTAGCAAACATCCTTCCCTATGTTCTTGTTCCCCTTACACCCATCGTTCCCGGACTCCTTAAGGAAGGCGGAATCTACATCACCTCCGGTATCATCGAAGCCAAGGAAGATGTAATCCGCAAGGCCCATGAAGGGGCAGGCCTTACAATCCTTGAAGTCTGCAAGCAGGGCGAATGGGTATCAGTAATATCAAAGAAATAAGTAAAGTATCGCCAAAAAGATAATATGGGCAGAAATTCAACGTAGGAAACTGTCAGGATACACGTGAAAATGGAGAGTTGAAGTAAAACGCGTGTAGAAAAATGAAGAAATTCTCTGTTAAATGCACGTGAAAATGGAGAAGTACAATGAAATGCGTGTATGAAGTTGAAGAAATTCTATGTAAAATACACGTGTAAATAGAGAATTGAAACAAAATGCGTGTGAAAAATTAAAAGAACATCACAAAGAATACACGTGAAGATGAAGAAGATGCCAAAAAGCGTGTATTAATCAAGGAAAATATTTATGTATCATTTTTTTGCTGAGAGCGCACAGCTCTTCGACGATGGAAAAAGAATATCGATATCAGGCGAAACCTACAACCACATGGTCAATGTCCTTCGCATGAAAGTTGGGGAAGAATTTTCCGTGAGCTTTAAGGATGGAGAAATTATATCTACAGATCAATCTGGAATTGCCATTAGCAAAAACGATAAAGAAAATACAGATTTTTCAAAAGAGGAAAAAGAATCCACAGAACAAACAGAATTAACATCTAATGAATCTAAAGAATACCGCTTCGGAATAGAATCAATCTCTGACTCCGAACTTATTGGTGAACTCAGATTCATTAAGGAATCAGGAGCAGAGCTTTCTTCAAAAATCTATCTTTTCCAGGGACTTCCCAAGGCGGACAAGATGGAACTCATAATCCAGAAGGCAGTAGAGCTTGGAGCATACCAGATTGTTCCAGTGAAAATGAAACGCTCAGTAGTAAAGCTCGATGAGAAAAAGGCAGCCTCCAAGATAAAGAGATGGTGCGCTATCTCAGAGGCGGCAGCCAAGCAGAGTAAAAGAGCACTCGTTCCTGAGGTTACTATGCCAATGACCTTTAAGGAGGCTGTAAAGTTCGCGGAAAGCCTTGATATAAAGCTACTTCCCTATGAGCTTGCAGAGGGAATGGATTACACCAGAGAGATAATCTCAGAGATTAAACCCGGTCAGAGCATCGGAATCTTTGTTGGCCCTGAAGGCGGCTTTGCAGACGAAGAGGTTGAGTTTGCAAACGACAATGGTTTCAAAACGATAACCATGGGTAAGCGCATTCTCCGCACAGAAACTGCAGGCTTTACAATGCTGGCATGGTTAATGTATACTTTGGAACGTTAATTGTTTTGAACTATAATATATGCCTTCAGCCAAGACTAGTGCAGATGTGCATTTGATTGAAGGTTTTTTATTTATCGAGGAAGACATGGAAATATACTTGGATAACTCCGCAACTACCCGCGTTTATGACGAAGTTGTAGATCTTACAGTAAAGCTAATGAAGGAGGACTATGGCAACCCTTCAAGCATGCATCACAAGGGAGTTGTGGCTGAAAACTATATAAAGAAAGCTGCAGAGCAGATTGCGAAGACTCTTAAATGTGACCCTAAGGAGATTCTCTTTACATCAGGTGGTACAGAGTCAGACAACACAGCTATTATCGGCGGCGCTATGGCAAGACAGAGACTTGGCAAACACCTCATCACAACATCTGTTGAGCATCCGGCAGTACTTAACACTATGCAGTACCTTGCTGAGCAGGGCTTTGAGATCACTTACCTTAAGGTACAGCCTGACGGAAGAATTGATCTTGAGGAACTTAAAAACGCCCTCAGAGAGGACACTATCCTTGTTTCCATCATGGGTGTAAACAACGAGATTGGTGCAAGACAGCCGGTAGAAGAGGCAGCAGAGCTTATTCACAAGCTCAGCCCCAATGCACTTTTCCATGTTGACGCAGTTCAGGCATACGGTAAATACCGCTTCAACCCAGGAAAATCTGGCATTGACCTTATGTCAGTTAGTGGACACAAGATCCACGCTCCCAAGGGTGTCGGCTTTTTATATATAAAGGATAAAGTAAGAATTGTTCCTATTAGCTTTGGCGGCGGACAGCAGAAGGGCCTTCGTTCAGGCACTTTAAATGTTCCCGGAATTGCAGGACTTGGACTTGCAGCAGAGCAGATTTACAAAAACTTTGACGAGAAAACAGACAAGCTCTATGCCCTGAAGGAGAGACTCATAAAGGGACTCACATCAGAGCTTGAAGACATAAAGATAAACGGTATAAGTGATGAACTTTCTGATGCAATAAAAAGCCCAGCAGAATCTGAAAACGCAGATGCTGCCAAGATGCTGAGGGAAACAGCACCCCACATCGTGAGCGTGTCTGTATCAGGAGTAAGAGCAGAAGTGCTCCTCCACGCTCTTGAGGATAAGGGCATATACGTTTCATCAGGAAGCGCCTGCGCTTCAAATCATCCCAGTGTATCAGGTACTCTTAAATCAATAGGGCTTGATAAATCACTCTTAGACAGCACAGTAAGACTTAGCATGTCTGAGTTTACAACCGAGGAAGAGATAGATGAGACAGTAAAGGCATTTGCAGAAATCGTTCCGCTTTTACGCCAGTTCTCTAGAAGATAAAGATATAGTTTCACCGAACGGAAGGTTCGTTAGATTAAGGAGATAATCATGCAGTACCATGCATTTGTAATTAAGTATGCAGAGATAGGAATCAAAGGAAAGAACAGATACATTTTCGAAGAGGCTCTTGTTAAGCAGATGGAGAGAGTTCTTGAAAAGTGTGAAGGCGAGTTCAGCATTTTCAGAGTATCAGGCCGTATTTATCTTAATGCTCATGGCTTTGATTTTGATGAGACAGTAGCAGCTCTTCAGACAGTATTTGGAATCACAGGAATCTGCCCTGCTGTTTGCATCGAGAGAGACGGGAATGGCAAACTCCCTGATATTAACGGCCTTTCACAGGAAGTTATTAAGTTCATAGACGGAGTTTATCCTGATAAGAACAAGACCTTCAAGATCAAGTGCAGACGTGTGGATAAGACCTATCCTCTTGACTCAATGGAGGCAGCAGCTGAGATTGGAGCACAGGTACTCGATGCTTATCCTGAGATGAAGGTAGATGTCAGAACACCCGACATTCTCATTAACGTAGAAATCCGTGAAAAGATAAACATTTTCTCTGAGATTATCCCTGCTGCAGGCGGAATGCCCACAGGAACCAGTGGAAAAGCATGCCTTCTCCTTTCAGGCGGAATCGACTCACCTGTTGCTGGCTACATGATTGCCAAGAGAGGCGCTGAGATCGAGGCTGTATACTTCAACGCTCCCCCTTACACAAGTGAAAGAGCAAAGCAGAAGGTTATTGACCTTGCAAAGGTAATTGCAAAGTACACAGGAAAAGTGCGCCTTCACGTTATCAACTTCACAGACATTCAGATGTACATCTACAAACAGTGCCCTCATGACGAGCTCACAATCATCATGCGCAGATATATGATGAGAATTGCTGACATGATTGCAAAGGAAAACAAGTGCATGGGTCTTATCACAGGCGAGAGCATCGGCCAGGTTGCTTCTCAGACCATGGAAAGCCTTATGGCAACAAACGAAGTTGTACAGGATATGCCTGTTTACAGACCTGTTATCGCATTCGACAAACAGGACATTGTTGATATTTCATTGAAAATTGGAGCGTATGATACTTCAATTCTTCCTTACGAGGACTGCTGCACAATCTTCGTTGCAAAGCACCCTGTAACAAAGCCAAGACTTGAAGTTATCAGAGCTCATGAGAAAAACTTATCTGAAAAGATAGACGAAATGGTTCAGACTGCCCTCGATACAGACGAGATCATAGAAATAAATGCGTAAGCAAGAATTTTGTAAGCAAAATTTTTTGCGCGAAGCATTTTTTGTCCCAAGGACAAAAAGAAACCTGCGGCCATTGACCACAGGTTTCGATGTTCTTCGTATTAGATCATGTAAGGCTTAAGAATTGCCAAAACTTCATCGGCGCCATCTTCAGCATGGATGTTAAGATCGATCGGTTTAGAAAGATCTAATGAAAAGATACCCATGATAGACTTTGCGTCGATTACATATCTACCAGATACAAGGTCGAAATCATAATCGAACTTTGTAATGTCGTTTACGAAGGATTTTACCTTATCGATAGAATTTAAAGAAATTTTTACGGTTTTCATTGCGCAAATACCTCCTTCTTTTCTTTATAGTAAACGGAAGGACGTTAAAAGTCAATGATATAAAACGTCAAAAATAATGGAGGTTTCATATGAAAAGTGTCGCACTGCACAGCCTTGGATGCAAGGTAAATCGGTACGAGACAGATGTCATGAGTCAAATGTTACAAGAAAGTGGATACAACATTGTGGCATTTGATGAGAAGGCAGATATCTACATAATCAACACCTGTTCAGTGACCCAGATCGCAGACCACAAAAGCAGACAGATGCTTCACAGAGCCAAGAGGAAGAACCCTGATTCTGTGGTTGTTGCATGCGGCTGCTATGTTGAGACTGACAAGGACAAAATAAAGGAAGATGACAGCATCGACCTTATCGTTGGAAATAATAAAAAGAAAAACATCGTAGAGATTCTCGCTGAGTACTTCGCCGAGGAAGAAAAAGAGAAAACAGCTGGCGGAATCAGTATGACTGATATAAATGCACCAGGTCAGGAGTACGAGCAGATGGAGCTTGGACATATGCCAGGCCACACCAGAGCTTACATCAAGATTCAGGACGGCTGTAATCAGTTCTGCTCCTACTGCATTATCCCTTATGCAAGAGGCAGAATCCGTAGCAGACTTGAGGCGGATATCCTTACAGAGGTTAAGAACCTCGCAGCAGAGGGCTGTAAAGAGATTGTTCTTACAGGAATCCACGTAAGCTCATACGGTGTAGACAGAGGAGAACCAGAGCTTTTACAGCTCCTTCAGAAGCTTAACGAGATAGATGGAATCGAGAGAATAAGACTCAGCTCACTCGAACCCCGCGTAATTACTGAAGAAATGGCAAACGGAATGGCAGTTTTAGGTAAGGTTTGCCCTCACTTCCACTTATCACTCCAGAGCGGATGCGACAACACCTTAAAGAGAATGAACCGCCACTACACAGCGGCAGAATATATGGATGGTGTTAAGGAGCTTAGAAAAGCTTACGAGAATCCGGCCATCACAACAGACATTATCGTTGGTTTTCCTGGCGAGACAGAATCTGACTTTGAAGAAAGCAGGAAATTCGCTGAGGATATAAACTTTTACGAGATGCACGTTTTTAAGTACTCTCCCAGAAAAGGCACAGTTGCTGCCAAAATGGAGGATCAGCTCACTGATAAAGAAAAGACAGCCAGAAGCAGCGTGCTCCTCAATATGACAAAGCAGCAGTCCAAGGACTTCCGCAGCCTCTTTATCGGTAAAAAGGAAACAATCCTCTGGGAAGATGTTGAAAAGATTGGTAACGAGTCCTACCTTATCGGTCTCACAACCAGATATGTGAGAGTTGCCATAAAGGAACAGGACGCAGAAAGGCTCAATCTTTCCAGCGGAGACACTTCTGAGCATACGATAAAAGAATTCCTTTCAGACGATACATTGCTAATTGAGCTGTGATGGGTTATTATTAAATCAAATAATCATGGCAAAGTATGCTTTTTTTAATCTCAAATTGCATACTGGCAGCGAAATTCATCCAGATAATATGTACCGAGCGTACATGAATATAAATAAATTAAAAGGAAGTAGTTTATGGCAGAACAAAATCTTGGCAACACACAATTTTTCAAGGTAGACGTGGAACCTGAGACCGGTGTCAAGAAGGTGCTCTCTATTGTATACGAGGCACTCCTTGAAAAGGGCTACAACCCCGTCAACCAGATCGTCGGCTACATCATGTCAGGTGACCCGACATACATCACAAGCCACATGGGCGCACGAAGCCTTATCATGAAGGTTGAGCGTGATGAGCTTGTAGAAGAGATGCTCACAGAGTATATCAATAATAATAACTGGTCCAGAAAATAATGCGAATAATGGGTTTGGACTACGGCTCCAAGACGGTAGGGGTCGCTATAAGTGATGAACTTTTGCTGACAGCCCAGGCTAAGGAGATAATCCGTAGAAAAGAAGAGAATAAACTGCGAAAGACACTCTCGCGTATCGAAGAACTGATCCAGGAATATGGGGTGGAGATGATCGTGCTAGGCCTGCCACTTAACATGGACCAGTCTGAGTCGGTGCGGTCTGCGCTTTCGGAGGAATTCAGAGACAAGCTCGAGAGACGAACCTCCCTTCCTGTAATCATGTGGGACGAGAGGCTTACTACTGTTGAAGCTGATGCCATTATGGATGAAGTTGGCATCAAAAAAGCTGACCGCAAGGAATACGTAGATATGATCGCCGCTCAGGTTATTTTGCAGGATTATTTGGACAACCGCGAAAAAGCGTAATTAAGTAGTAAATGAGGTTTAATATGGAAAAAATCACATTTCGTCCTGAGGGTGAAGAACCTGTGGACTTTTTTGTGTTGGAACAGACAGTCATCGGTGCGAAATCATACATCCTTGTTACAGACGTTGAGGATGGTGACGGCGAGGCACTGATTTTAAGAGATGATTCAGAAGATGGAGACGAAGAAGCTAGCTATAGCATTGTCGAGGATGACAAGGAGCTTGACGCAGTTGCTGTCGTATTCAGAAAACTTCTGGAAGAAGATGATATAGGTTTGGACTAATATCCAAACATTGGAGGAAAATTACTTGAATAAAAAGAAAACGAATACAGATGTATCTGCACTGCAGGTTATCCCTCTTGGAGGCCTGGAGCAGATTGGTATGAACATTACTGCCTTCAAATGGGAAGACAGTATTATTGTGGTGGACTGCGGTCTCTCATTCCCTGATGACGACATGCTGGGAATCGACCTTGTAATCCCGGACATCACATTTTTGAAAAACAATGCAGACAAGGTAAAGGGCTTTGTTATTACTCACGGTCACGAGGACCACATCGGAGCTCTCCCTTACATTTTGAAGGAGCTTAATGTTCCGATCTATGCCACAAGACTTACCATGGGCATCATCGAGCATAAGCTTGAAGAGCATGGCCTTGTTAAAAAGGTAAGACGCAAGGTTGTTAAGTTTGGCCAGTCCATTAACCTTGGCGATTTCAGAGTTGAGTTCATCAGAACAAACCACTCAATCGTTGACGCAGCAGCGCTTGCTATCTATTCACCTGCAGGAATTGTTGTCCACACAGGTGACTTCAAGGTTGACTACACTCCTGTTTACGGAGATCCAATAGACCTTCAGAGATTTGGTGAGATTGGTAAAAAGGGCGTTCTCGCTCTTATGTGCGATTCAACTAATGCCGAGAGACCTGGCTTTACAGCTTCAGAGAGAACTGTCGGCAAAACCTTTAATGCACTTTTTGAGGAACACTCTGATTCCAGAATCATTGTTGCTACCTTTGCATCAAACGTAGACCGCGTTCAGCAGATCATAAACACTGCTTACAAATTCGGAAGAAAAGTTGCTGTCGAAGGCCGAAGCATGGTCAATATCATCGATATTGCCCAGAAGCTTGAATGCATACAGATTCCTGACAACACCTTGGTAGATGTTGATCAGCTTAAAAACTACCCTGACAACAAGACTGTTATCATCACAACAGGAAGCCAGGGAGAAAGTATGGCAGCCCTTAGCCGTATGGCAAGTGGTCAGCATAAGAAAATCAGCATTCGTCCAGGCGATACAATAATCTTTTCATCACACCCCATCCCGGGAAATGAAAAGGCAGTTACAAACGTAATCAACGACCTCCTTGTAAAGGGAGCTGACGTTATATTCCAGGACGTACACGTTTCAGGACACGCATGCCAGGAAGATATCAAGCTTATCTATACATTGGTTCGCCCCAAGTACGCTATTCCTGTACATGGTGAATACAAGCACCTCATTGCTCAGAAAAATATTGCAATGGGACTTGGAATGGATAAGGACAATATTTTCATCATCAGATCAGGTGATGTACTTGAACTTAAAGAAGATAGCGCAAGGGTAGCTGGCAAAGTTCCTGTTGGAGCAATCCTTGTTGACGGCCTTGGCGTAGGTGATGTAGGAAACGTAGTTCTTCGCGACCGTCAGAGACTTGCAGAGGATGGTATAGTAATAGTAGTATTTGGCATTGAGAGAGAAACAGCTCAGCTTGTATCAGGACCCAGCATTGTTTCAAGAGGCTTCGTCTATGTAAGAGAGTCAGACGAGCTCATCGATGATGCTACAGACCTTGTCCTTGACGAAGTTACAGAAGCTCTTGATAAGGGAGTTACTGACTGGAACAAGCTTAAGAACATAGTTAAGGATGTTTTATCGGACTTCATCTGGAAGAAGACCAAGAGAAGACCGATGATCCTTCCAATCATCATGGATACAAATTACTAAAAGGAAAAGTTTATGAACGGCAGAAGTTTTGTACTTGGGCTGCTTGATTTGCTGGTGAAGGGATTTTTGGTGGTATTTGCCATCATGTTCATTTCCAAGTATGCATCAGTGGCTTACAGATACGGATACAACATTTACAATCAGACACCGGCGTCACAATACGATACAAGGACAGTTACAGTCTCCATCACAGACACCATGTCAGTCATGGATATAGCTGAACTCTTAGAGAACAGAAGCCTTGTTGATGACAAATATCTTTTCTGGCTCCAGGAGAGATTCTCCGAGTACCACGGAATGATAGCAGCCGGAACCTACGAACTTAGCCCATCACAGACCCCTGACGAAATCATCGGAGTTATGTGCGCTTCTAATATAGAAGCACAGGAGGCAGAAGCGGAACAGTGATATCAGAAGAGAGAATTCGTACCTTCATCAACTCTCTGGATCAGGGAAATGATGAATTTTTGGACGAACTGGAAAAAGAGGCTCTTGCAGACGATGTGCCTATCATCAGGAAAGACACCCAGAGCCTTATAAGGTTCCTCCTTACACTTGAGAGACCACTAAACATCTTAGAAGTTGGATGCGCAGTTGGTTTCTCTGCACTTTTGATGGCGAGATACAGTGAAGATAACGCCAAAATTACTACAATAGAGAAATTCGAAAAAAGAATTCCCATTGCCAAAAGGAATTTTGAAAAATACGACGAAAAGAAGAAAATCACACTGCTTGAGGGGGACGCTGCAGAAATATTGGCAGAACTTGATGGACAGTATGATTTTATTTTTATGGATGCGGCAAAAGGCCAATACCTGAACTTCCTGCCTGATTGCAAAAGACTCCTTAGAAAAGGAGGACTCCTTTTATCAGACAACGTCCTCCAGGACGGAGACGTTATGGAATCAAGATTTGCAGTCACCAGACGAAACCGCACAATACATGAGAGAATGAGAGACTATCTGTTTGCCATAAAACACGATCCCGAGCTCGAGAGTGTAATCCTCACAGTCGGCGACGGTATGGCAATATCAGTTAAAAAGTAAGCTTTTCATTATTACCGAGAAGCTGTCAGCTTTGCTGACAAACGAGGGTGAAAGGAGCACTATTATGAGAAAACCCGAACTTTTAATTCCTGCTAGCAGCCTTGAAGTACTTAAGACTGCTGTTATTTTCGGCGCAGATGCCGTATATATCGGAGGCAATGCCTTCGGACTTCGTGCAAAGGCTAAGAACTTCAGCCACGACGACATGAAGGAGGGTATCGAATTTGCCCATGCTCATGGCGTAAAGGTTCACGTTACTGCAAATATCCTTGCACACAACGATGACCTCGAGGGAGCAGAGGAATACTTCCATGAACTTAAAGAGCTTGGTCCTGATGCGCTTATCATCGCAGACCCTGGAATGTTCATGAAGGCCAGAAGAATCTGCCCTGAAATAGACATCCACGTTTCAACCCAGGCTAACAACACAAACTACGAGACCTACAAATTCTGGGCTGATCTTGGTGCAAAGAGAGTTGTTGCAGCAAGAGAACTTTCACTTAAAGAGATAAAGGAAATCAGAGAGCATATCCCTGACGACCTTGAAATAGAGAGCTTTATCCACGGCGCTATGTGCATCAGCTATTCCGGCAGATGCCTTCTCTCCAACTATTTCACTGGAAGAGACGCTAATCACGGAGAGTGCACACATCCTTGCCGTTGGAAATACGCTGTTGTTGAGGAGACAAGACCTGGCGAATACATGCCTGTCTACGAAAACGAGAGAGGCTCATACATCTTTAACTCTAAGGACCTCTGCATGATCGAGCATATTCCGGAGCTTGTTGACGCTGGCGTTGACAGTTGCAAAATCGAAGGCCGCATGAAGACTGCCCTCTACGTAGCAACAGTTGCCAGAACCTACAGAAAAGCGATCGACGACTACTTCGAATCAGAAGAGAAGTACAGACAGAACATGCCCTGGTACCTTGATGAGATCTCAAGATGTACCTACAGGCAGTTCACAACAGGCTTCTACTTTGGAAAGCCCTCCGAGGAAGCTCAGATTTATGATGCAAATACATATGTAAATGAATACACCTACCTCGGAATCGTTGGAGAAGTAGACGACAGAGGTCTTGCAAAAATTGAGCAGAGAAATAAATTCAGCGTTGGCGACGTGATTGAAATCATGAAGCCCGACGGACGCGATATCGAAACAAAAGTACTTGGCATGTTAAATGCAGATGGAGAGGAAGTGGATAGCTGCCCTCATCCCAAGCAGGTGCTCTACATCAAGCTAGACCAGCCTACTGAGAAGTATGACATTTTAAGAGTTCATACAGGCTCTAACGAGACGCTTTCCTGCTGATTTCGATAAATATAAAGCACGATATATAAGAATAAAATGTGCCGACTAATCTAAAGTGAAATTTGGATTAGTCGGTATTTTTGTGCTTGCATATTAATAGTCCACAAAAGCAGTAATTAAAAATGGAGTTTGAGCTTTTTGATTTTCTAGTGTACAATCATTTGCGAAATACCCTTGAAAATTTAATGAAAAAAGAGGTGCGTATGAGCGAACAGGTAATGGTTGAGGAACTTTTTGGTAAGAACGTCTTTACTTTGGAAAAGATGCGACAGCATCTGCCTAAGAGCGTTTATAAAGAAGTTGTACAGGTTATGGAAAACGGTGGGGAACTTTCCCTTGCATCTGCTGATGCAGTGGCTAACGCCATGAAAAATTGGGCAATGGATAACGGTGCAACGCATTACACACATTGGTTCCAGCCTCTTACAGGCATCACTGCCGAAAAGCACGATGCCTTTATCACAAGTGCTCGTGGCGACGGACACATGATGACATCATTCTCCGGCAAAGACCTTATCAAAGGAGAGCCGGATGCTTCTTCGTTCCCTTCAGGCGGACTTAGAGCCACATTTGAGGCCAGAGGCTACACTGCATGGGACATCACTTCACCTGCATTTTTAAAGGAATCAGGCGCGGGAGTTACACTCTGTATCCCCACTGCATTCTGTTCATACAACGGAGAGGCTCTTGATAAGAAGACCCCTCTACTTAGATCCATGGAGGCTGTTAACAAACAGGCTCTTCGTATAGTTCACCTTTTTGGAAATACCGAAGCAAAAAAAGTAAATGTATCAGTAGGCCCCGAGCAGGAATACTTCCTCGTTGACTGGAAAAAGAGCTTAAAGCGCCCTGACCTTATCTTTACAGGACGTACACTTTTTGGTGCTCAGCCTCCTAAGGGACAGGAGATGGAGGATCACTACTTCGGCGTAATCAGAGAGCGTGTTGGTGAGTACATGAAGGACCTCAATACAGAGCTTTGGAAACTCGGTGTTCCCGGCAAAACCCAGCACAACGAGGTTGCTCCCGGACAGCACGAGCTTGCACCTATCTATGAGACAGCAAATATAGCAGTAGACCACAACCAGATCATCATGGAGACCATGAAGAGAGTCGCTGAGCATCACAACATGAGATGCCTCCTTCATGAGAAGCCCTTTGCCGGAGTAAACGGCTCAGGTAAGCATGATAACTGGTCTCTTTGCACAGACAACGGAGTTAACCTCCTTGATCCCGGTGATACACCTAATGAAAATGTACAGTTCTTATTTGTGCTCGCTTGCATAGTTAAGGCTGTTGATACACACGCAGACCTTCTTAGACAGAGCGCAGCTGACGTAGGAAACGACCACCGTCTCGGAGCGGACGAGGCTCCGCCGGCAATCATTTCTGTTTTCCTTGGAGAGCAGCTTGAAGACGTAGTTCAGCAGCTTATCGAAACAGGTGAAGCCAGACGCTCTAAGCGCGGCGGAAAGCTCAAGACAGGTGTATCAACACTCCCTGAATTCGAAAAAGACGCTACAGACAGAAACAGAACCTCGCCCTTTGCCTTCACAGGTAACAAGTTTGAGTTCCGTATGGTTGGCTCATCAGATTCCATGGCTAGCTCCAACACTGCCCTCAACACAATCGTTGCAGAGGCATTCTGCGAGGCTGCTGACAGACTTGAGAAGGCAGCAGACTTCGACATGGAAGTACACGACATTATCAAGGAATACCTCACAAAGCACCAGAGAGTAATCTTTGGCGGCGATGGCTACTCCGACGAGTGGAAGGCAGAAGCTGAAAAGAGAGGTCTTCCCAACATACCTTCTACAATAGAAGCAGCAGAAGTGCTCACAACCAAGAAGGCAATTGATCTCTACAAGAAGTTTGGCGTATTCACCCAGACTGAGCTTGAAGCAAGAAAAGAGATCATCTTCGAAACCTATGCTAAGACTATAAATATAGAAGCTCTCACAATGATTGACATGGCAAGTAAGCAGATAATCCCTGCAGTAATGAAATACGCAGGAAGCCTTGCCATCAACATGAATGCCATCAAGGCAGCAGGCTGTGACTGTGCAGTAGAAAAAGAAGAGCTTGATGAAATTAGCAAAGAATTAAAGGCTATGAAGAAAGCCCTCGATCAGCTTAAGAAAGCCGAAGACAAGGCAATGACTATCGAGGATGCAAGAAAGAGAGCATACTTCTGCAAGGATAAGGTTGTACCTGTAATGGCAGACCTTCGCGCTCCTGCAGACAGACTCGAAATGCTTGTAGACAAAAACGACTGGCCATTCCCTACATACGCAGATCTTCTTTTCGAGGGTTAATTAAATTATTCGAAATTATAATTGAAGATTTTGTATATACTATTAGTATAATTTGTACAAAAACCAGCGAATTCACCGTCTATTTTTATGGAAGGTGAATTTTTTATAAATTTCTAAAAATAGTGATTGACACAAGGGTGTAGGAATGTTATATTTACTATCGCTCGCTGCGAGTGACTGACCGGAAGGAATCAGAAAAACTACTCGAAAGCGACAAAGAAAAATTTAAAAAGTTCTTGACAAAAAGCACACGACATGATATTCTATCAGAGTTGCGGCTGACAAGCCAAGACAAAGCACTTTGACAATAAAATAGTAATGCAACCCTGA
>SVFV01000024.1 GCA_015056655.1 Butyrivibrio sp.
AGATAGCTCAGTTGGCTAGAGCACGCGGTTCATACCCGCGGTGTCGAGGGTTCGAATCCCCCTCTCGCTATTAAAAACAAAAAGGAATCCTTTCAAGGGTTCCTTTTTTGTTTTTAAATTAACGTAGATGGGGGATTCGAATTCGAGACCCCGAGGGTTTTCCCGCGGGGTCGAGGTCGCTGCTCGTCCGGGGGACGAGCGTTTAGCGACGACCGGAACGAAGTGGAGATCGAATCCCCCTCTCGCCTCTGCGCCGACCACACCAGAGCGAAGATCGAATCCCCCTCTCGCCTCTGCGCCGACCACACCAAAGCGAAGATCGAATCCCCCTCTCGCCTCTGCGCCGACCACACCAGAGCGAAGATCGAATCCCCCTCTCGCACCTTCTTTTATCTTTTCCCCAAAAACATTTTACAAAAGCTATAATCCCCCTCTCACCCCTTCTTTTATATGTATTTTCACCCTCTAAACAGCCCTTCCGTACATATAATTTCCCAAATCCAAGCTTATTTATACGTTTTTCCACCCTTTTCTTAAAGCAAAATTACCTATAAACAGATTGTACGCTCTGATTTTTATACCTTAGCGCTCCAACCACCCCAAAAACCTCTTTTTTCCTCCCCATTCCGTGATATACAAAACATAAGGAATTCAAATCCCACACAACTCAGAATCGAGGTAAACAGTATGAAAGAAAAGACACATTTTAAAACCTTACTCCCAACACTTTTACTTACAATCTCACTACTCTTTACACCGCTATTCTTTGCATCTAGCGCAAAAGCCGCTGTGACAGCTTAAAACTCGCAGACAGTAAGAGAGAATACGACCGTAACCATTACTCAGGTAAAGAGCGCATCCTATACCTTCTACTGGACAGCGCCTAAAACAGGCTATTTCAATTTCGAATTTACCAACCAGAAATCTCAAATAGATGGCGAGTCCCATCCTGCACCTTACTGTAACGCAACAATATATATTAACGGCAAAAAAGAAACTGCAGGCGACACCTACATGTTCACCCGAACAGATGACAGTATGAAATCCATGTATTTTAACTGTGATAAAGGAACAAAGGTTGAGATTATTTATGCACCAACCTTCGATTATATCTGTACTCTAACCTCTGATTTTAAGCTAAAAAACAACAACATCAAACACATTACTTTACAAAAAGCGCCATACCCGGCTAGTCCAGGGTATGGCGCAATAATACTAATTCAAAACAATTACATCCTATCAGGTGCACTGAATCCAAGAAGATCAATACCTGTCTCAAGAACCTTAAGAGTTACATTGAGAAGTGCGATATATCCACTCTTCTTCTCTTCATCAGGCTCAACTAGGATCTTTGTTGAGTGATAGAAGCTGTTAAGTGCATTTGAAAGCTCATAGATATATGCGCAAACTCTGTTAGGCATAAGGTCTCTTGCTGCGCTCTCAACGCTGTCTGTAAATCTTGTAAGAAGGAGCATAAGATTCTTCTCATCTGCAGACTCTGCATTTCTAAGAAGAGCCTCCTTAACATTTCCACCTTCCTTCTCGTAACGGGCAAGAATAGACTTAATTCTTACCATTGTGTAAAGGATGTACGGACCTGTGTCTCCCTCAAATGAAGTGAACTTATCAATATCGAAAATGTAATCCTTAGAAGGTTGATTTGAAAGATCACCATACTTAATAGCTGCAAGTGCTACCTTGTGTGCTGTATCCTTTGCCTCAGCATCATCAATTTCGTTGTTTCCTTCCTTGATGCGGTTATACATCTGCTCATCAATCTCAGCAATGAGCTTTTCAAGACGCATTACGCCGCCCTCTCTTGTCTTGAAGGGCTTGCCGTCCTTGCCGTTCATTGTACCAAAGCCAACAAAATGAAGCTCTGTCTCAGGAAGAACAAGCTTTGTCTTTCTAGCGCAACGAAATACCTGTGTGAAGTAAAGTTCCTGACGCTTATCAACTACATAGATAAGTCCATCGGGCTTAAATTCTTCCATCCTCTGCTGGATAGTAGCAAGGTCTGTTGTGTTATAAAGTGATGCTCCATCTGACTTAAGAATCATGCATGGAGGAATTTCCTTTGTATCTGTCTCTTCTGCAACATCAACAACCAAAGCACCCTGGCTTTCATGTGCATAGCCGTGCTGCTTCATGTAATCAACCATTCCGGGAATTACTTCATGAACGTCTGACTCACCTCTCCAAAGATCAAAATCAACGCTAAGGTTCTTGTAGTTCTTCTTAAGGTCATTTACAGAAACATTAAGGATGTGGTGCCAAAGAGCACGATATCCCTTATCGCCATCCTGAAGAAGCTTTGTTGCTTCCATAGCTTCAGCCTTGAATGCCTCATCCTCTTTAGACTTAGCACTTGCTGCTGGATAGATTTCCTCAAGCTCACTGATTGTAAAAGGAGCTTCCTTAGGATACTGTCCAGTATGGTCTTTATCAAAATAAGGAAGATCAGGCTGACGCTTCTTAAGCTCAGTGATAATAAGACCCATCTGAAGTCCCCAGTCACCAAGGTGAATATCACCTGTAACCTTGTAACCAGCATACTTAAGGATTCTCTTTAAGCTCTCACCAATAACAGCAGAACGAAGATGTCCTACATGAAGAGGCTTAGCGACGTTAGGTCCGCCATAATCGATCATGAAATTAGGAGCATGAAGAGGTGTCTGCAGTCCGAAATGATGCTCATGAAGCATCTTAACGATATAACCTCTTACGAAATCCTCACTCACCTTAAGATTCAAAAAGCCAGGCTTAACTGACTCAACAGATGAAAAAATCTCACTGCCTTCAAGCTTAGCAGCAACTTCATCAGCAATCATGAAAGGTGCCTTACCATACTTCTTAGCACCTGCCATAGCACCATTGCACTGATACTCACAAAGGTCAGGTCTGTTAGAAAGTGTAACCTTTCCAAGCTCTGCATCATAGCCTGCTGCCTCGAATGCAGCGGAAACTTCTTTTGATATTAACTCTAAGATTTTTTCCAAAACAATCTTCCTTCCTTTAATCTACAGAATATAAAGCATTCTATCACAAATGAATAAAAATGTGGAATTTTAATTTATCTAAGCCAGCTTTCCTTTGAAAGTAGCTTTTCTCCGGCGCGTCTTCCATTTTCATAAACTCGCTTTATCTCATCCGGATCTTTTGTAAGAGGACTTATATTAAGTGGCTCATCCGGTCTGACAACCAGAACATTTCCACTCTTTTCCTGCTCTTTAATATAAGCCTTCTCCTCATTATACATAATATATCTGTTCTCAATAGCTTTAATAAAATCAGGATACTTTCTGTAAACTAGCCTTATAAGCTTCATGTACTGCTGTTTATTCTTTACGTAATCATAAGGCTGAGTCTCGATTACAAGCACATGATCAAAGCCCTTATCCTGCATAAATCTAAGCGGTATGGAATCAGCGGTCCCACCATCAAGATATCTTCGTCCACCTATTTCCACAGGCTTTGAAGCAAGTGGCATTGATGCCGACGCCTGAATCCAGCGAATATCCTCATTAAGTCCATCTGTGCACTTATGATAAACAGCCTTTCCTGTCTCCATATCAGTAGCTACCACATAGAACTCCATCGGATTTTCAGCAAAAGTCTTATCATCCCAGATATCCAGCTTGTAGGGCAGTTCATTATAACAGAAATCCTCGTTAAAAAGATTTCCTGTCTTTATCCATGAAGAAATGCTCTTATAGCGTTTGTCACCATTGTATTTCGCATTATATCTATATGCCCGGCCAATCTGCCTGGACTTTATATTACATCCAAATGTAGCTCCGGCAGATACTCCAACCGCGCCATCAAAGCTTATGCCATTTTCCATCAAAACATCATTTATTCCACAAGTAAAAAGTCCACGAAGGGCGCCGCCCTCCATTACAAGTCCTGTTTTCATGTATTTTCTCCAAGCTGTTATTCTTTTGATGCTTCTCTCTCCTGCCTTGAATACTCACAGCCACAAAAGTCCTGTCTGTATAGATCAAACATCTTTGACAGTTCTATAGATCTCTTATAGCCTTCCTTTTTCTTAAAATCAGATGGTAGATAACTAACTCCATACTTCTCTCCCATATCCTGTCCAATCCTGTTAAGACGCTCAGCATCCTTTAGGGGAGATATGGTCAATGTGGTTGTAAAAAACTCAAAGCCCTTTTCCCTGGCGATTCTGGCAGATTCTTCAAGTCTAAGTTCAAAGCACTTCGTGCATCGGTCCCCGCCTTCAGGGCAGCTCTCAAGCCCTTTAACCACATCAAGGAAATCAGAAACTATGTAATCACCTTCAATGATATTTATAAGCCTTGCAGAAGTGTCAGATCTCATCCCTTCAAAGTTTCCACTTTTAACCTGCTCATTATAAGCAGCAATAAGGCGTTTTTCCTCTTCCACACGCTTTCTGTATTCAGTCTCCCTCATAATATTGGGATTATAATAAAATACAGTAATATCAAAATATTGTCTTAGATATTCAAGGCAATAAGATGAACAAGGCGCACAGCAGGCATGAAGTAGAAGTGATGGATATCTTCCTTCCTTTTGAAAGCCATCTATTCTTTTTTCCAGTTCTTTTGAATAATTTATCTTATTTGGCATATTTACCTCTTATAAACTTAGATAAATATACAGCCACATCACTCATAATACAAGACTTCACAACACCCTTAACGTAAGATAAAATTGTAAAGGGTAAGCTATTGCTTAATCAATAATTCTTTCTGGGGATGTATGGGTATGAAAAGGGGTATAAACGACAATTTTTTTGATTATTTACGATACTTTGCTGCATTCTGCGTAATGTATCTTCATTTTACAGGTTACATGAGGCTGATGGTGCCGGATGCTGCTGCGCCGCTCAATGTCCTTAGATTCATTGTAGAATTCTTTCAGCCAACAGTAGTACTAATAGCCATGAGCGGTTTTCTTACTGCCATGTCTTTTGAAAAATCCGAGTCAGTATTTGTGTTCCTCAAAAAAAGGATATCCCGTATATATCTGGACATGTGGTTAAGCATGGCTGTTTATGTGGCTGTCTTGTTTTTTGTTGTAGGAAATCTATTCGATAAATCCATGCTCAAATGGTTCATCCTTCAGGCAGTTGGTTTTGCTAATACACCTGATTGTCTAAAAGAATTTGCAACCGGAAGCATCAATGGAACGCTTTGGTTTTTCTCAGTTATAGCTCAATTATATGTGGTTATTGCAATAATAAAGGTTGTGACAAAGAATACGAAATCAAAGTTGTTTTATGGACTTATGGTTATAATCTTTGGAATACTCAATATAGTATCCGGAGCCGTTGCTCCTTCGCTTTCAGAAACAATGCAAAAGCTTCTTGAGAGAACCTTTATACCATACGCATTCTGGTTCTTTATCGGAGTGTTCTGCTATAACTATAAAATCTACCAGGATAAAAATCTCAAGTTGGCCTTAATTATACTTTTTCTGGCACAATGCATTCTTCATATCATACCTGCGTCAGGGCTTGGCTATTACACAGATTTTTACAGAGGAATCCTCACCTGCATCATCACTCCTGCTGCAGGCTACATTCTTCCAGCAAAGAGAGCAAAACTCAACCTTACCTATGGACTCTACCTGTACCATTGGCTTATACTTAACCTGATAATACACTTTAAGCTCTATGAAAAAATAGGTTTGGCTATGACCTTCATCATATTTACCATAGCCACTATAATCCTGGCTTATATTTTCAGAACTGATTCCAGATTACTTGGAACAATAAAAACCACATTTAGAAAGAAGGCTCACAAAAATGAATTTCAGAAAAGCGGAAACTAAAGATATCCCACAGATGCATGAATTATTAAGACAGGTAAATCTGGTTCATCAAATAGGTCGTCCTGATCTTTTCAAGCTTGCGAATAAATATACTGATGAAGAGTTGGTTGAGATACTTAAAGATTCCACACGTCCTATCTTTGCAGCTGTTGACGATAATGACACAATGCTTGGCTACTGCTTCTGCGTTCACCAGCAGCATATAAACGACAATCTTCTGACCGATATAAAAACTCTTTACATTGACGATCTGTGCGTTGATGAAAATGCCAGAGGTCAGCATGTTGGAAAAAACCTTTACAATTATGTCATTAACTGGGCGAAGGAAAATGGTTACTACAATGTGACTCTAAACGTATGGAACTGCAATGAAAGTGCAATGAAATTCTATAATGCACTTGGAATGACACCTTACAAGGTGGGCATGGAACAAATCCTTTAAAAATCAAAATCCCTCATCCGTCAGCTAAGCTGATAGACGAGGGATTATTTTTTTAATTCTTAATTAGCTGAATATCCAGATCCACCATTTCTGATATTCCTGGAACATTTCCTGTATTTGAATACTGCCAGTACTCAAAGTTATATGGAGTCTGCGGAAGCGGTTCGTAATCCGCATACCAGATTGGATAGTCAGAAATCTTCTTTAAATCAAACTGAAATGCCTCCCAAAGCATATTGGAATATATCATCGGCTGATATCCGGCATCTTTTATCATCTCACAAAATACGATAGTGTTCTCTGTAAACTGCTCACCTGAGACATAGTCAGTTCTGGCATTGGCATTAAGGATACTCTCTGGATCATAAACCACAGGAAGCTCCAGCTCATAATCCTTTAGAATATCAAGACATAGCTGAGCTTCTTCTCTGGCCTCATCCGTATTTATAGCCTGAGAAAAGATATAGCATCCAACATCAAGTCCCGCCTCATGAGCTCCTTCAATGTATGTACGGAACATTTTGTCTTCGTTTAACGTACCTTCACTACCGTATCCCCTGTACCCAATTCGAAGTATGGCAAATTCTATTCCAGCATCCTTGACTGCCTTCCAGTCAATTTCGCCATCATGGTGTGAAACGTCCACTCCCAGCCTGTAGGAATATCTGTCATCTCCAACATATCTGGTAAAGCTGCCATCATTTACAAAGCAGGAAAGATCATAGTCATGCTCTCTCACAAGCGGATCAATCTCGGCTTGATAGGTCTCCTTGTACGCATCAAGAAAAACAAGCATGCGCTTATCTTCGGCAATTTCCGTCACATCAATGCTTTCGTCAGAAGAGACCTTTTCTTCTACGGTAGGTTCTGATGAATGTGATTCTTCATCTGATTCCGCATCCAATACCTCAGAATTATCTGCATCCAGATTTTCGGCAGGCTCATTTTCCATTTCAGTACTTGCTTCTGTACTTATATCCGCACTTGCTTCCGTATCTGTTTCCAGACTTATTTCAGAATCTATTTCTGCACTTACTTCTGTATTAGAATCATCCTCAACATGATAACTCTTCCTAGCCGTGTACTTTGAAGTTTCAAATATCAGAATCGAAGCCAATATACAAATTGAAATTATAAGAATTCCTTTTTTCATAGTTCAATTATATCTTAAATATCCAAAACTATTGTCACAGGTCCGTCATTAACAGACTCAACCTTCATATCGGCACCAAACTCTCCTGTCTGAACCTTAAAGCCCCTATCCCGGCACTCCTTAATGACCATCTCATAGAGAGGTATAGCCAAATCAGGTCTTGCAGCATCTGTAAATCCAGGTCTTCTTGAGCTTGTATCCGCATACAAAGTAAACTGACTCACAATAATAAGTTCTGCTCCAGCATCCTTAGGATTAATATTCATCTTCCCATTTTCATCCTCAAAGATCCTGAGCCCGCAGATTTTGTCCGCCATCTTCTTAGCTTTCTCTTCCGTATCACTAACATGTACTCCAAGTAAAACCAGGAAACCTTTCCCCATATCCGCAACTCTTTTACCATCTATCGTTACAGACGCTGATGTAACTCTAGTTAAAACTGCTCTCATTAAATTCTCCTATTCTTTTACATTTTGCCAAAATATAAATTAACCAGCCAGAAAACATATATGCTCCATGAGACTGCTTTTAAATTCGTCGGCACTTACGCACCGTATTTTGGTGCGTTAGTACCGCTACGAATTTAATAGAGCGAAAGCGTCAGTCGAATGAAGCATATATATTTTTAAGGCTGGTTTTCATTATATCTTCGCAATATCAACCAATTCTAGGGTATCCTCTTTGTAGGCGTCCTCTAAGCTGGTTACAAGTGCTTTGGCTGTGTCGAGGGCTGTAATTACATTTACGCCTGTCTCGATTGCCGTTCTTCTGATAAGGAATCCATCTCGACTCTTGTCTCTACCCTGAGTAGGAGTATCTATTACAAGATCAATCCTGTGTCCAAGGATAAGGTCGATGACCGTAGGTGATTCCTGACTGATTCTATTTACCTTACGAGCCTTTACTCCATTCTCGTTAAGAGTATCAGCAGTTGAACGTGTAGCATAAATGATATAGCCAAGCTTCTCAAAGCGTCTTGCTATGTCGATAACCTCACCCTTGTCTGAATCCTTAACAGTGATGATCATCTGCTTATGCTTAGGAAGCTTAATTCCAGCTCCAATGAAAGCCTTATAAAGTGCCTCACTATAACTCTTACTAATACCAAGACACTCACCTGTAGACTTCATCTCAGGTCCAAGGCTGATCTCAGCTCCTCTGATTTTCTCGAAGGAGAACACAGGCATCTTAATAGCCACATGCTCAGCTTCAGGCTGAAGCCCCGGTGTATATCCAAGATCCTTAAGCTTTTTGCCCATCATTACCTGAGCAGCGAGATCTACAATCGGAATACCTGTAACCTTACTGATGTAAGGAACTGTTCTGGATGATCTGGGGTTAGCCTCAATGATGTAAACCTCATCTCCTACAGCTATGAACTGAACATTTATAAGTCCTACTACATGAAGCGCCTTTGCAAGTCTCTTTGTATACTCAGCGATTGTCTCCTTAACCTTATCTGAAAGTGACTGCGCAGGATATACAGAGATAGAGTCACCTGAGTGAATACCTGATCTCTCAATATGCTCCATGATTCCAGGAATTACAATATCATCACCGTCACATACAGCATCTACTTCAGTCTCAACACCCTGAAGATATTTATCTACAAGGATAGGATGATCCTGAGCAATTCTGTTAATGATATTGATGAATTCCTCAATCTCTTTATCAGAGAGAGCTATCTGCATTCCCTGTCCACCAAGAACATAGGAAGGTCTTACAAGCACAGGATAGCCAAGTCTGTTAGCAACTTCCTTAGCTTCTTCTGCAGTATAAACTGTTGCACCTTCAGCGCGCTTAATTCCAGTCTCCTCAAGGATTCTGTCAAAGATTTCTCTATCCTCAGCTGCATCAACGTCTTCAGCTTTGGTTCCGTAAATCTTAACACCCATTTTCATGAGATCCTGGGTGAGCTTAATTGCTGTCTGACCACCAAACTGAACAACTGCTCCGTCAGGCTTTTCAAGTCTTACGATATTCTCGGCATCTTCAGGAGTAAGTGGTTCAAAGTAAAGCTTATCTGCTATATCAAAGTCAGTAGATACTGTCTCAGGGTTATTGTTAATGATTATTGTCTCATAACCTGCCTTCTCAAAAGCCCATGTAGCATGAACTGAGCAGTAGTCGAACTCGATACCCTGTCCGATACGGATAGGACCTGAGCCAAGTACCAGGATTTTCTTCTTTCCTGAGCCTTCGCTTAATGCTTCATTCTCTTCATCCTCGTCGCCATATACTGAATAGTAGTATGGTGTCTCAGCAGCGAACTCAGCAGCACAGGTATCAACAAGCTTGTATGCAGCCTTGATTCCATAGAAATCTCTAAGGGCCTTAATTGTATCTACTGAGAATCTTGTTAGTCTGCTTATTACCTTATCAGGATACTCGAGCTTCTTTGCCTGAAGAAGTGTGCTGAAATTGATAAGCTTTTTAGCTTCTTCTAATTCAGGTACATTTTCTTCTGATACTTTATGTCTTGCTATAGTACTCTTCTCACCAATTCTAAGAAGCTTAAGCTCCATCTTTACAAGGATGTGAAGCTTATCAATGAACCAATGGTCGATCATGGTTATCTCATGGATCTCATCATGGCTCATACCTCTTCTAAGTGCCTCAGCGATAACCCAGATTCTCTGGTCATCAACTACTGTAAGGCGCTCTTTGAGTTCATCATCATCAAGCATTGAGAAGTCATAGCTTGTAAGGCAGTCCACATGCTGCTCTAATGAGCGGATAGCCTTCATCATTGCACCTTCAAAGTTAGTGCAGATACTCATTACCTCACCAGTAGCCTTCATCTGTGTTGTAAGTGTACGTTTTGCCGTAATGAATTTATCGAAAGGCAGTCTGGGGAATTTTACTACGCAGTAATCAAGCGCAGGCTCGAAGCTTGCGTAGGTCTTTCCTGTAATAGCATTCTTAATCTCATCAAGTGTATAACCAAGAGCAATCTTAGCTGCAACCTTAGCAATAGGATAACCTGTAGCCTTAGAAGCAAGTGCAGAGGATCTACTAACTCTGGGGTTAACCTCGATTACGCAATATTCAAAGCTTGTAGGATGAAGTGCAAACTGTACGTTACATCCACCAGTTATCTGAAGCTCATCAATGATGTTAAGAGCTGCGCTTCTAAGCATCTGATACTCTTTATCAGTAAGTGTCTGAGAAGGAGCAACTACGATACTGTCACCAGTGTGAACACCTACTGGATCGATATTCTCCATGTTGCAGACAGTGATACAGTTTCCAGCGCTATCTCTTATTACCTCGTACTCGATTTCCTTCCATCCAGAGATGCAGCGCTCTACAAGAACCTCATTTGCTCTGGAAAGTCTGAGTCCGTTTTCAAGAATCTCTTCACACTCGATCCTGTTATGTGCGATTCCGCCGCCTGATCCGCCAAGTGTAAATGCAGGACGAAGAACTACTGGATATCCAATCTTCTCAGCGAAAGCCACACCGTCATCAACGTTATGAACTACTAATGAAGCGGCACAGGGTTCGCCGATTCTCTCCATAGTGTCCTTAAATTCCTGACGATCCTCAGCCTTCTTGATAGTCTCAGCTGTAGTTCCAAGAAGCTTAACACCATGAGAAGCAAGGAATCCTGATTCAGCAAGCTCCATACCAAGGTTAAGTCCTGCCTGTCCTCCAAGTGTGGGAAGTACACTATCAGGTTTTTCCTTCTCAATTATCTGTTCAAGAACCTTTACTGTAAGAGGTTCGATATATACTTCATCTGCAATATCTTTGTCGGTCATGATGGTTGCAGGGTTGGAGTTAACAAGGATAACCTCAACTCCTTCCTCTTTCAGGGAACGGCAAGCCTGAGTTCCAGCGTAATCGAACTCCGCAGCCTGTCCGATAACAATCGGTCCTGAACCTATGACCAAAACTTTTTTCACATCTTTATTCTTGGGCATTATATTTCCTCTCTTTACTCCTCACGCATGGCTCATCACTTCGCGCACATCATTCCTATAAACCTATCAAACAAGTATCCACTGTCCTGAGGACCACAACATGCTTCCGGATGGAACTGAACTGTGAATATGTTCTTTCCAACATATTTAAGTCCCTCATTTGTTCCATCATTTACATTTACAAATGCAGGAACAGCTACGTTTGGATCAAGTCTGTCAGTATCAACAACGTATCCATGATTCTGAGATGAAATATAAACTCTTCCAGTCTCAAGATCTTTTACAGGATGATTTCCGCCTCTGTGACCATATTTCATCTTGTAAGTATCAGCTCCTGTAGCAAGTGCCATGAGCTGATGGCCAAGGCAGATTGCAAAAATCGGAACATCAGATGCGTAGAGCTTTTTAATCTCTTCAATTACAGATGTACACTCCTTCGGATCTCCAGGGCCGTTACTGAGCATAATGCCGTCAGGCTTATCAGCAAGTATAGTTTCAGCAGTTGTATCAAAAGGATATACTGTTACATCACAGCCTCTTGCAGCAAGAGATGCAGCAATATTATCTTTAGCTCCAACATCAAGAAGCGCAACCTTAAGTCCCTTACCATTAAGTTCTTTTACAAGACTAGGTCTCTTCTCTCTCTTTGAAAGATCTCCCTTTAAGGAAGCTTCGTAATCTTCCTTTTTGAAGACTGCGCTTCCGGATAAAGGACCATTATCTGCAAGGTCCTTACTTCCTGCAATGAACTTCTTTTCCTTGCAGGAAACCTTCTCAACTACTTTTCCTGTGTTATATGCTTTGAGCTTGGGAATGATGGCATCTACATTGAAGTTCTCATCAGTAGTTATCATTCCGTTCATGGTACCTTTTTCACGTAATATTCTAACTAGCTTTCTGGTATCAATGCCTTGAATTCCGGGAATGTCATACTCCTCAAGGAACTCCTGAATTGTCATATCACAGCGGAAGTTTGAAGCCACATCAGAAAGCTCTCTGACTATTACTCCGTCAAGCCAGATTCTCTCTGATTCCATATCGTCCTTACATACACCGTAATTACCAATAAGGGGATATGTCATACACACAGCCTGTCCCGCATAAGAAGGATCAGTAAAAACTTCTGTATATCCAGCCATGGAAGTGTTAAAAACGATTTCGCTTATAACTTCCTTTTTGGCACCTATGGACACACCCTTAAAAACTGTTCCATCTTCCAAAATCAAAAATGCCTTCATTTACTCCTCCTGAAAAATCTTAGCAACCAATTACTTAAAGTACTCAACACCACTCTCAAATATCTTCATATCCTGTTCGCCGAAGATATTTACAGCGACTCCGTCGCCTCTTCTCTCTGAATGGCACATCTTACCAAGGCATCTTCCATCAGGTGATGTGATACCCTCTACTGCCATGTAGGAACCATTGATGTTCCACTGATTATCAAGGTGTACCTGACCCTCGAGGTCGCAGTACTGAGTTGCAATCTGACCATTCTCAAAGAGCTTCTTAAGAACGTCTGTAGGTGCAACAAATCTTCCCTCACCATGTGAAGCAGGGTTAGCATATACTCCGCCAAGCTCAGCCTTCTGGAGCCAGGGTGACTTGTTGCTTACAACCTTAAGGTAAGCCATTGTAGAAATATGACGTCCGATTGTATTGAATGTAAGTGTCGGGCTTTCAGGATTCTGACCTGTAATCTGGCCGTTAGGCACAAGTCCGAGCTTGATCATGGCCTGGAATCCGTTACAGATACCAAGTGCAAGACCATCTCTGTTCTGAAGAAGATCATTTACAGCTTCCTTTATTACTTCATTCTGGAAAGCTGTTGCAAAGAACTTAGCACTTCCATCAGGCTCGTCACCAGCTGAGAATCCGCCAGGGAACATGATGATCTGTGCCTGTTCAATACTCTTCTTGAACTCTGCTACAGAATCCTCGATATCCTTTGCATTCTGATTCTTAAATATCTTTACGATTGTGTTTGCGCCAGCTCTCTCAAATGCCTGTGCAGAATCATACTCACAGTTACTTCCAGGGAATACAGGAATAAATACTGTAGGCTTAGCTGTCTTATTCTTGCAAACATATATATCTGAAGTCTTATATTCTTTTGTTACTGCGCCATCCTCGAAAATGCTCTTCTTATCAGCGCTCTCAGAATCTTCTTCTGAAAGAGGTGCTACTGAAGGGAATACCTTCTCAAGCTTGTTCTTCCAGTTCTCAAGTGCTTCAGCTTCTGAAATTACTACATCACCGACAGTGAAGTTGCCATCATCTGTTACAACACCAATTTCTCTAGCTTCTCTAAGAGCAAGAACTTCTCCGGATTTTTCTGCAGGAACCTCGATAAGGATATTGCCAATTCTATTTGTGAAGAGGTCTTCATTCTTCACACAACCTGCAATCTTAACACCAAATCCGTTACCAAATGCCATGCGGCTGATAGCGGCTGCAACACCGTAGCAATCAATTGCATAAGCAGCCTTTACATAACCCTTCTGCATAAGGTCATGAACCTCATCAAAGCGAGCCATAACCTTTTCATAATCAGGAAGGTCATATTCATCTCTGTCGATAGGAAGCTCGATAAGCATGTCACCAGCAGCCTTAAGCTCAGGTGTGATTACATCCTTGCCCTCTGCTACATCTACTGCAAAAGATACAAGTGTCGGAGGAACATTGATTTCTCCTGATGCTCTCTTCTCATCACCCTCGTAGAAGAAGGAACCTGACATTGAATCCTTACCACCTATTGAAGCGATTCCAAATCTGAGCTGTGCTTCAAATGAACCAAGAAGTGCTGTAAGAGGCTGACTCCATCTTGTCTTGTCAGCAGTCATTCTCTGGAAGTACTCCTGGAATGTAAGGTGAAGCTTCTTATAATCACCACCTGATGCAACGATTCTTGCAACAGACTCTGTAACTGCATAAGCAGCACCATGATACGGGCTCCATGATGAAAGATAAGGATCAAAGCCGTATGCCATCATTGTTACTGTATCTGTCTTACCACCAAGAACAGGAAGCTTAGCGATCATTGCCTGTGTCTCAGTGAGCTGATATTTTCCACCAAAAGGCATTGTTACTGTGCCTGCACCGATAGAAGAGTCGAACATCTCAACAAGTCCCTTCTGTGAGCAAACATTGAGGTCTTCCATTTCAGAAAGCCATGCCTTCTTAACATCATTTTCTGCAAGTGCGGCTCCAGCAGCTTCGCATGCATACTTGCCAAAGTAGTTATCATCCTTTGAAGGGATAAGAACCTCAACCTCAGTCTCCTGATGAGCACCGTTGGTATCAAGGAATGAACGCTTGATATCAACAATCTTCTTGCCTCTCCACTTAAGGACAAGTCTGGGCTCCTCTGTAACTACAGCCACCTTAACTGCCTCAAGGTTCTCTTCTGCTGCGTACTCAAGGAATTTATCCACCTGAGAAGGATCAACAACTACTGCCATTCTCTCCTGTGATTCAGAGATTGCAAGCTCTGTACCATCAAGACCAGCATACTTCTTCGGAACCTTATCAAGATCTACATCAAGACCATCTGCAAGCTCACCGATTGCTACAGATACACCACCTGCACCGAAGTCGTTACACTTCTTGATAAGCTCTGAAACCTCAGGTCTTCTGAAAAGTCTCTGTAATTTACGCTCTGTAGGAGCATTACCCTTCTGAACCTCAGCTCCGCAGGTAAGGATTGAATCTGCTGTATGAGCCTTGGATGAACCTGTTGCACCACCGCAGCCATCACGTCCTGTGCGTCCGCCAAGGAGTACGATGATATCTCCGGGATCAGATGATTCACGGATAACGTGCTCCTGAGGAGCAGCACCCATAACTGCACCAATCTCCATACGCTTTGCAGCATAGTCAGGATGGTAAACTTCCTTAACGTAACCTGTTGCAAGTCCGATCTGGTTACCATAGCTTGAATAACCTGATGCAGCACCTCTTACAAGCTTCTTCTGTGAAAGCTTTCCTTTAAGAGTATCTGCTACAGGAACTGTAGGATCAGCAGCACCAGTTACACGCATTGCCTGGTAAACATAACCTCTACCTGAAAGCGGATCTCTGATAGCTCCACCAAGACATGTTGCAGCGCCACCAAAGGGCTCAATCTCTGTAGGATGGTTATGAGTTTCATTCTTAAAGAATACAAGCCAGTTTTCTTTTACAGGGCCATTGCCATAGTCAACATCTACAGGCACAACAACTGTACATGCGTTGTTTTCCTCGGACTCCTCCATATCTGTGAGTTTTCCGTCCTTCTTAAGCTTCTTCATACCCATGAGAGCGATATCCATAAGGGAGATGAACTTCTCCTCTCTCTTCTTAGGATCAGCGTAAACATCTTCTCTTGCCTCAAGATATTTGTCATAAGAAGCCTTGATAGGCGCATTAAAGAATCCATCACCAAAGCTGACCTTTTTAAGCTCTGTGCCGAAGGTTGTGTGACGGCAGTGATCTGACCAGTATGTATCAAGAACGCGAATCTCTGTCATAGAAGGATCGCGCTTTTCATCATCATGGAAATAGGTCTGGATCCATTTGAAATCATTAAATGTCATGGCAAGACCGAAGGAATCGTAGAGCTCCTTAAGTTCCTTTTCTGCCATATCCTTAAAGCCGTCAAGGATCTTAACGTCTGCAGGATCATCATATACTTCTACCAGTGTTTCAGGCTTATCCTCTGATGCGATTCTTGAGTCAACCGGGTTCATTGTGTAATCCTTTATTTTCTCAAGTTCCTCATCAGATACATTTCCGATAAGCATATAAGTTACAGCTGTGCGGATTACAGGCTCTTCATCACCCTTAATAAATCTCACACACTGCTCAGCAGAGTCAGCTCTCTGGTCAAACTGTCCGGGAAGTGCTTCTATACTAAATACTCTTGCGTCTGAAGGTACTTCAATTTCCTCTCTATATAAAACATCAACGGGGGGTTCTGAAAATACTGTTGTACATGCTTTTTCAAAAACCTCATCGGACACATTCTCAACATCATAACGGATAAATACTCTTACCTTGTTGATGCTGGTGATTCCAAGATAGCTCTTTATCTCGGATCTAAGTTCCTTTGCCTTACCGGCATAAGGGGCTTTCTTTTCAACATAAACTCGTCTGACTTTGCTCATAATCTCCTCCTGATATATAAGTTGCTTGCATCCATGTCACCTGGGCAAAAAGTGCATGGCTTAAAAAAAGAGCCTCAAGACAATATTTCTTGAAGCACTAATTATAATTGGGCACTAAGCCCTCTAATATGTATAAGAGTTCGCGGTCAACCACTTCCTCATTAATACCGATAGTTTTAGCGGAAACCTTAAGACCCTCAATCACGTACATGAGATTGCGGGCACATCCACCGGGATTATCACAATTAAATTCACCAGATTTAACGCCTTCTTCAATGAGCGCTGTAACAATCTGGACACCAATATCAAACTGCTTTTTCAATGGGTTCTCTGAAGCCGGAATGGCATTCATCGAAAAGTATTCATAGGACGCGACAACGAGACTATTCTTCCTGCGAAGAATTTCTTTCTTCTGCTCTTTCAAGAAAAGAGCCAGCATATCGCCGGCAGTGGTATCGCTATTAAAAGCATTTGTGATCGATTCGTCGTCATCTCCCTCGACTTCATCAGACAGTACGGCAAGGAAGATTTCTTCTGTAGACGAGAAATAAAGATAAAGGCCTCCACGACTGATGTCACAAGCTTCCACAACATCCTTCATGGTGACGTCCTTAAAACCTTTTTCTGCAAAAACCTCGCGGGCTTTTTCAAGAATGTATTTTCTTTTCTGAGCAGATTTCTCACTCATTCAAATAACTCCCGAAAAAATGTTTTACGTACTCCTCGTCGGGCCTCAATCAGCTCCCCAGTAATGCAAGAGTTCTCTCATCTTATCCACCACGTGGAAAAGAACTCCTGTATAAACTCCTTCGGCCCATACAGTTCCCTTAACCTGTCCCTCAAGAACATATCTTGAAAGAATACCAGCCAGATCATCCATGTTCATGATCTCTGCCCTGTCGATGAAAGCAAGCTCATCCTTCCAGGTATTAAGGTGATTACGTGTAAACACGTAACTGTAATTGCGGTCCATCATTCCTGTCTGTTGAGCAATCTTAACGAAGTTCAAAAGTGTCGAATCATAGATTGGAAACTGCATGGAATTAGAAAGCTCACTATTGCTATAGCTCTCAGCGACCTGTTTCTGTGTGTGCTCCTTAAGCCAATTAAGATAAGGAACTAAAGTTTCCACATCATCCTTGTATTTAGCGATGATATCCTCTACGCTATTTTCGCCTTCTCTAGCTTCAAACATAAAATCACTCCCCTCATTGGAATAATTTACCTCAATGAATTATAACAATAAGAAATAAAAAAGTATATATATAAATTGTTAATAAAAATCTTTTGCTGTATACTTCGTTTTATGAAATATTTTCTTCTATATATAAAACAAACATTGCGGTTTGTACTTAAACCAATGTCATTCGTACCCGCAATTATAATGATGTGCCTGATTTTCAACTTTTCAGGGCAGGATGCAGATACCAGCTCTCAGCTCAGCTACAAGGTAGGTGTAGAAGTTCTGACTGTGACAAATGATGTTCTTGATAAAGGATGGACGCCAACTCGCATCAGGGAGCTCAGCACACAGTACCAATATTATATAAGAAAAGCTGCTCATTTTACTGAGTACCTTTTACTGGCAATTTCCGTTGCGTTTCCTCTATATGTATATGGACTTCGAGGCTTTCCTCTGATGTTGTTTGCCGGAATAATCTGCGTAGGCTATGCATACCTTGATGAATATCATCAGTCCTTCATCGCCGGAAGGTCTCCGCAGAAAAAGGATGTGCTAATAGACAGCTCCGGATCATTTGTTGGAATTATCATCACACGCATGATCAGTTGGACCGGAATGCACACTATATTTGCTCCACTGGCGAATAAAAAGAAAAAACGCAAAAAGCGTTAATAATTCAGAATATGGCAAGACGCATCTCACCAGATGCGTCTATTTTATTAGCTGCCCTATATCTCCATCAGCAACTATCTGTATGTTTTTCTTGTTTATTCCAAGCTCTTTTATCTGAGCATTTATGGTATTATTGTCCAGTTCAAAGGTATTAAGATAGATTCCCTTCATACCACAGGCTTTGGCGATCATCATATCACTTCTAAGGTCATTTCCAACCATAACAGCTTTACTCTTTTCTATGGAAAATTCCTTTAAGAGCCCTTCCATAAAGTCAGCCTGGGGCTTTTTCATCTGCTTCTCAGAAGAAATGTAGACGCCATCCAGATACGGAAGAACTCCCACCATTTCAAGCTCACTTCTTGTAAAGCTTGCCTGGGCATTGGATAACAGGTATGCCTTACAGCCATTATCCTTTAGTGTTTTCAGCACCTTTATGGTATTGGCGTAGCAGGAAAGTTTGTCTCTTGAAATCACCCTGAAGGTATTGCTTATCATGTGCGCCCATTCGCTCTGGGCAATTTCTTCCACTCTTAATAGCTTTATATCTTTTCCGGATATTGTAGCCTTTACTTCGTGTGTTTTCTCGGCTTCAGCAAGAAGTCTTGCAAAAACTCTTGTTAAATCTATCTCCGGATACTTAAGGTCTATATCAGGGTTCCAGACCTTCATAACCTTAACAAGATGCTTCTCTTCCTCCTTACACATTCTGCTATATTCGTCTTTCAGCTTTTCCGGTTTATAATCTGCGCCATAGGCTGAGTATATTCCAGCCATTTTTTCCCATAATTCAGGCTTTTGCTCATCCGTATGTATATCAACAAGTGTTCCGTAAAAATCAAAGATATATGTATCGTAGAATTTCCCTTTTTTCATTCCTCTCCTTAGCCTCAAACATCATGCACTAAAAATCGACATACTCAAAAAAACAATTACTTTGTTATCACAGCAATTCCGTATGCCGGAAGTATAAGTGTATCTCCGTCTATAGTGGCATTATTATCACCAGTTGAAAGACTGTCTGATAAAGTTCTGTAGCCACTTGCTGCTTCATCCTTACTAAGGTCTATGCGAATCTCCTCATCAGAGTTATTAAGAGCAAGCATTACAGAAGTATCCGGTAAAGCTTTTCTTCCACTGATCTCCAAGGCCTTTTTGATGGAGTCTTCACTCATCTCCTTAGTCCAAACTGCAGCATGGTCTTCGCAAAGTCCTTCTAATATTTCAACATTGCCCCTTGCGATTGAAGGATATTTATTTCTAAGTCTAATTGCCTTTTTATAGTAGTTATAAATTGAGTTCGGATCTGTCTCCTGGTCCTTAAGGCTTCCATAAGACATTTCTATCTTTTCCATATCCTTAGGGCCTTTGCACATTCCTTCAGTGGAATCGTCGCCCCACTGCATTGCAGCTCGCTTATTTTCATCCTTTCCAGAACCCTTCATTCCAAGTTCTTCGCCATAATACACATAGGCATTTCCAGACATTAGAAGGTTAAGTGCTCCAGCCAGCTTTATCCTGTCCTCAGAACCCTTACCTACATAATAACCGGCGCTTCTTGCCATATCATGGTTGGTATAAAAAGGAGCATTTACAAAATCATCGCTATAGGAAGCAAAAAGTTCATCCTCTTTAACCTGAGCTTCAAGGTACTTAGTGGGATTCATTTTGCCCCTTGCACATTTAGCTATATATCCCTCTCCGCCTGAAAAATCAAAGTCAAAAAGAGAATCGATTCCACTGCCATAATACTTTGCATAAACAGCGGAGCTTTCCCATGCTTCACCAACAATGTAGGCATTAGGATTCATTTCTTTTACATTGTCATTAAAAATGCCCAGAGCCTCTACGCTTTTCTCTGTACTGTCTGTGTAATAGCTTGTTACAGCGTCCATTCTAAAGCCATCACAGCCAAGGTCCAGCCAGAACTTCGCAATGTCCTTGAACTCTTCATGAACAGCCTCATTATCGAGGTTTAGATCAGGCATCTCTGACCAGAATCTTGCTTCGTAGAACCACTCTGTTCCAGAGAGTCTGCTATAGCCAGTTTTCTCTTCCTTAGAAAAATTATAATAATCTACATACTTGCACTCAGATGCATCCGGTTCTGCCCCTTCAGGAAGAGACTTCAAATAAGCAGCTGCCTCCACAAACCAGGGATGCTGAGTGGATGTGTGATTCATCACTGTGTCATTTATAACTCTTATTCCACGCTTATGAGCCTCAGTAATGAGCTCCTTGTAATCGTCAATCGTTCCATATTCGGGATCAACATTACAGTAGTCCGTAACATCATATTTATGATAGGTAGGTGAAGGACATATTGGCATAAGCCATATCTGATTACATCCAAGGTCAGTATCTGTCTTGTCATCACCGTCATTTATGTAGTCAAGCTTTTCTGTGACACCCTTTAAATCTCCGATTCCATTCCCGTCACTGTCATAAAAAGAATAGACAAAGATTTCATACGTTGTCCTGTAGTCATCATTTATTACGTTAAGTTCTGATTTTTGGCTGGCACAGCCGGATAAAAGCAGACAAATAGATAAAGATATCCCTAAAACCGATTTTTTCATAACTCTCCCCATGAATCTAAATTATTTGGTTCAATTCTATCATCTTATGTTGTAAAGTGGAATTTATCTTTTCCTATTATTGCTAAAAAATAGCAATAACTGATAAGAAAAAACTATTTACATTACGATTATCCTATGATAAGATATCTTTCGTTGACGGCACTTGTGGTTGTCTTAGAGGAATCATACAATGGCTAGTATTGCGGTCTCCAAAACCGTTCATGGGGGTTCGAGTCCCTCTTCCTCTGCTAAAGGACTTTCGAAGATTCGAAAGTCCTTTTTCTTTGCAATTACATCATTTATTTGATCTTCAAGCCTCTTAAATACTCCTTCTGCTCAGGAGTAATCCTGTTGCTTTCGATGGACTTCTGTATAGCTTTATTGTGAGTCCATTTATCCAAACGCTTTTCAGTTATAAAAGGAAGAACCTGATCATACTGTTTTGCCAGAGCTGTTGCAAAATACCATGCTATCATCATATTTATGTAGTACTCTTCTGATCTTATTTTTGCTACTCTTTCAGGGTAAGAAATATCAAAATCCTCATTGAGGAAATGCTCCATAAGCATACCTATTCCAAAACGAACAGTATATGTTTCATCCGAATCAAGCCATTTATATATGTATGGCAAAAGTTCTTTTTTATGCTTTTTGAAAATTTTAGGGGAAAGCTGGTCACAGGTTGCCCAGTTATCGATATAAGGTAGAAATACGCAAAGCTTATCAATACATGCTTCAAAATCCTTCATTTCAGAAATAATGAAAGCGTGGAGCTGATTTTCGTCAAAATACTTGTGAGGAAGTGCATTTAAAAACTCATCCACATCATCTCTTTTGGCATATATCTTTGCCATTTTCCTAAGTTCAGGAGTGCGAACTCCAATATAATATTCTATTTCTGTGCCAGGGATAAGCTTTGCCTGAAAATCTCTGTATTCAGTATCCTGATGATAAAGTAATTCTTGGATTATTTCTTCGCCAATCATAAATCCCCCTAAAGACATAAATCCATGCCAAAATGCATTGCTGGTTAGTTACAACAACAATGATAGCATAAGCAGCAAAATCCCGGCAATGGCGTGCCGGGATTTGTTATTACTTGTATTTAGGAGGAATTAAAGGAGCTTACGCTCCTAGTCTGTCTTTAGTTACCAACCTCTGAGGGTTCGGACCCTCTCGGGATGCGCTTATACAGAAACCGGAGACTTGTCGCGTTCCCTGCATTTTTTCCTGTCATAATATATATCGGTTGGAAAGTAAAAAACATTAGAGCTTTAAAATAATAATTATCAGTTTAAATATGTCTCACAACTTCGAATCGCTGCAACTCTATTTCCTCCCCTGCAGGAATTCCGGCCTTCTGGCAGGCAATGTTGATCTGCTGATTAACGCTGTCTACTCCATCAAGGTTTGGAAGAAGCAGTCCTCTCTTATATCCACTGCTTACGATAACTCCATACTTTTTAACATCAAGCTGATCAGTAGAGGAAATATATTCAGGAACGCCCATGACATCCACGTTAATTTCAAGCCACTCAAGCTCATCCGCTGTGATCATAGGAAATCTTGGATCATTGGTCCCTGCGCTTATGGCATTCTGAAGGATTTCCTCTGCAACACAGTCACAGGTAGGGCTTATTGTTCCAATACATCCTCTGAGAGCACCATTTTTATGAATGGAAACAAAGGCGCCTGCCGTCTCATCAAAAAGCTCAGATGGAAGGCTCTCCCACTCCTGCCCCTTCAAATCTTTGACGTGAAGAGTCTTACCGGATGTGACGTAGTTTTCAAGAGAAAATCTTGCAAGCTTAACGTAAGGATCCTCGCTACGCTGTCTGCTCCTAAGTTCAGTAAGCTTTTTCTCCCTCCAGGATTCAAGGAAATGTCTCTCAGGGTTCTTTCCACCTATCTCAAAGGTACATATTCCATATCCAACTCCAAAGGTTGCTTCATGAGAGAGTCCATGCGCCGTTACATCAAGGCCATCAAGTGCTCCTGCCATCATTACAAAGGATCTGTGTCCACACTCAGCTGCCTTTGAGCAGAAATCATCATCAAATTCAAAAAGCTTCTCGAAATCTCCGCTTCCACAGACTTCCATAATTCTCTTATCATATTCAGGGCCCTCATCCACGTATCCATAAGGTCCGTCTTCCTTCATCTTATGTGACAGATCGCCGCTTGCAACATAAACAACACGCCTTCCTGTCTCTTCTATAGCCTGCTGTATTATCTGTCCCATCTGATAATGAAGTGCTAAAGGAAGTCCTGATAATCCTATTCTAACCAGTTTAAAATCACTGTATTTTTTGCAGATAAAATAAAGAGGAATAAGGGTTCCATGATCAAGCTGAGGATCTCTTTCTCCCATAGTTCCAGCAGGGAATTCATGTGGATGCTTTTCCGGTCCTCCATCAGCAGCGATCTTGCAGATTTTATCCACAAGCTCAGTATCATACTCCGCATCAAAGGCTATTTCAGAAGCCTGAAATCTCCCCATATCACCTGTAGCAGATTTCCCGGGAGAAATATGGAAATAATCTGCATACATTATGCTGTGCGGACTAGAAATAATGATTGTCTCAGGCTTAAGCTCAGCTATTTTTTCTGCAACTTCCATATATGCAGCTGTTGTCTTACTGATTTTCTCTTCTTCCCCATGTCCGACCTCAGGTAAAATAATCGGCGGGTGTGGAACCATAAATGCACCTACAATACCCATACTTATTTCCTCCTCATAAAAAGCTTCTATATTCTCTCTTTAGCCAAAAGCCAAGCTAAAACATGCACGCTTTGCTGAAACTCTCCGTTTGCTATCAGGTTTTCAAGTTCTTTTCTAGTAACTTTCTCAATATTTACAAATTCAGTATCATCAAGATTTTGCCCTGTAACTTTTCTGCAACCCTTCGCAAGATAAATAAATGCATAATTGTCCGCCAGGGTTGCAGCTTCCGGCATTGTCAAAAGGTGTTCCCAGGAGTCAGCCTCGCATCCGGTCTCTTCTAATAGTTCTCTCTTTGCTGCCTCCAATGCTTCCTCTTTGTCTTCGTTTTTCAAGTTATGTTTTCTTCTTTGCACGATACCTTCTGCATTCTGACTGCCATCCTCTTCAGGATTACTCCACTCTATTCCTCCAGCCGGAAATTCCATGGTGACCTGTCTTATCCCATGCCTGTACTGTCTGACACAGATTAAATTTCCATCCTTATCAAAGGGCACAATCACAGCAAAATCCTTCCTGCTGTAATTGTAAAAGGGTTCAAAGCATGAGCCATCAGGAAATCTGTATGCGCATTTTCTGATGTCCATCCATTCATCCTGCGCCAGATGCTCAGTGCTTATTTCTTCCCAAATCAAATCTTCATTATTCATATTTTCACCAACAACATATTTTAAATAACTATAAAGCGTAAATCAAAGTACTTTATATTATTAAAAGTAACATCCACCTTTAGCATCGTCAAGAATGATAACACGCCATTGAGTAACCCAAGAACTTCTGATAAAATCAGAAAAGTAGCGCATTATTACCAGCATAGAGGGGACAAAACAGATGAATGAGCTTGATGAACGCTATAGCACTTCAGAGGATGCAATATTAGGTGCCTTTTTCCTCCTTTCAAAAGAGAAAAGCTTTGATAAAATCTCTGTTTCAGATGTAATTAAAAAAGCCGGCATAGTCCGTAGTACCTTTTATAATCACTACGAAAATATACCGGCACTTATTTTAGCCGCTGAGGACAAAACAATCGACGACATTTTTAAAATGATGGAAAGCTTTCATCCCAAAAATGATCGTGACATCTGTTCTTCCTATTTCCTTGCAATATGCAATTACACAAAAGAAAACCCCTTCCTTGCAAATCTGATAAAAAGCGCTCAGGGCGATCGATTCTTTGAAAAGGCCATGTCCATGTTCCATAAATATGTGACAAAGGTTACTAATGATGTCTCAGAAGAAATCTCCTCAAGGGATGAGTTCGCTTTTCTTGTTGCAGGCATAATTGGAGCAACTCTTGGCGTACTCCACAAATGGATTTCGGAGGACTGTTCTTCATCACCTGAATATATCGCTAATATCCTTGCAGAAATCCTTTTACACCATTTCAATAATCTCTTTAACTGACTTTTCAGGATTCTCTGCTCCCCTGAACAATATTCTCATCAGGTAGTAGTTTAGTAGTTCTATGTCTTTTTCACTAAGCTCTGCCGTCTGATAATGATAGGAAAAATTCATTCCTCCATCCTCTGTATATGAAACAGTAAGGTACATTTTCTTAGTTGCTGCTCCATTTGCAAACCATTTTGCACGAACAGGAATACTTGTTAAAAGCGGGTTATCAACCTTTGCCAACATTGGCATATATGTAAGGTAACAGCTGACATAGGTTGTATCCTTTGGAGTCTTATACCTTTTCTTTATCTCTTTTCTTATCAGCTCCGGATCGTAATTACTGTGAAGATACACCCTTGTCTGCATCTTTTGGATCATATAAGCCGCATCTAAAAAACTGGTATCTTCACTTATAACTGTCCTGCAGGGAAACATAATAGTCCTGCTACCACCTGAATACTTTTCTTTTGCGGTAGTTCTCCTTGCAATGAAATTCTGAATGGTAATATCCTCCTGGCCACTATTCTGCTTTGAAAGATATGTCCTAAGTCCAAGTAGCAAAAGATCATTCATGGACAAATTGTTCTTTTTACAAAAATCATCCAAAAAGCTGACAGAATCCTTTTCAAGGGAATAATCCTTTACTGCTACAGATAATTCTTTTCTTCTGATATCTGCTGATCTGATAGATTCATTTTTATGCTTTTTCCTCGATGCCGCAAGGACAGCTTCTCCTTGTATATCTGAATAAAGTGGTTCTCCCCATTTATCTAAAAGTCCATCCCAGAATTTTTTATCCCTTATAAAATGCTTTTCATCCTCAGCTCTTTTGATATCATCCTCAACTACACTTTCATAGTCTGGAAGCTCTTCTGGATAATCGCTGCCAAACTTATAGTGCGTATAGAGTGCGATTATGTCATTCGCCATCACAAGAACGCCAATAGAATCAATAAGCCTGTGATCCATGTGCACAAAAAATCCATTGTAGCCATCAGGTAGCTTTACCAAAGTAACTTCACACATGGGTATATCATCACCATCAAAGGTTTCATACGCCCAGCTCTGCATCAGAGTATCAGCCTCTTCCATGGACATGTTGGATAAATCCTTAAAGGGTATGTCCCGTTCATCCTTCTGAACCAGATACTGCTTTACATTCCCTTTCTTATCAACAGGTGTAAAGCGCACTCTCATACACCCATAGCGCTCATATTCTTCCCTGATACATTTTTCAAGGAGTTCAAAATCCAGTTCAAACTGTATGGAAGCAACTACGCTAAGCCCAGCCACCTGCTGTGTGCCATATTCCTTTATCCATCTGTAATGCATACTCTGTGCTGCAGTTAAAGGATATTTTTTCATATCGTCCCCCTCATTCCAAATCAAATTAAGCTTGTCTTTAGGTGACGATATCACAATAAAATATGGAAAACCATATAGGATATGAGTTAACGAACACTTTGGGCGAAATTGTCCAGAAAATAAGAAATCTGCCACGTTGGCAAGACGCGGCAGATATTAGGTAGGAGATTTCTTATGACTATGTATGTCATATTAGTTAGCTTTTGCTAACAAGGTTATGTTAGCATTTCCTAACAATATTTGCAAGTCTTTTTTTATAAAAATTTTTTTGTTAGGAAAAGCTACGCTAAAAAGACTGTTTTAGCGGTTCAGAGCTTTGTAAAGATAGAAGCAAAATAGTATCGCTGCAAAGATAATCCCTACTGGATATGCTATACCAGCTATAAGCCCAAGTCCTTCTTTTGCCATAAGAATATATGTCATGGATACAGCAGACATGAAAGTAGCCGGAAGCGCAGTCACAAGCGTCTTGTAAAGTTTTGTTCCTCTATCAAGCAGATAAGCTGTAGCTACCCATAATGAGATCATAGCAAGAGTCTGGTTACTCCAGGAAAAATATCTCCAAAGTACGTTAAAATCAAGCTGTGTAAGAATAGCTCCAATCAGAAGAAGCGGAATTGTAATAATAAGTCTGTTCTTGATGTGCTTTTGGTCTAATCCTGTCCACTCAGCAAGAATAAGTCTGGCGCTTCTAAAGGCAGTATCTCCTGAAGTAATAGGACATACTACTACTCCGATAACTGCAAGCACTCCACCAACACTTCCAAGCATTGTTCTGCTTATCTCATAAACTGTCCCTGATTGTCCAAGAGAAGAAATTGCTTCGCTTAAAAGCTGTGTTGTTCCATAGAAAGCCACGCCACCTGCTGCCCATACAAGAGCTATAACGGACTCAAGTATCATTGCTCCGTAGAACACCTTTCTTCCATCATGCTCACTCATAATGCACTTAGACATAAGCGGCGACTGAGTTGCATGAAAACCAGAGATAGCGCCACACGCAACCGTCACGAACATGAACGGCCATATAGGGAGATTATCCGGATGCAGGTTGGCAAGTGTCAGTTCTGGTATATTGTACTGCGAATGAAATAGAATTCCTCCTACAATACTGATAGCCATAACTATAAGGATCACACCAAACACAGGATATATCCTGCCTATAAGCTTATCAATCGGAATAAGTGTAGCAAGAATGTAGTACAAAAGAATAACTATGATCCAGAATCCATTAGATAATGTATCCGGAGTAAGTCTTGCTATCAAAGCTGCAGGACTTGTTACAAAAACAGTTCCTGTCAAAAGGAGAAGCAAAACTGAAAATGCTCTCATCAGATAAAGAGCTGGTTTTCCAAGATAAATACCTGAAAGCTCTGCAATTGATGCTCCTTTGTTTCTCTCGGATATCATGCCACACATAAAATCGTGCACACCACCACCAAGAATTGCTCCAAATACTATCCAAAGAAAAACAACAGGTCCAAAGCAGGCTCCCATCAATGCCCCAAAAATCGGTCCTGTTCCTGCGATATTGAGCAGCTGGATGAGAACCGCCTTCCAGGTTTTCATAGGTATACAGTCCACTCCATCATTTATCTCTATCGCAGGCGTCTTTCTGTCATCAGGACCAAATATGCCATCCACAAGTCTTCCGTAAATGACATACCCCACAACAAGAACTACCAGAGCCAAAATAAATGAAATCATTCGTCAAATTCTCTCTTCCTTATAAATTCAAAACCAAGCATTGTAATGTCATCAAACTGATCCGCATTACCTTTAAACTCATTAAGACTATCAGAAACAGCCTCCAGAGTTTCCTTGATATTTTTATCCTGAGTCGTATTTAATACCTCAAGCATCCTGTCTGTTCCGTACTGCTTTGTATCTTCATTTAACGCCTCAGCCACACCGTCTGTATAAACAAATAGCCTGTCTCCCGGCAGCAGCTGTATCTCATACTCTTTTGTCTTAGTTCCGGGCATTGCAGCCAGAGGAAGCGAATGCGCATCCTTTATAAGCTCGTATTTTCCATCTGCATGCATTATGGCAGGATACTCATGTCCCGCATTAGCACAGGTCATTACTCCGGTATACAGATCAACAATTCCAATCCATGCAGTTACGAACATCTCTGCGTCATTGCCCTCGCACAAAGCATCATTGGATTTCATAAGAATTTCCTTTGGTGTTCCACCTGATTCAGCAAAGCTTCTGATAGCGGTCTTACTACGCATCATGAATAACGCGGCTGGTATGCCCTTTCCTGATACATCTGCTATAACAAGAGCAATTTTCCCTCTTGCTACGAAGAAGAAATCATAGAAATCACCACCAACCTCTTTTGCCGGCTTCATTGATGCAAAAATCTCAAAGGAGACATTCCCAGGGAAAGTGAAATTCTGAGGAAGGGCAGACAACTGTATTGTTTTGGCAAGTATCAGTTCTTGCTCAATCCTTTTTTCAGCTGCATCGATATAGCCCTTCAGGGTAAGCACTGTCTGGTTTATATCATCTGAAAGAGAAGCAAACTCCGAGGAATTCCTTACAGTTACTACTTCATCGAGGTTGCCATTTGTAATCTTCGCAAGAGACTTATTTATCAGCCAGATATTGCTTACAACAATCTGGTTAACAAGGTATGCTATGAGAACATAGATAACTGTAAACAGCAGGATATCTGAAAGAGCTATCTCATAGGCTTCAGCATCCCTGTACCAATAGACCTCACTGTCATTCATTCCGGTTACTATAATTGCCTTCTCACTTACTTTGTCAGCATAGTAAAGGGATTTTATCCCCCACATTGTTCCTTCCGAGAACTTGCCAACATTACGCATAAACTGCTCGTATTCCTTAGCAGATATTTCATCCCCTTTGTGTTTTCCTCTTATAACGATACGGTCAGTACCAATAATCTCATATATAACTGTGCTGTCAGCTTCAAGATTAAATCTGTCCAGTAAGTAATTCTTTCTTATAGTTGTAGCATTCTTCTCTATAGTCACCTTACTGTTCTGATATGCCGAACGTGTTTGAAGAATATAGGTGAATATAAAGCTTCCCAAAATCACAATAGAAGTAATGAGGAACAACCATCTCTGAAACTTCTGGGATAGTGACATATGTTCATCATCCGTTTTTACAAACGGGTTTTTCCACTCATTGGTAAGAACCTGAAGAAAAATGGAAGATACTGCCATTCCGATGCCAGTAAACACGATCATAGGAATAGCACAGGTGCTTACTACTAAAAATGCCATCCTCATGTCATCTCTGTGCGTTATGAAAACCACATACATGTGGAATACTTCCATAACTGCACCCATGAAAAAGGCATACAGTGGTGATGGTTTCTTGCCATTAAATACCTTTTTCTTCATGGCAAAGGCCACAAAGCCTGCCAGACATGTGGATATGCTACAAGCTATTCTTGTATAGCTTCCAACATTAAAATATGTACCGGCAATATATCTTTCTATTCCACCGATTAGTCCGGCGATGATTCCCGCAGGTGGGGAAAAGAATAATCCTGCAGCAAGAGGTCCTATATCTCGCACATTTATGATCATATTTTCAAAGGGAACACCAAAATGTGTCGACAATATAGAACTAATACCAAAAACAATTCCAATAACAATCTTATGGAATGCAGATAACTTTTTTTCCTTTGTCCAAAGCCACACAAGTACTGTTAATACAACGTATAGTGCGGTAACTCCGGACATTCTTATAATCATGACCAGCATAAAAATCCCCTCATATGGCGCAAAGTAATCTGATAAATAACCGGGACTGCAGTCGTAGTCCCGGTTATTGGTATTTCATAAGTTTCCATATGATTATTCTATTGTGAGAATATCAATAAATCCTGTAACCTCAAAGATCTCTTTGATCTCATCACTTACATTTTTGATGACCATAGAGCCTTGCTTGTTCATAATTTTCTGCGCTGAAAGTAAAACCCTAAGGCCAGCTGATGAAATATACTCAAGCTTTGAAAAATCAAATACGAGCTTTGCTACGCCATCAAGCGCCTTGATCTCTTCATCAAGCTGAGGCGCTGTAGTTGTATCGAGTCTTCCCTCTAAAGCAATGTTTAAAGAATTTCCGTCTTTTGATTTATTAATGTTCATGTTATTCTCCCTCATATATTATTAGAATCTTCTTATGCTAATTCATATTCGATTGTCATATCGATTTTATTGCCCTTAACTCCCACCAGAACATCCTTGGCTATATTGGCAATTATGGATTTTTCTAATTCATCTACTGCATCAGAATAGCCGTCATCCTCTGGCTTGCCTTCATCTATGGAGGTTCTGTAATCAGAAAGTGTCCACATAACACCAGGTTCTATTCCATCAATGCCTCCATAAATACCCATAAGTCCGGGTTCAGCAGTATTTCCGCCATATTCCTGGCTTACCTTCATTACCTCGGAATAATGTAAAAGGCCATTTTCAATTACATCACCTATTTTACTCATGATGCCCTTTATGGCTTTATTACTCTTATCTGTGGAAATATCTATCAGTTCTTTCTTTAGAGGTGCATTCATCTGAGCATAAGCTTCAGCCTTTATCTGGAATTCTTTTCCCTGTCTTTCAAACCAGATATCTGCTTTAAAATCTGCTGAAAGCATCTTAAGCATTGAAATTGTCTCTTCAAACAAAAGCTTTATTCGAAGCTCATCTCTTTCAGAAACTCCGAATTCTCTAATTAAATCGTCCGCACCATCATAAATCTGGTTATCTGTTTCCTTATCAATTCCAATGATAAGGTACTTCCCATCAAGCGCTTTCTCCTTACCTATCGGAATCTCCAGATTCGCGATCCTTATGTGTTCTGACTGACTAGAAATCATACTCCCCTCCTTGTATTTTATTCTGTAATAATCAAATCAGACCAGTTAGCCAAAAAACTACACTGATAAAAATTATTATACTCCACAGCGCGATTTTGAAACTATATTGCGATAATATGTAATTATAATTTTATAAATTTTATACTTTCTTTATTATTCCAGATATGCTCCCTTCATAGGACTGACTGCATGCTCTCTGAAAAGCTTTAACACGCCTCTTTTATATTTTCCTTCTCTTGGTTTCCAGTTTTCTTTACGTTTTTTCAAGATTTCTTCCATCTCTTCCGGTGTTTTCCTCTCGCCATTAACACCTACGATATTGAGCTTTCTCTCCATTACATCGAGCTCTATAAGGTCATTTTCTTCAACAAGGGCAATTGGTCCTCCAACTGCTGCCTCTGGTGAGCAGTGCCCAATAACAGGACCTGTAGATGCTCCGGAAAAACGTCCATCCGTTATAAGTGCAATTGACTTTCCAAGCTCCTTATCTGAACTGATAGCCTCAGAAGTATAGAACATTTCAGGCATTCCGCTCCCCTTAGGTCCCTCATATCTTATAAACACAGCATCATTCTTCTTTACTTTATGCTTAAGAACAGCTTCAAGACATTCCTCCTCAGAATCAAAGGGCCTTGCATTAAGAACAGCCTTCATCATCTCCTTAGGGCAGGCTGTGTGCTTTATAACAGCACCTTCAGGTGCAAGATTTCCCTTAAGAACTGCTATGCTTCCATCTGTGCCTATAGCCTTATCATAAGGTCTAATAATATCTTCCTTTTTAACACTTACCTTATAGCGTTCATTGAATTCCTGTAAGCCTTCTTTGCAGGTATCGTAATAACCACTTTCTTTAAGCTCTTTAAGATTTTCTCCAAGAGTTTTTCCAGTGATAGTCATAACATCAAGGTGGAGTTGATCCTTTATCTCCTCCATTACAGCAGGAACGCCACCAGCATAATAGAAGCACTCAGCAGGCCATTTCCCAGCCGGTCTTATATCAAGAAGATAGTGCGCACCACGGTGTAATCTGTCAAAGGTATCTCCGTCAATTTCTATACCTATCTCATGAGCAATTGCAGGTAAATGCATAAGGCAGTTTGTAGATCCCGATATAGCTGCATGAACAAGAATCGCATTTTCAAAGCTCTCCTTTGTAAGTAACGCAGAAGGTCTCATGCTGTTATCCCCAGCAATTTTTACTGCTCTTACGCCTGATCTGTATGCACATTCCAGGATTTCTTCTCCAGATGCCGGAAGAAGCGCGCTTCCTGGAAGTGCAAGTCCTAAGGCTTCAGCCATGATCTGCATAGTGGACGCAGTACCAATAAATGAACATGCTCCGCATCCAGGGCATGCATTTTTCTTAGCCCAGGAAAGCTTTTCATTATCGATCTCACCTCTTTCAAACTTAGCGCTATACATTCCAAGCTGTTCAAGAGTCAGCATTTCTGGTCCCGCCTTCATTATTCCTCCGGGAACAAAAACTGAAGGCATGTCTACTCGAAGCATACCCATAAGATTTCCGGGAACAGATTTATCACAGCTTGCAAGAAATACAGCCGCATCAAAAGGTGTGGCATTTGCCTGAATTTCTATCATTCCAGCCATCATTTCCCTGCTGGCAAGACTATAGTTTATTCCGTCCGTACCCTGGCTTTCGCCATCGCACATATCTGTGCAGAAGTATTTTGCTCCATGACCTCCCTCAAGGGCTATCCCCTTACACACTTCATCCGCAAGCTTTTTAAGATGTACGCTTCCAGGATGACTATCGCCATAGCTGCTTTCAACATAAATCTGAGGCTTGGATAAATCCTCAAAATCCCAACCTGTGCCAAGTCTAAGAGGATCAAGCTCCGGTGCCTTTTCTCTCATTTCCTGGCTTATTAGTTTCTTATCAATACCCATATCAAATTCCCCACAAAATTATTTATAAATTTTCCCGATTATTTCTTCTCCATAGCACGCCTACTTACCTTTGGAATTATCTCAGTTGTAGCTATAAACATAGTAGCTGTTCCTATAAGAGCAAGAATAGCTCCAACAATTGCAAGTGACCTTGGAGAAACATACTCAAGCATATATCCGCCAATTATGTTTGCAGCAATCCCGACAACTCCGGTAAGTCCCACCGCAAGAAGTCCCTGAGCCTTTACTGAATCTGCATCATCAACGATTGAATTTGCATAATAAACTGATGAAACCATATACATTCCTGAAAAGAAAAAATGTACAAGCTGAAGTGCTATAAACAATTTGATATCTGTTATAAAAATCATGGATACAAACTTAAAGGAAGCCCCTATAGCTGTAACCCTCAAAAGCTTCTGGGCTGAGAATTTCTTAAGAAAGAACATGCCAAAAGCTACGGCTGGCATCTCTGCAAATGCAGCGACAGACAGAGTTGTTCCCATCTGCGCTTCTCCGCCGCCATAGCTTTTAACAAAATAGATCATGTAGGTTCCAAGAACCATCTGCATAAAGAAGATAAGCATTACGCTTATTAAAAACAGATCATATCTTGGATATTTTAAAAAGAACTCCACAATACCACTGGGTTTTGCCTTTTCTTCCACTCTGTTGTTTTCAGATGAAGCCTTTCTCATAGAGAAAAGTACAAACATCATAAGAACATATACTACGCAGAAAATAGGCAGAATAATATTTGCGCCAAACCTCTCTGTTATACGCCCCATCACAAAGCCTGCTGCCGCATAACCAAAGGAGCCAAGGCTCCTGGCAATTCCAAAATCGACGTCATAGCCTGCATAGTTATACTGAAGACAAAATGCCGTTAGCAGTGGAGAAATCGAACAGGTTACGCCAAAAGCGGTAAACATCCCTATAAATGTTGATATATGGGATGCCGGAACTGCCCACACAAGTACTGCTGCCAACAGTGCAATTGCCATCAAAATCCCCAGAATCTGCTTTAATGTTATACGCTCTGATTTATCCGCAAGAGAAGAAAGGTATGTCTGCAATACTATCGCAATAAGCGATCCAACCGTTGTTACATGCCCTATTTCTGATGCCTTAAAGCCTCTTGCCATAAGTAAAACTGCAGCAAAAGAAGACACCAAAAGATAATCCACCCAATAGCCAAGCTGAAGGAATGAATACTGCACAGTTAATATTCGAGTTGCTTTTTTCATAGAAAGTCCCACCAATCCAAGTAAAATATTTTTTGCTATTTAATTTATTATCAACTAATTGGGACTATTTTTCCATCCTTAATTTGCATCTTTTCAGTGGCAATATTATCAACAAAAGTCTGGTCATGAGACACAAAGATAAGTGTTCCTTCATACTCCTCAAGAAGGCGTTCCAAAGCCTCTATTGATGGGATATCCAGGTAGTTTGTAGGCTCATCCAGTATGAGCAGATTTACATCTGACACAAACAGCATCGCAAAAGAAAGCTTCATCCTCTCACCGCCTGAAAGATCCTTTGCTTTCTTGGCTATATCCTTCTCTGTTAAAAGAAGTCTTGCAAGAATAATCCTCGCTATACTCTCTGACTGGATGCTGACTTCCCTGACATTTTCCAGAACTGTTTTCTCCATATTTATCTGGCTCATGTTCTGCCTTGCATAGCCAATCTTTGCCCCGGGAACAACGTATATTCCCTCGCGTCTGTCTATGAGATCTATGAGCGTAGTTTTTCCTGCTCCGTTTTCTCCAACAAAGGCTACCTTTGATCCATTCTTTATCATGAAGTCTGCATCATCAAAAATGAGCTTATCCCCATAACTAAAGGTCACATGTTCTCCTCTTATGACTATTGGATTCTTTGGCGGATTGGTCAGTCTGAAGTCAGGTCTTGCCACAGGCTCTTCCTTTGGCTTTTCCTTTACCTCCATATGCTCTATACGCTTAAGTACGTTCTCCGCACTCTTCTCTATACCTCTTGCCTTATCCTCAGGCTTTCTGTTGCCACAAAGTGAAATTGCCTTGGCTTCACTTGCAGTGATATTTCTAGGCTTTCTATCTACAGTTTTTGCCTTTGCCTTCTTTTGCCTGTAAACGTTTTGGAGTCTTTTCTTTTCTGCCTGATAGTTCTCATACTCGGCGTAATCGCTTTTCTTTTGAAGCTCCTTTTGCTCTAAATAGTCATCATAATTTCCATTATAGAAATTCAGCTTACCAAAGGAGACCTCAACTATCCTGTCGCAGATACTGTTAAGCAGTGCTCTGTCATGGCTTATGATCACCAAAGACTCGATTTCTTCAAGCCTCTTCTTTAGTATCTCCACGCCTGCGCTGTCAAGGTTTGATGTAGGCTCATCAAGGAATGCCACTGCTCTCTGGCTAGAAAAGAGCTGTGCAAGTCTTATTCTCGTATCCTCTCCTCCGCTTACATTCTCCTGCCACATCTGATCACTGACACCCATCTTTCCGGCTTCAGTGTAATCAGCATCTGCGTAGTAAGAGTCGTTATCGGTAACATCTGTTCCAAACTGTTCAAAGTAAAAAGGATCACAGTTTAGTTTGACTATTCCCCTGGTTGGTTTCTTTTTTCCTGAAAGGATCTGAAGCAGTGTTGTTTTTCCCGCACCATTTACGCCAACAAGACCAACTTTTTCGCCTTCGTATAAGTAAAACCTCTCAAAATCGAGGATAGTCTGATCACCATATGTCTGTTCTATATTTTCAGCACTTATAAGTATTTTTCCCTGCATAAGTACCTCCTTCTATTTTTGATTATCAAAGTTAAGTTTTTTAGAAAGGAGACTTCGGACGATTTTCCCAGATAATAGAAAAGGCCGTGACAAAAATGCCACGGCCATAAAATCATAGAAACTTATTAATCAATATCTGATCAAAAAGCGCAAACCGAGGTCATCCAACTATTTTCAGTTACAACTTCAATTCTCATTGAACTCATTAAGATTACCTCGCTTTCTGTAATATTAGTTAACCATATGCAGTGTAACAACTGTTCGTAAATATGTCAACGCTTTATTTATAGCAGTGATAAAATGCACTATCCATTTCAACTACAATAAAGCCTTCCTTCTCAATCCTTCTGTCGAAGTACTCCATAAGCTTATCCTTGTTAGCCATAAGGACTTTGTTACCGTTAGGATATCTGGAAAGAAGCTTCTCAAAAAGTATCTCTGAATCATCAAAGTTTAGTGAGCATGGAAGCTGTACTATCTCAAAGCGGCTAAAGTGTTTCTTTATCAGTTCCTGGAAAGCCTCCTGCTTTTGCTTTAAGTCCTTTTTCTTTTTAATCGCAAAGGATTTATCCATTGAAAGCTCGTCAAAGATATTTTCCCAAAAATCAAACTCACAGGATATCCCGTAGAAGTTTACAGAGAACATTCCATCATCCTTAAGAACCCTTGCTGCATTCTCCATGATGTAATCAGTATCATTTATGTATGTCATGAAGTAATGCGCGATTATCCTGTCATACTTGTTCTTATGGATTTCTTCCCAGGTCTCGTCCTTTTCGAGATTGCCATATAAAACCTTCACATCAGAGCTCTGTGGAAGCTTGGACTTTTCCTCTTCTATGTATTTTTCAAAGTCCTCAGCCCAGCTCTCATGAACGTCATATCCATCCACATTGAAGTTTTCAGGAATGCGTTCCCAGTTCTGTCTCCAGAGTTCTCCATAGCAGCATCCCAGATCGAGGACATTTTCATCCTTCTTAAAATCAAGTGAATCATATATCTTCACATACCACTCGATTCCATCGGCCGCATGTTTTACAGCGTATGCTCGTCTGTCGTCTGCGCCGTGCTCCATTTCCATCTTTTTAATGATGTCTGCGATGTTGTCCCAATCAGGATCCTCATGAAGTCTTGCAATCGCTGCCTTTATGCACTTTGCAGCTCTCTGCATCTCATATATTTTATCTTCCATAAGTGCTAGCTGCTTTTTAAGTGTTTCCTCAATTGACTCAGGCTCGTCGCTCTCAAGATTACTCTTTATCTCCTCAAGACTAAAACCTACATGCTTTAAGGCTATGATCTTTTCAAGGATCATAAGGGAATTCTTGTCATATAGTTTGTAGTTTCCCTCTGAATATCCAACGGGCTTTAAAAGTCCCTTTTCGTCATATACTCTGATTGCTTTCTGTGATACTCCCGCCTGTCTTGCAATCTCCCCAGATGTCATTTTATCGTTCATACCAACCTCCTGACTCTACTTTTATTATACTTGTAAAAAATGATTCAGGGCACCCTCTATGATAACATCGTAAAGGGTGCCCCAAGGGCTAAGTCAACATATTAAATTAAAACTTTTTTGGTCGGTTGAATCCATCCATATGGTTATTTACAGAATATCGATATGCTCTCCTGCAAGCGCCTTGTTCATGCTTCTTACAGCACAGAATTTGCCGCACATTGAGCAGGTATCATCAAACTCAGGCGCTCTGTCATCTCGGATAGCTTTTGCTGTCTCAGGATCTATAGCACACTCCCACTGTGTATCCCAGTCGAAGGCTTTTCTTGCATCTGCCATCTTGTTATCCATATCCATTGCATGAGGAATTTTCTTAGCAATGTCAGCTGCATGTGCTGCAATCTTTGATGCGATTATTCCCTGCTTAACATCATCAACATTGGGAAGAGCCAGATGTTCAGCAGGAGTTACATAACAAAGAAAAGCTGCTCCGTTTGCTCCTGCGATGGCGCCACCTATCGCAGATGTAATGTGATCATAGCCAGGAGCAATATCAGTAACAAGAGGGCCAAGTACATAGAAGGGCGCTCCCATACAGATAGTCTGCTGAATTTTCATGTTGGCAGCAATCTGGTCCATAGGCATATGTCCGGGGCCTTCCACCATGACCTGAACATCCTTTTCCCATGCTCTCTTTGTAAGTTCTCCAAGTCTTACAAGCTCTTCTATCTGACATACATCACTGGCATCTGCGAGGCATCCGGGCCTGCAGGCATCTCCAAGGGAAATTGTCACGTCATACTCTCTGCAGATATCAAGAATCTCATCATAGTATTCATAAAAAGGATTTTCCTCACCAGTCATGCTCATCCATGCAAAAACGAGTGATCCACCTCTTGAAACAATGTTCATTTTTCTCTTATGTTTCTTTATCTGCTCAATAGTTTTTCTGGTGATTCCACAGTGGAGTGTTACAAAGTCTACGCCATCCTCAGCGTGAAGTCTTATTACATCAATAAAATCCTTTGCTGTAAGCTCGGACAAGTCTCTCTGATAATGGATTACGCTGTCATATACAGGAACTGTTCCAAGCATTACAGGACAGCTCTCAACAAGCTTTTTCCTAAAGGGCTGTGTATTTCCATGAGAAGAAAGATCCATTATAGCATCAGCTCCCATATTTACTGCTGCCATCACCTTCTCCATCTCAATATCATAATCCTTGCAATCTCTTGAAACACCCAGGTTTACATTTATCTTCGTTTTAAGCATTGAGCCAACACCCTTTGCCTCAATGCATTTATGATTTTTGTTTGCGCAGATGGCAACCTGTCCCTTTGCTACAAGATCTCTGATTTCCTCAGGTGTTCTGTATTCGTCTTTTGCAACCTTTTCCATCTCTGGTGTGATAATTCCCTGCCTTGCTGCGTCCATCTGTGTTGTGTAATTTCTCAATTCAGTTATTCCTTCCTGTCTATAATATTGTTTAATTCTAAATCTCTTATTTGATGTTTCTAAATTGTGATTCCTTATCTTGTATTTACTCTATGTTCGAGTGGTCCTCTACCGTTCCCGATATCAAGGCCTGCATCTATGCACTTTGTAAGATACTTCTTTGCTCTTTTTACTGCTTCTGACAGTGAAAAACCAAGTGCAAGATTACATGCAATCGCACTTGATAAAGTACAGCCTGTTCCATGAGTATTGGGATTATCAATTCTTAGTGACTTAAACCATGCGATTTCCCCGTCACTGTAAAGACAGTCCTTGCAAATATCTCCTGTAAACAAACCATGTCCGCCCTTAATAAGTACGCTGCAAGAGTATATATCTCCAAGCTTTCTTGCTGCTTTTTCCATATCTTCTTCAGAACTGATGGTAAATACTGACTGTCCTTCTATTTTTTCTCCATTACTGCTTTGAATGAGTATCTCCGCCTCCGGAATGTTTGGAGTAATAAGCGTGCATAATGGAAATAGCTTTTCCTTTAAATAGCTTCTGGCATTTTCTGCTGATAGTGATGTTCCAGAGGTTGAGCCCAGTACCGGATCCAAAACAATATTTTGAGGCTTATACTTTAGAATCGAATCCCTTACAGCCTCCATAACCTCCCTATCTGGCAGCATCCCGATTTTCACAGCATCAGGAAAAATGTCATCAAATACTGCCTCAAGCTGCTGTCCTACGAACTCACCTGGAATCGCTAATTTGCCGGTAACTCCAAGGGTGTTCTGCGCAGTAAGCGAAGTAATGACGCTCATTCCATATACGCCATGAGCTTCCATAGTTTTTAGATCAGCCTGAATCCCAGCTCCGCCAGAAGGATCACTCCCAGCGATAGTCAAAACCTTTTTCATACATCTGTACCAATCCCCAATTCATCCATCTTTGCCACAAGTTTTCTTGCTGCCTCTTCTGAATCATCTGCCTTCATGATTGCTGAAACCACGCAGATGCCTGCGATAGGCACACCTCTTAGAACATCCATATTTCCGTCGTTTAGTCCTCCTATGGCATTAGCGCAGATATCAACTGATTCACAGATATCCTTTAAAGTATCAACTGAAGTAAGAACTGTTTTAACCTTGGTTGTTGTTGGATAAATAGCCCCAACTCCAAGATAATCAGCTCCCATTTCTTCAGCCTTCTTTGCCTGCTCAACAGTCTTTGCTGTGGCTCCGATTATCTTTTTATCTCCCAGAAGCTTTCTTGCAATATCAACAGGCATATCGCTTTGTCCCACATGAACGCCCTCTGCATCAACAGCCATAGCAACATCCACCCTGTCATCTACAACCATAGGCACGTCATATCTTAAGCAGATTTCATGTACCTTCTTAGCAAGCTCAATGTATTCCAGAGTTGATCTCTCCTTTTCTCTTATCTGTAAAAAGGTGACTCCGCCTTGAATAGCTTTCTCGACTTTATCAAGGAAAATCTCTTCAGATAGATTCGTGCTGTCTGTCACAAGATACAGTCTGAGCTGTTCCATACTAACTCTTTTCATTTAGTCATTCCTCCAGGTATTGCTTTTCATATTGCTTAGATCATTCGGTTTTATCTGTAATAACCTGATATTCCAGTACACCTTTTTGATCAATGATTTCATCTGTCATGAGCGAGATGTTGTCCATGAGTTTTATCAAAAATGTTCCTGCTCCAATTTGAGGGCCTGCTGCCATCTCTCCTGCTATCCCAAGAAGAGCGCATGCTCTTACAACCTCATCCTTATCCTTTTTCTTTGCAAGTAAGGTTGCACAGATAGCGCCAAGCATGCAGCCAGTTCCAGTAATCTGTGAAAGCTCAGGGCAGCCATTATCTACATAAACAGCTTTATCTCCATAAACAACTACGTCTGTTTTTCCACTTGCCAAAATTACAGCGTTATATATTTCTGAAAGTTGTTTAGCAGCAACGCAGATACTCTCTGTGCTTATTCCCTCCTTTGCATCTACGCCTTCTGATTTGTAATTCACATCATATAAAGCCATGATTTCCGAGTAGTTTCCCTTGATAACCAGAAAAAAGCCTTCCTCCATCTGTGAAGCCGGATAGTCAATATCCGCATCTCTTTTAGCTTTATCAAGAAGCTTTAAAAGAAATTCTCTCCTAAGCTCAGAACAAGCTATTCCGACTGCGTCGACTACAACCGGAATATTTTTTTCCATAGCCTTAGTAAAAGAAATCTTCATAGCCTCCATCCGGCTATCAGAAATATTTCCCAGATTAAGCAAAAGTGCATCAGCTGTTTCAGTAATCTCAGAAACCTCAAGAGGGTGCTCAGCCATAATTGGCCTTGCACCCAGTCCCAGCACTGAATTTGCACATTGCATCATGGATATTGGATTTGTAATGCAATGTATAAGTGGTTTGTATTCCATACTTTCTAAAATACTCATGCTACCTTTTCATCCTTTATGGGATAATCCTTAAGTCCTTCCTGCATTCTTTTAAGAGCTCCTGTCACCTCAAGTCTCTTAAGCAAAAGATATGCAATACTTCCACCAATAAGTGTTCCGCAGATAAATGAAGGTACATAGAAGAAAAGCGTAAGCCCTTCTTTTCCCCAGAGATAAGTCATAACAGGATAAGACACGATTGCACCTATTATTCCTGTTCCAATTATTTCTCCAAGAACTGCAGCTATTATTTTTCCTTTGGAAAGTTTGTAGAATACTCCGGAAAGAGTTGCTCCGAAGATTGCCCCTGTAAGAGCCAGAGGCGGAATTCCCATTACCGCCATTCTTATAATGCCTATTAGTAGTGCGCACAGAAGTGAATACGCTGGCCCCAAGAATACGGCGCAGGTGATGTTGATAAGATGTGCCATAGGACACATTCCCTCAACTCTGAGAATTGGTGATATAACAACTCCAAGCGCCACAAACATGGCAAGCATCACCATTCTACGAAGATAATTACTTTTTTTCATACCAGTCTCCTTTCCCAGACAGAAGACCCTTCACATGCATGAGATCACGACCATTACAACCACAGTTCCCCTTCTGCGAGCTGCGCATCCTTACGTAGTTTTTTGTCTTGTAAAGACAAAAAAAGGAAGCTACCCAAACAGATAGCTTCCGCAAATTCTCCATAAAAATCAGGCATCCCTACGTTGGCATTATCCAAATCAGGTTCTCGGTCGAAGGTATCACCTTCCTCTCAGCCTGTTATACAAGCTCCCGTCTTTTTCAATTTTCATTAACTTTTATACACCATAAATCGTGTGTATGCAATACAATTTTGCAATAATTATATATTTTCTAAAATTAGTATAAATTTACACTAAAAACTGTCATTTAGCGCTCTCTACTTTAGTATAATTATAGTTGGTGTAGAATCCCAAAAAGGAGATTATTATGAGTGAAAAACGCCTACCTAAATATGGGGAAGCATTAAATAAAAATCTATCCCCGATAACTATATGGGCTCTCTCATTTGGCTGCGTTGTTGGATCTGGAGCATTCTATATGCCAGGAACTACCTTTTTACCAATTTCAGGTCCTCTTGGCACTCTTATTGGCATTACTTTAAGTGCAATAATCATGCTTATTATTGGAGTCAACTACTCCTTTATGATAAATCACTATCCTGATGCTGGTGGTTCTTTTACTTACGCCAGAGAAAATATGGGATATGATCATGGCTTTGTCTGCTCATGGTTCATGGCTCTTGTTTATATCTCAATAGCATGGGCTAATGCGACAGCAATTCCAATCATGTTAAGACATCTTTTGGGCAATCTGTTCCAATTTGGTTTTCATTACAAGCTTGCTGGTAATGATGTATATTTTGGCGAAGCTATGCTCTCTGTTCTTGCAATGATTCTGTTTGGTTTTGTGTGCTATCGAAGCTCACAGCTTACCGGACTTCTTATGACTATCTGCTCAGTAGTCATGGTTTTAGGAATAGTTATTGGCTTTATAGTATCCCTATTTCATATCATAGTTTCAGGTGTATCCCTAACTCCCATGTTCTCACCCAAAGTACATGCTTTTAGCGGAATTCTCAGCATTGTAGCTTTGGCTCCCTGGGCCTTTGTTGGTTTTGAAGCTGTATCTCACGCCACTGAAGAATATGATTTTTCACCAAAGAAAATCTCAAAGATAATCGTTTTATCCATCATAATCAGTGCCTTTTGTTATATTGCTCTTTCAGTTATTGCTGTAGCATTTCGCCCTGAAGGGTATTCCAACTGGAATGATTATATAAATAACCTGGATAATCTCGAAGGCTTAGAGCATGTACCTGTTCTAAATACCATATACAATCTCCTTGGCAAAACAGGTCTGTTCCTATTTTGCCTTACCATATTTGGTGCCCTTATTTCAGGCGTACTTGGACACACCTATGCTCTTTCCAGACTTATGCTTTCTATGAGCCGTCAGAACATGCTCCCCTCCTGGTTTGGCAGTTCTGATGGAAATCATATGCCCATCAATCTCATTCCGTTTTTAGTAATAATCTCAATCCCTATGCCATTCTTTGGGAGAGGAATTATGGGATGGATGGTTGATATTAGTACAATTGGAGCAGCAATAGCCTATATGTACACCTCTCATGTTGCATTCAGAATTGCATGGGAAGAATCAAATCGCTTTGTAGTAACAACAGGCGCATTAGGTATGGCATCCTCCATGCTCTTTTTCCTGTTTTCATTACTTCCAAGCTTTTCATCAATAGCAGCTTTATCGACAGGAGCTTATCTTAGCCTTGTTGTATGGAGTATACTGGGCTTCCTTTTCTTCCAGTATGTTTTTCAAAAAAATAAAGAATCCAGATATGGGCGCTCAACGGTAGTATGGGCCATGCTAATCTTCCTGGTATTCTTTGCAGCAACTGTTTGGACTAATCAGATTTCCACTCAGACTACAAATGATGTAAAGGAAAAACTAAAATCCTATCAAAGCTCTGAATTTGCAGTAAATGATATCGAATTTGATGAAACCAAAGAAGCAGAATATGATCAGCTGCTGGATGCTCAGTTGCACAGAATAAATGCATCACAGACACGCAGCAATATAATCCAGATCATTATGGTTATGGGCGCGCTTATAGTAATATTCAGTCTATATGCCTCAATCATAAAGAGACAGCAAAGTGCCGCAGAAGAGCTCGTAAAAACCAAAAATGATTTTCTGGCAAATATGTCCCATGAAATCCGTACCCCAATAAATACCATACTTGGTATGGACGAAATGATTCTTCGTGAAACGCAGGAAGAAAACAGCAAGAAATATGCTAATGATATCTATATTGCTGGAAACATACTGGTTTCTCTTGTTAATGATGTACTGGACTTTTCCAAGATTGACTCTGGTAAATTAGAGCTCTTTGAAGATGAGTATGATTTTTCAGATATGCTCAATTATCTTTCAACTGACATCAATAATAGAGCTAAAGCGAAAGGGCTCATATTTGATGTGAATATCGATAAGAGTTTTCCTCAGCAACTCTATGGAGACAGCACCCGTCTTCGTCAGATTTTCCTGAACCTATTAACAAATGCTGTAAAGTATACTGAAGCAGGTCGTATAAGTCTGAACATTACAGGTGAAAAAGTAGATGATGACCATATCTCCATGAAGGCTTCAATTATAGATACCGGCACAGGAATCAAGGAAGAAGATCTGAATCGCCTTTTCAATTCTTTTGACCGTATAAATGATCGCAGAAACATTACTGCTTCAGGTGCTGGTCTTGGTCTGAATATAGTAAAGAGCCTTCTTGATCTCATGCATGGAAATCTTGACGTAGAAAGTGTCTATGATGTTGGTTCCAACTTCACCTTCACTGTATGTCAGAAGGTTATTGACTGGACACCTATTGGAGATCAGAATCAAGTTCTGGATATAAAAAAATCAGACAAAAGAAGTTATCAGACTCATTTCACTGCCCCTAGTGCCAGAATTCTTTTAGCTGATGATACAGAAATGAATCTGATGGTTTTAAAGAATCTGCTAAAGAACACTCAGATTCAGATTGATACTGCTAAGGATGGCGCTTTAGCCCTTGAAATGACCAGGCAGCACGAATATGACATGCTACTTATCGACCATAGAATGCCTATAATGGACGGCGTTCAGATGCTCACAAACCTTAGAAATTCTATGGATAATTACAACCGTTTTAAGCCATGTGTTTCTATCACAGCAAACGCAGGAGACGGTGCAAGGGAAGAATATTTAAATCTTGGTTTTGATGACTATCTTGCAAAGCCTGTTACAGGTCAGTCATTGGAACAGATCCTTTTGACCTACCTTCCTCCAAACAAAATAAAAGCAGAGTAAAAAGGGCTACCTCTCAGCTCCTATTTACTCTGCTTGTAATTGACTATAATCTATCGTTTGTCTTTATCAATCTTCTCAAGTAGCAGGATCGTTATTATTGCATATACTGCTCCCCATATAATTAACCAACTCCAACATCTGTTGATAACCTCTATATCAAAAGCATAATTGGGATTCTGATTCTGCTGGGCTGATTGCAGCAAAAGCTCATCTCTCATATCATTTTCTTCAATATATACCAAAGCTTCAAGAAGTGGCTTTTCGCCATCTACTTCTACATTCTTCATTTTTACTGCATTATTCCACAAGCTCACCATTGGAAGTGAATTATAATCTCCCTGTGCACACAGTGCTGTAAGTCCCCATTTTGTCACTGTCAGATTTGTAAGTGGCATAGCCTGCTGTGGAAGATCGAAAAATCCACCTGAAAACAAAAGCTGAACTATAAGCAAAAATGGCATTATGGTCATAGCTGTCGTTGTTGTTTTGGCAATTGACGATACCAGAAGTGCCAATAAATCTGCACTGTAGGTTATAAAGAATAACGTCAATCCAAAATCAACCAATGGAAAAGGAGTTACCAGACTAGCTGTTGGAAGCTGTATCCTCATTCCAGTGCACACAACAATTATGATTATCGCCTGTAAAAAACATAGTACAGCCTGATATATCATATGTGCCAGTACATAAGAGCTTATATGCAGACCAGCCCTGTGCTCTCTTTTTACGATCGCCCTCTCTCTGCATATAGACTGTATTGAATTGAAAAATCCATTCCACACACATACACACGCAAGAGCAAAGGCCCCTGTCAGCGTTCCTTCCATTGTCTTATACAAATTAGATCCAACTGCAAAACATACGAGTCCCGCAATTATCGCAGACATCGGAAGAACCTTCCAGTCATTTTGAAATAGAAACATTCTGAATAATTTTCCAAGGTAGATTATGGTTTGTGATAGACGACCTCTATGTCTTATTTTTTTCTTCATAGTCCCTCACCCCACTTCTTCCCTTATATAGTCTGCATATTTCTCAACAAATTCATCCGCTCTTCCTTCCCCTCCTTCATCCTTCTGATTGATGGAAAGAAGAATCTCCTCCATTGAAGACTTTCCAAAAAATTCATAGGCCTTATCAACAGGTCCATACCAGGCAAGTCTTCCTGTCCTTCCAGAATCCTTTGCAAGCACGATCACATCATCAAAAAGATCAATAACTCTGTCAGGTGTATGAGTTATTACAATAACTATTTTATTTTCATCAGCTATAGCTCTAAGCTTTTCAAAAAGAGCTCTTGCTACTACTCCATCAAGTCCGGAATCGGGCTCATCAAGGATAAAAAGCGTTGGATCTGATATAAATTCCATGGCAATTGAAAGTCGCTTTCTTTGTCCACCGGAAAGCTTTTCAACCAGATTGTCCTTAACAGCCAATAGTCCAAACTGTTCAAGGACTTCTTTCACACGTTTTTTCCTCTCTGCTGCCGATACACTTGAAGGAAGCCTTAAAGTAGCAGCATCAGAAAGTGTAAGGGCAACTGTATCATTCCCACGCATAAGGTCCTGCTGCGGAACAAAGCCTATGTCATACATCATTTTTACATAATCAAAATAAACGTCTTCCTCACCAAGAGTCACGTTAGCATTTGCCTTTTCATATCCTGTTACAGCATTAAGATATGTGGTTTTTCCAGCTCCTGATCCACCAAGCAAAAGTACCATGTGCCCTTTGGGAATACACATATGTATATCCTTTAAAAGGATCTTTTTCTTAAAGAAATCTATTACAGTCCTGTCTGTGATATTGACTGTAAGTCCATCCTTGATGCTGGCTATATCTGTTCCAAGAACCTTTGCAGTTGCTGCCATCTCAGATTCTGTAGCTTTCTTTTTGGGTACATACTTGGGAGAAAGTCCCCAGTAAAGAAGAACTGGTCCAGCCATTATCACAAGGAGAGGTAACCATTTTCTTGATTTACCAAACATCTTGATAAGTCCAAGGAAAAGTCTTGCAGAATACAGAAACTCCGCAATTAAAATCGCAAATGCAATAGCGTAAAATAATGCTCCTGCACTGATTTTTGCATATTCAAGACAATAATAGATAATGTCAGCAACTAAACTGACAACTGCCAGTTTTGCATATATTCTGCCCTCAGCTTCCCTGTCTGCGCAGACACCAAGATGGTACTCCCTCACAAAAGGAACCCATGCCCATATCTTTTTTACTCCGCACTTACCAAAAATCAGGTATAAACCCAGAGAACTTAACAGATAACTCAAAATTTGGTTCACTATACTAGCTGATATTGACATAAAACTGTCTCTCCCCTCTTAAAAACGCATAGCTCTATATTGATAATTATATAGCCTAATAATCATAAATAGTTCCCTTGTTCACGGTTTTTAGAAAACTTTAATCTTTTGTGAGGCTTGTTTCGATTAAAATATAATTAGGTTCTTATACAAAGGAGTTAAACAAAACTTTATGGATAAAGAATTAAGACGTAGACAAAGCATATTGGGAATAACCGGTATCGGTGTGATCGTTTTTGGCTTTTGGAGTTTCATAAAGATCCATCTCTACTTTTTAGTTGGAAGAGAATATCTTTTATCAAGGCCTGGATATTACGGCGATCCCAATCCGACTGCACTTCTAATAATAACCTACATTATCCTGCTTATAATCGCAGCATTTGATCTTTCAATGCGCATATATATTGGCAGAAATGCTGTTTTTGAAGCGAACAACTATCATAGAAAAACTCATTATGTCGGCGCAGCTATGATACTTATCTTTTTTACACTTCTAAGCATTTTCCTTACGATAATCAGTATTGATCCGCACGATATAGATATATTGGATCAGATTGCTTCATTTCTTGTTGATATCACATCAGTGAGTATGTTATTTGAACTAGTATCATCTTCCTTGAAAATAAGGAAAATTCGAAATGAGGAAAAGGCTGTAAGGAGATAATAATGCAAAAAGATTTTCACTACTATGCTACATATTGCGCAGCATTTCTTGCAGGCTTTTCCCATGAAGAATGCATGGATATCTGCTACAGCGCACAATTTACTGACTGGTGTTCATATACGCTTTTAACAAAGCTTGGGGCTCCCCGTTCTGCTGCGACAACTCAGCTTCAGCTTGAAATGATGGATGCTCCAACGAACATCATCAGCCTCCAGAACATAACCAGAATCTGGTCATCCTTCCATTTTCTTCCGGGAGACCTGTATGCAACGAAAAAGGGCTGTTCAAAACGGTATCTTGCTAAGTACAGACTGATCTGCAATCCCAACAGTGAGCTTGTTGTCAAAACTGTTGAACAGGCCAAGGATGTTTCTCTTCAGGCTATAGGCATTTCCATGCACGTTCTTGCAGATACCTGGGCACACCGCTATTTTGCAGGAACTCCATCGCTTGTAATAAATAATACAGACAGCTACTTTTTTGAAATACTTCCAGACGGTGATTCTGTTATAGAAAAACGAATAACCTTTAAGCACAATCCTTCCATTGAAGATAATCTTGAAAAGTCGGAATATGTTAGCAGTCTTTACCAGAATAATGAAAACTCAATAATGAATCTTGGTCATGGAAGGGCCGGGCATCTGCCTGATTACAGCTTTATTAAGTATAAATATCTTCCTGCATGGGGAGACTATGATGAAATAATAAAGGATAACCCTTCGGATTACATACACGCATTTACGCAGATGATAAGGGCCATGAAATATCTGCATGGTGATGTCGAAAGCTTTAAGACTGAAGAATACGATTTTGATGCAATAGGATCTTATCGGGATGAGATTGAAGGCATCTTAAGAAAGCGTCAGCTTGATTCTAATGATGATTGGAAAGCCTTTGGAGAAAAGCTTTCAGGATGTGTAATCGAAGATTTTGATATGAATAAATATCAGGATGAATACATTTCTGCCAGTAAAGATGAAAAGGACAATACCTTCATTGGAAAGTTTATTCAGGCAGCCCTTGCACAAAAAGGCATGGTGACAAATGCCATCTATAAATCAGGAAATATCCTCGCAGGTTTTTCTAAGGAAGTGAGATTATGACATTATTTCAGAGAATACAAAGTATAATACGAGCTTTATTTATGATCTTATGCAGCGTACTTATTGTCTACTATCCTTCAGATGGACTATATTTTATAATTGCCATCCTTAGTATTTCCCTGACACTCTATGGAATAAGGACACTAATATATTACTTTTCCATGGCACGACACATGGTTGGTGGACGTGGAATTCTATACCTTGGCGTTGTAATCCTTGATTGTGGAATCTTTACAATGACTATTGCTGATAATCCCACGTCATTTGTAATTATCTATCTTTTGGCTATTCATCTGTTTTCAGGACTTGTTGATATTTTAAGAGCGCTGGAAGCAAAGCGTATTTCTGCACCCTCCTGGAAATTCAAATTCAGCTCCGGAGTTGTCAACATAGTAGTTGCCATAGCAGCATTTGTTTTTGGTACATTCTTAAAGTCATTGGATGTAATTGTGTATATATATGCCGCCGGACTTATATATGCTGCAATATCAACGATAATCACAGCATTTAGAAAAACAGCTATTGCATATATACAATAGCTGTTTCCAAAAGCAGTTTATTATCAATATAGATTATGCTCCATATTATTGGTGGCCTTGGGAAAGTTTTTTACCCGGTCAAGCCATTTTCCAGTTCTCTGTCTGCATCTGAACAGCGAGCATATGGCTATATAATCCATTTGCTTCCCTTAGTTTGTCAGGAGTATCTGATTCAGCCACCTTACCGTTCTTAAGCACTACTATCTTATCGGCTCCGTCTACTGTTCGCATGCGATGAGCAATAATAAGAACTGTTTTATCCTTTATCAGATCACTTATTGCCTCCTGTATAAGTGACTCGTTATCTACATCAAGTGATGCTGTGGCTTCATCCATAAGTATGATTGGCGCATCCTTTAGGAATGCTCTTGCTATTGATATTCTCTGACGTTCTCCACCTGAAAGTTCAGAGCCATTCTCACCAATAAGTGTGTTGTAGCCATCCGGAAGCTTATCAATGAATTCATCACAGTGAGCGAGTTTTGCTGCCGCCTTTACTTCTTCGTCCGTTGCCTCCTTTTTTCCAATTCGGATGTTCTCAAGGACTGTATTATTAAAAAGTGTAACATCCTGGAAAACTATGGAATACATGGAAAGGAGCTTTTCCGGATCAATCTTTGATATATCCATTCCCCCAACTGTTATAAGCCCCTTTTCAATATCCCAGAATCTGGCAGCAAGCCTTGAAACTGTTGTCTTTCCGCCGCCGGAGGGTCCTATAAGAGCTGTAACCTCTCCCTGTTTTGCTACAAAGCTTACGTCTTTTAGAACTATTTCATCATCCTCATAAGAAAACCGCACATTTTTAAATTCAATATCATAATTCTTATTTGTAAGTTCTTCGCTTCCGGTCTGCTCATTGTGAGACAAAATTTCATCCATTCTCTCACACTGGGTGTCCGTTGCGATCAGCGCTGAAAAGTTCATCAATGCTATCTGCAGCGGCTCATACATTCTAGAAACTACCAAGAGGTACATAAAGAAAGTAAACACATTTATCTCATTTTTCATAAGGAGCGAGGAACCAACGATAGCCACTGTTCCGATTCCAAACTTAAGGATCATCTGGGCACAGCTTACAAATGCTGCGTTTACGAACTCTGTAAAAATAGTGTGGGACTCAACGTCCTTAATCTTTTTATTAAGCCCCTCCATATATGTGTCCTGAGCGTTGTAAGCCTTCAAATCCCTCACCGTTTCCAGCGCCTCCTGAATTCCGTCGAGGCAGGCAACCTTGTATTTGCTTCCCTTTCGGTTCACTTTGTGCATTACATCTCTTGATGAAAAGACAATAATGAAGGCTATAGGAAGCACCCACACTGCAGCTATTGCCATTCTGGCATCAAAGAAAAACAGACTGATAACCACAATGGTAGTTGAAATGAAGGCACCAACCAACTCCGGAAGCCAGTGTGATGAAGCGGTTTCAAGCATGGCACAGTCCGCCATGATAGTGTTGGTAAGATCAGCTAAGTCCTTTTTCCCGAAAAATGAAAGAGGTATCCTTCTAAGCTTTTCTGCCAAAGAACGTCTTCTTACACCGCTTTCTACATAGGTCGAAAAGAAAGTGGCGTTGTACTGCAGATATTCGGTGAATGCAATAAGTAAAAGGCTGATCACTGAACCCAGTACGAAAATTGTCACGTGATTTTCCGGAATCTCACCGTTTAGAAGATCTCCTGTCATCATAAAAAGAATTCCAACAGGCATCATCTGTGCAAGATTTGCCAGAGTGCAGGCGCCAAAAGCCTTTACCATATCTCTTGCTCCCTGCTCCGAGAGCGCGTATTTATGCTGTAACTTTTCTATCATCGTTTTGCTCCCTCCCCATTTTCCAGTTAACAGATTTCTTGTATTCATTCCACATGTGGTCGTAAATTCCGCCCTTTGCAAGAAGTGCATCGTGTTTTCCACTTTCTACGATTTTCCCGTCAGAAAGAACGCAAATCTTATCTGCATCCACCACTGTAGAAAGGCGGTGGGCAATCATGATGACTGTTTTATCCTTGGATAGGTTCGCAAAAGCCTTCTGCACCATGATCTCATTATCAGGATCTGCAAAGGCTGTAGCCTCGTCCAGGATAAGGATCGGTGCATTTTTAAGGAATGCTCTTGCAATTGAAATTCGCTGAGCCTCACCACCTGAGACATAGGTTCCCTTGCTACCTATTATGGTATTTATGCCATCCGGCAGCTTTTCAATAATATCCCAGCACATTGCATCCTTAAGAGCATGAATAACGTCAGTCTCAGTGGCGTCAGGCCTTCCCATTCTTACATTCTCAAGTATAGACATCTTAAGAAGCTTACTGTCCTGAAAAACGTAGGACACATTTTTCATAAGATCCGCCGAGGAAATATCCTTTACATCTACGCCTCCGATTTTAATGCTGCCCTGCTTCACATCCCAGAATCTTGCGATAAGGGAAGCAAGGGTAGTTTTACCGCCACCGGAAGGACCGACAAATGCTACATGTTCGCCAGGCTTAATATCAAGGCTTATGCCGTCGATGGCGTTGGACTTCTTTTCGTCGTAGGTGAATACGATATTCTCAATCTTTATACTGCTGTCCTTGGGATTTTGCGGATTTGAAGCTTCTTTAAGAGGCGCTACATTCAGAAGCTCATACATTCTATTGAGGGCATCTCTAACAATCATCTGGCTCTCCCCTGCATAGGCAACCTTCATGAGGGTAACCGTAAGGATTGGTGTAATGATAATGTAAAAGAGAATGTTGTATAAGAATGTATTTGAAACACCATTTCTTGCAAAAATAAAGCTGCATGCCACAAGGGCTGCAAACACTGCATTTGCAGCTGTGGTAAAGCCTATCATGGGCATTCTCATACCGATGGTGTAGGTGATAGTCCACTTTTCATATTTATCTATGGCTTCTTTGAATCTTTTGAAAGAAAAAACAGACTGACCAAAGGTCTTTACTACGGGAATTCCCCTAACATATTCAACCGCTTCAGCAGACATCTCATCAAGGGCGTTCTGATACTCCTTCATGTCATTCTGCATCTTTTCCCCCATCATTCCTCCCATCATAAGGAAGGCTAAAACCGCAGGCACAAGGCAAATAAGGCCAATCCTCCAGTCAAAAATAAGGAGCATTGCAATAAGCCCAACAGGTGTGGCATAGCTTACTGCCTTATCCGGAAGGCTGTGTGCAAGGAAAGTCTCTGTTGCTGCACTGGACTCAGCCACTATCTTTCTAATCTTGCCGCTTCCCTCAGACTCAATGTAGCCCATTGGAAGCTTCATAACGTGCTCCATCATGGCTTTTCTCATATTTGTCTGGACTCTGAAGGCTGCCAGATGAGAGCACATAAGGGCTGAAATATACAGAAACAAAGCCAAAAGACTCATCCCCACTGCACTCCAGCCATAGCTGACTATGTGCGTTGCCTTTGAAAAATCAGGTCTGACCTCCACAACTTCCTTGATGATGCACCAGATGTAATAAAACGGTACCAATGCAACCAAGGCGCTTATTGCAGCCAGAATCCATGAACTGATAGTTAAATAGTGTATGCTCAACAACCGGCTGATTTTTCAGCCGATGTTTTCGCATAAAATATAACAACAATTGTACCTT
>SVFV01000025.1 GCA_015056655.1 Butyrivibrio sp.
TGCATCTATTATCTCACGGATTGCCCGCAAAGTCAGTAAATATCAGTGGTTATTAATTGTTGAGCACGCACTAAATAGGCAGTGACTGCAAAGGATGCGATAACTATTATGGACAGCCATGAAATGATCTGCTTTTTGATATTTCTTAGTGTATCCTTGCGCTGGGTCTTGGTCATAGCTCTTACCAGGAGAGATCGGTAGCTGAGGCTGGATTGTCGTTTGTGATTATATTTTCAATCTGACCATCCTTGATTTTTATGATTCTGTTTGCCATCCGCGCGATCTCATTATTATGAGTTACCATTACAACGGTGGTTCCCTGTGTTTTTACAATGTTTTCAAAAACTGAGAGGACTTCAATACTTGTGGAAAAGTCCAGAGCTGCTGTGGGCTCATCTGCGAGAATGAGTCGCGGATTTTTGCAGATTGCTCTTGCTATGGACACCCTCTGCTGCTGACCACCACTCATCTGGGAAGGGTAGTTGCCAGCTCTTTCAGAAAGTCCAACCATGTCGATGGCTTTTGCGGGATCCATTGATCCATCTATCAGCTCTGCTATGAATTCAACATTTTCCTGGGCGGTCAAATTGGGCATAAGGTGATAATCCTGAAAAACAAAGCCAAGAAAAACTCTGCGGTAGTCCGTAAGCTCTGCATCTGTAGGATTGGAAAAATCTTTTCCATCAACGATAAGCTTTCCACTTGTAAGGTGGTCCATTCCACCGATGATGTTGAGGATGGTTGTCTTTCCGCAGCCACTTTCGCCAAGGATTACCACAAATTCCTTTTCATATATTTCAAGACTTATATCTTTCAGGGCTTCAAGTTTATTGTCTCCTGATTTAAATGACCTGGAGACGCTCTGAAGCGAGATTATAACGTTTCCTGATCCCATACAATTAATATAGCATAATGCATTTATTTTAATTAGAAATAAAGTATTAAGGAAAATTAAATTTTAAAGAATTGATAGAGGAAAATAAGGTATAATAAAGGAACTAAAAATTGAATAACGGCTTTTCTATGAGGAGAGGTAAGTAATTTTAGAAACGGAGAGTTATGGAGCAATGGCAAAAAACGTTTACCTCAATTTGGGGAAACCCGAAGAACTGACTGCAGTGGGAAGAGCACTATCTGTGCCAATCAGAGCACAGATACTTGCGATTATTGCCAAGGAGCAGTTTAGTATCGCGGACATAGCAAGGGAACTTAAAATCCCGGCATCAAGCTGTGCATCGCATATTAAGGCACTGCAGGAAGCTAATCTAGTGAGGATTGAGCAGATTCCTGGTACAAGGGGAAGCATCAAGATCTGTTCAAGAAATGTTGACAGGATAGACATAAGACTTGTAGAGCCTGCGGAGAATGTCGACAACGTAATAAGTGTAGAGATGCCGGTTGGAGCATATACAGATGTCAGTGTATATGAAACCTGCGGACTGGCAGATGAATACGGACTTATCAGTATGGATGACAGGGAGGAGAATTTCTACTTACCAGAGCATATAAATGCAAAGATACTCTGGACTTCCAAGGGGTATATAGAATATTCTTTCCCAAACCAGATATTTTCTCTGCCTTTTAAGGCTAAGCTAAACAGAATATCAATATCAGCGGAGATGTGCTCTGAGGCGCCGGGCTTTAACCCTGACTGGAAATCTGATATCACCTTGTGGATAAATGAGGTTGATTGTGGAACCTGGACCTGTGATGGAGACTATGGCGAAAGAAGAGGAATAAATAACCCGGATTATTGGCCACTTGGAAGAACACAGTATGGACAGCTCACAAACTGGGAAGTCACAAGAGATGGGGCTTATATCAATCAGAAAAAGATAGGGGATCTTACGATTGATGAGCTTGGAATAATGGATTCCCACAGAATCAGAGTCAGATTTGGAATAAAGGATAATGCCAAGCACGTAGGTGGCTTCAACCTTTTTGGTAAAGAGTTTGGAGACTACAAGCAGGATATAGTAATGGGCTTATCCTACGAATATGCAGGAACTAAGAAAAACGAAACATAATAAGGTGCATCCTGAATGTCAAAAAAGATGTTCGGGATGCATCTTTTTTGTTTAGCAGAAGCGAGATTGGAATAATTAAACAGAATTTTTGTTCAAACGCCCAAATTCAGCCCATATTTGGAGAAAACAACAGGAATTTTGTTGAAAGGCATTCTTCCACTAAGCTATGATTTTTTTAACAAAAATACATTTGCTTTAGGAGGAAGTGAAAAATGAAATTTAAAAATGTATTGGCTGGGTTACTTGCAACAACAATGGTACTTACCGCTGTGGGGTGCGGAAGTACAGGAGATGCAAATGGGAATGCTTCTCTGACAGAAACTGATGGTGAGGAGGTAGAAATTGCTGAGGAGGAGGTTCCGAAGGTAGCCCCCGGCAAGAAGGGAACAATCGAGTTCTGGACTGTATTTACAGGTGCTGATGGAACATCAATGCAGGCAATGATCGACGCCTACAACGCTACAAATCCTGATTACACTGTAAATCACAGAGCTATCGAAGCAAACGACCTGTACTTAAAGCTTCCGCTGGCTATTCAGTCAGGTGAGGATGTACCGGATGTCTGCATCAACCACGTAGAGAGAGTTCCGCTTTTTGAAGAGAACGGATACCTTGAGGACTATACACCTTATCTTGCAAATTCCGAGGTCAAGGAAGAGAACTACAATCCCAAGGCTTGGAAGATGACCGAAATTGATGGTGGTCACTATGGAATTCCGCTTGATGTGCATTCTTACATCCTGTATGCAAACATGGATCTTTATGAGAAATATGGAAACGGCGTATTAGATGATGGCCTTCTTACATGGGATGAGATTATGTCAGTTGGTGATGCATGTGTTGCAGATGACATTATCCCTATCGGAATGAGCTGGCTCAGAGTTAAGTTCCTTTCATCCTATGGACAGCTCAATGGAAAGCTTAGCTCAGACGGAAGCACACCTGATTTCAATAATGCAGATGCAACAAAGGTTCTTGAGACCTGGAATAAGCTTTATGACGCAGGCTATACACACAAAGAAGGTGATGATCCCTGGCAGCTTTTCCTTGCAGGCAAAATGCTTTTCTGCCCTGAAGGAATCTGGATGTACAACGATATCAAGGAGTCAGGACTTAATGCAAAGATGTTTGACTACCCTGTATTTGACACAAACAGCGTAGGTAACTGGACTTCATCCCATCAGTTTGTAATTCCTAAGAATGATAAGCGTGATGAGGAAAAGACACAGGCAGTTCTTGATTTCATCAACTTCATCGGTAACAACTCTCTTGAATGGGCAAAGGCTGGTCAGTGTCCTGCACACGTATCCATCAAGGATGTTGCAGAGTTCCAGGAAATGCCTCAGGCTTTCGTAGCTGATGAGAACGAAGAACTTAAGATATATGACTTTAAGTACTATGGATATGCAGTAGAGAGCCTTGACGGAGTACTTGGTGAAGTTCTCTTTGAGAGAATGACTCCTCAGGAAGCCCTTGATAAGGCTGTTCAGGAGACAAAAGATAAGATCGAAATGGGCGAATAAGATTTAGGAGGAAGGTATGAAAGAGCGGGATCAGCATAATAAAAACGGACTTAACAGATTTAGAATTACACCATATTTATTCATCGCTCCTCATGTCCTTATCTTTATCGCATTTTTTCTGATTCCGATGATATACGGAATTTATGCATCATTTACAAAATGGGATTTGTTTGGAAGCCCTAACTGGGTTGGGGCTTCCAACTACCAGACGATATTCTTTAACAAGGAATCCACATTTTACAGACAGTTTTGGAATGGCCTTAAAAACACAGTGACTTTTGTACTTATATGTGTGCCTTTTCAGATTTCTCTGCCGCTTATAATCGCGGTTTTACTGGATAAAAGACCTAAGGGAAGAAATATCTTCCAGGGTATTTTCTATATGCCGACCCTGTTTTCAATTACTTCAGTCACATTGACATGGCTGTTCGTATTTAACCGTACTCTTGGACTGTTTAACCATTTATTTGGAACAGATATTAACTGGTACGGTGAGCAGCCTTATGCCTGGATGACTATTGTGATTGCCACAGTTTGGTGGGGCATAGGAGGAAATCTGATAATCTATGTGGCAGCTTTGGCTGGAATTGATAAAACCATCATTGAGGCAGCTTCCCTTGATGGAGCAACAGGCTGGAAGAAGTTTGTAAACATCACTCTTCCTCAGATACAATTCCCCCTTACATATACAATCGTAGTTTCAGTCATTGCTCAGTTTAACATTTATGGACAGCCACTCATGATCACGGGTGGTGGCCCTAGTGAGTCAACGCATGTACTTTTGATGTACATTCGAAATCTTGCATTCGGCACAGGAAAATCTGTGGCAGGTATGGCAAGTGCCATGTCTACTGTACTTGGACTTATTATAGGTATCGTTTCGGTGGTACAGATCATGATGATAAGAAAGCAGGAGGCGTGATAAAGGTATGGGAAAAAACAGAGAAAAAAGCGAGCGAATCATTGCCTTTGCACTTTTAACTGTGCTGGCGGTAATAACACTTTTACCAATCTTGTGGATAATAATTTCATCCTTTAAAGTGGAAAGTGAAGTAATACAGGCTGGAGGATTTATGTTTTTCCCCAAGACCTGGACACTTGAAAACTATGCCGCTATTTTATCTTTTAGTAATAAGCAGCTACCGGTTTACTACTGGTTTATGAATTCATTTATTGTTTCAGGCATACAGACAGTACTTGCAGTTTTAGTGTTTTCACTGTCAGCCTATGCCTATGCAAAGCTGCATTTTAAGGGAAGAGATTTTATTTTCATCTCAATGATGTTTTTATCTTCATTCCCTGCAATTACAAATATTATTCCTATGTACAAGATAATGCACAATCTTCATTGGTTAAATCACCTGGTTGCACTTATAGTCCCTGGACTTGCAGGAGTGTACAACATCTTTTTGATAAGGCAGTTCATGCTCTCTATCCCTGATTCACTGTTAGAATCAGCAAGAATTGACGGAGCAGGCGAACTATATATTTACAGGCATATCATGGTGCCCTGCTGCAAACCGATTCTTATAGCAGTTGGACTTTTCACCTTCACAGGAAGCTGGAACGATTTCCTATGGCCGTCAATTGCAATTAACAACCTGGACAGACTTACGCTTACAGCCGGACTTCAGCTTGCAAAGGGCGTTTATGGAAATAAGATCGCGCAGATGAGTACCATAGCTACAATTGCGATAATTCCAATGATAATTCTTTACCTGTTTACACAGAACTACTTCGTTAAGGGAATTAATATTTCCTCCGGAGTTAAGGGATAAAATGATATTAGAACCAGACACAGATTTAGGAGAAAGGCAGATTCAATGAAGAGTTACATAAAAGACTATCCCAGACCGCAGCTGGTTAGACAAACTTGGATGAACTTGAACGGACAGTGGGATTTTGCATTTGATGATGAGAATATTGGAGAAAAAAGCGGTTGGGGAAAAGGCTTTGAAACTGACCTGAAAATTGAGGTTCCTTTTACCTATGAGACCAAGATGAGCGGAATTGGAAGAGAGGAAGCTCATGAGCATATATGGTATCACAGGACAGTTAATGTAGAGAAAAAGGACCTAAAGAGATATATTCTACATCTTGAAGGAAGCGATTACGAAACAAAGATATGGATTAACGGAGCCTTTGCAGGAAATCACAAGGGTGCCTACGAAAGAGCAAGCTTTGATATTACTGAATATTTGGCAGCAGGAGAAAATCATATAGTTATCGGAGTTACCGATTCCTATAGCATCAGACAGCCAAGAGGCAAACAGCGCTGGATGAAGAACAACTTTGGCTGCTGGTATGTTCAGACAACAGGTATATGGAAAACTGTATGGCTTGAAGAAGTACCGGAAAACTATATCAAATATATAAAGGTTACACCTGATCTTGAGAATGGCTCTGTGAAAATAAGCGCAGAGTTTGAGGGAATCCCCTGCTCTTTTGATGAGAATAATAAATCAGAATTCCACTTTGGTGGCGAGATTTCCTTTGAGGATAAGGTGATAAAGACCTTTTCTACATCTGTAAACAGTGACCATACACAGATAGAGGTCAAGCTTATAGATAACGGCGAAACAGAATGGGGGATTCATACCTGGGCGCCGGATCATCCGGATTTATATGACCTGACACTTACTCTTACAAAGGGTATAACAAATATTGATACTATCTATTCCTATTTCGGAATGAGAAGTGTAGCTACAAAAGACGGACAGGTACTGTTAAACGGCGCACCAATATATCAGAGACTTATACTGGATCAGGGCTATTGGAAGGATTCTCATCTGACACCTCCAAGCGAGGAGGCTCTGATCGAGGATATTGATAAGATTCATGAGCTTGGTTTTAACGGACTTAGAAAGCACATGAAGACAGAGGATGAGCGCTTTTTATACTGGTGTGATGTTAAGGGAATGCTGGTGTGGAGCGAGATGGCAGCCTGCTATGATTTTGATGATGAGGCTGTAAGTAACTTTACAGATGAGTGGACCCAGATTGTAAAGCAGAATTACAATCATCCCTGCATCATCACCTGGACTCCCTTTAATGAATCCTGGGGAGTCAGGGAAATCGCCACAAACAGAGAACAGCAGCACTTCACAGAAGGAATCTACCACCTGACAAAGAGCATGGATTCAATGCGCCCTGTAATTGTTAATGATGGCTGGGAGCATACGGTATCTGACATCCTGACACTCCATGAATATGAAGAGGATGGAGATGTATTTGCTGAGAGATATTTAAGCAAAAAGGATGAAATCCTTGGCGGAACCTTTGCTCACAATAAGGAAAAGAAGGCACTGGCTGAAGGCTATGAGTATAAGGGACAGCCAGTAATTCTTAGTGAGTATGGTGGAATAGCCTTTACTACAAATGGCGAAGAGGAATGGGGATATGGAAATACAGTATCCTCTGAGGAAGAATTCATTGCCCGCTATAAAAAGATAACTGAGGCAATTCTGAACATGCCTTACATGGTAGGCTTCTGCTATACACAGGTAAGCGATGTTCAGCAGGAAGTCAACGGCCTTATGACCATTGATAGAAAGTTCAAGGTTGATCCTGAAAAGATCAGAGCAATCAATGAACAGGTAAATGCGCTTCATAAATAGTTGCCAATATAAAAAACCGAAAGTCCGTAGTTGTCTGGACTTTCGGTTTTTGCTTTGCGTTTTAGTCGTCATGACCTACAACGTGGTCATTTCCTTCATCCCACTCATCGAAGATATCCACTTGCGTGTTAGAAAGAAGCTCCTTATAAAAATCGCTATTATAGAAGGCGGATATGGCATCCACATCCCTGGCAGGACCGCCTGGAACAGTGGTGTATATGCTAAGATTTATTCTCTTAAAATGCTTAAGACCAATCTCTATATCTTTCTTTAACTGTTCAAAGGTCTGACCTTCCATTCCATACATCAGATTGATCCATTGATAATACTTGGCAAGATCTTCTGGAGTAACACCGGGTAAGCCTTTGTTTAGTCTTTTTTCTCTGATGCTTTCATCAAAGGTTTCAACGCCGCATCTAAAAAGAACGTCTATACCACATGAGCCAAAGAAGTCAGTGAAAAACTTATTACTTTCTCTGTATATATAATGTCCCTCAAGAATTACAGTGGTAATGCCCTTCTCCACACAGGTATTTCTGATGTAATTCATGGTGGTAAAGGGAAGCTCTGTGTATGAAGCTGAGCAGGTAACATCAAGGCAGGAAGCACCAACATCTTTACCTCTTACCTCAGCCAGGACCTTCTTGTTTACCGCGTCACATGCCAAAACTGAAGAGGACTTATCATCCTGATAGTCGCAAAAGGCACATTTTCCCCAGGAGCATCCAAGGGAAACTAATAATACATGCTCTCTTTTTAGGGAACTCAAATTGTCTAACTGATATCTAATTAAATCATGTATCATGCTGCAACCTCAGTAGTTGTTTTATCTTCTTCCTTAGAAGTATCGTTATCATCTTCAATAAGGATTCCTGATCGTCCTGTTCTCTTTGCAAGGTATAAGAAAGGTGTATCGCAAAAAGCGATGAGCATTTCTATAAGGGATCCTGCAACTGCAATTTCAAGGCAGTAGAGAAGAGGATAAGTACCGATGAATGCAAGGACTGAAAAAGCGAAGTTCTCAGCGCAGTTACAAACAATAGTTGAGATATTGTTTCTAAACCACATGTGCTTTCCGCCTGTCTTTTCCTTGATCTTCTGGTAAAGGATAACGTCAAGCCAGTTGGAGAGTACAAACATCACGCCTGATGCAGCGGTGATTCTAACTGACATTGCGAAGATGTTTTGCATTCCAGGATTAACTGCATCATAAGAATTGGGTACAAATGCAAGTGTAAACTGTGCAAAAACAATATAAGCTACTAAAGCACCAGCAGCGATCTTTACAGCATTCTTGCTGGCTTTATCGCTGTATTTTTCGTTAAGGATATCTGTTGCAAGGTAGGTGGATGCGAACATAACATTTCCAAGTGCTGTGGAAACGGATGCAATATCAACCTGCTTTGTAACCTGGATGTTGGCAAATACAACTGCGAGAGCCATCCATGTATAAAGGCCCCACTTGCCAAAAAGCTTATCCATTATGATAACTCCGGAAAAAACCACAACTAATTCAAAGATGCCTAAAAATAAATTCATTGTCTAAAACCTCTCTTTATTATCTCAGAGCAGGTTAGAAACAATGAATTGCATAGGGATATCACATATAAACCATGTGAAATAAAAAATGCTCTGCGAAAAATGCGCAGAGCAAATCAGAATACAAAGTAATTTCTAATCAGCCCTGGTTTTGTTTAACGACAGGATGGTGCAAACGAACTGTCGACTAAATAATTAGTATTTTTATTAAATAACCTTGGCAATATTACAATGTTTGAACAGTTATGTCAACTCAGAAAAATAATTTTTCATTACAACAATAATCTTGTTACAAAAAATAAAAGCACCTGATGTTGAACAGAAATCATAAAAGAATGTGCCAAAAACGTCCAAAACTATAAAAAATACACAAAAAATTATTCAGATTCAAAAATCAGAATGCTATCATGAAGAAACCTTGAAGGGAAAACATGATCATCAGGGAGGCGAGAAGGTATGAACGTGATGCATTCAGAATGGCGTGGAAGAATAGATCATTGGATGCGGACTTTAAAGGACGACTTTTATGAGCCGGTTGGGGAAATGCATTGGGAAGCAGCAAGGACTATGGAGGAGCTAAGCTTTGACAAGCTTGACTCACTTACCTTTGCTCCGGTGGAGACTGGCTTTACATGGGGAAAGTTATGGGAATACTGCTGGTTTAAGACCAGTATTACATTGACTGAAAGTGTAGTTGGTAAGCAGATAGTCATGAATCTGAATCCCGGAGGAGAAAGCACTCTTTTCGTTAATGGAAAGAGCTTTGGAACTCACAGGGCAGAATGGGTATGGGTATCTCATCACTACATGGAGGACAATATTCTTACAGCCTGTGCAAATACAGGGGATCATTTTGAAATTCTGATGGAGACCTACGCAGGTCACTATTATCCCGAGGCTCCAACAGGTGGCTGTGCTACAGGACCTGTTCTTCCAGGAGCATACGAGGATCCCGCAATTGAAAATGAAAGAAGAACGCTTGGTAAGTGCACTTATGGTATCTGGAATGAGGACGCTTATCAGCTTTATATGGATGTGGATACGCTGAATCAGCTGCTCCTTACTCTTGATCAGACTTCACTACGGGCAGCAAAGGTAGCAAAGGCACTTGAACAGTTTTCTCTTATTGTAGATTTCGAGCAGCCAAAGGAAGCCAGGATTCGAAGCTACAAGAAGGCAAGGGAAGCGTTAAGAGAAGCTCTTGAAGCAAAGAATGGTTCAACAATGCCTACCTACTATGCAGTTGGTAATTCACACCTTGATCTTGCATGGCTCTGGCCGATGCAGGAAACCTACAGGAAAACAGCAAGAACCTTTGCGGCTCAGTTAAGGCTGATAGAGAAATATCCGGAATATAAGTATCTTCAGAGTCAGCCCGCTGCATACGAGATGTGCAGAGAATATTATCCTGAGCTTTTCGAGAGGATAAAGGAAGCAATTAAGGGCGGACAGTGGATTGCAGAAGGAGCCATGTGGGTTGAGCCTGACACAAATATGGCAGGTGGTGAAGCACTTATAAGGCAGCTCCTTTATGGAAAGCAGTATTACAAGGAAGAGCTTGGCGTTGACAGCATTGTCCTTTGGCTCCCCGATACCTTTGGATATACGGCAGCTCTTCCTCAGATCCTTAATGGATGCGGAGTTAAGTATCTTGTAACACAGAAGATTTTCTGGTCCTACAACGAAGGTGACACCTTCCCGTATCACTACTTTACTTGGGAAGGAATGGATGGCTCTAAGATTACTGCATTTTTACCTACAAGCTATACCTATAGGACTGATCCGTCCCAGCTTGATGATATCTGGAAAAACAGAAGTCAGGTCCAGGACCTCGATGCATTTCTGTTGCCTTACGGATATGGCGATGGCGGTGGTGGCCCATGCAGAGACTATATCGAGTACGCAAAGAGAGAAGAAAATCTCGAGGGCATGGGGAAAGTCAAGATGGCCGGTCCTGTGGAGTTCTTCGAGGATATGGAAAAGGAAGGCGGTCCTGTAAATACCTACACAGGAGAGCTGTACTTCTCGGCTCACAGAGGAACCTACACCACTCAGGCAAAGGTTAAAAAGAATAACAGACGAGCAGAAATTGCACTTAGGAATATGGAAATCCTGGGAAGCATAGCCCTTATACATGGTAAGGACTATGACATTACAGAGGCAGGAGATTTGTGGAAGGAGCTTTTACTTCATCAGTTCCATGATATTCTCCCGGGCTCTGGAATAGCCAGGATGTATATAGAGTCAAATGAAAGAGTTGGCAGGGTTATAGAAAAGGCTAATGAGAAGGCGGAAAGCTATGCTCTTTCAATCAGCGAAGAAGACAGTAAAGCAGTTTCAGTATTTAACACCCTTTCCTTTTCTACGACGACACTTCTGGAACTGCCTGATGTATTCGCCGGCGGAGCAAAAACTTCCTCCGGCGAAACCCTCCAGATAGACAGTTACAACGGCAAGACATTAGCGCTTGTGACAATTCCATCCATGGGAGCTGTAACAATTGTTCCAGCTGATGAAGCTGGAAATGAAAATGAAGCTTGTGCCTACAAGGACGGTAATGACATAGTTCTGGAGAATTCAAAGCTAGTAGCAAGAGTAAATGGAAGCGGCGAAGTAACTAGTTTTGTTCTTAAGGAAAATGGCAGGGAATATGCAAAAGAGCCAATGAACCGTTTCCACATGTTCAAGGATGTACCGAGACTGTTTGATGCCTGGGATATTGATTCCAACTACATTGAGCAGGAGATTACAGGGGCTAGAAACATAAGGCTTGGAATCGTAAAGGAAAGTGGCCTTACAGCGAAAATTGAAGTTACAGGAGATATAGGGAACTCCGCATATAAGCAGATTATTTCGCTGGATGCTGATTCAGAGAGACTGGAGTTTGATACTCAGGTTGAATGGGATGAGCTTCACAGGTTACTTAAGGTAGGATTCCCTACAACCATCTATGCAACAGAAGCAATTAACGAGATGCAGTTTGGTTATGTGAAACGTCCGACTCACAGATCAAGAGCTTATGATAAGGACCGCTTCGAAGTATGTAACCACAGATATACAGCTCTTGTTGATGGCTCGCATGGGGCAGCAGTACTCAACGACTGCAAGTATGGAATCAGCGTAAATGGTTCATCCATGGAGCTCACTCTTCTTAGAGGAGCAGCATCTCCTGAAATGAGGGCAGATAAGGGGCATCATCATTTCACCTATGCATTTACAGCATGGGAGGGAAGCTTCATTGACAGTGATGTGATTAGACAGGGTTACGAGTTGAATGTAAAACCGATTGTATTTAAGGGTAAATGCGATAATTTTAGCTTTGCAGATATCGATAAGAAAAACATTTTCCTGGATACTATAAAGCCTGCAGAGGATGGATCTGGTGATATAGTCCTCAGGCTTTACGAGGCTGCGGGGGCAGCTACAAAGGCAAAAGTAAAGACCGTGCTTAATGGGGAAGCATATCTTTGCAATATGCTGGAAGAGGAAAGTGAGAAAACTGAATTTGCTGATGGCGAGCTTTTACTTGATTTTAGAGCCTTTGAAGTCAAGACCATCCGAATCAAAAGCCGCTGAAGCTAAACTGATTCATGCCTGCGAATATAAGACAAATATAAGGAAAGGAGGCTAAATAGGGGCAGGTCTTATACGCAGCTGAATATAAAGGAAAAGGATATTTTTAGAGGAGGTATTTTCTATATGAGAAAGAAATTGGTTTCCATACTGATGGCATCTGTGATGACTCTTTCTCTGATGGCCTGCGGAGGAAATACAGGCACAACAGAAACGGGTTCTGGCGATACAGCTGGTTCTACAGAGAGCACGGAGACAGCAACTGCGACAGAGACAGCTGCTCCCTCTGAGAGCACCAGTTCAGAGATGACAGAAGTTGGTACGCCCAGAAATGAGACACTGATAGTAGAGACACAGACTCCTACTGATGTACCGGGACAGTTCAATACTTACATGCAGGGTACACAGGCAGGATTCGGTATCCATCAGCTCATGAGTGCAATGATGTGGGAGATGGACACGGCAAAGGGTGAGCAATTTGGGGAAGTTGCTGACGGAATGCCTGAATCTAACGCTGATTTTACGGAGCATACCGTAAAGATTCGTCAGGGTATCAAGTGGTCAGACGGCGTTGATCTGACAGCTAAGGACGTAGCTTTTACATTCAATATGATAATGAACACATCGGGTATAGCAGCTAGTGATTACTATAATTCCATTTTTGAATCTGTAGAAGCTACTGATGATTACACAGTAAAGATTAAGACAAAGGAATCTTTCCCGCGTCTTGCACTTAAGATGGGCGTTACAATCTGGGGTAATGATCTCAGAATCGTACCTGAGCACATCTATTCTCAGGTTGATGATCCTTCAACATTCAAGGATGAGAATCCTGTTGTTGCTGGACCTTATACAGTAAAGAGCTATGATCCTTTAGGAAAATGGATTCTTTACGAGCGTCGTGAGGATTGGGAAAACACAACTGTTGGTGTTGTAACAGGCAAGCAGTGCCCCGCCAAGTATGTATGGTTCAGATACCTTGGCGATGATACAACAAGACAGATGGCTATGATCCAGAACGAAGTAGACATCCTCTGCGAAGTTACACCTGAAATCCTTTCTACCATGATGGAAGCAAATGACAAGATTTCTGCATGGTATAACGAGTTCCCTTATGCTACAAGTGATGATCCCTGCTCAAAGGGTCTTGCTTTCTCAGAGGGACAGGGCGCTCCTTATGACAGTGCTGATTTCAGATGGGGAATTGCACTAGCCATGAACTTTGATGAGATTTCCATGAATATCTTTGATGGTGCTGGAAGGTCATCACCGTTCGGTATCCTGTGCAACACTTCAGCTTTCCAGGAACTCTACGGAAAGCCCCTCGAAGGATGGCTTAAGGACTTCGAGCTTGATCTTGGCGACGGAACAACAGTAAAGCCCTGGGATTCAGAGTATAAGAATCGTATGGCAGAGAAACTTGGAATCACAGGCGATGATGCATATCTTGAAGACATGTTCGGAATGGGCTGCATCAAATATGATCCTGAAGCAGCAGAAAAGCTTCTCATCAAGGCTGGCCTTGAGAAGAAGGATGATGGCTGGTACTTCAACGGATCACCTTTCACAATCAACCTTACATACCTTGCAGATACTGAAGCACAGGCAGGACGTGGCGTTCAGGCAGCATACGATCAGCTTACAAAATTTGGCTTAAACTGCAACATATCTTCAGAATCCTCTGCAACATGGGATGCTAACAACGGAACAGGTAACTTCGAAATTGCCGGATACTGGCCTACAGGATTTATAACAAAGGACATCTATTCACAGATCAACGGTTGGGATGCAGATCTCATCGTTCCTGTTGGAGAGATTGGTTCAGGCCAGGGTTCAAGATGGAACAACAAGGAAGCAACAGACATTATTCATCAGCTTGCTAAGGTTTCACCCGATTCAGATGAAGCTTATGAGCTTGCAACTGAGTTCATTAAGATTCAGTTTACAGAGATGCCTTTCCTTGCATTCCACTCAGGCGTTAAGTTTGTTCCTACAAACAGCACATACTGGGGCAACTATCCTAATGCAGATAATGCATACAATGGTCCCTGGTGGTGGTGGAGCTGCTTCAAGTACATCGTTGCTGAATTTAATGCACAATGAAAATAGCAGAAAACTAATATGAAAAAATCGAAAGGGGGCGTGCAGGTGCGCCTCCTTCCGAATTTGATTACTGGAAAAAGGTTGGTGGTTTCGTGAAATTCAGAACATATTTCTTAAAGCGTCTCGCGACGTGGGCGCTGACCATTTGGATCGGCGTTACCTTTATCTTTTTTGTTCCAAGAATGTTTCCCTCTGACCCTGTAGAATCCATGATCGGACAGATAGCTGCAAGATCAGGTTCTATGGATCCGGTGCAGATGGATGCTCTAAGAAGATCACTCAGAGTCCAGTTTGGACTAGAGGGGTCACTCACAGAGCAGTACACCACATTTCTTTGGAAGGGACTTTTACATTTTGATTTTGGACCTTCACTTATGAGCTATCCGGAGTCGGCAGGAAAAATCATTTCCACATATCTGCCTTACACTGTTGGACTTTCCATGACAGCTACAATCCTTGCCTGGATCATAGGTAACCTTATAGGACTTCTGGCAGGTTTTAGGAAAAATAAGAGGTCTTCAAAAATACTTGAGGGCATTGCGATATGTATATATCCGATTCCTTACTTTATAGTCGCACTTGTCTTGCAGATTTTCTTTGCTTATATATTGGGGTGGTTTCCTCTTACAACTACTATAAACAGCTTTCAGGGCTTTGGAGTGTTCGTGGCATCAGTTGTGAAATCATCAATCCTTCCTGCACTTTCACTTTTACTTGTAGGAACAGGATGGTGGATCATCTCCATGAAGTCACTGGCTGCTACAACCTCTGAAGAGGACTACGTTCTCTATGCCAGATACCGCGGGTTATCAGAGGGTGTAATAGGAACTAAATATGTACTTAAAAATTCAATTCTGACGCAGGTTACAGCTTTGGCCATGAGCCTTGGCGGAGTATTTGGTGGATCCATCATGACTGAGATCATCTTTGGATATCCCGGAGTTGGAACACTTATCCAAAAGGCTATTCTGCAGTCAGACTACAATATGATACTTGGCTGCATAACCATTTCTATCGTGGCTATTGCAACTGCAACTTTGATAGTCGATCTGATCTACCCGTTCATCGACCCGAGAATCAGATATTCATAAGGGGGATGACGGATGAAAAAGTTTTGGAAAAATGCAAATTTTGCGTTGAGATCAGGAATCATAATCACAGGCATTTTCCTTGTGATAGGCTTTGTAATCTATCTGATTCCTCATGCAGACCCATTTAATTTTAATACCTACGAACCTAAGCTTGGCTCAAGCCCTTCACATATTCTGGGGACTACAGCCATGGGACAGGATGTGCTCTGGCTCTTGATAGAAGCTATTCACAACTCTCTTGTAATAGGAATGATCGTAGCGACCATAGGAACAGTTGTGGGAGTTTTCATAGGACTCTTGTCCGGCTTTGCAGGCGGATTTCTGGACAGAGTACTGATGGTGGTAACAGATACCTTTGTAGTTATCCCGTCACTTCCGATTCTTATCCTTATGACCTCTCTCATGAAGGGCTCATCTACTGTTGTGCTGATAGCTCTGGTACTTGCCATGTTCGCATGGGCATGGCCCAGCAGACAGATCAGGTCAATGGCACTTACCCTAAAGGAGCGTGACTTTATCCAGACTGCGCGTTTTTCCGGTGAAGGAACAGTACAGATAGTTGTGACAGAGATTTTGCCCTTTGCTCTTACATGGTCACTTTCAAACTTTATGAATGCAACGCTTAATGCCATAGCATCAGAGTCATCTCTTGCAGTGCTTGGACTATCCCCTGCAAATCTTGTTTCTCTGGGAAATATGATCCAGTGGGCAAGGGAGAGAAATGCCATTTTTAATAAGCAGTGGCTTTGGATAGGTTCTCCTATCGTTGCGACAATTGTGATGTTTATCGGACTTTTCCTTCTCATCACAGGCTATAATGATTATCTTGCAATGAAGAGAGGCAGGTGAAAATATGATCAAGGTTGAAAATCTGTCTACCTCGTACAAGACAATCGACGGAGACATACATGTATTAAATGATCTGAATTTTACGATCAATGACAATGAAATATTTGGAATAGCAGGTGAATCCGGCTGCGGAAAAACCACACTGCTAAAAACACTTTATGACATCATCGAATGGCCTCTTGAGATAGACAAAGGACAGATTGTGCTGTCTGGCGAGAAAAACGGCAAGGAATATTCCTATAAATCAGGCGAGATAAGAAAGACATGGTGGAATAATATTGCCTATGTACCGCAGGCAGCACAGTCAGTTCTGGATCCAATAACAAGGCTTAAGAAGCAGTTTTTGGATTCCATTCCTGCTGAGGACAGAAAAAAGGAGACTAAGGAAGAAACTCTTGAAAGAGTTGCGGATTATCTGGAGGAGCTTAGTCTTTCAAAGGATATTCTTGAAGCGTATCCCTTTCAGCTATCAGGCGGAATGAGACAGAGAGTAATAATCGCTCTTGCAACCTTCATGTCTCCTGGTGTGGTCCTTGCAGATGAGCCTACTACAGCTCTTGACGTTGTGGTACAGCGCGGAATCCTGATGATGCTCACAAGGCTTCAGAAGCAGCTAAAGAACACCATGGTAATAGTAAGTCATGACATGGGAGTTCATTATCAGATAACTGACAGAATGGGCATAATGTACTCTGGCAGCATGATAGAGCTTGGCCCTACTGAAAGCATTTTCTCAGAGCCGCTTCATCCCTACACAACAATGCTTGTTAATGCGCTTCCCAAGGTTGGAGACAAGAGTGCGAAGGTTGGAATACCCGGAAGACCTCCGGCACTAAAGAATCCCCCTCCGGGATGCAGATTTGCTCCAAGATGTCCTTATGCGACAGATAAATGCAGGAGCGAAGTCCCTTCGTTTAGGGAAATAAAGCCCGGAAGATTTGCGGCTTGTCATTTACTTAAGGAGGGAGGTGGAATGATAGATGGCTGATAATTACTTACTTGAAGTCAAAGGGGTCACCAAGAATTTCAGGATCGGAGGAATGCTCCGCGGAAAAAAGATGACTGCCGTTGACAACGTTTCACTAAAGATTGAAGAAGGAAAACCGGTTATCCTCTCCATAGTTGGTGAGTCGGGCTGTGGAAAATCCACCCTTTGCAAGATGATCTTAAAGCTTCATACTCCTGACGGAGGAGAGATAATCCTTAATGGCAAAAACTACGCAGATAAAAAGGGATATGATGCAAAGCAGTTCAAGCTTGATGTACAGCCTATTTTCCAGAATCCATACGAGTCGTTTTCTCCAAGAAAAGCTGTTGATACCTATCTTTACAACACAGCGCTTAAGCTTGGAATTGCTAAAAACATGGAGGAAGCTGAAAAGAAGGCTGATGAGGCACTTAAGAGTGTAGGAATGTCTCTGGCAGTTGTTAAGGGAAAATACTCTGCACAGTTTTCCGGAGGAGAGCTTCAAAGAGTTTCTATAGCAAGAGCACTTATCACAAGACCTAAGCTTATAATTGCAGATGAGCCGGTGGCAGCGATAGATGCTTCAATGAAGATGAATATTGTAAATCTGTTCAAGGAGCTTAAGGATAAATACAATATTTCATTCATATACATTACACATGACTTATCCACTGCTTACTATGTGTCAGACTACATAGCAACTTTGTACAGAGGTGGTCTTATTGAGTATGGACCAGCCAAGGAGCTGATGGATTATCCGGCACATCCATATACAGAGCTTCTTATGGAGGCTGTTCCCAGAGTAGGAGATAAGTGGAATCAGGAATATGTTATGCCTGATATTGAGTCAAAGGAATATGCACTTACCTGTTGTAAGTTTGCGCCAAGATGTCCATACGCAACAGATAAATGCAAACAGGAAAAGCCTTCTGAAACGCTTCTTGCTGGCGGCAGAAGTGTATACTGCTTCAAGCCTTTAGAAGCAGCACTTAAAAGAGAAAAGGAATTAGTAAATAGCTAAGTAATGAAAGGATAAGAAATTATGGCAGCAACATGGTTAAAAGACACGGTATTTTATGAGATTTATCCTCAGTCATTCTATGATACCAATGGGGATGGAATAGGGGATTTCAATGGAATCATAGAAAAACTTGATTACATCAAGTCACTTGGCTGTAACGCACTTTGGATCAACCCTTGCTTTGATTCACCCTTTAAGGATGCAGGCTATGACGTAAGGGATTACAAGAAGGTTGCAGCAAGATACGGAACAAATAATGATCTTTACAGACTTTTTGGCGAAGCACATAAGAAGGGTATCAGAGTACTTCTTGATCTTGTTCCCGGTCATACTTCTGAGGAGCATGAGTGGTTTTTGCAGAGCCAGAAGGAAGAAAAGAATGAATATTCTAACCGCTATATCTGGACAGATTTCTGCTTCCAGCCGGCAGCAGATCTTAACTATGTAGGTGGTGAGAGTCAGAGAAGTGGAACTTATGCTCTTAACTTCTTTAAATGTCAGCCTGCTCTTAACTATGGATTTTTAAATCCTACAGAGCCCTGGCAGCTTCCTATTGACCATCCGGATGTAATAGCTACAAGAGAAGCTCTTAAGGATATCATGAGATTCTGGCTTTCTCATGGCTGTGATGGCTTCAGAGTAGACATGGCTGCATCACTTGTTAAGCATGATGATGAGAAAAAAACAGGAACAAGTGCAGTGTGGCTTGATGTCAGAAAGATGCTGGATGAGGAATTCCCTGATGCAGCAATGGTTGCAGAGTGGAGTAATCCGCCTCTTGCCCTTAGAGCAGGCTATGATATGGACTTTTACTTAAATCATCCTGGCAATGGGTATTCAACTCTTATGCGCGACTACTTCGTAAATGACAAGAAGAAGGAAGACAATTCCTACTTCAAAAAAGATGGTGACGGGGACATTAATCGTTTCCTTGATGAATATCTAAAATGGTATGAGGACACGAAGGAGGTAGGCTATATTTCATTGCTCACCTGCAATCACGACACCAACCGTCCACGATATACATTAGAGCCTGATGAATTAAAGCTTGCCTACGCGTTCCTGTTCACCATGCCTGGAGTACCTTTCCTTTACTATGGAGATGAGATCGGTATGAGATATCTTGAGCTCTCCACACATGAAGGAGGATATTTCCGCACAGGCTCTCGTACTCCTATGCAGTGGAAGAGGGGTAAAAACTTAGGATTCTCAGAAGGATGTGAGGACAGTCTCTACCTCCCTGTTGATGATGCAGTTGATGCACCTACTGTTGAAGCGCAGGATAAAGATCCTGATTCACTTCTTAACATGGTAAGAGAAATACTTGCGCTTAGACACAGTGAGGAAGATCTTCAGGCTGATGCTGAGTTCAAGGTACTTTGCGCAGAGAAAGGAAAGCCTTTTGTTTACAAGAGAGGTAACCTTACTATTGCAGTGAACCCTTCCGAAAAAGAGCAGACAGCACCTGTAGCTGTTCAGGGTGAAGTCCTCTATGTATTGGGCAATGCTACTCTTGGCAATCAGATCACTCTTGCACCTCAGTCATTTGTCATAGTTAAGTGAATTAAACATGCCTAATTCGACACATTTGTATGGAAAAACTGCGAAAATTCGTGTATTATAAGGAAGATGGTTTCCACGAAGTGGTTAATCAAGAGGGAACACGATATAGCTATTATTTTAGTTTCGGAGGTATTAGGTATGAAGTTTTGTACAAATTGTGGAGAGAGTTTAGAAGAGAACGTAACAGTATGCCCTAAGTGTGGTACAGCTGTAGCTGGTGCACAGCAGAGCGCACCTCAGCAGCCTCAGGGACAGCCCTTTGTGGCAGCTCCTAACCCGGCATATCAGCAGCAGATGTATGCTTATGATCCTGCAGATCATACAGCAGAGATGGATGAGAAGGACATCGTTGAGAACAAGACACTTGCAATCACAATGTATCTTTTCGGATGGATGGGAATGCTTATCGCAGCTATCGCAGCTAAGGAGTCTAAGTTTGTTCAGTTCCACCTCAGACAGGTACTTAAGTTTGAGCTTCTTGCTACACTTGTAGGAATCGTAACACTTCTTCTTTGCTGGACAATTATTGTTCCTATTGCAGCATCAATCTTCTACATTGTTCTTTTGGTTGTAAAGATCATCGGCTTTGTAAATGTTTGCTCAGGTAAGGCAAAGGAACTTCCTGTTGTTTCTGCATTCAAGTTCTTATAATAATAAACTTGGTATTAAAAAATTCTGAAAAATCAGAGGACATACAGTTCTCTGATTTTTTTTGTGTATAATTAAATTATATCGATTGAGTGGGGGATGGCGTATGATTACGTTGCTTAGCTTTGCAATCTTAGCCATAGGAATTCTTGCAATAAGGGCTCGAAGTATAAGCCGAAGTGTAGGGAAATTCTGGATAGATCTCGAGATTGCCGTAACAATTATCTATATAACAGCAATATGGGCAATGCCGTTTATTATTAAGTACTTCAACATTGATAGCAGCTTGAAGTACGTAATTGATGTTACCAATTTTTCGCTTGCTTTGGCAACTTATCTTTTGTGCGCTTTTAAAATCACCATAGGTCTTTGCAGATACAGAGTAAGAGGCGCACTTCTTTATTTGTTACCCTACGCAATTTATGTCATTTATCTGCTTGTCCTTAATCCAATAAACCATATAGCATACTTTGAGGATGTTCTTGGCGCAATTTCTCCAGAGAAGCTCGCATTCATTTTTATCTCAACACTTATAATGCTCATTTATACCATAATCACTATAGGACTTGCCTGGAGACACAGAAAAAGGCTTGGCCCTATTGCATCAGTAAGCATAATTGTAATTGTGCTTATGGACTATCTTTTTGTTGTGATTAACTACAAGGTAACTGACTTTGAATTTATGGGAGCAGTATTTGCAGCGGTTGTAACCTTTAACCTGGTTATGCTATACCTTGTGGATAACCCTACAGATTCAAAGACGGGAATATATAATTTCGATGCTTTCTGCCGCGCTGTAAAGGAAGATCTGATGCTTAATCCAGACACGAATTATCAGCTGTGTCTCCTGGATATAAGAGACTTCCAGGATGTTAATGAGCGCTTTGGCTTTGAGATGGGCGACGATATCCTTAGAAGAGTAGCAGCAGCCATGAGAAAGAGCTTTTCCTGGGAGGTTGAGCTTGGCTACCTTGGCGAGGATAACTTCGTTGGATTTTTCCCAGAAGGTACATACTGGATGCTACAGGGAATTCTCTCATTAGATGAGATGTATCCGGGGGAAAATATGGATTACAATCTGTCTCTGTATTCAGGAGTTTACAAGGTCACAGACAGAGAGATGAATCCTATATTGATGTGCGACCGCGCAAGGTTTGCAATGGAAAGCATACGTCATGACTATGAGAAGCATGAGTGCATCTATGATACCAGTCAGGAGCATGCTTTTGAGATGAGAGCATATATGCTCCACAATTGCGAGAAGGCTATTCACGACAGGGCATTTGTTCCATATTTCCAGCCTATATATGATGCTAATACCAAGCAGATTTGCAGTGCTGAAGCTCTTGTAAGATGGAAAGACAAGCAGTATGGACTTATAAGCCCCGGCGACTTCATTCCGTTATTTGAAAGAAATGGCTTCATAAATAAGCTGGATGTCTATGTATGGGAAGAGGTTTGTAAGTACATAGCAGAATGGAGAAAGGAAGGAATCCTTGTTCCACCTATCTCAGTAAATATCTCAAGAAGAGACCTCCAGATGGATAACCTTTATGAGATAATCATTGACCTTATCAAAAAGTATAATCTGTCACCTCTTGATCTAAAGCTCGAGATTACGGAGAGTGCTTTCGTTGCAGATAATCGCCGCTTCTTTGAAACAGTGGATGTTTTGCAGGAGGTTGGTTTCAGGATTTTGATGGATGACTTTGGAAGCGGATATTCCAGCTTCAATACCTTCAAGGATGCTCACGTAGATGTCCTTAAGGCAGATATGAAATTCATGGACGGTCTTGAAAGCTCAGAGAAGGGCCAGATCGTTATCAATACTATCGTAGAGATGGCTAAAAAGCTTGATATGCCTATCGTAGTAGAGGGTGTAGAAACCAAGGGCCAGTACGAATATCTTCGTGATATCGGCTGCGAAATGATACAGGGCTTCTACTTCGCACGTCCCATGGCACCCAAAGACTTCAGGGCTTTGATTAAATAACAGACTCTTCACGCCTGATGAGCATTTGTTGTAGCTTTCACGCCGCTTTCGACGTTATGGGGCATGTCCGTTCATATAAATAAATACGCCACCGGATGACCGGTGGCGTTTGATTTTGGTTTGAATTACTGGATTCCGAGCTGATCCCATGTGTCTGCGGGAACGAGTGCGATGTATGTCTTACCGTTGTTGATCTCAAGCTCGTTTGCCTGTGAATCGAAGTACTGAGTCATGTTGAGAGGTCCAACCTTTGTCCATACGATATCTGTTGCCTTACCGTTTGTGCAGTAGTAACCAGGCTGGTTGATATCGATACAGTTGTAGATAAGGTAACCATGATCATCAAGCTGTGTAAATGTGCACTTCTGAAGAATTACGTTCTTGAATGATAAAGGCTCGCTGTCCTCAGCATCAAGATGCTGCTTGCCATATTCATAGTACTCATATTCCTGAGTATCTTCGTTGTAGATAAGCTGTGAAGAGTTGTGTGTGAAAGATGCGATATCGATTGTCTTAGCATCGATGCACTTTGCATAACCCTTGCTCTCAAGGTTAAGGTCGTTACCCCATGTTGTGAAGTTGAAGTGCTTATCCTTAACTCCATCAGGTGCGAACTCGTTGTAGGTTGTTGAGAATCCGCTTGATGAGAAGTTGCTGTCAAGGTCGCCAGGAAGAATATACTCTGTATATTCGCGGCTCTTACCATTATCTACACGAGAGAATGTTCCTGAGAAGTGGTTTGTTCCCCATTCCTCAGCAAGGTAAGGATTGATGTGAACTGCAGGACCACCATCGTGGCAAAGAACTGCATTCCACTCAGCAGCCATAATGATGTTTGTAGGTCTTGTACTTCTGATTGAACCCATCTGCTGGATTGCACCCCAGTCCTTTACAAGGCACATAAGACGTGTGATACGACCATTCTGTGTGCTGTTCATCATTTCATATACTACGTCAGCTTCTGATGTGCCGTAGTGAGGAAGAGCGATTGATTCATTATCAACCATAACAGCGATAGGACGCTGATCCTTAAGTGACTCATCGATAGGAGTACCTGTAAGTTCGCTAAGGTACATTCCTTCAGGAACCTCTGCAGCTACAACTTCCTCTACAGGAGCCTCCTCCTGAACTTCTTCGCTAGAAGCCTCTGTGCTTGAATCCTCAATTGATTCCCATGAAAGTCCCTCTGATGAATCCTCTGCAGGCTGGTCCTTTTTGCCACAACCGATTGCTGTAGTGAGCATCATTGAAGCAAGAAGAACGCTCATTATTTTCTTGTTAAATTTCATAATAAAAATCCTCCTTAAATAAGTGTGCCCAAATACACACTTCTAACATTTTAACAGAAAAGGTTTATTGTAAAAAGACAAATATGAAAAATTAATTTATCTTAAGAAAAGTCTTTCCTTTTTCGGTCAGCAGCTTCAATCAGTAAGCGCAGATCTTCTTCATCCCTGGGAGTACCGTGGGAATAGCCACTTATACAGTGTACAGGCTTGTCAGTGTCTGGAATTGAAAGAACAGCCATAGCTTTTTCCCAACCGGAAAGTCTCTGCATGGCGATATCAACCTCAAGGTCCTGAAGGATAATAAGGAAGGAATCAGATCCATATCTGTAGGAGTGGCTGTCTGTGAGATGCTTCTTTATAAGAGAGCCGATATTTGAAAGTATCTGATCACCAGCCTCGGTTCCATATTCTTCGTTTATTTTATCGAAATCATTGATATCAAGCATGATAACGATGATGTGATGATTGTGGTAGGAGTTAAAGTCATCACGAAGAGCATAACGATTCTTAAGGTCAGTTATATTATCGTGGATTGGCACATTCTGGAGCATTTCATTCATGGTTTCAATGCGGTGGATACGCTCAAGCTCAGCTCCCTGCATGTGATACTTATGAATAGAGCCAATAAGTGTAATGAAAGCCAGCATTACATAGTTGATCAGATGAATTCTGGATGCTCCATCATAGGCAAATAAAATAAGGTAGAAAACAAGATAAGAGCCAAGTACAAGCACAGTGCTTATATATGGCGGCAATAAAACGAAGTTAACAAGGCAGAAGGTTATGGTGAAGAACACAATCATCTGCGAGTTGTGAGCATAATGATAATAGGAAGTGAACATACCAAAGGAAAGAATCATCAGGTAATAGGCAATGGTCATAAATCTGTAAAAGCTGTAGGGCTTATTCGATTTTCTTAAGGCAAAATCAGAAATGAGGAAGGTTATTCCGCAGGTGATTATTGCGTAAACCATGTTATCAAGTACAGCCTTTTCCTGAACAAGTGGGTTTGATGTGATAATCCATACGATAAGTACAAGTGAATCGAAAATTGCAGATAAAAGTGTTATTATCCTAAGTGCAACAAGATTATGACGATAAATCCCTTCCTTTATAGTAGGATGTATATATGGATTAAACGATTCCCGTATAGTGTTTTTGAGTTTTGAAAAAGTTGCCATTATCAAAATCCTTCGCTATTATAAATCAGTACATACGTCGATAATTATATCACATTATCAGATTGGAGTGATGTTCTATGTTATATGAACTATTGATTTCTATGATGACACCAGCTCAGGCTACAGCGCTTGCTATGACTATCACAGCGCTGATCAGCTTTGTTTCTTTGAACATGAGGTTTTCATTCCTTCCTCATGATAAGGGCAGGGATTTTGCAATTAACGGAGCTCTGTCTAAGGGGAAAATAAGAGGTGTCGGACTTGTGTTTGTCATCGACTTTATCCTTGGCTGCATATTGTTTGTGCCACTTTCTGTGGAGCTGATTATTTATCTTATACTGATTTTCCTTATCATGATGAGCGGATATCTGGATGATGCTGCTGAGAAGCCATGGAATGAATATAAAAAGGGACTTATAGATCTGGTTCTTTCTATAGTAACTATGGTTACATTCCTGTCACAGAACAGCAGAGTAGTGACACTTTTGGGATTTGAATTTACGATTCCCTATCCTTTGTACTTTGTACTTGGAGTGGCGCTTATCTGGATGGCAATCAATGTTACGAACTGCTCTGATGGTGTTGATGGACTTTGCGCTTCGCTTAGTATGGTGACGATCATGTCCTTTGCACTTTTGTTCTCAGAAAACCTCGGAAGTATGGGAGTCGCATGCAGACTGTTATGCGCAGCACTCTTAGCATATCTTTACTTTAACTGTTCTCCAAGCTCAATGCTTATGGGAGATGCAGGAAGCAGAGCACTTGGATTTTTCATTGCGGTACTTGCCATGAAATCAGAACATCCTTTTGCTTATCTTATCCTGTCAATCGTACTTATTGTGGATGGTGGACTTGGATTGATCAAGGTTTCACTTATCAGATTTTGCAAGGTACACATAATGAACAATATTAGAACGCCTATACATGATCATGTCAGAAAAAACATGGGATGGTCAGATACACAGGTTGTTATCAGATTTGTGATAATGCAGATCATAGCATCAATACTTTGTGCGGTAGCATAAAATAAAAGCTCGTCGTTTATAGCGGCGAGCTTTTGATTTATTTGGTATATACTTTGTTTTTGAGACGTTTTTCAAATTCATCCTTATCTATAGGAAGGTCATAGTAGAAGCCCTGGACTAAGTCGCAGCCTACCTTCTGAAGGAAATCTATCTGGTCTTTTCTCTCTACTCCTTCGGTGATAACTTCAATATCTAGCTCATCTGCCATTCGGATGATGTTTCTAAGAAGAATTTCATCTCTTTCTGTGAGAGCGTCGTTATCTATGAAGGACTTGTCAATTTTAATTGTGTTTACAGGAAGGTCTCTTAGTATTCCAAGAGATGAATAGCCTGTACCAAAGTCATCTATTGAGCTTGCAATATTCATGCCCTTAAGCTCATTTAAGAAGCTGGTTATGAGGCCTTTTTCCCTGGAGGTTGCGGTCTCTGTAACTTCAATCTGAATGTATTTAAGATCGAGGTTATATTTGTGGATGATGCTCTGGATCTGCTTGGCAAGGGTTTCATCTGTAAGGTCACTTCTTGAGAAGTTCACAGAAACCGGAACGGGTTCAAGTCCTTTATCCAGCCATTCCCTTATGGTTCTGCAGACATCCTCCATTACATATATATCAAGTCCTATTGAGTAGCTGTTTCTTTCGAGGACAGGAACAAACTCAGCAGGATAGACGAACTCGTCTTTAAACAGCCATCTTGAAAGCGCCTCGGCACCAACGAGAGTGTTGGTCTTGGTGTTAACCTTTGGCTGATAAAAAACTTTGAACTCATTATTAGTAAGGCTTTTTTTGAAGCAATCTTCAATCTGTTTTTCTCGATAGACCCTGGTGCTCATCTCTTTGGTAACAAAGAGGAAGGGATCACTTGAGGTTGATCTTGCAACGCTGCAGGCTATGGATGCTCTTCCGATAACCTGGCCGGGACTTTTGACTGAGTCATCTATGTCGAAGACACCTGCTACTGCACTTATGGTTACAGGAATCTTGGAGCCGTCCTTTATTCCAAAGACATCTGTTTTCTGAATGAGATTAAGGAAATCCTCTGTACGTTCCTTGTAAATTAAGGCAACGAAATTGTCTCCTCCAAGGTGACCGATTATCTCTTCTTCTGAAGCAAATTCCATGAGGACTCTGGTGTATCTTACGATGATATTATCCGTTTCCTCCGGGCCAAAGCGCCTGTTTATAAGGCCAAATCCCTTGAGGTTAAAGTAGTAGGAATTATATCTTTTGAGGTCCCCGGTTATCATTTTTCTGGTGGCAAAAGAAATAAAGCCGCCAGAATTAGGAAGCCCTGTTAGATACTGAGTCATTGCACTTTTCTGCACAAGCTCACAAAGTCTGTATTCATTTATGAAGGTCAGGTAAATTTTTAGAATTGATTGAAGCTTTTGCCGATCTTCTAAGGCCCAGTTGGTTTCTATTGGGGCATAGACTTTTGCGGTAATGATGCCGTTTTCGATTGTCCTTATGGATTCTTCAAGCCAGACGATTTCTGTCATATTGTCAGAAGGAATCTCGCCAGAATAGACAGCGACGTGACGGACTTCACCAGAAGGAGTCTGCCTTGTTTCGGGGATGTTCATATCCAGAGTAATGCGCGATATGCCGAAGCTTTCTCCGATTTCCTTAAAGGCAGTCTGAGAGACATCTAAGGGTGCATTAGTGTTTGACAATAGTTGTACGAACCTGTTTAATGCTTCAAAGTCATTCATGCTTTGTCCTCGATTCATGTCAAAATGGGTCATTTAATATATTGTGCTATATATTATTTTTAAAAACAATTGATACTTTTAACCAAAAAGAGAGGTCCAATATTATTAAATTAAACATGAAAATATTTAATAAAATGTGAAATAGCCTATTTCACAAATTATAAAAAATTGATAAAATAAATTTATGCTATGCACATAGTCTCATGGGGGGAGAAGTATGGGGATAACTATCAGGCAGCACTCATCGGTTGTTGTGACAATCAATGAGCGAGAATCTGAAGCAGTCAAACTCGCGGTTTCTAATCTGATCCGCGACTTCAAAAGAGTATTACAGATTAATACGGAGGCATCTGACCCGGATTGTCAAAGAGTCCTGGTTGGAACTGTCGGAGTTTGTGATGACCTTGAGGAAGAAGACCTCGTAGGTCTTTTCAGCACGTCCGGAAGGAGGCGCAAGGAGGCCTATGTCATTAGAGACAGACGAGGCATGCTGGTTATAGCTGGTTCTGACAGACGAGGCACTATCTATGGAATCTATGAATTCTGTAGAAGTATACTTGGGGTTTCTCCCTGGTATTTCATGGCTGATGTTCCCATAAAACCAAAGATGGAGATCTCTCTTCCGGATGAGTACCATGTGTCAGATCATCCTAGCATTGAGTATAGAGGAATATTCATCAATGATGAGGAAGAGCTTGAGCACTGGGTGCAGAGATATATGGGTGAGACTACTATCGGAGTCAGAACCTATGAGAAGATATTTGAGCTTTTGCTGCGGCTTAAGATGAACTATATATGGCCTGCCATGCATGTGAATTCCTTTAATGCCAACAAGCAGAATGGTGCGCTTGCAGACATGATGGGAATCGTGGTGGGAAGCTCACATTGCGATATGTTAATGAGGAGCAACAATAAAGAGTGGAAGCCCTGGCTTGAGAAAAAGGGATACAGTGACGTTAAATATGATTTCACCGCATCCGAGAAGAGCAGAGATGCAATTATAGAATACTGGCAGGAGAGTGTTGTCCAGAATAAGGATTATGAAGTTACCTATACTCTTGGTATGAGAGGAATCCATGATTCCGGGTTTGAGACGGTTGCTCTTTCCGGACTTTCCGGGGATGAACTTAGAAATGCGAAAATAGAGCTTTTAGAGGATGTCATGTCCATTCAGCAGGAAATACTGGATAACACCCTCGACTATCAACCCATGAAGATTTTTGTTCCCTACAAGGAAGTGCTGGAGCTGTACGATAACGGTCTTCATGTACCGGAGGACTATACACTTATTTGGGTAAATGACAATTATGGCTATATAAGACGCTATCCCAATGAAGAGGAAAAGAGAAGACCTGGCGGAAATGGATTGTACTATCACAATTCATATTGGGGACCTCCGGGACAGTCATATCTGTTTATTTGTTCAGTGCCACTTGCTCAGACCAGAAATGAGCTTAAGAAGGCTTACGAGGAAGGAATACGAAAGCTCTGGGTGACTAATTTTGGCGCAATTAAGCCTTTGGAACAGCAGATAACCTATTATGCACAGCTTGCATGGGATATAGGAAAAGAAGAGACAATCTGCGGCGATGAAGTTCAGTTCTTATCACAGTGGATCGATGAAACCTTTAGTGGGCATCATGGAAAGAAGCTTGCTCCCATGCTGGTTGAATTTGATCAGCTGACAAATGTGCGCAAGATTGAGCAGATGGATGTGGATGCTTTTTCTCAGACTGCATACACAGATGAAGCGGTTAGCAGAATCCACCGCTACGAATATATGTTTAAGACAGGAAACAGAATTTATCATTCGCTTCCTGATAATGAGAAGGATGCGTTTTTCCAGCTTGTTCTGATGAAGATACATGCAGCTTACTATACCTATGCTATGTACTATTATGCAGATAGAAGTAACCTTTGCATGAAGCAGGGAAAGGTGCACAGTGCTGCGGAATATACCACCAGGTCGCTGTCCTTTGACCACGCAAGAAGAGGTATGCTGTATTTCTATAATCACGTTATGTCGGATGGAAAATGGGACGGCATAATGACACCGGAGGATTTCCCTCCGCCGAGAACAGCTATGTATCCCGCTTGCAGACCGCCAATCGAGAAGGCAGCAGATCATCTGATTGTCACCTGCCAGAACGATGATGATGGAATAACCTTTGTTAAGCCGGTTGAAAAGTGGTTTGAGATAGCAAACGCTGGTGAAAATGAGATCGTGGTAACACTTGATCTGCCTTCATGGCTAAAGATAGCTGAGGAGAGCATCGTTGGTTTTGAGGGACATGGCGATATCAGGATTAACGGTGAGGAGAGAATCCTGCTTGAGGTTGACTGGGAAGCAGTGCCTGAGATGATAAACCAGATGTCAGACAAGGGACTTGCAAAGCCGGAAGATAAGATCGTATCCATAAAGGATGAAATCCATGTCATGGCGCTTATGACAGGAGAGAGTCATAGCATTCCTGTTGAAATCAGACTCTTTAGAGGAATCACTCTTCTTGGACAAAGCAATATCGTATTTCCTCCTCACATGGAGGATGATGGCATGCTCAGAATCGAGGCAGATATGGTTAGGGATCTGTCAGGAGCATGGATAAGGATCCCAAATCTTGGAAGAAACAGAGGGTCTATTGTTGAAGCAAGAACAGAGAGGGCTACTCTTACTTATGAAGTAACGGTTACCAGTGAAGGCGCATTTTTACTTGAACTTCACAGATTCCCCACCTTGAATGCAGTCGGAAGAATCAGAATAGGAGTATCTGTTGACGAGAATCCTGCTGAGATAGTTGAGTCAGAGTCCACAGACGAGTTCAAGGGCGACTGGAAGAAAAATGTTAGAAATAACGTGGATAAGCTTTATCTTAGACTTCCTAACATAAAGGCTGGTTCACACAGAATCATATTCCATGCAGTTGATAAGTATTTCTCCTTCTCAAGGTTTGTTATTTACACCAGAGAAAGAAGAGAGAATACACTTGGAATAAGAGGCGGAGATTTAAGACTTCCGCTTAGCTTTGATGCTGCTGGATTTTCCTGGGACTTCTATGGAAAAGAGGCGTATGAGCTGCCGCCAAGACCTGTGTACTATGCCCTTAGAAAACAGAAAAACATGGAGGATATTGGTGAACATATGGAGTTTTTATCTCGCTATGGAACACCGATTCCGCCATCAGAAATAATTGCTCAGGGTGAGCATCCGGTTCAGGAAAAGGATGGAAGACTTCTGATCGAAGCCGCTTCTGCTATGTGCGAATCACGGGCTGCTTTCACAGAAGGTGGACAATGGGATTATTGTAATTCACCCTCCCATGGTGAGACAGGACTTGCCATGTACCTTAGGGATGAAAAGGCATTAGAGGCTTTCAAGAGTACAACCTGGGGAGGAACAAGTGCCATAAAGAAAGCACCTTCTCTTCACTACATGTTTGAGACCAGGGGTGGAACCTACAGAATATGGGCTAGAGTCCTTTTGTGGGATGCAGAAAAGGGGCATTTCACAATCGGAATGGATGACAAGGTATATTCAGAACAGGATCTGTATGGAGGCCAGGGAATATGGAGATTCTCAGCTGAGAATATATGGAGATGGGTTCCGCTTACAGATGTTAAGCTAAGAAGCGGAAGACATACTCTGAGATTTTATGCAATGTCAGCCGGAGTCAGGGTAGAGCAGTTCTATATTACTTCTACGGACGAACTCCCGCCAGCTATGGCATAAAGTGAGCACATTTGTTGTTACTATTTGAATAATTATTTGTTGGCTTTTAATGCATTATTGATGTGACTAATGTATAATTTAGTAGTAAATTTTTAGCTTTATGCATTTATATTTATGAGGAGGACAATATGGACGAGAATAACAACATGGAGTTTAATCAGCAGCCGATGGGTCAGTCTGCACCTATGAACAACACTACTTACGTGCAGCTTCCGCCGACAGAAGAGGTTTCTTCAATAGGGGATTGGCTTTTGACCTTTTTAATTATGTGTATTCCCTGTGTGGGTCTTGTAATGCTCTTTGTTTGGGCATTTGGCGGCGGCACAAAGAAATCAAAGTCAAACTGGGCAAAGGCGCAGCTTATATGGGCTCTTATCTGCTTAGTTATTGGAATTATCTGCTATGCTGTGATAGGTGCTGCTGTGATTGAAGCATTAAATTCAATGAGTTATTAAGAAGATGGCTGGCAGACCCCTTGGTTCTGCCAGTTTTTCTTTGTGTCTATCTAATGAATTATTATGCAGAAAATATTCAAACGACTACTTGACGATATTTTTCAAAACAGGGTTATGATTCTTATCATAGTTCTTGTTTTGTTAGGGCTTAACATCATATTTCATACAACCTGTCCGGTTGTGATTCTAACAGGCTTCCCATGTCCGGGCTGTGGCCTTACAAGGGCTTTTGTTTCGCTTGTGATATTTCATCCAGTGTTGGCATTTAAATACAATGCGACGTTTGTGTTATGGCTGCTTTTTATTTTGGTGCTTCTGGGTAACCGCTATGTTTTTGATGGAAGAATAAAGGGCATCAAGGCGATGCTGGGAGCTCTGCTTGTTATAACTATTATGTTTTATGTGTGGAGACTTCTGCATGTTTTCCCTGGAGACGTGCCAATGGTGTATGTGGAGGATAATGTGTTTGCCAGAATTATTCCGGGGTATAAAGAGATAGTTGAGAAATTGATATATTTGTGTGGGAATAAATAAACGAGAAGAACATCAGGAGTTCTTCTCGTTTTTTATTCTCAACTATTCTTACTAATTCTCTCAAGTTCAATTATGTCTGCAATCTGATCAGGTGTGAGAAATCCGTCATCACGTCTAATGGATAAAAGATCCTCATCAATTGCAAAACCTCTGCTTTGGCTCTCCTGTGGCAGATGAACTCTTGATTTAGCTGCGTTTGCGGCATTTGCAAGTGTCTTTGCCGGATCAACTGCAGGAGGAACTGGCATATATGCAGGCTCCTTCTCTTCTTTCTGAGTGAGTACCTTCTTAGGTGAGCGATCTTCGATTGAACGAAGTTCCTCGAGATATAAGTTATCCTCTGCTGATATGGAACTTTCCTGCTGCGAAGAAATATCGTTTTCCTCAGAAAGCTTTTCTCTTATAATCTCAGAGGTTGAACGCTCAGGAATAAGGTCTGCTGCTTCCTCAGGAGATAAATATTCTATCTCAGGTTCATGAACCTCTACCACAGGTCTACTTAATAAAGGTCTGCTTGTAGCAGGAGGCTTTTCCTTAACAGCCTTTTCTTCCATAGGAAGCTCATATCTGCTGGCGTTTGCTCTCACAACCTGTGGGGTATTTTCTACAGGAGGCGCATAGTTAACCGGAATCTTATCGCCGGAAGCAATGTCATCATCAGAAGATCTCGAAAGGCCAAGCATATCATCAACAGGGAATCCTGCCTTTTCCCTTCTCTTATTACTGATCAAAGTCACAAGGTCAGCGCCCATGGAATTGATGGAACAGCCAATCGCAGGCTGATCATCGATTTTAAAAGATCTGACAACCGTAGCTTCGCAGCTATAAAAGTGGAAATAGGTCGGATCATAGCGGAAAGACGCAGAAATATGATCCCCCACTTTTGCTACTGCATCCTGGTCGAGGATAAAGGAAACACCCTTCATGGAAATGTCATAAATCAAAGCATTTCTGATATCTCTGCCTCGGTTGATTTTGATAACCCCAAGCTTATCGATGTCATATCTTTCTGCATGGCGACGATTGACAGGTGCTCCCTCCTCCGGACACCTAATTAGATGAAACTTCCCATAGCGAGTTTCGACGGGACCTATGCTCTGGGATTCGAATTCATAGGCTCTGCCATCTCGCTTATTTATTGCGACGATTTTTACAGGGTCACGAAATATAAGATCCTCGTCAAAATAAGTGAGCGAATCCACAAGAAGTCCGTCTCTGACACCAATCTCAGCCTTGGTTATAAGAAGAATTCCATGACCGTTGATGTTGGCATGTATTTTGATTTTTGAGTCCTTCATAACATCGTTTAGTTTCATAAAAATATTGTACCATATATCAGTTAAGAAATTACCAATACTTGTCGAAATAACAATAGAAAGCTGGGCAGAGCTTTGAGGTGTTTCGTGCCCGGCTTTTTTGTGTGCAAAAATATCTGCTATACACATAAAACAGCCTTAGGTGCGATACAAGTTGTTCTTATTTTGGAGGTGCTTATGAGGATAGCAGACAGTACTATTAACATGGCTTCTGGGAGGCTGTACACGTCAAAAAGCCAGCTTGTGATGACAAAAGAAACTGTTCTTTTAGGAGCGCAAAGCAGTGAGAAGCCAAGCTTTACAGACACTCTGAAAAGCGCAGAGGAAAAAGGAGAGGAGGATAATCTTTTTACAAATTACAATTCCGCAGGAGAATTCGCAATTCAGGGCGAGGACAAGACTTCACCCAGAGTATCTGAGATTGAAAACATCAGAATGCAGATTATGGAAAGACTCCTTAACATCATGCAGATACTCTATGGCGGAGCAACAGGGTCAAGGCGAACCAAGCTTCAGAATTTTATGGAAGATCTTAGAAGCAATATGAATTCCGGAAGCTACCAGTGGATGAGTGTTTCAACAACCACCTATGTCCATATTGAGGAAGAACAGACTGCCTTTTCAGCTCAGGGAATTGCCAGAACTGAGGATGGCAGGGAAATTGGTTTTAATGTAAATCTTTCCATGTCAAGGAAGTTCACAGAAGAAATTGGTGTAATGCACATGCAGCCAGCAGCTTTAATTGATCCGCTTGTCATAAACGTTTCTAATGATGTGACTGAAATCTCGGATCAGACCTTCACATTTGATCTTGATGCCGATGGTGAAACAGAAGAAGTTAAAAGCCTCGGAAAAGGCTCGGGATTTTTGGCATACGATAAAAATGGCGATGGCAAAATCAATGATGGAAAAGAGCTTTTTGGTGCAATTTCTGGAAATGGATTTTCTGAGCTTTCTGAGTACGACAGTGATGGCGACGGATGGATTGACGAGGATGATGACATTTTTGATAAGCTCAAGGTGTGGTGCCGCGATGAAAATGGAAATGATACTCTCATGACCTTAAAGGAAGCTGATGTTGGTGCTATATGTCTTAAGAACGCTGAAACAAAGTTTACAGTTCAGGGAAGTGATTTTGGTGTAAATGGGCAGTTCAGATCAAGTAGCATTTTCCTTAGAGAATCCACAGGAAGTGTTGGGATGGTTCATCAGGTTGACCTCGCAAAGGTAAGCACACGACTCATAAAGAATTTTGAAGAATTCGACGAAGAGATTCCTGAAGATTTGCCAATTTATGATAAGTTGACGTATTTATGAAAAACGGAATAGAATAGGGGCTGACAAAAATAGATTCGAGGAAATAGTAATGAACAAAAAAGTATTATTTATGACTCAGGCAGCCGCTATAGCAGCTATATATGTAGTGCTTACCACCATTGCCGCTGGCTTTGATCTTGCAAGTGGAGCAATTCAGGTTAGATTTTCCGAGGCTTTGTGTGTTCTCCCCTTCTTTACTCCTGCAGCAATTCCAGGATTAGCGATAGGATGCCTTGTAGCAAACACCCTTACAGGAGCAATGCTTCCGGATATCATATTTGGCACACTCGCTACACTTATCGGTGCCATATTTTCTTATTTGCTTAGGAAGCACAGATTCCTCTGCACATTGCCACCTGTGATTTCAAACATGATAATTATTCCGCCAATTCTGCACTTTGTTTATAAGTACCCCGGCGGAATCCCATTCTTTGTACTTACTGTTGGCATTGGCGAAGTTGTTTCATGTGTCATACTTGGATCGATCCTGTTAACCGCCATTATTCCTGTAAGACATTACATTTTTGGTGATATAGAGAAAAAGTGAAACAGCATTATAAAAGCGAGAAGAGCCATACGGTTCTTCTCGTTTTGTCATATAAAGAATCTATTTAGTTATTCTCTCCATCATTCTTAAATGCAAGCTGTGCGAAGTTGTAGAAGCCCTGATACCATACGTGGAAATCGTGTCCGCCGGACATTTCCTGCCACATGTAGTTTTCGCCATCTGTTATCTTTTCGCAAAGAGCAGGAAGAGTTTTAGCTGCAGCAGATGAACTCTGGTAAGCGATATGGTCCTCTGTACCGCAGATGTTGTAGAAGTAGTAAACAGGATATTCGCTCTTGTCAATGAAGCTTGCTACCTTTACGGCTTCGTTACTGGTGGGAGCAGCAGAGAAGGCCCCGAAGTATCCGAAGAGATCAAGACATTCACAGATACCGATATTGATTGTCTGCATACCACCCATGGAAAGACCGGCGATCGCTCTGTGAGCTCTTGAAGCTGCCATGTCATAGCCATCTTCGCTGTATTCTGCATAAGTACTATAGTGCGACTCCATGTAAGGAATTAAATCATTTCTGAGTTCCTGTCCAAAAAGATAAAAGCCATCTATTCCAGAACTATTTTTGTTGTTTTCTGAAGAAGCTCTTCCGTTTGGTGTAACTACGATAAAACCGTTGATATCGCCGTAGTAACTTAAGTTATCCATGATTGACTTTACACGGGAAGTGCTTTTGTTCATTCCCCATTCATCCTCATCTCCACCAATTCCATGAAGGAGGTAGAGAACGTTGTACTGTTTATCTTCGCTGTAGTCTGCAGGAAGGTATACATTTGCTTCCTTTGTTATCTCGCTGCCATCGTCTGCATAGTCGTGAGCTGTGTAAGTGATTCTCTCAATTGTGCCACCACCTTCTACTCTGAGAGCTGTGTACTTTGGAGGGACATGTACATCAACTGTGGCTGTAGGGCCATCGTTTTCGGCAGTTTCTTCTGTAGCTTCAGTTGCTTCTTCCTGGACAGAGGTTTCTTCTTTTATTGCCTCTTCGATTCCGGAAGGAGCTTCGGCAGTTTCCGGTGTTGTTTTAGCGCTTCCACACGCTGTAAGTAATGCTGTTGTCATAACTAATCCCCATACAATTCCTTTTCTCATATTGTTCTCCGTTCTATTTCCTTTCTTTAGCAAATCCATATAAAAATGACATTTGCATTCCGGATTTATACCCTTTATAGATTATGGAATGCAAGGCGTACACTGGTCTACTTAATAATTGCGTGAGTGATTAGTAATAATTGTCAGAAATGTGAGCATTTAAACTCTGCAATATCAGAAATAATGCGTGTTTGGTGTTTCTATTGAAAAAATGATGTGATACAATGTTATTAATTACTTATTGGGGGATAAGCTTATGGGGACAAGTCACAAAATCCATGTCGGATTTAATTTTCATGTAGATTTTTTACATTCAAATAAAGGCGATACAAATGATGAGAATGGCTTTGGCAGGGATCTGACTGCAGTCAGGTTTATTCTTGAGACATTGGAGAAGGCAAATAATGAGGGCCAGCCTGTAAAAGCTACCTGGGATATAGAGGGTGATTATACACTTGGCAGGATTCTTCCTTCACTTGGACCAGACGTCATAGATGGAATAAAAACCAGGATTCGCGAGAGAGCAGATGAGCTTCTCCTTTCGGGAAACAGCTCGGATATATTTGCTGCAATGACAGGAAAGGAAATCAGGGCTGCGCTTAGAAAAGCTACTACTGGGAACGTTCATGTGGTTTCTCCTGGCGGTGAAGAATCGGTAAAAAGTGTTTTTGCAAGAACATTAGGAGAACCATCTACTGTCCTTTCTACTGGCAGCTATGTTTTTTCTCCATCAATAATAGGTGAACTAAAAAAAGCTGGAGTAAGCGCTGTGGTTCTGGGAAATAGTAACGTTGGACCTGATGCACTTACCACTGTGGCAGGAGAGCTTAGAAAAAGCAGCTATATTGCGTATAATCCTGTTACCTATAGGCATGGTGAAGAGTCTATTACACTTATTCCTTCATATTCTGCAGCAGATTTACTGGATGCAGGATCACTTACAAAAACCTTTGAAACCATCCATGAGGAGCAGCTTCAGAATATCATTGATGGTGATGTTTTCATTCTAATAAGCGGCGATGTTAAAAATATCTTCTGGGAGGATATGGGCATCAGCAGCTTCTTTAGGCCTATGCACGAAACAGAGGGCCTTTCTGGGTTCTTAAAGGAGCTTAGAAAGCTTGATTATGTTGCTTACAATACTCCGAGCGGATATATAAGAGATCATGCGGCTGTGGCAGAGTGCTCTTTTGCGGGGGATGTGGCTGCTGGAATAGGTAGCGATCTTTCTGCATTTGGCGAGATGCCTTATGACAGACTTATCTGGACGAGGCTCGACAGGGCGAGAAGCGCAAGCCTTGTTTACTCCAAGGAGAGATCCTCTGATTCTCTTGAAAAAAGAGTGGAGCTTTTATCTTCTCACAATTTTGGAGAGGCAATTCCTGCTCCTGCAAAGGATAGATTTACTAAGGCTGAAGGACTTTCTGCTCAGATACAGGAAATTGAGAGAAAGGCTATTAACGAAAAAGAAATGTCAATGCGCACTTCTGGACGTCAGAGGCTTAATAATAGTGCGATTGGAAAGCATCATTATTCCAGAAGAAAGGATGATGAGGAGAGAAATTCCTTTATTATCATGAATCCTCAGGGACAGAGGACGGTTACATATCAGCTGGCTATAGAAAAGGGGCAGTGCCCTAAAATCAGTACACTCGTGCTTGAGTGTGACGAATGTCAGATGGATTCTTATGTGGCGATAGAGATGGAGTCATCAGAAGGCTTTGTTACTACTGCATTTGTTGCAGCGCGCTTTTCTGAAGCTCAGAGCACTTATAAGATTTACTATCATTTCAATAGAACTGATCTGCCAAAGGCTGTTCACAAGCCGCTTATAGAGGTAAAACCTGAGGAAATTCCTGTTTTCCATGCAGAAGGAGCTATGAAGAGACTTCTTGAGGCGCAGGGCAAGCTTGAAAAGCCGAAGGAACCTGAGGTAAATAATACAAATCCTGCAGTGGCAGAGAGAATTGCTGCTATTAACAGTGCGACGAACACTTCTAAGCCAGGAACTGCAGCACAAAAAACAGAGAAGGATTCTTATATAATAGAGAGCCTTAGCAGAAAGCTTAGAGTTGTGATAAATGGAACTGGTGCAAATAAGGGCAAAATCCGCGAAGTATATTACGGCGATGAGCGTATAGGCGATGATCAGTTTATGTCTTCGTTCATTAAGGCAAATGGGAAGTTTGCAGATTTTTCCTGTGAAAAGATCGAGGATATAGAGGTTGCAGGTCTTGGAGAGGGCGTAGCTTTAAGTGGAACAGTACACGCCGCAGGGGAGAGAGCACCTGGAAAATATAAGTTTTATTTCGTAAATACTCCGGTACTTCGAGGAGTAGATGGAATTCTTGTTTATGCTGATGTTACTTATCCTGATGCAGTGATGCAGGAGGTTGCGCCTTTGCAGATCACACCTTTGTATAGGGCTGGAGTTTCTGTGATCAAGAGGACCTTTACAGGGGATGTGAGTGAGTTCCCTGTTTCATGCTTTGGAAAAGCAGTCAGAGATAATTCATCAATTACTTCGTTTAACCAGCAGCTTACTGCAGGTATTGTTGGTGTAAGGGGCGCTTTATCAGGACTTCTTGTAGGCTATGTCAGAAATATGCTGGGTAGTATGGCGGTTTGCCCGGGGCGTTTACTTACAGATGGTGAAGGCCAGCACCTTAGCCTTAATCTCTTTGGAACATACGGAATAAACAAGAGAAAGTACCCATCTGAGAGTGAGGGACTTCTCCAGGAAGTAAGTGATTTTGCGAATTCATCCTATAGAACAGACCTTGGATCTGCATATTCCTCTGTAAGGGAGAGATTCTGTTTTTGCCTGACAGCTTTTCCTGGGGCAAGTATGCACGAAGTACAGATGAGTGAGCTTGCCGGATTCTGTGATGGTGCGATAATCTGCGGAGATGAGGCGGGTGTTATACATCCTTTCGAAGGGGATAATGTAGCAATTCCATCTGCTCAGAAGGAGCTTCCAGCTATTCCTGATAAGGAACCGGATATGGCTAAGGTGAAGATATTTAAAAACGAGGTAGCAAAATATATAAATAAAAAGCGCAAAGAGCAAGCAGGGGGACACCATGAGCATACACACTGAAGAGAAGGATGCATCAAAAGAGGCATATATTCTTAGAGCTGGGGCTTTTGAGCAGGAAGGCAGCAGTGTGGATGAGTACGCGGTTTTGATAGAGGGGCTGCGTGCAAATTTCGATAATTACGAATTATATTTTATGCTTGGTCTGTATTACAGGTATCGTAATGCAGATCAGGCATTTTTATGCTTTGAAAATGCTTTGTGCTACTGTGATGAGCCAGAAGATGAGCCAGTTATAAAGGCTGCGATGGATGACATAAGTGACAGGGCGAGGGTCCGCGGAACTTCAATAGTTATTGTATCCTATAATGATTTGGAGCTTGTGAAGGAGTGCATTTACGCCATCAGGAGATACTCCCTGAAAGAAAGCTATGAAATAGTTGTGGTAGATAATGCATCTACTGATGAAGATGTTATCAGATTTTTGAGGGAGCAGGCTGAGAAATCAAAGGATTTTGTCCTTGTAGAAAATAAGAAAAATGAGGGCTTTCCAAAAGGCTGTAATATAGGCCTTAGGGCGGCGAATCCGGAAAATGATGTATTTTTTCTTAATAATGATGCAATTTTAATGCCTAATTCTTTGTTCTGGCTCAGAATGGGACTTTATTCTGATAAGCGAAACGGGGCAGCAGGTGCTGTAACTAATAGTGCGCCTTCCCAGGAGGTGGCGGAGGCAGCGTTTACACCTTATTTGGAGAAGGTTCCGATGACTGGAGCTCGCCCTATGGTGAGCTTGCAGGGTAAGCCAATGCAAAGCACTGAGCAGGTGGAGGGAGAGCATCGCTGGTGGAGGACAATTTCACTGGATTCTGCACTCGAGGCATCAAAGAATTATGCGAAGGACCACAATGTTCCCATGTGGAATCCCATAGAGGTAAGGTTCAGACTGACTGGTTTTGCGTGTCTCATAAAGCAGGAGATGATTGAGCGGGTTCTTATTTGTAAGGATACGGGGAATGAGCTTTTTGATGAACGGTTTTCACCTGGATATTTTGAGGATGATGACCTTGGAATAAGGACTTGTCTTGCAGGCTACAGGCAGGTTCTTTGCCATAATGCGTTCATATATCATCATGGCGGTAGCGGTTTTGCTGATAAGAGTGAGGCTATGGAGGAAAGTCGCAAGAAGTTTTCAGAAAAATGGGGCTTTGATGTATGGGGGTATATGCTTCCTGACGAAGATAAGATAACTGCTCTGTTTACTGCTGAAAATGAAAAAAGTGGAGATGATAGCCTTAAGGGAGCTGATTATCTTGGAGCAAAGCTCTACAACAGGAGCTTCAGGCTACTCGACATTGAAGCAGGTATGGGAGCGACTTTGTCAGCGATTAAATATCTGATACCGGGATGCTTTGGGGTTGGAATTACAAATGCTGATGTTTTTGCCGGGCTTTCAACGTTTATGGCTGATGATATGGTATCCGGAAACCCGGAGCTTGTAACGTTCCCGTGGCCGGAGCATAGCTTTGACTACATTCTTGCTGGGGATGTTGTAGCAAATGCAGAGGATCCGGAGGCACTTTTGAAGAAACTGGGACGCTATTTATCTGCAAATGGACGCATAATTTAGCGAAAAAATAAAAACTTATATCATTATTCGGGACGAAAAAACGAAGAAATTAGTCAGAAAGTTTTGAAAGATTTGTTTGTAATTTCGATAAACTTTTTGAAATTTATTAACTTTTCTAAAAATATATTTCATTTGATGTGCGAGAAAATGAAAAAACTATAGCGTAAAAAAGTAAACGAAAAGCTTTAAGAGCGTAGATAACATGGGTATCTACGCTCTTTTCGTTAAACTGCCCAAAAAGCGAAGATAAATTTATTGAATTTTATTACAAAATTTAAGAAAAAAATAAGTGACGAAAAAACGTTCATAGGTTATACTTGAAACTGCTACAAAAAGACGTAAAATCATTTAGTGCGGTTTTGCGCGAAGAAAAGGAGGTAATATCATATGACTAAAGCTGAAATACTTAAAAGAGAAATTCTGACTCAGTATAAGAGCGTACGACAGTTTGCAATAGATATGTCGATTCCATATAGTACCCTTGTAACAGCACTCGATAGAGGAATTGAAGGAATGGCTTACGGAACAGTTATCCGTATGTGCGATAAGCTCAATCTTAATCCTGTAGATTTCAGTACTCTTGAAAAGGGAACTGATCTTGGTAATAAGATTGTAGAGAACCGTGTTATGCAGCAGTATGTAAAGCTTAACAAGGTTGGACGCAAGAAGGTGCTTGATTATATGGGAGACCTTACAGCTCTTGATAAATATCAGGCTCCGTAATTAGATGAGATTATTAGTCCCGAAGGGCAGCAGCTCTTCGGGATTTTCTATTTTTAGATTAAATTGTGGTACAATAGCTTAAAGTATATTTTTGGAGGGACAAATGAAATACGATTATTTAGTTGTTGGAGCAGGACTTTTTGGCTGTGTTTTTGCTCATGAGATGGCAAGAAGTGGCAAGAATGTTCTGGTTATCGACAGAAGAAATCATATAGGTGGAAATATCTATACTGAAAATAGAATGGGAATTAATGTGCATATGTATGGTGCGCATATTTTCCACACTTCTGATAAAAATGTATGGGAGTACATTAACAGATTTACAGAGTTTAATCAGTATATCAATTCTCCCGTGGCTGTTTATCATGATGAGCTTTATAATCTTCCTTTTAATATGAACACATTCAGTAAGCTCTGGGGTATCAAGACTCCTGACGAAGCTCGTGAGATTATCGATAAGCAGGCAAAGGCTGAAGTGAAGCGAATCCTTAAAGAGCGTGCAGCAGCCGGGGATGAGGATGCTGCTGAACAGCTTGATTTGGCAGCTGCAAGTGGCCAGGATATCAGAGAGGGCTTTGAAGCAAGAAATCTTGAGGAACAGGGACTTTCACTTGCTGGACGTGATGTTTTTGAAAAGCTTGTTAAGGGCTACACTGAGAAGCAGTGGGGTAAGGATTGCAAGGAGCTTCCTGCATTTATTATAAGAAGACTTCCGTTCAGATTTACCTATGACAATAACTATTTCAATGACCGTTATCAGGGAATTCCTATCGGCGGATACACTGATATAATTAAGAAGCTTTTGCTTATGGAAAAGAGTGAAAGTGAGAAGGAGCAGGGAATTACAGGCACAATCACTGTTAAGACAGAGTGTGAATTTAAGAAGTTTGTTCGCATGGACGGTGCTCTTCCTGCAAAGCCTTTTGAATCTGTAGATGGGGATAGCTTCGATAAGATATTGTTTACTGGTATGATCGATGAGTTCTTCGATTATAAGCTTGGAAATCTTGAGTACAGATCACTTAGATTTGAGACTGAGGATTTACCGGATACTGATAACTATCAGGGAAATGCGGTTGTTAACTACACTGAGAGAAATATTCCTTATACCAGAATTATAGAGCACAAACATTTCGAGTATGGCACAGGAAAGGGAACTATCGTAACTAGAGAGTATCCTGCTGACTGGAAGCTTGGAGATGAGCCTTATTATCCGATGAATGATGAGAAAAATAATACTCTTTTTGCTGAGTATGAGAAACTCGCTAAGGAATATGGTGATGTGCTCTTTGGCGGACGCCTTGGACAGTACAAGTATTACAACATGGATCAGGTAATCGCTGCCGCTTTGGAAATGGTAGAGAGTGTTTGATTAATAGCTTTAGAATAATACTATTTTAGGACATAAAAATTCCGTTTGGACCAGATGCTGACACGCATAGGTTTAAACGGAATTTTTTAACAATAATTATTGAACATCATGCCGCTGTATTCGCTCGTGATGTATGGCGAAGGATTGTCAGAGCCATGAGGATCCTTATAGTTGAAGACTGGTCTTTCAACATATTTCATGGGATCTATGGATATTTCACCTGTTTTAACTGTAAGAGCTTTTGCAAACTCCTTAATGTCCTCGAGGGCTTTGGCGGGAATATCGGATTCGGTCGAAGCTCTGAATTTTGATGAGTCATAATCAACATGACCATCCTCTGCAACAGTAACACCAATTGAAGGAGTATCCTTTAAGTGCTGCTGAGCAATGGCTACTGTTTCGCCAACAAGCCTGTGGCTCTTAAAGCCTTCATCATTTATGCTTCTAACGCTATCGATGAATGTGTTGTAGCCATTGATGAGGGCTCTTACATTTTCAACTAATGCGTCGTTTTCGTTTTTGACACCAATCGTGACCGGTAATCCCGGCTCTGTGGTTGCTTTTAATGTCAGGTCAAACTGGTTTCCTACCGTAAATCTGTTGGAGGATGAAAAATGTTCATTACCATTCAGGTAGAAGTGTGCATTGGTGGGTTCCTGTGCAATCAGGTTAAGTCCAAAGTAGGAGACATTTAATCCTTTTTCGCTTGTGGAGGATTCGCTTATTTCGAACCTTAAGGTTGAACCCTTTTTAAGACCTGTATCACTTGAACCTATTATTATAGAAGATTTTCCTTCAGAATCATCCTGTAAACCAGCCACAAGTCCAATGCCAGCCTTGTTTATAAGTCTTGTGAGCTTGGCTTGGATATCTTTGTTCGTATCGCCTGGTTTTATGCTGTACTGGAACTCGTATTCGTGACCATTTATATTGGCATTAAATGCATAGCTTCCACTTGGAAGGGCGACTTCTTCATCTGGATCAAGGAAGTGACCGGCATTTATCTGGTTTGTTGCAAGGTGATCAATGTCGATGTTGAACTCTGGTGCCTTGTCTTCGCCATTTCCAACATATTCAACTGAAACTTTGTCATCATCGGATGAAACGGCAGCCTTCTTATTAAGAACGACTTCGCTCTCGCTTCCAAGAGCCTCAAGCTGACTTCTAAGTGCCCGGGCATGCTCTTTAATACCCACAGCCTCAGCCTGAGTATCGTCATCCTGTTTTAAAACATGGAGAGGGGATTCTTTTTTGATCTTCGCGATAGATTTGTAAACATTCTGCAGGTCAGACTTCTTGTGCTTGTCTACATTCGCGTTTTCTTTTGCAACATAAGTGGTTGCGAAATGATTGTATGCTTCATTAATATTAATTCCTGCCATGATGCCCCTCCTTTCTTCCATGATGTCGCGCCTTTCTTCTGCCAATCCTTTGGCATACTGCACGAGGGCATACAAGGACATGTTTTATTACCTTAACATTATCATCTACTAGTCAAGAGCGTCAATTAAATAAGTATAAACATATTCTAAAAAGATTTATTATGCATTATTCAATTGAGGTTTTTGATTTTAAAATTCATTTCTTCTATATTTTATATCAAAAAAGGTTATAATGTAAAAAAATATACCGAAGACTAGGTTTTTGTTCTTGAAAAAAACAGATTGACGTTATAATATATCCTGTGTTATATTAGACAAGCGACAGAGATTTAGGTCTTTTTTTTATGCAAAAAAATAAGACTGTAAGATTATATAACAACGCACGGAGGAATGAACAATGCGTACAAGAATTACACTTGCTTGCACAGAGTGCAAAAACCGTAACTACGATACAACTAAGGATAAGAAGACACATCCCGATAGAATGGAAATCAAGAAGTACTGCCCGTTCTGCAAGAAGCACACACCTCACAAGGAGACAAAATAATTTGTTTTTCATCCTATGAGATGAAGGGAGTTAGTTAATATGAGTGAAAATGGAGCTGCAAAAAATGCACAGAAAAGCGGTCTCTCTGCATTCGCTGAAGGCGTAAAGGCTGAGTTCAATAAGATCAAGTGGCCTAGTAGAGAAGACATTGTTAAACAGACAACAGCAGTTGTAGTTATTTCTGTAATAGTTGGCGCTTTAATCGCTGTGTTTGACTATGGTTTTGGATATCTGGTTAATTTACTTACCAGTTTATAATGAAGGAGTATTATGGCAGAAGAGATGCAGAATGAAAATGAACTCGATCTGACTACTGATGCTACTGAAGCTGTTAATGCTGAGGAGACTGCAGAAGCTGCAGAGTCAACCAGCGCAGCAGAGGGTGCTGAGACTTCTGAAGGTGAGTCTATCAATGCCAATGCACATTGGTATGTAGTTCACACATATTCAGGCTACGAGATGAAGGTTAAGGCTAATCTTGAAAAAACTATTGAGAACCGTCATCTTCAGAATCAGATATTCGAGGTACGAGTACCTGTTCAGGATGTAGTTGAGATGAAGAACGGTGCGCGCAGAAATGTGTCACGTAAGATGTTCCCTGGATATGTTCTGGTGAACATGGATATGAACGACGAGACTTGGTATGTTGTTCGTAATACAAGAGGCGTTACCGGATTCGTTGGACCGGGAAGCAAACCTGTTCCGCTTTCAGATGCTGAGATCAAACCCCTTGGCATTAAGACAGAGAACATGTCTATTGACTTTGGTGTTGGCGACGAGATCGAAGTTGTTGCAGGCGTATGGAATGGTACTGTTGGTATCGTTCAGCGTATGGACTTTGGTAAACAGAGTGCAACAATCAACGTTAATCTTTTCGAGAGAGAAACACCTGTTGAGATCAGCTTTTCAGAAGTTAGAAAAGTTTGATAAATTTGGTATATTGCGCTTTGCGCTTTATGCATATATATTAGATGAGTTGGAATTAAGATATTTCAATTCATGGGAACTGGAGTGGGAGCAGTATGCGATTTATCGTAATAGTTGCGCCTGACCACATTATTTCTAGGAGGTGCCATTATGGCAAAGAAAGTCGAAGGATACATTAAGTTACAGATCCAGGCTGGTAAAGCAACACCAGCACCCCCGGTTGGACCGGCACTTGGTCAGCACGGTGTAAACATCGTTGAATTCACAAAGCAGTTCAACGCTAAGACAGCTGACAAGGGTGATGTTATCATCCCCGTAGTAATCACAGTTTATGCAGACAGAAGTTTCACATTCATCACAAAGACTCCGCCTGCAGCAGTTCTTCTTAAGAAGGCTTGCAATCTCCAGAAGGCTTCTGGTGTTCCGAACAAGAATAAGGTTGCAACAATTTCTAAGGATAAGATCAGAGAAATCGCTGAGACAAAGATGCCTGACTTGAATGCAGTTGATATCGAAGGTGCTATGAGCATGATCGCTGGTACTGCACGCAGCATGGGTATCGTAGTAGAAGACTGACGGAGGGCTAAGAGATGAAACACGGAAAGAAGTATGTAGAGGCTGCTAAGCTCATCGATAGAGCACAGCAGTATGAGACCGCAGAAGCAATCTCTTTAGTAAAGAAGTCTGCTACTGCAAAATTTGATGAGACTGTAGAAGTACACATCCGCACAAGTTGTGATGGTCGTCACGCTGACCAGCAGATTCGTGGTGCTGTTGTTCTTCCTCACGGTACAGGTAAGACTGTAAAGGTTCTTGTTTTCGCTAAGGGAACAAAGCTTGATGAGGCTCAGGCAGCTGGTGCTGATCACGTTGGTGGCGAGGAGCTTATTCCTAAGATCCAGAACGAAGGATGGCTTGATTTCGACGTAGTTGTTGCTACACCTGATATGATGGGCGTTGTAGGACGTCTTGGTAAGGTTCTCGGACCTAAGGGTCTTATGCCTAACCCTAAGGCTGGTACAGTAACAATGGACGTTACAAAGGCTATCAACGATATCAAGGCTGGTAAGATTGAGTACCGTCTTGATAAGGCTAACATCATTCACTGCCCTATCGGAAAGGCATCTTTCTCAGAGGAGCAGCTTGAGCAGAACTTTACAGCTCTTATGGATGCTATCGTTAAGGCTAAGCCTTCAACAGTTAAGGGTCAGTACCTTAAGAGCATCTCACTTGCAACAACAATGGGACCTGGTGTCAAGGTTGTAGCAAACAAGTATTAATTTGTGATTACAAAAGAATGCTAAATAAAATGGACAATCGTTTATGCGATTGTCCATTTTTTATGTGCGCCCGATATATGTGACTACACACAATATGTTAGACAAACGTACTACGACCGTGCTGCAATAGTCCTAGTAAATATTTTCTTATAGGAGAGTAAGCTAATGGCAAAAAAAATAAATAAATCAGTGGTTACATACCTGATGACCAGCGTGATGATTCTGTGTTTGTTTTTGTTGTGTAAGACTACGGCGAGTGCTGAAGAAAAATACACATTAAGGACTACTCCTGAATCCGTTACTTTTGATTTTACGAAAGATACGCAGGAATTTACGGTAGAATTGCTCGACGAAGCAGGAAATGTTGTCCTACCGGAAGGAGGCTTCTCTGTTTCAATTGAGAAGGATAATTATACTGAAAAAAGTATTTCATTTGTCAGTGGTGTCGAGGTGGGAGGAACTTGCAGTACCGGAAAGTTTACTGTGAAAGCGGATTTGGAAAAAATCAAGAAAAGCTATTTTTCGATTATAGGTCATTTATCCATAAGTTGTTCAAATCAAGATAAGTATGGGGGAGGATGTTTTGAGAGAGTTCCTATTTATTTTCATACCCATATGGAAAAGGGAACACTAATCAATTATTCAGAAGGGAAATATAAGGTTATAAATGGTTCTGGCTCTTATAAGGTTGAGTTTGTTGCGCCTAAATCTAAAAATGTAAAGAGCATGACTATCCCAGGTACAATTAAGGATCAGAATGGAGCAGTCTATGATGTGTTAAAAATATCGTCGGATGCTTTTAATGGGTGTAAAAAACTAAAAAAATTAAGCATTGGTATTGTAACTGTGAAATATCCTAAGAGGCTGTTTAAGGATTGCAAGTCCTTGGGAACAATCAATTTCACTGTTTTACCCGGTTTTTATTTTAGCCATAGTCATTTTGGAATATATGGTTTTCAAGTGGGTAAGGATGCTTTCAAGGGTATAAAAAACAATGCAAAAATTAATGCAGTTGTTTATATATTAGATGGTTCTAAGGGTAAGAATACAGCATCGGATATGAAAGCATTTTTGACATCTGCGATCCAAACAAAAGGTGGGGCTGTAAATCCCTCAATATCTGTAAAATTGAAAAAGGCGAAAAATAGTTAGGTTTATGCTATAGATGAAAAAGTAATTGTAAGTATGTTGTTATGTGCCCTTACGTGACATAATTATTTATAAAGGCGGCAGATCATAAATATGGTCTGCCGCCTTTTGGCAGTGCGCCTAGCGGCGCACGTTTCTAACGGGTTAAAGTCCCGTATCCGCCCGGTAGTGGGAAGGATATAGCCGAAAG
>SVFV01000026.1 GCA_015056655.1 Butyrivibrio sp.
ACAAACACCGCGCACCCGCATAGCGGGTGGTTGATATTTCGCACGCTTCGCGAGCTCAACTGGGTCACGACCCATAAAAAAACAGAGAGCATCGATATCAACGCTCTCTGATAAATAATTCAACGGAGAAAGAGGGATTTGAACCCTCGCACCGCGTGAACGGTCTACACCCTTAGCAGGGGCGCCTCTTCAGCCACTTGAGTATTTCTCCATGTCTGAAACCTCTACCAAATGGTATTTGGTTTTATTCGTCAGAGCTTAATATCTCTAACGCAAAAGTTATTATACAAAGACATTGAAGCCTTGTCAACACATCTTTCGCGATTCTTATTTGTTTTCTGTGTTGAATTCCTTAATAGCTGTCTCGTAAAGGTTTGCGCCTGTGCTGTCTATTACAACTATTGCAGGAAAATCCACAACCTTAAGCTTTCTGATTGCCTCGGTTCCTAGATCATCATAAGCCACAACTTCAGACTCAGTAATGGTTTTAGATAAAAGAGCTCCTGCTCCTCCAATTGCAGCAAGGTAAACTGCGCCATTTCTTACAATTGCATCTATTACTTCCTTAGATCTTTTTCCTTTTCCAATCATGCCCTTAAGTCCAAGGTCGAGAAGCCTTGGTGCATATTTATCCATTCTGCTGGCTGTTGTAGGACCTGCAGAGCCTATAGGACGGCCTTCTCTTGCAGGTGAAGGTCCCATATAGTAAATTACATTTCCATTTACATCAACAGGAAGGCTCTCGCCGTTATCCAGGGCTTCCTTCATTCTCTTATGGGCAGCATCTCTAGCAGTGTATATGGTTCCTGTTATGTAAACCATATCACCGCTCTTAAGTTTCTTTATTGTCTCTTCGTCAAAAGGTGCACTAATTCTATATTCCATTACAAATCCTCTCGGGTAATAATCTAATAGCAAAATCCGTATTTCAAAAAAGATTACAAAACTACTTTGCGATGTCTGTTAACGTGGCAGCAAATATTAACTGCTACAGGAAGTCCTGCAATGTGAGTAGCGTAGGTGTTGATGTTAACTGCAAGGGCTGTTACTCTTCCTCCAAGCCCTCCGGGTCCTATGCCTGTACTGTTTATTCTGGAAAGGACCTCCTCTTCCATCTTAGCTACATATTCTATATCTGAATGCTTTCCTACTTCTCTTGTGAGAGCTTCCTTTGCCATAAGCGCACACTTCTCGAATGTTCCCCCGATTCCTACGCCTACTACCATGGGCGGGCAGGCATTGGGGCCAGCATCCTTTACAGCCTGAACTATGGCATCTTTTACGCCATCTTCGCCATCAGCAGGCTTGAGCATAAATACTCTGCTCATGTTCTCACTTCCAAAACCCTTAGGAGCTATGGTGATTTCTATTTCCTCGCCAGGAACGATATCATAATGAATTACTGCGGGAGTATTATCCTTTGTGTTTTCCCTGATAAGAGGATCCTTAACGACTGATTTTCTAAGGTAGCCTTCTGTATATCCTCGTCTAACGCCCTCGTTTACAGCATCAGAGATATTGTCTCCTTCTATATGAACATCCTGTCCAATCTTTATAAAAAACACAGCCATTCCTGTATCCTGACAGATTGGAATTGTATCCTTGTCTGCAATGGCAAGGTTTTCTTCAAGCTGTGTAAGAATCTGCTTTCCAAGAGGTGATTTTTCCGTCTTTTTAGCGTTTTCAAGAGCAAGCTTCATGTCAGGCGAAAGTCTGTGGTTTGCCTCTATGCACAGATTACGCACTGCTTCAGTAATTTCAGATGAGTTAATAGTTCTCAAAGTATTCCTCCATACCTAAAATAACGCCTTACCCAAAGGACCAGCCACCTGCCAGTCCTTTGGATAAAGCGATTGTGTCAAATTCAGAATTTCAAGTTTTCGCACAGAGCCTTAAGTTCCTCTGCATCAGGTGATGTGGGATTCCACAAAATGTGCTGTCCATCATCCTTATATCTGGGAATCAGATGAAGATGGAAATGGTTTACTGTTTGGCCTGCTGCCTCGCCATTGTTCTGAACAAGGTTAAGACCATCTGCTGAAAGCTTATCAACAAGCACCTTTGAAAGCTTCTTTGCAAGCTTCATAGCATCTGCTGCTGTCTCTTCAGGAAGCTCAAACAGATTAGCATAATGCTCTTTGGGTAAAATAAGGCAATGTCCCTTTGTAGCGGGGCCATTATCTAAAATAACATTGAACTTATCATCCTCATAAATCGAATTAGTAGCAAACTCTCCGTTTGCAAGCTTACAGAAAATGCAATTTGAATCCTTCATACCCATTCCTCCATTGTGTATTGTTTTCTTCCTATTAAAGTAATCAAAACGGTAATAATGATCCCGCCTAAAAGGCCGCCAAAATGCGCTGCACCGTTTATCGTATTATCTGCGTATCCGCTATATAAATTAAGCGCTACAACTGCTGCCATCCTTGGGATGATGGTGGACCCTTTTAGTTTTAGACGTTTCCTTCCAAAAAATAGAATCACTACTGCTGCGCCAGTTACACCAAAGACTGCTCCGCTGGCTCCAACTGAAACGCTGTATTCATCAAGCAGCATGTCCCATCCTATGGAAACGACATTCCCTATCAGACCTGAGAAAAAGTACATTATCAAATATGCTATGTGTCCCAGATCATGCTCTACATAAGCTCCAAGAGCTAAAAGGCAAACCATATTACTAAATATGTGTTCCACCGAGCCATGCATGAACATGCTGGTTATCATTCTGTAATATTCATGATCAAAAAGGACAGCAAAGGATTCCACTCCATACAGATTATAAACATCTACCCTGTGAAATATCATATAGATAAATATCAGCATATTGCATATTATCAATGCTATAGTCACATATGCGCTCTTGTATATCCTACTCTGCATTTCCCAGAAGGAATCGTTAAATCTATTATCCTGTTCTTCCAAATTTATTTAAAATCAAACAGCTGATCCATATTTCTCAGCAGCTTGAAATCTCCTTTCATTTTCAGATTCCCCTCCATGAAAGCTCTCTGGAAGGTCATCCTTCCGGAAATAATCTGATCAAGTACTGATGTATTCATAGATACATGAACATCAAAGCTTGAGGATTCACCTTCCTTACACTCAAGATTCTGGTTATCCACGCGAATAAGAATATCTTTATCCTTAGTCTGATCTATAAGTGTGATCTGGTAAACAGCATGAAGGCTGGCTACAGGCTTAAAGCTATTTTTAAGTCTCTCTATGTAATCCTCTGTTTTTCCAACTGCCTGCTCTTTATCCATCTTGTCTCTGAAAATGCTGGACAGCTCCTGGATATCCTTCTTCTGAGTCTGCACATATTCATCATTTGAAACATAGCGAGAAAGCTGCTCAGTTTCCTGCGGAGTAAGGTCTGTTATCTTGGTGATAGCTACGGTATTTTTTACCGCCTGATTACTTGCAGGAAGTGATTCCATCTTCTGGTTCATGTTCCTGTAGATGTTCTCAGCCTTCTTCTCGATGAGCTTCTGATAGCTCTCTGTACGCTCAAAGGTAGCTGTATCAGCAATATATCCGCAGATTCCATCCAGAGGAATTCCGCCAAGAGTCTCCCATGCAGACTGAAGTTCTGTCATTCCCTCACGTTCGCCATGGGTTGTTGACATAACTACGGGCGCCATATAAAGCTTTGTAAGCTTGTCCTTGTCTCCATAAAGCCAGCAGGCATCCAGGAATGAATGCATGTATCCGCCAACGCCAAACCACTCAACTGTAGACGCAAGGATTATGCCATCTGCATTCTTCAATGTACCTGGCAGCGCTGTTATTCCATTTTTCTGCTCAAACAGATTATATTGTTCGACCTGAACGTTGAGTTCCTTAAATACGTCTGTCATTTTGGAAAGAACAAGAAGTGTAGGGTCATCGATTATGCCCCTGCCCCCGTAGTAAATGTTTATTTTCATACCATTACTCTCCATACGAATAAAGAAAACTTAATCTGAAAATCATTATATCATAATTTGGACAGTATATTGTGGTAAGTAAACGCTACAACTAATATATTTAGCGATATATAAATAAGCACTGGCCAAAAGCTATCTCATCATCAGGAATTATGACTGCCTTTTCGTTTGGTAAAAGTCTCTTACCATTAATGAAACAGCCATTTTTGCTATTTAAATCCTGAAGAAAAGCCTCGCCACTTTCTAACATTATTCTTGCATGTATTCGTGAAACTGTCGGATCCTTTATTACTACATCCGCCATGTCAGGGCTTTTCCCGATAGTTATAGGTAGTTTATCAAGAGAAATATTCTGACTGCATCCCTTATTTATGCTATAGAGCTTGCGAAGTGTCACGTTGCTCTCTGAACCAAGAAAAACCGTTTCTTCACAATCCTCCTCCACTTCCTGATAACTTTCCGCTACTACAGGAGTATTAATCACATAGTCTTTCTCGTAATCTTCCTCATCATCCTCAGCATCTTCGTCATCTACATACCCTTCATCCTTTTTCCTTTTCAATTTGCCTCCCAATCCGCTCTGCAAAAGAGAAATAAGAGACATCATCACACAAAGCATTAATATGGAAATATCCAATATGTTTTCCTCAAGAGTAAGAATGTACATTACTCTTATATACCAAAGGGCTCCTGCCACCAATGCAAAAAGAATAGAAAGAAGGATACTAACCTTAGAAGGTATGCGTATTTTTACAACTCTTCGTTCTACTACTTCTCCATCTTTGTCGTCCTCTTCATCGCCATAAGCTTCGTATTCTCCTATGACATGGGGTTCAACGCATTCGCAGTATTCCCTGGGTTCATCATTATCATCAAACAGAATTGAACCCAGAGCAGTTGAGTAATTTCCATTTCCATCAAGTATTGCCTCAGTTATCTTATAGGCAAACTCTACCGCCTTCTCGTCATCAGTATTAACAAGGTCCATTATCATTTCGCCAAATTCTATAGTCTCCTCATATTCTGGCAGATACAAAAAATAAAAATCTCCTGATGAGTTACTTTCAAAGATGCACTGTGATTCCATCACTATTTTCTCGTCGTCAAGGAAATAGCCAGAAAGTCTCTCAGAAACACCTACAAGTGCCTTAACTAAGCTCCTTAACTTTTCATAAGATAGTTTTCCATGCCCATAGCGATTATTAAGACTCTGCTTAGAATCTATTTCATAATAAAAGAAGGGATGTCCATCTACCCTTCTTACACCAAAAGGAATTATCCCCTCAATATGGTTGCTTTCAAGCATCATGTACTCATATTTTCCCAGATCCATACCCTCGGCATCCAGAACCAGATAATTATGAGAACCATCTCTGTCATATTGTATATTCATTTCTTTCTAGCCTTTCTTAGTCACTTTTTTACCCAAATCCACAAATCTTTTTATCCTCCGCAAACCCTTTGGGGCATTATGCCTTTTTGCGCTTCCTCGTTCACCAGCTTCAAAAACACCAGGTATATCCTTATAGTAGCCAAATAATCCTCGTGGTTTCAGGCTGACCTTTCCATCTACAGTTATCTTTTTTTTCTGTTCCGATGCCTTAATTTGCGGCTTATCACATCCAAAATATCTCCCGGCTATCTGCCTGTCTGCTTTATCTTCAACATATTCTGCTCCATTTTCATAACCCTGACTTTTGGAAAAGATTGATGCCCTAAAGCCAAGAATATATACGTCCTGAGAGAGAATGCATCTTGCATAGGCAAAGAACGCAAGATAAATAATCAAAGCTATTGCAAAAGTCGCAGCAGGTACAATAAATGCAGCTTCCACACTCATGTAAGCCGGAAGTCTTCGTTTAACCAAAGCTCGCAAAGCACATCACCCCTACTCCCATTGTTAAATAGGGCAGAAAAGCAAGGCGACTCCTTGCAGAGACTCTTCTTAAAACCAAAAGGATTATGCTTCCTGCCGAAGAAAACAGGAAAGATAGCATGATTGCAACTGACATATCACAAAAACCAAAAATCGGTCCCATGGAAAGTGCCATTAATCCATCTCCTGTTCCAAGCTCCATCCCCGTTATTGCTGACACTACAAGCATCATCGCTCCAGGGAGCATATTTGCAAACATAAGCTTTAATGAAAAATCACCCTGACTCCATAAATACCCCGTATAAGCAATGGATAAAACCATCTCCGCAGCAGGGAAAAGAATTGGTATTTTCTTTTCCCGTAAATCCTCAAAGGAAGATGTCAGAAGAATAAGCACTGCTGCCACTTTAAAAACTATTTCTATAAATAATCTGTTTTCTATTTCCATATATTCCTCATTTCTATATTTCCGAATTATCCACATTCACTGCAGGGACGCCTTCCTGCTGCCTCTGAAATAGGCACAGTTCTGATACTTCTTTTTAATCCGCTGCAATTGGGATCAGAGTGATATTTATCTCCATAAGAAGTAATGTAAACATTAGTGCTTCCCCTGCTTCCACAGTGTTCACATGGATAATATTTCTTTCTATCTTTATTTCTTTTAGATGAGACACTACTCTTTGGGACAGACGTTACCTTTATTTTCAGGTGAGTACAGCTAAGACTCCTATGGTAAACACTTCCACTTTCGGTAATGTATACGAGTTCTTCCGACTCCTCTTTATCTGCTCCCTTAGAGCTGTCTGGATCATAGCCAGTCATCCCATGCCCGTAAAACCTGCTCTCCATTCCAAAATCAGTAAAGCCAGCTATTCCAAACATAGGATGCACCTTGTATGAAGCTATGATGTCAATTATGTCTCCATCAGAATTTAAAGCCGATTCCTTAAATGAAATTCCTCCGCCTCCTCCAACAATTGGGCTTTTTTCAAGATAATCATCTCCAAGGTACGACTTTACCTTTTGGGATGCGTAAACAGACGACGCTACTCCTCTTGCTGTGTCCCCTAAAATAGCTTTCGTCGTCTTTTCGTCAGCCATTCTTGTATAGGCTGATGTTTCTGCTATCTGCATTCCCGTCTGATGCAGGGCTGCCTCCATGTCACATTGGAGTTTTAGTATGTCGAAGGCTCCGATTACATTTACAAAGAAAAATATAAAGATTGGTAATACAATAGAGGCCTCCACAGTGACTGAAGCAGCCGGTGACAGCCTTTTCCCTGTCTTTGCCCGGAGAAGCAAGTCCTTTCTCATGCATCTTATTATTTTGATTTCCTTAAAATGTTTCATCTGTTTGAAAAAGGCTGTTACCGACTGCTCCAGCTTTCTAAAATCTCTCATATCCATAGATTCTCTCTATTTCCAATCCTCTCAAATTATTTCCTGTGATATTAAAATCCGCCCTGAAAACATCTATGCAGTTATCCATCTTAAAATGGGCATTCCCCTTAGTAGCTCTGACATTCATCTCCATTACATCCATTAATCTAAAGGTCTTTTCCTTTTTGTTTTTCATCAAAAGAAGGACCTTGAGATAATCTTCATAGCTAAGACCTGATCCACCACCATCTGTTAAGTGATCCTGAAAGGAGAGCATATTCTCAAGAGAAAGCTTCCAGCTTGAAACACTCTTTATAATTGGCACCTTCCCACCTGAAAGAAGAATATGAAGGTCCGAGATCGTCTCAGCAAAAGTCCACGCAAGTACGATTGCTGCCTTAATTGCAGTTACTGCTTCAGGGACAGCTATTACAACGGCTGCTGTAAGCGCAAGTGCCTCAGCTTCAGCAAGCATGGCTTCATTGCTCATTAGATATTCAAAGTTCGACGCTTCTCTCCAAAGAAAAAGAGTATTTACCACCTTTTCAAGATTGGCATAATCGCTGTCTTTTCCTGCGTATATATATTCGAGCTCATACTTTAGCGGACTATCTTCCAGCTCTCTCCCATAACATCCACATTTTTCAAATATGTATTCATCAAAAAGAGCCTTACTGCTTATTCCTTTATCTTCCTTTTCATCAAGGCCCGTTCCATGCTTAAGATTCCTGTGAGAAATGAATGAATCAGAATTAATTGCTGCATTTGAAATAGCATCAAAGTCAGGGGCGCAAAGAGGAAGTACTCCTATACTCCTCTTTGCTGTAACCTGCCCTGCCGGATTGTCTGCTCCTATTTCTTCTTCCTCTCCATTTTCATTGGTCTCTGTATAGGAAAGTTCTGATAAAGTCTTTTCATTTTCTTTTGCCTGCTCTTCCACATCTGCAAATTCATATCCCTTATCCTTTATGACCTTAAGGTTCTTTTCTGCTTCTGCCAGTGTCCCTTCCAAAGGCTCAGCCTCCATATATGCAAGTATCTGTCTTCTAAGAACGGCACCATTCCCATCTGATGCCACTGAAAAACCATTTACAGACACATCCTTTAGTTTTGCGGTAATTTGTGTGGATCTGCCTGTGACTATTCCCAGTGGGGATCTCTCAAAATTCTTGGTGAAATACTTAGATAGATGCTCTTCAACATTTTTTACATAGCCATTTGATGAAGAAAAAGAATCATCGATGAACAAAAGACCATATTGGTCAAAAAGAGCTCGATTGTACTCTCCAAGCACAGAATTAGAAGCTATATCCGTTACCAGTTCACTCTTCATTTTGACCGCTCCAACTCTGGCTCCCTGAAGGAGTGCCAGAATCAGCGCCAAAATTACAGTGATTGAAAGAGATAGATAAACTGTCAGGTATGCATCAGCCTGTGACTTTAGCTGCATCGGTGTTGATTGTCTTAAAAATCTCTTTAACAAGACCGTCAATCTCCTTTTTAAACACAATAACCAGGCCAATTAGCACTACGATGATGAGGATTACCTCTACGGTTCCCATTCCGCTCTCATCATTAAGGAACTGCTTCACATTATTAACAGCCCTCATTCCAAAAGCCTTTGCCTTTGAAAGCATGTTGTTTTTGTAAATAGTTTCATTGTTTTTCATTGTTTTTTCCTCCTAAAAATGTATATATTAGTAAATCCTTTCGGATTACTGTCAAAATGATAAATATGCAGGCACCACCACAACTACCATGACAATAAGAAGCATCATGATCATTGGAACAAGAAGCTTTGTTCCCGCCTCTTCTCCCATTTTTCTTGCTATGGACATTCGTTCATTAGTAGCCTTATCTGATTCCTCGTATAAGAGCCTAAGCAGTTCTCCATTTCCCTTTTTCAGATTCTGGGAAAGGAGCGTAGCAAGTCTTGTGTACTGCTGGGAGCCGCATCTTACAGCCATTCTTTCGTATACAGATAACTCTGGCAAACCACTTTCCAGCTCATGACAGCTTCTGGTTATTTCCTCATATAGGAAACTTTTCGGTTTGCCCATTTTTACATCCTTTTGGTACTCCGTTGAAAAAAGCTTTATAATAGCTCTCACTGACATTCCTGCCCCCAGGTACAGAACCAGTCTTGAAATAAATTGTGGATATTCTAATGTCATACTCTGTCTTCTTTTTTCCACTTCCTTAGTTAAATCTCTATCCTTGGAAATGTAGACTAATACTGCAGCCATGAAGATAAACAACATTAATACAAGAGAGTTATCTTCTATTTTTTCATTCCATAAAAGATCAACACCTTCTGCATTTTGTGGGAGTTCAAAGCTCTCATCATTTCTCGTATTCTCCTCTGCTTCATTAAGGAGCTGTTTGATAAGCTTTTGCATATATTCAAAATCTGTAAGGTGCTTTGGAACTACCTTCAATTCAAAAAGCTGCTCCCATTTCATATCCTTGTAGGTGACTTCTGCTGTCAGGAAAACCGTCCGCCCTTCCTTTGTGAGGCTTTCCGTTTCCACTCTTCCATCCGAATGAATGATGTCTATATCATCAGATCTCCAGGTAATCTCGAAGGGATATCCTGGTACTTTGGTAATTAGTTCAAGGTTATCCTCTACCTGATCGAGGCTTTCATTTTCACCAAGGATGAACTCTGGCATTCTTTCCATCATTTCTTTGTAAAGGCTGTCCGCCTCGCTTTTTTTGTAATTCCGTTCGCTTACTTCAAGATCAAATTCACCGTAATCAATTCCGTTTAGGCCTCTGGCAGTGAGGCTTTTCGTCTCATCCCCCTCCTGGTAGGATGGCCTTATAAGATATCCGTTTTCATCAAAATATGAACTTCTCCTGGCTGCCAGGCTGCTAATAAGTGCCAAAGCAGCACCTAATGTAATTATCAGAAGCGTCATACTTATCTTTTTTATGTAATAGGATTTAAGCTCTCCTCTCACATCTGCCCTTGAATGAAGCGTAATAAGATCCTGCTGGACTTTCCTTTTTGCAAATGATCTTTGGAAATAACGATTCTTCGACAGAAATCGTCTATATAGGAAGGCTGCTATTTTCTCATAGCCTCGCATTATTCCTTCATCCGTTATGTCATCGGGAAGCTTTTCATTTGCAGCAAGGAAAAATAAAAGCAGCATATATAGCGGAATTACCATGTAAATAACAAGCTTCATACATTAATCCTCACACTTCTATTGCTATGATTTTCTCTATCATCAGATAAGCTGCTATATAGATAACCAGGCACACTGTCATAACCGAAATCCCAAGTGGATTCCCATATAGTGGATTTAAGAATCCCGGATTTGTGAAGCCAACATAGGCTATTATTCCAAAAGGGACCACCTCCATAATCTGAGCTTCCATGCGCTTTGCTGCAATCAGAACATCAATCTCATTTTCAACCGCTATGCGTTTTCCTATGACATTCACACATCTTTCAATGATCTCTGTCATATTTCCTCCGCTTCTTTTTGCCACCAGGAAAACACCGGCAAACTCCTCGATGTCCTTGTTTTTACTAGTTACTCCAAGTTCTTTGATCATGGTCTCAATTGGGATATTGTTCTTTATTCCCAGCTCTATCTTTGAAAGCTCTCTACAGATAGGAGAGTTCTTTCCATACAAAAGCTTCATATCCTTACCTGCTTCAGCAAAGGAATTTTCTATGGAATATCCCGCCTTCTGGGCAGTAGAAACAGACATGAGAGCGTCCTTAAACTGGACTCCAAGCTCATGATTTTCAATTCTCTTTTTCTTTTCTTTTTGAATTACTAGCCAGAAAAGGCACAGAGGTGAAAGGATTACGCTAACACCATAGGAACCGTAGAATAGTTTCCCAATAGCAATCATGACGATCACATTTCTCAGAAAAAGTGGCAGATCTCTTATGGAAAAATCACAGAGCAAGACCCGCTGCCAAAAGCTTTTCAGTATTGTGAAGTTCATTATGCTTTATCCACTCTCCCACTATTCTATTGTTCTTATCCATACCAGTTTCCTCAAATCTATACAAAGTACTCATTTCTATTTCTCCTGTAAGTCTATCCAACTGTCCTGTAAGCTCGCATACTTCAAGGACTTTCCTGCTTTTGTCCCTTAGTCTTCCAAGCTGAACAATTATGTCTATCCCTGAAGCAATCTGTCCTCTTATGGCAGAAAGCGGAATGTCCATCCCCATCAAGACCATGGTTTCCAGTCTTGAAAGCATGTCCTTTGCACTGTTGGCATGACCAGTTGACATTGAGATGTGACCAGTATTCATAGCCTGCAGCATATCTACGCACTCCTCGCCTCTGACCTCTCCTACGATAATTCTGGTGGGGCGCATTCGAAGGGATGATTTGATCAGGTCTCTTATTGTGATTTCCTTACAGCCTTCTACATTGGCATTTCTCGTCTCCATTCGGACAATGTTAGGCACATGCAAAATCTGAAGCTCAGCATTGTCCTCGATGGTGATGACTCTGTCATCCTTTGGAATACTGTCAGAAAGCGCATTTAGGAAAGTTGTTTTCCCTGAACCTGTGCCTCCGGAAATAAAAATGTTGTAACCTGCTGCCACCAGGATTTTCAGATTTTCTGCAAGTTCAGCAGTTATTGAACCTATCTCAACAAGTTTATTCATTGTTATTGGATTATCCGGAAATCTTCTTATAGTCATGATCGGTCCGTTCAAAGCAACCGGGCTAAGGACTATGTTCACACGGGATCCGTTTTCTAATCTGGCATCCACGATAGGTGATGATTCATTTACTACTCTGTTGCACTTACTTACGATCTGCTGAATAACATCCTCAAGCTTTTCCTTCGACTCAAAGCTCATGTCATACTTAAACAGGCGACCATCCTTTTCCACAAAGATATTGTCTGTTCCATTCACCATTATCTCCGTGATAGAAGAGTCATCCACCAATTGCTGCAAAACATCAAGCTTTCTTATGGAGTGGAATAACTCCTTTCTGAGCTTTATCTTTTCTTCCATCAGAATATTCTTGTTTCTACATGCTTTTAAGATGTTTCTGTCAATTCTTGCAAGCATCTCTTCATCATCTACATCCCTTGAAAAGTCCATCTCAGACAAAATATTGTCTCTAATTAGATTCTTTAATTCCTCTCTTTTCAAATCTATCTCCTTTCTTCATTTCTTTTATAATCATCCCTGGCAGATCCTGCACTCTACTTGCATCCACCTTCATCACTATCTCTGTGGGGAATCCTTCTGTATTCTCAAGCTCATTCATAAAAATCCGCAGCTTATCCTCAGCGTATTTTCCCTGGCTTGTAAGCACAATTAATGTATCAAGTCTCTTCAAAACCTCAGTAAAAGAAGGCATCTCCTCTGTTAAGTCGAGCACCATTGTTTCGTATTTTCCGCTCTCTTCTATGCAACTAATAAGCCTTAGATATGAAGCGGCATTGGCATCACGAATCTGCCCATCAGAAGTTGGAAGGTAATAAAGCTTTCCCAGCCTTTTGGCAATCTTCTCAAGATATAGTGAAAATTTATCCCTTTCACATTCCGAGTAGTACATAAGATCAGTGATGTTCTCGCTAAATTCATTTGCCTTAAGCTCTCTTTCACAGCAATAAGGGTCATTATTTACATAAAGACATCTTTCTCCTCCTGCCAGCTGCTTTGCAAAATCCAGTGCGATTTTTGTTTGCAGGATACTTTTCACAGGAGTATAAAAGCCAATTAACTTTAAGCTGCTTTTTGCCTTAAGTCTTGGATTAGCAACAATGACTCCCGGCATATCAAGGCACATTGAAAGAATGCTTTCTGAAATCTTCTCTCCACTCTGGTACTTAGCTGTATATTTGATATTTGCATCATCAAGGCCAAAGACATTCTCTCTTTCACAAACGGCTTTTGGCATCTCTAAAAGAACGAGTATGTTCTTAAAGCCCTCCACCACATCAAATGAAAAAAGCTTTTCTGAAATAACCAAAAGAGCATCTTGTTTTCCCTCAAATTCTCTAAGGTACCCAGCGTTTGTATATTCTGAAATTGTAAATGGAATGCTAAGGCACTCCCTTAAAAAGCCATCTAGCTTTTTGCAGTACTTCTCATCCGAATCACAGATGATCAAATTATTCTTTTTCATTTAAAACCTCTTTAAAAACTTAATAAATTGTGGGTATTAGTAACCAACAGAACGCTGATCATTATAGGAAGTGCAAAGTGAATCGTCTGTCCAAAGCTTTTGTTTACAAGCATTTTTATGATTCCAAGAACAGCTCCAATGGCAAAGGCCACTACTATAGCTGCTATCAGCTCTTCCTTAGATAAAAAGAGTGCAATTACCATGAATAACTTAATATCTCCAGCTCCAAGCCCTCCTACTTTATAGACTGGAATAAGAGTAAGAAGCGTTATAAGTACTCTCATAAGTTTCATCCATAACAGGTCCGGTCCAGGAATAAAAATAGCTATTACTATTCCAAGACAAGCGCCTGTAATTAGCCACTTATTAAATATCTTTTGCCGTAAAAGATCTGTAAGTGCAGACCCTGACACAAGACAATACAATATAGGTATTTCCATTTTTTCCTCGTTTCTAAAGTTCAATTGATTATTTAAGAGATAAAAGGATTCCCCCAGGTTAGTGAATAGACGGCTTAAAGTAATTGAATACTTTAACGCTGACCGCAGCAAGATAAAAGAAGGAACAGGGCGAATGCCGAGCCGGCTATTTCACTTACTGATGCATGGGATTATCTCTCCGTTGAGAATCAACGTTGAAGATATTATCAGTCACCATTTGTTAAGTCAACAGTTCGTATTTGTTGGTATTGAAGAAAATCTTAAGACTTTCAGTATCTAAAAAAGCCACAAAATAAGCCGAACTAAGCGAAAACTTCAAACGCTCGTTCGGCTTACACATTTATATATGTAGAAACAGATAAAATTTTTAAATTCTTAAAAAACTTTTAAGTTTGTTTTTGAAATTTTATTACGCCATGTATCCGCGTCCGTAAGTATCCGCGGATATAGTCTCTGTGAGCTTTCCGCGACCATATATCAGTCCCGCGTACACCTTTGGCACATTTGTCATCACAGATTTTTCTGTATCCATAGTCTCTAATTTGAGATACGCCTCATGTAAATTTGTAAATGTCTTCTTTACATGGGGAATATTCTCAAGGTTGAGCTTACCGACTGCTCTAAGGAGCTGTCTTTTCTCGAAAAGATATAATCCAAGAAGATTTCTCCCAAGCTCATACTCCAGATTTAATGAGTGGATAAGCTCATCTATGCAATTCATTGCCTTTCCGGCACTTTCAATAAATCCGTTGTTATTGCCGCTTTCGAATTCTTCCTCGGCTTCCTCGATGTAATCAAGAACCATCTCATATAAAATGGTTATCATCTGAGTTTTATTCGCCATGGTTATTCGTCTTGTATATGCCTGTATTTTTTCCTGCTTCATATAATGGTTCTCCTATTAAAGCTCTAGATATCAGATGTGCTATTACTGAAGAAGCTGTAATACCTGTGAAGGTCTCTCGTTAGCCTGAGCAAGCATACTTGTTCCAGCCTGTGAAAGGACATTCTGAGTTGTATAAACTGTCATTTCCTCAGCCATATCAACATCCATGATTCTTGAATAAGCAGCTGTCATGTTCTCAGTTGTAACATTGATATTGCTTACTGTGTGATCAAGTCTGTTCTGATAAGCACCAAGTCTACTTCTGATATCAGATACCTTCTGGATTGCTCTTCCGATATCTTCGATTGCCTGGTCTGAGCCTGTGTAAGGTGCATTTATTCCTGCATCTTTTGAACCATTTAAGATTCCATCAAGCTTGATTCCAGCCTGATAATCCATAATTTCGCCATAGTCCTGACTTAGAAGTGTGTTGTTTATATCATTTTGCCATTTGGTTGTAATGAAATACTCATTGTCAAACTTTGTAAGCTTTTCCAAAGCAGTTATAGGATTTCCCACATCATCGACTTCGTTTTCAATACTGTCTATTTCATTAACGATTGTCATATAGCGCTCTTCCCAGATGGCTGTGATCTGATCCTCTTTCTCATCAGCGGTAAGCTCAGAATCCTGACGAACACTCTGAATCTTGGTTGCTATATCGCTATCTACATGGTTATAGGTTCCAAGATCAATCTCTATTCTGGTGTACTGAGCAAACTCATAGAGGTCGTCTCTGCATCTTTTTATCTTGTCCCACTCTGCCTGAGCGAGAGTTTCATCAGGAAGTGTGTATACATCATTAGTTGTTATTGCATTTAAGTTATCTGCAACATCATCTTTTATGGTTCTTGTAAAATCAGTGTACTGAATTCCAAGGTTTGAAAGAGTAACCTTCGGCATACGGATGTCGAGAGTCTGACCTTCATTTGCACCAATCTGCATTGTCATTGCTCCCTTGCCAGTAAGCTCGAGATCTATCTTTTCACCATTGAGGTTCTTATTTATCTTAAGTTCAATCTCTCTGCCATCGTTTACTGAGATTTTTAAAAGGTCACCATCTACTGTAACTGCTGCATTTGACATATATGTCTCGGTAGTTGTTTTTCCCTGAGAGGAATTAACCTTGATAACGTCGATGAGTCCCTGATCAAGAGCATTTCTGCCGTTGTCTCTGTCATCAGCTGATTCATAAAGAGTAACCTCTCCAGTTACTTCATTGTATTTTGTGTAGAGACCTTCTATTGTGTAGTTTCCGCCAAAAACTGAATCCGAGTAGCTATTTACTGTAATGGCAGGATCGGTTTTGCCATTTACAGTTGCATAGCCCCTGAGGTCAAAGGTGCCATCAAGAAGAGTCTGCCCATTAAACTGGGTAGCCTCTGCAATTCTTGTGATTTCATCCTTTAACTGGGTAATTTCATCCTGGATAATTTCGCGGTCGTCGCCACTGTTTGTTCCATTTGAGGACTGAACCGCCAGCTCATTCATTCTCTGAAGAATGCTATGGATTTCAGTGAGGGTACCATCCGCTGTCTGAATAACAGAAATACCGTCTCCGGAGTTGTTTCCGGCTACGTTCAAAGATTTGATCTGAGCATTCATACGCCTGGATATAGCAAGGCCCGAAGGGTTGTCCTTTGCATTTGCGATTTTAAGACCGGTTGAAAGTCTTTCTATGGACTCAGCCAGCTTATTGTCGTTAGAAGCAAGCGCATTGTTTGCTATCATCGCGGAAATATTATAGTTTACTTGCATTGATGACCTCCTGCTAAAAAATTACACTGCATGTACAAAGATTGCCGCCATCCTTAGCAATAATCTACTATCGGAAATTCCGTTTTCCGCGCCCTGTACCGCACTCGATGGATCCGTCTGGCGATACATTATTCCAATGTTTTTAGTATCAACAATTAATTCAGGTTCTTCTGCCTCAAGTGCCTTTATAAACCTGTCTTTTACGTCTTCCATGTAGCTTTGTATTTCTTCATTTTTCTGTAATGCCGAAGATAAAACACCCATTACTGTTTTATCTTCTATTGTCATAGCCATTGAAACCTGGCCATAATATGCACTTTCAAGACTTGCTCCAAGCTTTGTGCCCTGTGTCTCATCCTCTTTTAAAGTGACATGCATTGAAACTGTTCTGCCATCCACCTCCACAGGAATATCAAAGCTTCCTTTATCTGACATCTTTGCCGCTACTGATATCTGCTTTTGCATGAGATGAATTGCTTTAATGTCAATGTAGGTGTCCGGGCCAGTCTCTTCAGTAAGCATTTCATCGAGCTTGTAGGATAGTTCTGTCAGCTGATCGTTGTATGATTCCTTGTAGTCTTCAGCTTCTGACAGGTCATCTAGCATTTTCTTTTCTGTTTCCTTAAATGCCAGATGTGCTATTCTCTCTACCTGATCTCTAACGGTGTTCTTGCCCCTGCGTCCGCCTCTAAGTCCCATGATTGCCCTTAGATTCTCAGCATTTATTTCAACGCCCATAGCAACGAGCTCATCTTTTGCCTGCTCTGCACCGTTTCTACTTACTGTTTCTCTGACTTCTCTTGCCTGCTGGCTGTAGTATTCCTTCTCCTGTAAAAGATCATTTTCTCTTACAGCTTCTTCCTGCAATTTGTCTGCAAGCTCGTCAAGAAGCATCTCATTATCAGGCTGCACTGCATGAAGCTTTTGAGGCTCTAGATTGTCATAGACAGTTTCTGCCTTTTTACTGTAGTAGAGGAATGCGGTATTGATCTGGCTGTCTATGGCCTTATTCTCCGACCTTACTTCCTCCACACTCACAAGGCTGTCGTCGATCTTGTAATCCATTCCGGATTTTTTCGCCTTAATTGTTCTTGATGCAGTCAAAAGATTCCCGATTGTCATCTGGGCACCTGTCTCTAAAACCGCACCAATTGCAGCATTGTCTGTCTTTTTCAGCTGGTGGAATAATCTGTATATTCCAACGAAGCTTTCTCTCTCTTCAGGAGTTATTTCGGCATTTTTCTCAAGTTTATAAAGAAACTTCGCATACTTTTCTTCTCGCTTTGATGCCTCATTTTCTTCCTGTGAAAGATTATTAGAAAGCTCATCTAAGGTCATGTTTAAAGGATTCTTGTCTTTTCTTATGAGATTCAGAACGGCTTCCGGCTTTAATTTTTCAAGCACGTTCATTAGCTTCTCATCAACTGTCCTGACCTTTTCTATGTTATCCCTGGTCACTTCCATTCTGTTATAGCCAAGGATTCTTACAACTCGCTTATTTTCTTCGTTTACTGCTTCGCCAAGATCTTCAAGAATATCTGTCACATTCCTGAATGCCTTCTTTATGTTGTCTCCAAGGTCCGCTCTCGGTGCTGTTCCAACAGCTTCGTAGGTTGCTCCGGCCTTCTCATATCTAAGTTTTAAGGAGTAACCCTTATCTATGATTTCGCCAAGGCTTTCCTTTCCATTATCTGAAAGCTTTCCAATAACACCTACGGGATAGCTCCTGAAGGCACTTATCTTTATATTTGACTCTTCATAGAGCATGTACTTTGAAGTAGCTTCTTTTATGCCCTGTTCATCCTCAGTAGTATTAGGAAAAAATATCTTTCCAAGGTTTCCGAGCTCCTTATTAAGCTCGTCTAAAAGATTTTTAATTGGCTCAGTATCTATGGAAAAGCCCTTATCGATAAGTCTTATATTCGCGCTGACTGTCATCTTGAGTCTGACTTCTTCCATCTGAATTCTGGCTTCAAGCTGCTTTGCATCTTCGCTACCTGTAACTGCTGCCACAGCCTTTTCTTCAATAGCATTCTCATCTTTAATTGAAGACGCATTTTCTTCATGCGCTTCATGAAGATTTTTCAGATTTAATGTCTTGTTGTCCTTTACAACCGCTTCAATATCTTCATCAGTGATTTCCATTGTCTGATTAAATACGTTGACCGCCTTCTGAACATTGTTTTCCAAAGACTCGTCCTCAGAAATGATCACTGGCTTTTTATCTGCAATTTCTTTTACTGCAGCATTTATTACCTGGTCCTCATCCAAAGGAAGCTCAAGCTTTGTGAGCTGGTCTATCTTCTGGAGATTCTTTGTTGTTAACGGAATGGACTGCTCGATCATCCATTTTGCTCTGTCTATATTTTCATCAGAGGTCTCAAGCCCAGACTCCTCTATAACCTTCACAGCCTGGTCCTTTATGGACTCAAAATCCATGATATCTGCCTTTTTGGCATAGTAGCCCTCTGCCTCCAAGGGAATAAAGCCGCGATTCCTCTGAGACTGTCCATTTGTTGCATGTTGAGCCAGATACAGATTTTCAATAGTAGGCTCGAGGTCATTAAGTGTCATGTACTTTAAAGCACCTTCACTTAAATCCTTAACTTCCTCCATCTGACTAAGGTTGTTCATTACCTTTTCTGTATTTGTCTGATTTACAGGGATATCATTTTTATGAAAAGATGCAGCTATCTTATCCGCAAGTCCCTGACTTCCAGTAATCTTTGCAAGCTGCTTTGAACTTAGATCGTCAGTATAGCCAATTATCTCTGTTCCTGCCTGAGCAAGAGTTGCTTTTATCTTATCGAGAATAGTTACTGTCTCTTCCGGGTCTGTTGCCGCAAGGTCAAAGCCTTCCTCAGCCCCTTTTGCAAAATCCTCTGCAGATAATGTATTTGCCATTATTGACATATAATTATGACGAACAGACGCATCGGTATTCTGCGCCTGTGAAATAATATCGTTCTTAGTCTTTATGCCTTCACCATAGGCATCATCAGTAAACAGACTGCTTCCAAGATCAACGGAAATAGCACTCTGAGACTTAATCGATTTGCTGTTATTTATTTTTATGCCTATACCTGCTTCCTTGCTGACTTTAGACTGTTCGAAATCGGATTCCATTCCTGATATCATGCCTACATTTACGCTCATTAAGTCCTCCGATATTTAGGAAAAACAAAAAGGTGAAAGACATCAATATGACATCTATCACCTTTTATTTCGGTCTAATTATTTAATTTCTTAAGCGGGCGTTATTTGCTCTTCTTTGCAGGAGCTTTCTTTGTAGTCTTTGCCGGTGATTTCTTAGCAGCAGGCTTTTTCTCTGTTTTTGGCTCCTTTTCCTTTGCATCAGGATTCTGGAAAACAAAGAGCTCTGCTCCGTAAGGAGGCATATTCAGTGTGATACTGTAATCCTTGTAGTCACAAAGACCAGGCTCAGCTTTAATCTTATCCGGAACTCCTGAACCGCAGCCAGCATACTTCTTATCTGCACTATCCAAAATATGCTTGTAAGTACCTGCGAAAGGAACTCCAACCTTATAATTCTTCACTTCCATTGGAGTGAAATTAATCACAAAGAGAATATTGTTCTTGCCATCAATTGCTCTTCTATAGAAGCTGAAAATGCTGTGGTCCGCATCATCTGCATTTAACCATTCGAATCCGCCCCAGTCATTATCTACCTCATACATGGCAGGATATTTTCTGTAAATCTCAAGAAGGTCTCTTACGAAATCCTTCATTCCTCTATTTAGATCTTCCTGAAGAAGAAACCAGTCAAGCTCTCTCTTCTCGCTCCACTCTCTCTCCTGGCCAAACTCCTGACCCATAAAGAGAAGCTTTTTACCACTGTGACCAAACATGAAAGCATAGCCAGCTCTGAGGTTTGCGTACTTATCTACTTTGTAGCCAGGCATCTTCTCAACCATTGAGCACTTGAGGTGAACTACCTCATCATGTGACAAAGGAAGAATATAATTCTCCGCATTGTTGTAGCTCATGGCGAAAGTCATCATATTGTGAGCGCCCTTACGGAAATAGGGATCGAGCTTCATATACTCGCAGAAATCATGCATCCATCCCATGTTCCACTTGAAGGTGAAGTTAAGTCCATCGTCCTCAACAGGTGCAGTGATCTTAGGCCAGGCTGTGGATTCTTCAGCAATCATCATTATCTGAGGATATGTTCCTCTTATTACACTGTTAAGGTGCTTGAAGAATTCAATTGCCTCGTAGTTTTTATTTCCGCCGTCCTTATTTGGAACCCACTGTCCGTCGCGTTTTCCATAATCAAGGTAAAGCATGGATGCAACCGCATCAACTCTAAGTCCATCGATGTGGAACTCCTTAATCCAGAAAAGTGCATTTGCAATAAGGAAGTTCTTTACTTCATTTTTGCCAAGGTTAAAGATCTTTGTACCCCAGTCAGGATGCTCTCCCTTTCTCGGGTCTGGATCTTCATAAATACATGTGCCGTCAAAGCAGCTAAGACCGAATTCATCCGGGCAGAAATGCGCCGGTACCCAGTCAAGAATTACACCAATTCCATTCTTATGAAGAAGATTTACAAGATACATGAAGTCTGTAGGCTCGCCATATCTTGATGTCGGTGCATAATATCCGGTAACCTGATATCCCCAGGAACCATCAAAAGGATGCTCAGCAATACCTATGAGTTCCACATGGGTATACTTCATCTCCTTTAAGTATTCAACTATTCTATCTGCGAACTGTCTGTAGTTATAGAATCCATCCTCTGTTCCGTCAGGATGCTTCATCCATGAACCAATGTGGCACTCGTAGATTGCGATGGGCTGTCTGTTGAGGTCTTTGCCCTCCTGACTCTTAAACCACTTCTCATCGCTCCATTTGAATTTTGAAAGATCTGTTGTTCTGGAAGCATTGCCGGGACGAAGCTCTGCATAGTTTGCATAAGGATCAGCCTTATAGAGCTTTCTTCCGTCATTTGTGAAAATAAGATACTTATACAGCTCTCCTGTACCTACTCCAGGTATGAAAAGCTGGAAAATTCCGATGTTTCCTTCTCTCTTCATGGGATACATGGTCTCATCCCATCCGTTAAAAGAGCCTATTACATGAACTGCTGCAGCATTTGGTGCCCAAACAGCAAAGAACATCCCCTTTACGCCATTTTCTTCTGAAACATGTGCTCCAAGTTTTTTATAAATATCGTAGTGTGTTCCCTGTCCGAAGAGATATTCATCTGCATCGGAAATAAATACTGTCTGACCCATATTTTGTTCCCCTTATAGAAATATGATTTTACGTTATTTCATTATAGCATAAAAAAGGAACAGACCAACACTGCGCCTGTTCCTTTTTGGATATTTTAGTGTAGAAAATCCTTTTCTCTAAGGATTATCATATCTGATTCATCATAACGTTTTCTAAGGAGAACATCTACGACATGTCCTACGGATCTCTTGCTTGCATAGTAGATTGCATCATCTACCATTTCCTTAACCTCTGCTACTGTAACCTCGTGGTCAAGTGTCTGTCTCTCACTGATGTTCTGGTGAAGAGCCAGAATTCCAAGATTGTCGATTACATACTCTTTTTCAAGAGCATACTGTTTTGCATAAGCTACAAGAGCGTCATCATCAAGCGCCTCTATATCAACTCTGACGTTGAAGCACTTCTTAAGCGGCGGATACTTATCAAGGAGTCTGTCTATATCGTCCTTAGTATCCTCAATGATTACAATATAGCCCTTATTCTCAATCTGTAACTGCTTTAAGAGTGTAGCAACTGTATCTTCCTTAAGGTCTGCTGCCCTTCTGATGATAAGAGCACCATTTACAATTTTCTCAAAGATTGTGCTGACTGAGCGCTTGTTAAGTGTGATAGCGCTGATCATTGCAACCTTTCCAGAAAAATTGGAATCAGAAGACTGGATTGCCTTGATAAGGCCCTTTGCAAGATTTACGGTTCCTGCGCCTTCCTCTCCAGTTACAATCGCATTATTTGTATATGCAGCCATGCTCAGATTATCAATTGCTTCAATAATCTGCTTTCTGGACTTGCGATGGTGGATATAAGGTCCAAAGAGTTCCTTCTCCTCGGGAGTCATAACTCTGACTCTGGTCTCCATATCCTTTTCTTCTTTTTCTGTAGGAGCATCCTGATCATCATCAGAATCTTCCTCATCCTCTGACTCTTCTACATCTTCTTTTGCCTTTTCAGGTTCTTTTGATGCAGTAGATTCATCTTCTTTATCTTCAGAAGTCTTTTCTTCAGCTTCCTCCTTGGAATCTTCGACATCTTCCTTAGATTCTTCTACTTCTTCTGATTCTTCCTTGGCTTTTTCTGTCTCTTCGACAGCTTCTTCAACCTCAGATGCCTCGATTACTGTTGTGTTTCCAAGGTCAACCTTTGCTGCATCAGGATTATCCTCGACAGTGTACTTTAGCTCTTTTATGCCCTGCTCAGTGTCATCACTTGTAAGCTCTTCATCCTCAAGATCCTCATCATCCTGATAGCCTGCTGCAAGCTCTTCCTCAGATAATTCTTCCTCTTCTGCTGGAAGTTCCTCTTCTTCGGGCTCTTCCTTGAAGGCTTCAGCATACTTAAGATCCTCTCCGGAAATCTGAACCATTGACTGAGTATTCTGAAGATCCTCAGCAGGTTTAATCTCCTTGAGATCTTCCTTTATAGCCTGACCAACCATTTCCTTGGCTGTCTTCTTGATATCTACAGGATCTGAACCAGGTGTAAGTACCTCTTTTATGGCTTCCTTCTCAGTCTCCTCCGCCATTAATGGATCGATGAGGTTCTGATCAAAGTCCTTAAAGAGTTCACCTGTCTCCTGAGCAACAAGCTTCTTAACCTTCTGAAGCTGCTTCTCCTGCTGGTCCTTCTTATAAGCTTCCCAGTCAGTCAGAAGATCATTAATACTGATCTGACCTGTGATCTGCTGTTCAACCTGCTTCTGCTCATCGATAGCAAGACTTATCTGGCCATCGTATTCCTGAGAAAGCATCTTATCAAAATGATTATTGTTGTTATTAATCTTGTAACGAACGTTAGGCTTAATTACAGCGCCAGGAACTTCATCCTGAAGCGGTTCATCGGTGAACACTGCTCCTCTGTATAAAGCGTGCTCATTGAATGTGCTTGCTGCAATATTAGCTGCAATCTCTTTATCCTTAAGCTCCTTGGCAAGAGGTGTCTTCTTTACAGGCTCAGGAGCAGTCTGCTGCATGGGCTCTCTCTTTGTTTCCTCGAGTCTGATTTCCTCAGCACCCCAAACCTTGGTCTCACCAGAAAGTAAGTCCTCACTTGGAGCACTAGCTACTTCCTCGTCCTGAATATCACTCTGATCTTCAATAGCTTCCTGGTTATCTAAACCATCCTCAAAAGGATTCTGTTCTTCTGCAGGGATTTCAGCTTCTTCTGGCTGTTCCTCAAATGCAGGAACAGATTCCTCCGCACTAACCTCTGGCTCTGCTGCAACAGGCTCACTTTCCACTTCATCAGCCCTGTCCTCAAAGAAAAGCTCTGACATAGTCTGCTTCTCAGTGGTATCAAAGCTGGTTGTTGTATCAAACATATCCCCTGTATCAAGATTTACAGCTTCATCATCCTCGCCTACAACCTGTGGACCATGTGCATCTGCAAAAAGCGCAGCATCAGGATTCTCTATAAGTACTTCCTTTAAATTCTCCGCAATCTCCTTCTGAAGATCAACGGTATTATAATCGCTTACATTTACAGTAGGAACTTTATATTCCACTGCCTCAGGTGTTGCTGCGTATTCATCCGCTGCAGGAGCTTCCCATACCTGAGTCTCCTGGCTGTACAGATTCTGCTCAGGAGTCTCCTGAACATATCCTGTCTCTTCTACAGGAGCATACTGACTCTGCTGATATTCCTGTGTATATCCAGGGTCTGCCATCGCCTGTTCCTGTCCATAATTTGCATAACCAACCTGGGGAATCTCTGCTGTAGGGCTCTTAGCCAGATCTCCAGCCTCGAAATCCTCCGGAACCTGTGGTAATTCCTTGGTAGGAGTCTTGGTTCCAACCTGAACATCCCTGCCCATAACAGGCGCAGAAACCTCAGGTGCGCTAATTGAGCCACCTGTCTCAGCTTTATATTTTAAATATGCTGCCTTCTGCTCAGGAGAAAGAGGCTCGTGGAGAGATTTAAGCTCCAAGGCCTTCATGACGAATCTGCCCTCTCTCATGTAAAGGAATAACTCATCACATTCCTCGATACACTCAGTGGTCAGTCCTACTCTATGATAGAGATAAGCAAGCTCATAAGCCCACTTCTCGTTATAATCGTGCTTTTTGTACTCCTCCAGAACCGCTATTCTCTCCTCAAGGCTAACCTCCTGAGCCTCATATAGCTTGTACTGAAGTATATATCTTGCAGTATTTCTAGGTGCAAGTCTGACAAACTCTTTGTAATACTCAACAGCCTGAACGAATTCGCCCATAGCTATAGCGAGCTCACAAAGTGAGTAAACAATCTCTCTTCTGGTGGGACTTCTGTCGTACGCCAAAAGGAGGATGTCTCTACTCTCCTCCAGTCGTCTGTTTACCTTATACAGATCGCTGATTGCACACAACATACCGACACTCTTAACCCTTTTCCAGTCAATGGTGTCGGCAATCTTCACTGCATCTGCAAATCGATGAGCTTTTATCAACGATTTTATTTCTTCTGCTCTGATTTTATATTCTGTTTTATCCAAAATATTGTCCTCTAAAACTTTTTCATACTACATCTAGTGTAAGTTTAGCACACGCCCCCTACTATGTCAAAAAATGAGGTCTTGAAAAACCGCATATTTACTCGCTTTTTGACAATGTTCTAGGAACTGTTTAACAAAAAAAGAGTAAATTACCGAATATGCTCGGAATTAACTCTTTTATAATTTGCAAATGTTCACATTATAGAGGATAAACACGCAAAGTGAACTAATTGTCTTGAAGCGTGTGGTGTGTATCGCTGGGTAATTTGAACGTACACGCTTGGAGTGCATTTTGTGGAAAGGGCGTGTTTGTGAAATAATACAAAAGTACAATTATTTGAATCCAAGGCACGCATAATAGAGGTTATTAAACTGATGCGTGACAAGGTACCTTCGCCACCAAATATTGGATGCACTCAATATCCGAAAATCTGGCATAATTCGTGTATGCAGGAACTGCTAAAGAGGCTGGCAGACACTAGCAATGGATTTATTAGGAGTATTGCGTGTCTAAAATAATTTTAGCTGACACGCAATTCCTTCCAAAGTGATTACATGAGTGCTCAAAATCGGTTTCTCTAAATCTGAATATCAAGCGTGTATGATTCTACCGATGTCTCTCCTGGAATAGATGACTCATCGGCTTTAAAGAAAAACCCACTATTTATGGAAGAACCTGTATTTATTGAAGATGTTCCTCTTTGAATCTGGTGTTTTATCATATCTTTGAGATAATCCATATTGGCTTTAACTATTTCTTTTTCTTCCTGAGTTCTGTGCTTACGTTTTAGATCTTCAAAATCTTCTTTACTCATATGAGGATCGACTACTTCCATTTCTTCTAGCATTTCCATGGATTCCTCGAGCTGTTTTAATTCTTCCTCTCCAAACTCAGAAACAAGTTTATTGAGCTCAGTTAGCATATCATCCGAAGATGCACTGCTTTCATCTAATTCTTCAGCAGCCTCTGTGATCATTTCACTGCGCTCTTCGAATATTTCATCTTCACGTTCTGTGATTTTCTCTTCCTCGGCGTTAATTATCGCATCTCTAATATCAGAGGAAGTTTCTTCAAGCTTATCCTCGCGTTCATCCTTTTTCTGTGTAACAGCTACCATCTCCTCAAGTTCCAGATGATGTTTCTTTTTCCTGGCAACCATTTCCATACGCTTAGCGTGGGTAAGCGCAAACTGAAGCTCCTCAGCGTCTCCGTCACCAGTTGATATCTTTCTTTTTATTTCCATTACTTTTCTTTTTGCAGAAAGTACTGCCTGTTCTGCGCTAAGGGAGGTTTTAGCCTTCTGGATTCTGCTTGCAACATCCTTGTAACTGTAAACAACAGGCTTCTTAAGCTCTTCTTCCTCTTCTTGTTCTGGTGAACCAGATAATTCCAGAAAACCCTCGACCTTGTCTTTAGAAGACGCAACTAAAGGATTTAGAGTTTCATCCTTTGCCTGTTTTAAGCCACGAATCATTTTCCTCATTTGCTGGGATTGTTCTGTCTTCTCATTTTTCTTTTTATCTAAGGGATTAAAAACAGCAGCCGAAAAAATCCCATTCTGGGCGGCTGCTGTTGTGTTCTTATGATTATTTATTTTACCAGGTAGTCCCTGATAATTTGTATTTCCAATCTGCTGATACGCAGATATTCCGATTATACCTGCCATACGAGCCTACCTCCATGTAGATAAATCCAAACTCCTTTTTGGCTTTCGAGAAAATAAATTCTCACATTTCTATTATCGGCAGGATGTATGAATATTTTAGTGATAGTCCAGAATCAAAAATGGATCGACGGCTGATCACCATGGTGCAAGGCAAAACCTCAAAGCCTATACAGCTTTCTGGCATTGGCTTCAGTTATCTCGATTACCTTTTCTGCTGTAAGTCCCTTTATTTCTGCTATTTTCTCAACCACATAGGGAAGGTTCAGGGAAGAATTGCGCTTCCCTCTGAAGGGTTCTGGTGAGAGGTAAGGTGAGTCGGTCTCAATTACAATCTGCTCGATTGGTGCATACTCTACTACTTCTCTGAGCTTTCTGCCGTTTTTGAAGGTGATGACTCCGCCAACTCCAATGTAGAAGCCCATGTTGAGGTATTCTTTTGCGATCTCCACAGGATAAGAGAAGCAGTGGATGTCTCCACCTATTTCCTCTGTGTGAAGGGCTTTCATGATGTCGAGTGTGTCTTTTGCTGCATCGCGGGAGTGGATTATTAATGGGAGCTTAGCTCTTCTAGCAAGCTCTATCTGTGCTTCGAACCACTTCTTCTGTATTTCAGGTGAGGGCTCGTCGTAGTGATAATCAAGTCCTATCTCACCAACAGCTACAGCTTTTTCGTCAGCGCACATTTCCTCTAGCCATTTAAGCTCAGCCTCATCCATCTCTGCACAGTCACTGGGATGAACACCTATTGTTGTATATACAAACGGGTATTTATGGGCAAGCTCAAGAGACTTCTCTACTGTTCGCTTGCTGGCTGTGGCATTAACTATTGTTCCAATGCCATTTTCAGCCATGGAATCAAGCAAATCGTATCTGTCTTCATCAAAAGCTTCGTCATCATAATGTGCGTGTGTTTCAAAAATCATGCATTTAACCTTTCATAGCAATATCCGAAGGCTTTCACCTTCGGATATCGATTTAGTCTTTGTGTACTATTGGATAGAGAATATTGGAAAGCTCAGCAAACTCCTGAAGGCTAAGCTTTTCTCCTCTAACTGATGGATTAAGTCCCATCTTTTCAAGTGCTTCTACCACCTGATCTCTTGAGATTCCAAGGTTTCCATTTGTCACTCCGTTGGAAAGCGTCTTTCTACGCTGAGCAAAAGCTGCTCTGATAATGGAAAACATAAATTTGGAATCAATAACGTCAACCGGAGGCTCCTTGTGACACTTCAAATGAATGACTGCTGAGTCAACTCCCGGCTGAGGAATAAAGCATCCCGGAGGAACTACCTGAACCATTGAAGGCTCTGTGTAGTACTGAACTGCAAGAGACAGAGCCCCGTAGTCCTTGGAGCCTGGCTTTTCTGCCATTCTGTCAGCGACTTCCTTCTGAACCATAACGGTTATGCTCTCAATCGGAAGCTCACTTTCAAGAAGTCTCATTAATATGGGTGTAGTTATGTAATACGGCAGATTTGCTACTACTTTGATAGGTCTTCCGCCATTTTCTTCTTCAACAATTTTCTCAATATCAACCTTTAGAATATCCTGGTTGATAACCTTGACGTTGTCATAGTCAGATAATGTATCTGCCAGAATCGGAATAAGCATTCTATCGATTTCAACAGCGATAACTTTTCCTGCACTCTCAGCTATGTACTGGGTCATGGTTCCAATTCCGGGACCAATCTCCAGAACAGTGTCATCCTTCGTAACTCCTGCTGCCTCAACAGTGCCACTAAGAACCGAATCATCGATCAAAAAGTTCTGACCGAACTTCTTTTGAATGCTTAAATTGTATTTCTCAATTACTGCCTTGGTTCCGGCAGGATTTCCTAATGTAGGCATAGGCTCTCCATTCGAATTAGTACATCTTTTTCAAGAAGCTGTGGAAGATTGGAGCAACGAGCCAGATAATCCAAATATCTCCCCATTCTCCAAATACAAATCCACCAATAAAGAAGATAGCAGTTACTATCTGCCAATAATTAGCAAACACAGCATCCATAAAGGGATCGCCTGTACTGTATCTCTTCCTCTTTTTCTTCTTTTTGTCGTTTCCAATCTCTACACTAAATTTTACTTCCTTTGACTTGCCCTTGGAAGTATTGTTTTTAAAATCATAACCTCCGTTAAGAGAAAGGAGTGTATTGTAAGCGTTATCCTTTGCTCCAGAAGCAATTATAAGGAATACACCAATTGCCACCATGATAAACAACAAAGTAGGTGCCACACCGTCATTTAAAAAGTCGTTGCTTGAAATTGTATCAATGACAATTGCAGGAGCAACACTGATAATGCAAAGGCCAATTCCTACAGCAAGCATTACATTTTTGTTGAACTGGTTTGCAACCTGCTCTTCAGCTATGGTCTTAGCAGTAAACATATCTATAGAGCAGCTTTCTTTCTTAAGATAGTTCCACTTTTTTGTCTTGCTTGTTGAAAGAATGATAAGTCCAACGCCAACTGCTACTGTGACAAGAAGAATGATAAAGCCTGCACCAAAAGTCATTCTGGTCATAAGGCCTGAAATTGATAATGCCTCCATTCCTCCAGCCATAACAAGTCCGATAGGTGATGTGATGCAAAGCATTATGCCAAGAGCAAGTAAAAATCTGCTAACTGAAACATCTGATATATACTCAAATGCTTCCTCGTAAGAAACGCTTTTCCCAAATGCTGTACCATCCATCTCTGACTTTTCAAGTCCAAGATCATCTGCCAGATCGGCCAAATTTCCATACTTAGAGATTACCATTCCAATAGCTTCATTCTCTGATTTTCCATCATAGATGAGCTCCTTATACTTGATCTCCATTTTTTTGAGAAGTTCCTGTTTTGCCCTCTGAACTTCTTCTGTGTTTGGAAGTCCTCCAAACATTGATTCAAGGTAATTTCTAATGATGTCCATGATATGTCTCCCTCTATATTAATTTTTTTAACTTTCCCCAAATGATGTCACATATTAATCTACATAGCCATACTGTGACAGAACAATCTCTCCGCTCTCTATAGTCTTTGGAACATCAATAACTCTCTGGTTTGCGGATCCTCTGAATCTGAGAGAGATGTCCTTCTGAGCAAGTACAAACTCTCCATCAACCAAAACGTCAATATTTTTGAGGATTTCCATTGTATCCTCGCTGTGACATCTTGAGTTGTTCTCATCATTGAGTTCTTCCCATGTATATCCACTATAAATCCAGATACTTTTACCGGGAAGCTCTTCCTTCACTCTCTTTATGAAGGGATTTACAACCTTCTGATTAACTACTTCCATCGGCTCTCCGCCAAGGATTGTAAGTCCTGCAACAAAATCAGGACGAAGTGATTCTATAATCTCATCCTCAACCTCTTTTGTGAAGGGTTTTCCGAAATTAAAATCCCAAGTCTCGGCATTAAAGCATCCCTCACAATGATGAGTGCAGCCAGAAACAAACAAAGAGGTTCTGACGCCCTGTCCATTTGCTATGTCTGTTGTTTTTATTTCACCGTAATTCATATATTTTCCTCTAAAAATCCTATATTTGTAAAAAGGAGCTACCGTAATGATAGCTCCTCCTCCCCATTTTACATACCTTGCCTCCCAGCATCAGTGTCACCCAATGCGGATCGCATTTTATATTACAGGTGAAGTACTCTCTCTTTGATTTCCTGAGTACGTCCCTGGTTCCAATATTGAGTACCGATATATCCGCATGTACGTCTTGCCACGTTCATCTTGGACTGGTCTTTGTTACCACAGTTAGGGCATACCCAAACGAGCTTGCCGTCTGTATCAGTCTCAATCTGGATCTCTCCGTTATATCCACAGCACTGGCAGTAGTCACTCTTTGTATTAAGCTCAGCATACATGATGTTCTCATAGATATACTGCATAACTGCTAATACTGCTTCGATATTGTTGTTCATGTTAGGAACTTCAACATAGCTGATAGCTCCACCAGGTGAAAGAGCCTGGAATTCTGACTCGAACTTGAGCTTTGTAAATGCATCAATCTTCTCAGTTACATGAACATGATAACTATTTGTAATGTAGTTCTTATCTGTAACACCTTCAATCAGGCCAAAGCGCTTCTGAAGTGCTCTTGCAAACTTGTAGGTTGTTGATTCAAGCGGTGTTCCATAAAGACTGAAGGAAATGTTTGTCTCTTTTCTCCACTCAGCGCACTTGTCGTTCATGAACTGCATTACACGAAGTGCGAAATCCTTTCCATCAGGATCAGTGTGTGTCACACCCTTCATATATTTTGTACACTCGCAAAGACCAGCGTATCCAAGTGAAATTGTTGAATAGTTTCCATAAAGGAGCTTATCAATAGTCTCACCCTTCTTAAGTCTGGCAAGTGCACCGAACTGCCATAAAATAGGTGCTACATCTGAAGGTGTACCAAGAAGTCTGTTATGTCTGCACATAAGAGCCTTCTTACAAAGTTCTGTACGCTCCTCCATGATCTCCCAGAACTTCTTCTCATCACCGCCTGATGAGCAAGCTGCATCAACAAGGTTAAGAGTTACAACACCCTGGTTGAAACGACCATAGTACTTGTGATCACCTTCCTGATAGTTCTGAGCATTAGCTATATTGTTCTTATTGCAAAGGCCCTCTCTAAGGTCCTCGCTATCTACTGTAAGGAAGCTTCTGCAACCCATGCAAGGATAAACATCGCCGTTCTTATATTCCTTCATCTTCTTAGCAGAAATATAATCCGGAACCATTCTCTTTGCAGTACATTTTGCAGCGAGCTGTGTGAGGTACCAGTAAGGTGTGCCCTCACGAATATTGTCCTCGTCAAGTACATAGATAAGTTTCGGGAAAGCAGGTGTGATATAAACACCCTTCTCATTCTTAACACCGACTATGCGCTGCTTGAGCATCTCTTCGATCACAAGCGCAAGGTCTTTTCTAAGCTGTCCTTCCGGAACCTCATCAAGGTACATAAATACTGTGATGAAAGGAGCCTGACCATTTGTAGTCATAAGAGTGATGACCTGATACTGGATAACCTGAACACCTCTCTCGATCTCCTTGCGAACACGCATCTCAGCGATCTCATCTATCTGCTCGTCTGTTGCAGCCATTCCTGCATCCTCGAACTCCTTGCGGACTTCTCTGCGGAACTTCTGTCTGCTGACATCTACGAATGGAACAAGATGTGAAAGAGTGATACTCTGTCCACCGTACTGTGAGCTTGCAATCTGAGCAATAGCCTGAGTTGCAATATTACATGCAGTTGAAAAGCTCTTGGGACGCTCGATCATTGTCTCTGAAATAACTGTTCCATTAAGGAGCATGTCTTCCAGGTTTACAAGACAGCAGTTGTGCATGTGCTGTGCAAAATAATCGGAATCGTGGAAGTGAATAATACCTTCCTTATGAGCCTTAACTACATCTTCAGGCAGAAGGAATCTGCGTGTGATATCGCGACTTACCTCACCTGCCATATAGTCTCTCTGGACGCTGTTAACAGTGGGGTTTTTATTAGAATTTTCCTGCTTAACTTCTTCGTTATTGCACTCGATAAGAGACATAATCTGCTCATCAGTAGTGTTTGACTTACGAACAAGAGCATGACGATAGCGATAGGTTATGTATTTACGGGCAACCTCAAACTTACCTGAGCCCATGAGGCCATCCTCAACCATATCCTGGATCTCTTCCACGTTAGCTGCTCTGGTCAGTCTGCCGCATTTTTCTTCTACGGCTGCCTCAATTTCTCTGATTTGATCCTCAGACAAGCTCTGGTCAGGTGTAACTTCCTTATTAGCCTTTTCAATAGCAGCTAAGATCTTGGAACCATCAAACGTAACCTCTTTACCGCTTCTCTTGATAATCTTCACTGGCGAACCCCCTTGATTTCTAACAACACCCGGGCACCCCCTATGTGTCGGGAATCGTATTAACATAATATATAGCCACTAGAAAAACTATATCTTGTGGCTACAATTAAACTATAATACATTATGTTGTATAAATCAAGTGACAATTTACCGATATTAAATATTTCGCACAAATTCAAGCCTGTTCAGCATTCTCATGTACTTTGACAACCTTTCGTTATCCGTTATTTCGTCTCCGGAGTCATAGTAGGTTATCCGACCTTCAACCACAACATCTTGTGGCTGATTAAATTTCAACTGTAATTTTGTATCACTTTTAATCTCTAATCCAAGTACATCTGCCAAATGGCGTATTGTGCCCTGGTTACCATCCATTAGGCTGATATTCTCACCCAGATATTCCTTATATAAAGGCTTAAAATAGTTGAAATGGGTACAGCCCAAAACCAATGCACTATATTTTGTGGTATCAAATCTACCAAATCTTTCTTTTAAATAATCTCTTACTTCATCTGAATCGAAGTTTTCTGCTTCTGCAAAGCTTACAAGCTTAGGCATATCCAGAAGATCTACTCTGTGCTTTACATCAACTCTGGATAAAAGCTTAGCAAGCTTCTCTTCTCTGAGAGTTACAGGAGTTGCCATCACAAGAATTCGCTCATCGCCCTTTGCTGCTTCAACAGCCGGCTTAACAGCAGGCTCCATGCCAAGTATGGGAAGATCATATTTCTTCCGCATGTCTGCTACTGCTACGCTGGTTGCTGTGTTACAGGCAATGACAATTGCATCAACCTTTTTATCAAGAAGGAATCTGACTATTTCATCAACGTATCCTTTGATTTCTTCTTCTGATTTTAATCCATAGGGAACATGCTTAGTATCTGCATAAAAATAATATTCCTGATCCGGCAGTTTACTAATGGCTTCATGTAAAACTGAAAGTCCGCCCATTCCGGAATCGAAAATTCCAATTCGCATATTCTTCCTCTCTTTTAAGTTGCTAGATTCATAATCCTTTGCCATAATATTTATATTATGAGAGATGCAATTAATAATGAATTACATAAATTATACGACGATACTCGCATAAGTCCATTCATTCAGGAGGTTTGCGAGTATTACGCGACCCGTCAGGATTATGAGGACGGATCCTATATTGATGAAATAGAGCCTCGTGAGATAGTTGAGCCTGTCTACACTCTGTTTATTCTGCAGCGCAGAGAGACTTTACTTGATGAGCTTGGCAGTATCAGCAAGCGCTATCCCAATCTTTTTACAGCAATAGCTGACCTTTATAACGAAATCCTTATTCACATGGATGTTCGTCCCCTTGAAAAAGAAAATGCTTCAAGGCTTTCTCTGGCTATTTCTGAAAAAGCTTCCGGTGAGCAGATTGTTGGCAAAATCGAAGAGCTAGCTGACAGATACGATGATCTTTCAGAAGCTCTTGATCCGTTTTATTCCTGGCTCCATTCTTTTCGCTAATAATATATTAGTCTACTGATAAATACTTCATTACACAGTATAGCACTTTATCGTCATACTCTACCTGTGCCCAGGTTCCGTCGTCACTGACAGCCAATCTGTCAAGAACGGTTCCTGCAGGTACTTTAAGAACTATGAAATCATCGCTTGCTGTGCTTGGAGTATTTCTTAAGTTAAGCTCAGCTGTTGTAGTCACTTTATCATTAGTAACGGTATAACCCGCCATCTGACCGGTAGCGACTTCGCCTGTGATCTCATCCGGATCAGGCTTTAAATAATTATCGTAAATCTTAACCTTAAAAAGCATTCCCAGTATTATGAGAATAAAAAATCCTGTGAGGGCTGATGCAATCCTTACGATAACGTAGGGGTTAACTCCGCCGTCTCCATCCTCATCAAACCAGTCCTCTTCTTCCTCAGGTCTTGGTCTTTTGGCATTTCTCTTCTTTCTGACTGGCTTTTCTTCTTTATATACAGATTCCTTTTCTCTTCTGACAGGCTTTTCTTTATGTGGAGCTTTCACTTCCATTTCCGGCTCGTCGTCAAAATAGAAATCCTCAGATTCTTTGCTTATGCTCTCTCTTTCTCTGTCCATTTCCTCGTGCTTAGTTCTATAGTACTCTGCACGCTCATTATCACTAAGAAAGTCTAGAGGATCCTGGATCTCAATCTTTTGTATCTCTTCAGTCAGATCTCCAGGCTTAATCTGCATATCCTCTGCTGATTCCCCCGATATGCTTTTTTTCTTGTAGTCACTAAAATTTCTGATATTATCAGCCAAAACAACTCCTCCGTCTCAGAAATCTCTCCCGATAGTAATTATCCCCCAAATGTAAATAAGCCCCTCCATTGGAGAGGCTTATCATTATGAAACTACCTTATCGATCATGCTCTGAAGTTTAGCCTTTGTCTGGGCTCCAACCGCAGAATCAACAAGCTCTCCATCCTTTATAAAGGCAAACATAGGAATCGACATTACACCGTATTTCTGCGCAATCTCCGGTTGCTCATCAACGTTTATCTTGCCGACCTTAAGCTCTCCATCGTACTCCTTAGCAAACTCTTCGATCATTGGAGCCATCATCTTACAAGGACCGCACCAATCAGCCATGAAGTCAATAAGAACTGGCAACTTACTGTTAAGAACTTCTTCTTCAAAGTTCTGTGTCGTGAAAGTGTACTCAGCCATGGTTCACCTCTTTCTGCGATAAATGGATATCGCCTGCTTGATTTTAAGTAACTTATCTTTTGATAATATATTTGAAGATAGGATTTCCCTTCGATGAAAACCTCTCCTCGTATTCAGTCATGATGTTACCTTCATTCATAGCACTATCATTATGAAGATCGTATGTAACTGCCTCAGCATGCCATCCTGCCGTATTCAGCTCCATCAGTGAAAAATCAAACAGATCTCTGTTATCTGTTTTAAATTCCAACTGACCATCCTTCTTCAAAATCTGATCATATCTCCTAAGGAAAGTACTGGACGTAAGTCTCCTCTGGGCGTGTCTCTCCTTGGGCCAGGGATCTGAGAAATTAAGGTAAATTCTGTCTACCTCACCCTCCTCAAAAACCTCTGTAATTATTTCGGCTTCCATACGGATAAATCTGACATTTGAGAGTTGTCTCTCTGTCTGCTTCTGCACTGCTCTCAGCAGAACACTTGAATATTTTTCAATTCCCACATAATTGACATCAGGATTAGCTTCGGCCAGGTCCATGATGAATCTGCCCTTACCAGTTCCAACCTCAATCCTTATGGGATTATCATTTCCAAAAACTTCATTCCATTTACCCTTGTGATCCTCAGGAACATCAATGGTAAATTCACTCTCTGCAATCCTCTCTCTGGATCCGGCTATATTTCTCAACCGCATTATAAAAAAACTACCTTTCAATTCGTATATAAATTAATGATACACCATGTACCGAAAATTGAAAAGATTTGCAGCCTGCTCTTTGTTTTTCTTCTCTTTTAGTTTATCATAAATAGGCAGAATGGAGAAGATACATTGAATCACGCACAATCAAAAAAGCTATTGATGATATTAATTTGTGTCATCATTTTCATAAACAGTTCTTTTTCCTGTTTCGCAACAGAACTTGAAGAGGCTGCACAAGCGCGCAAACAGCTCCCTATCCAGAGTAATGAGATCAAGGACTGGCCAGAGGGACCTGAAATCGGAGCGCAGGCAGCGATCCTCATGGATGCTGGAACAGGTACTATTCTCTATGCCAAAAATATCCACCAAGAGCTCTACCCCGCAAGTACAACCAAAATAATGACCTGTCTTCTGGCAGTTGAAAACGCAAGTCTCGATGATACCGTCACTTTTTCCTATGATGCTATTCACTCAGTTCCTGCAGATGGCTCAAACATCGGAATTGATGCAGGTGAGTACCTCTCTTTGGAGGAATGCCTCTACGGAATCATGGTCGGAAGTGCCAATGAAGTCGCAAATGCTGTAGCAGAGCATGTAAGCGGATCTATTGATGCGTTTGTTGACCTTATGAATGAAAAGGCTAAATCACTTGGCTGCACCAACACGCACTTTGCAAATACAAACGGACTTCAGGACTCAAACCACTACACAAGTGCCTATGACCTTGCACTTATCGGACGTGAGTTTTTCTCAAATGAGCTTTTATGCCGCGTGGGAAATACTCCCAGATATCACTTCGAGCCCAGCGCTGGTCAGAAGGATGATTTCTATCTCAACAACAAGCACAAGCTTATAAATGGTGAGATTTCCTACAACGGAATCTGTGGTGGTAAAACAGGATACACTGATCTTGCAAGAGAAACCCTTGTAACCTGCGCAGAGAGAGGCAACATGAAGCTTGTCTGCGTAGTATTTATGGAGGAATCCCCTGCTCAGTTCACTGATACAGTTACCTTATTCGATTATGGCTTCAACAATTTCAAGGCTGTGAATGTTAAGAGTGAAGAAAAAAGCTATATTCCTGAGAGTAACTCATTCTTTACATCAGGCGCGGATATCTTCGGAAGCGCTTATTCTGTACTTGATTTCTCCAAGTCAGACTATGTTATCCTTCCTCAGAATGCTGATCTGTCTGATACAACTTCTACTGTTTCCTATGACGAAGCAGGAAATGGCACAGTTGCGACAATCAATTACTCCTACAACGACACTCCTGTAGGAAAGGTACATGTCATTATCTCTGACAGCGCATCACAGGCAAAGCAGACCTTGTCCTCACAGGATTCTGAAAGAATCATTTATATAAATGTTAAGACCTGTCTCTTAGTATTCGTAATTGCTGGCGGAACACTGATCATCCTTATCTACATCAGCGCTCTCATCTCTACCTACAGCTTTGGTGGAAGCCTAGAAGACAGAAAGCGCCTTAGTCGCAGAAAAAAAGAAGCGCGGAAGAGATCTGGTCCACGCTTCTAAAACAATCATATTTACTTATCCTTCTTTTTTGAAGTGAGCTTATTGCTGTTTTTACGCTCAGATTTTTGCTTCATCTCCTGCATATCCTGCTCGGTGATGAACTTGAGCGTTTTAACAGCATAATATTTATCATGCTCCGTCTTTTTAACTCTTACCTTGGCTTTCATGTAGCCATGCTCTTTACATACAGACACGCTGTAGAAATGCTTCCCATTTAAACTAAACCATTTTACCTTGCGTCTAAGCGGGTGGTTACACAAATAGCACTTCGTTCCCATAACCTCGGGATCTGATAAGAGTTCTTCTTTTGTTTTAAACTCCCTTGAAATGTACTTTGCATAGTGATCAAAAATGATATGCACTTCCTGATCCTTGGTCTTGGGAGTCACATAATTATCAAAGGAATAATTGTAAAATACCTTCTTATCGAGCTCGCAGAAAATCCTTGCTGTGTAATCCGCATCAGATAAAGCTCTGTGGAAGGCACTGTCCTTCTCCATGCCAAGGCTCTCTGTTGCGTGTTCCAAGGATCTTCTCATTTTGCCATCTTCGTACTGGATACTGAAAAGCTTCTGAACATCATAAAATGGAAGTGGTCTGTCTGACAAAAGATTCATGTCAAAAAAGTCCATATTCCTCTGAAGTTCAGTAAGGTCAAGAGGTCCCCAGGTGCAGAAGGTTGGCTCATCGCCGCACCACTCAAGAAATTCCTTTATGACAGTGACAAAATCATCGCCGTCCTTAAGGTCATCCATTGTGAGATGTATCAGGTCCTCTGTAATCTTATGCATTTTCTTATAGACCTGAGGACAGATCAGGCGACTGAATTCGCCTGTCCTGTTCCTGTTTTCATCAAGGCGCACTGCACCAATCTCGATTATTTCAAATGGCAAAAACTTACCATTTTTCTCTTTTACAGTTTTTCCCTGATTCCATTCCAAATCAAAAACAATATAATTTCCCATAACGCTATTATAAACGCTGCCTGCAATTTCTGTAAAATCTTAGTACTCCATTGCAGATGTCCAGTACTCCTGTCCATATATATCTGTAAACTTGAAGGTAACAAGAACGTTGCCATCTCCGACGCTTACGTTGGCAATATGCATTTCTGACATAGGCTTATCAACTGTCATAGTTTCACCAAGGAAATAGGTGTCCTCATACTGCTGATCATAGTCGTAGAAGTCAGTGAGGAAATCAATGGTGTCGCCCTCATTAAGCTCTGTGAGATTCTTTGCTACTGTTTCGGTTTCACCTTCCACATAGTCGAAGGTAGCTCCTGCCACATATCCGTCCTCATTTTCTGAGTCAAAAATGAGTATGAGGTCAGCTCTAACCTCATTAAGCATCACAGGAACTCTACCCATGATCGCATAATTAGAAGAATCACCCTGAGTGTCGATTCTCTGATAATGCACAACCTGACCGTCGATTGAAAGCCATGTTCTATCTGAAGGAGCTACTGGATTTCCATCCTCATCGAGATCGTATGAATTATCAAGGCCTAAATCCACATATCCTGTTCCGTCGTCATAGAACATGTTTATATCAAGATCCTGGATGAGGTCCCACTGATCCTGAGGCATCTGGATAACATCCTCGCCCTCAGAATTCTGTGTCCAGAAAAGTTTTTCAGCATCAAACTGATTCTCTGCAATATATTCCGCAGCAGCTTCCGGGTCAAGACCTTTTCCAAAGAACTCTGTATTAGATGCGTCAAGGCCGGATATTCCTGTTACGCCACTTGAAAGCATTGTTCCAAAAAGTTGCATGAGCACGTCAGCACTTGATGCTGAAGAACCAGTCATATCTCCAAAGAGTGAACCAGCAGGAGATGATGTTCCGCCTGCTGCCACCTGACCTGCAACCTCAAGGGATGCAAACTTCTGGATACAATCAGCGTAGCTGTCATCCATACCAATGGCTTCATAAGTATTCACCATACTGTCGACCTTTGAGGTCTTCTTGTATGGGAAATAAATTGAAAGTCCGTAGGCATTAGTCATAGTAGAGCTTGTCTTGTTGTACTTGACGCAGCTCTTAAGTGCATCGGCTAATTCCTTACCCTCCTGGGATCCCATGTTGGAAGCGAGATGGATAAGGTCAACCTGGTCTATCTTTGATGAAGCTGCAAATTCTCTAGCCTGTGATCTTGCATTTGAAACTGTCTTATATTCCTTCTGAGAAATAAGCTCTGATGTGGAATTTGCAAAATCCTTCAGCTCATCAGGAACTGTCTTCTCAAGCTCTGCAAGGTCAACAAGGGATAATGTTGTCTTTTGTCCCCTGCAAGTTCTCTCGCATTCCGCTGTATAAGAATCAATAATGCTCTTTCCAATGTGAAGAGTATCAAGTGAAGGATTCTTTGAATAGGTGTTAAGCCACTCTGTGTAGTACCAGCCAACACCAGGCTCAGTCTCCTCAGATGCGATCATGTAATCTGCATAATTTGACACAACCATCGCTGTCTCAACAGTTGCCATAAGACAAGCGTCGAAGCCTATGAAATCATAAGTAACTCCGCCATCCTTAAGTGCCTTGTTAATTCCTGAAAGGCCCATGGAGCCTGACATAGCAAACTTCTCGTCATATCCATAGCCGCTAAGAGATCCGCCACCATGATCCCAGAAAATAAGATCATATCTGTCTGCAGGATAGTTTTCGCTTGTCCACTTGATAAAGCCTGAAAGGGTATCAGGATTTGTCATTGCAACAGATCCAAGGCCATCCTTAAGTCTCTTAAGGCCGCCCTTTTCAACCTTATAAATCTGGTTGGTCTTACTTGAAATCACATTATTCTGCCACTGCTTACATCCACCGGTGTAAACAATGATGTTGATGTTATCAGAAAGATCTGCCGCCATCATTTCCTGCAGATCCTTGGTAGCCATTGCACTTCTGCTCTCAAGGTCAGTTCCGCACATGTAAACCATAATGGTTGTGGTGTCTGTGCCATCACCCTTTATTACTGTGCGTCTGTCTCTGATTCCATCTACAGTGGTTTCATCAAGAGAACCTGTGTTAGGTGTCTCTGACCACTCGCTTGATGCGCTGCCATAGTAACCTGATCCGCCACCAAGTAAGGTTCCAAGAAGTGAGCCCATGGATGAGCCTGTATCTATGCTACTCTGCGAATCTGAAGAAGTACTACCTACTGAAACTGCTCCATCACTCTGGGTGTTGGTTGTACTAGTTACTGTTGTCTCTTGCTGAGTCTGTGTATAATCATCACCGCTATCACCAAGACCTCCAAGCAGACCACCAAGTCCGCCACCACCTCCCAAAAGGAGTATTGCTATTATTACAATGATAGAAAGAGGACTTCTTCCACCGCCGCTTCTATTTCCGCCAGTAGATCCGCCGCCACCGCCTGTGGTTTTTCCTGAATAACCATCAGATGATCCAACTGGTCCTGTTCCTAGTCCCTCTCCTCTCTTATGGACGCCGCTTCCGCCGTCCTCTATATTTTTCTTACGTCTCACCGGTTCTGCCATTTGATTCCTCCTCCATATTAGTTCCAGCCCATATCTGGCTGAGTCCGGTTGGATCTTAATAAAACTAAATATAATTTTATCATTCTCTTACTAGCTCATCCAGCGTCAGAATCTCAAATCCTTCAGCTTTTCCCTTAAGTTTTATGCTATCTCCAAGGGATGTAACCTTCGCCCTGTCACCAAGAATATCTGCAACCGCCCTTGAAATAAGGATTTTGCCGCCAGGTGCATTAGCTTCTAGTCTTGCAGAGGTGTTAACTGTATCTCCAATTGCTGTGTAGTCCATTCTAAGAGGCGCTCCGATATTTCCAACAACCGCAGGTCCCCAGTTCACGCCTATTCCAAAGGAAACTGTTCTTCCAAATCTCTTTAAAAGCTCTTCTCCAAGTGCCTTTGAACCCTCTACCATGTCCATTGCTGCGCAGCAGGCAAGGTAAACAGGGTCTTCCTGAGGAAGTGGTGCATTCCAGAATGCCATGGTACAGTCGCCTACGAACTTATCCAGAGTTCCATGATTCTTCATGATGCACTCTGTTGTAAGTGTCAGATACGAATTGATGATTTCAACTACTGTCGGAGGATCAAGCGCCTCACTCATAGTGGTAAAGCCTCTGATATCTACGAAAAGTACCGCTATATCATAGGTTTTGCCGCCAAGCTCAAGAGCCGATGTTCCCTGTTCAAGAAGCTGATTCATGATGGCAGGGTCAACGTAATGCCCAAAGGTATTAGTAACCCTATGCTTTTCTCTCTGGGACCTGATATAGTTTATCGCTACTGAAGCCACAAACAGGATGGATACAAAAAGTGGTATCCAGAGTACATGAAGAACTACTCCGCCATTTTTATAAAGTAAGTAAGCAAGGCAAATCCATAGTCCAACACATATCACTTCGTACACTACAGCAGGCAGAACCTTTCTGTCATAGAAGAACATCAAGGATAAAAAGCAGACTATAAACAGGATGATAAGCTGAAGTGTTTTTCCTGCTTCTCTGGGATAAAAGCCTCTCCTGAAGGCATCCACAAGGTTGGCCTGAATTTCTACACCATAGGTTGATGTCGCATGATCAAGTGCTGTCCTGTATTCGTCCTGAAGTCCAGCCGCGTAGGGGCCTATCAAAACTATTTTCCCTGAGAAAAATGATGGGTCGATTGTTCCGTAGTACAAATCTGAAACTGATACAAAGTCATAGTAGCCGCCACTCTTTGCTGTGTATGGAATATAGAAAAATCCTTCTGTGGTCTTGGGCTCGGGATTTGGCTCAATGCCTTTTTGCTCGCAGTATTTCTCATAGATAGTTCTGGAGAAAGATTTAATCTTTTCACCATCAGGAAGTTCATAACTTAAAAGAGCATGTCTTATTACTCCGTCGCTGTCAGCCATAGTATTGATGTGTCCAGTTGCTGTATTTTCTCTAAGTGCATCGAAAGGCTCATCATAAGCAAGAACGCTTCTATCATCAAGATAAAAGGAATCTCCCTCTTCTACTATTTCACTTCCAAAGGTCGCTGCCGAAGCTGTAACTACATTTCCACCATTTGCACACACAGCCGCAAGATACTCATCATTAGCAGGGTCTGCACTCTCCCCGACATAGAGAATATCGAGGGCAATTACTTCCGGCGGAACCTCTGTGCTGTTAAGGTAAGCAACAGAATCTGCAATTACGCTTCTTGGCCAGGGAAGTGGCCCAATCTCATCAAGGGCCCTCTGGTCCATTCCAACTACCACTATTTCGCCATCCGTCGATCTCTCAGACTGGTAAAGTGCATCGGAAACTACACCGTCAGCTCTGTCAAGAATTCCTGATACCGAAATAATGCAAAAGATAAACGCTACGACAATTGCTATAACCGTTTTTATAGCTATATCCTTTTTCTTGCTCATATTTTTCCCCTCATATGTAGCCTGTAAAAGAAATAAAAATCGGAGACAGACATAGTATCTGCTCCGATTTCATCATAGTTATTCTAAAGATACTGAATAAATTTTTCCTGCGTAGTTATCACATATATACATAGTGTGATCCTCAATTAGTAATCCGACAGGCGAAACAGGAAATGTATCAATCTCGTCATCGTAGGCCTGTAGTATTGTTTCTACCTTGTCCTGACTGATTTTTCTTATTGCTCCATTAAGTGTATCTGCTACATAAAGTGCACCATCGTTGCCAATTGCAAGTCCCTGGGGTGATGAGAATGTTGCTTCTTCTACGCTTCCATCCTCAAAGCCAGCATCACCTGTTCCGGCAATTACCTTCTTTGATGCATTTCCTGATAAAAGATTGCCGTCTGTAGCAGTTATCATGCTGATTCTATTTGAGCCTGTCTCTGCTACATAAAGTGTTCCGCTCTTATAAACGAGAGCTGTAGGATTTCCAAGGTTCTTAAATACTACTGATGCTACGCCCTCAGGAGTAATTCCATAAATCTTATCATCAAGAGTATCACAGATATAGAGATTACCCTTCTCATCAACGGTGATACCTGTGGGGCGTTTGTAGGTGAGCATTGCGCCAGTTCCATCAAGTGATCCGTTTATAGTTTCAACTGTTCCATCCTTGATAAGTCTCACTGCCCCATTAGCTGCATCTGATACTGCAACGCCTCCGATGAAAGGAGTAAGTCCCCAGGGTTCAGCAAACATCGCCTTTTCACATACGTCGTCGCTGTAACCTCCGGAAGGAACTTCAAAGATATCTTCTACAGTATCTGCGCCTGCAAGCACTGTAGTCTCACCATCCTTAAGTGTGAGAATCTTTTTGCTGAAGTTGTCTGCTACAACATAGGAGCCATCATCTAACTTGATTATGGCATTTGGATAGAGAGTTTCTGGAAGCCCCGGAAGTGCCTCTTCTTCACTGACAGTTGCTGTCTCTGATTCTGGAGCACTGCCTTCTACTTCCTCTGCTGGCTCTTGAACCACAGTTTCTGTGGTAGCTTCCTCTACAGGTTCTGCTTTTTCCGGCTCTCCCTGGGCGTTCTTTCCACCGCAGGCTGATAGCAATACAGCCATTGTCGCAATACCTATAGCTATTTGATAATTTAGATTTTTGTATTTCATCTTAGTTTCCCCATAAATTATGTATTATTAATACCCCGTAGGAATTACTAGAACTTTACTACTCGGCATTACAAATGTATAAGTAGTGTCATCTATCTTGGTAGCATCCATTTCTCCTGACATACCTGAATCACCCTGACCTGAATCTGAAAAATCACCTTCTTTAAAGTATTTGACTTTTATACCAGAAGGATTTGCTGCCATTTCTGGGTCTATTGTTACTGTTATAGTAGTTCCTGCCTTTGCCGTATATTGTGAAAATACAAGTATCTCACCAGTATCATCTTCAATGCCGAATTCACGAACATATTCTGCGCTTATCACTACATCATTTGCTGGCATTGTAAACGAACTATCCAGGTTAGTCGTATCCTGTTTTAGCGTATTAAATACATATCCAGCAACTTCTCTTTCTCCTTGCCTTCCCTCTAATTCCACGCAGCCTTCGGTATTTATTACTATCGCATCACCTTCATAAAGATTTGTTTCTGAATTTCCTTCTGTTCCATTGTAGGTAAAGCTCAACGGAATATTTTCATCCACAAAGTTCAATTTACTATAAGGACCTTCCGCTGCAGCATAAGGCTGATCAAAGGTAATGTGATAAGCAGTAAGTGCAGTAATTGTAAGCACAACCTCTGTATCCTGTTCAGGCATTACAAATGATTTCTCTGTTTCTCCAAGTGCTGTTCCGTTTACTGTAACTGTAGCACTATATCCTCTGCTTACCTGATACTCAACAGCTACAGTTGATCCTACTTCAGCAGTTGTAGGCTTATCACAGGTAAACTCGCCGCCTTCTCCATTTACAGTCCAGGTAATATTCTTAACTATCTTTTTGAAGTTTGCTGTTACAGTAACGTTATCTGCCGGCATAGTAAAGCTGTAAACAGATTTTTCCGTTTCAGTTGTCAAAGATATAGCTGAATTATCGCTCTTTGCTGCAGATATACTATCAAGTTCATAGTACTGATTTGGTGTTACATTAAGAGTTACCTTTGTTCCTTCAGTAGCTGAAGAATTATCAGCTGATACTGTTCCGCCTTCTCCTGCATTTACTGTTACTGTATATTTTGTTTTTTCTATTGCCTTAAAGCTTGCTGTTACAGTAACGTCACTTGCTGGCATTTCAAAGGTATATTTATTATCCCCGTCCTTATCCAGGTTTACATTTTTATCATTCGCTTTTGTAGCAGATATACTATCAAGCTCATAGTTTTCAGATGGATTAACAGTAAGTGTAATCTTTTTACCTTTTACTGCCTTAGTTGGCTTTGCAGTTACGCTTCCACCATCTCCACTATTAATTTTTACTTTGTATTCAACCTCTGTAAAGGATGCAGTAACTGTAACGGAACTTGTTCCCATCGTAAAGGAATATTTTTTATCCTTCTCTTCTTCAGTCAATTCAACAGGCTGTTCGTTTCCATCCTTTGCAGATATACTCTTAAGCTCGAATCCACTCTTTGGCGATACTGTAAGAGTAACTTTCTGTCCTTGTTCAGCTTCAGCTGGACTTGCCTTTATTGTTCCATCATCTCCGCTGTTTATTATTACCTTGTATTTTGTAGGTCCACCATTATTGTTGTTATCTGTATTCTCATTATTATTGGTATCACCACCTGTATCATTTGTGGGATTTACAGTTGGATTCTGGTTCTCTTCCTTATTATCAGGTGCTGGTGGTGTCGGAGGAGGTGTAGTTGTCCTTCTTGTAGGATTAGTCTGCTTTCTTGCCTGATTATTATTTCCAGCCCATACTATATTCTTCTGTTCTGACTGTGTCTGAGCATCTTTTAACTGTTTAAAAGTACTTAATTTCTTACTAAGAGCTTCTCTTTCTTCATCTATCTTTTTCTGGGCCTGTTCTTTAGTAACTCCTCTTAGATCCATTCCGCCCTGATTAAAAAGATTTTCCGCATATTGAGGATTTTCTGCGGCTACCATCAAAATAAATCCGGGAACTTCTTCAAGTGTCAAAGTTTCTGACTTAACATTGGTTAAATCATCTCCTGCAACAACTTTTTCTCCACTTTTTATTGTAAAGTCGAAGAACTTTTTAGCCTTACGACTCCAAAACCTTAGATTACCTGTGCCTTCAAGACATCCAAATGTACAACTACCCTCTACCACTTCCTGGGCATAAATATGAGTTCCACGAATACCCATTACCATTGAGGATGTTCTGACATTAACTCTTGCATTGTTTTCCACAGGAGCATTTACATCCAGCAAAAGTCCTCCTTTTTTAAGGAGAACCTCCATCTTTTTTCCGGATTCTCTTATTTCAGCATCACTTATAGAATCGAGCTTTACAGCCTTCTCATCATCAAGATTAAAGAATGCATAGCTCTTTTCCTGAGTTTTGATGCGATTTCCTGTAAACAGACGCATGTTTTCTGTAGCGACTAGTTCTTTTCCAACACTGTCTTCTACAGTAACATCACCATCTATTTTTGCCATTCGGATTTGGGATGCTGCATCTGACTTGGTTTCCTCCGCAGCCGCAGACTTTGGAGCATAGGATGTAAATATCCCAGCAGTCAGACATAATGACACAGCTATGCTAATTAGTTTGCTGCGATGGTAAAAAAGATTTTTCATGAAAAATTCCCCCATAAAACTGGATAATTTGTTCTTTTAATTGCAGATTCTAGATCAAATCTACAATCTCTCCTTTTCTTGCATAGGTCATGTTAACCATTGCAAGAGCTTTTTCCATTCCATTGATTGTCTCATCTGTGTATCTTGGATCGTGATGGATGAGAAGCATCTTCTTCGATCCCGTTTTCTCCATGAAGATTTTCGCATGGGCGGCGGTTGAATGACCAAAGCCATGTCTTTTTTCAAAATCCTCATCCTTGTACTGAGCATCAAATAAAACCAGGTCAGAATCCTTCGCAAATTCTATAAGCTCTGGGCTTATGGAATCTCCCTGCTCATAATCCGTCAGGTAAAGAATTGTTTTTCCTTTGTAGGAAATCCTGTAGGCTAAATTTCCACCAGGGTGACACACATGCATTCCATCAATTGTTATCTTGCCTTCTTCCTTTGTGTCTGCTTCAAAAATAAGTGGAAAGCTTATCTCCTCAAAGTTTAAATCTGCAGGATAATCTGTTGGCTTCTGTGGCCAGTATGGCTCTGAAAATACATTTTCAATCTGATCATGTAAATTCAGATTATTCTTGGTCTCGCCATATATCGTAATTTTCTTTCCTTTTTCCGAAAGGAGCGGGAAAAAAGGAAGTCCCATGATGTGGTCTAAATGAGGATGCGATAAGAGTATTACTGCTTCCTTTGCTTTTTCATCTTCGGTTTTGTCCGGCGGAGCATTTACTATTCCTGTGCCTGCGTCGAGGAAAATGGTTTTTCCTCCAACTTCAACCATATAGCAGGAAGTGGCTTCTCCAAACTCGTCGAATTCCTGCCCACTTACTGGAATTGATCCCCTTGCCCCAAGCACTGTCAGTCTGAAAGTGTCTTTTTCCAACTTGTCACCTCGAATTTAAACGTAACTATTAGTTCGTCTATTTTTTTAGGAAAAATCTTATGATTCAACCTTTTCGTAACCCTCGATTGTCTCCTTAATAACCTGGTTACGTCCTGTCTCTTTTGCTATGTAAAGTCTTGTGTCTGCTATCTTTATGTTCTCCTCAACTGTTATGTCAGGAGTCATTTCAGCACAGCCAAAGCTCATTGTTATCTTTATATCTGTTCCTTCAAAGGTGCATACAGATGCCTGTATCTTTTGTCTGATACGCTCAGCTACTTCTGCACTCTGATCAAGGTTTGCTTTTGCAAGGAAAAGAATGAATTCCTCACCGCCCCATCTATAAACTGTATCTGATTCTCTGACAGAATCTCTGAGTATCTTAGCAACATGCTCAAGTACTGCATCACCGGCGTTGTGACCATAGGTATCATTAACTCTCTTGAAGTGATCAATGTCACACATGATTATTGATACAGCAACCTTCTCTTCCTCTGGTTTCTGCATAAGCTTCAAGTACTTGGAAGTATAATCGCTGTGAAGTCCCATACGGTTTCTAAGCTTTGTAAGCTTATCTGTCTGGGAATCACTAAGGAACGTATCTGCCTCAAGAGTTATGCCGCAAACAACAGCAGCAACTGAAAGTCTTCTGACATCGCGCTCTAAAACAAAGCCCTCATCAGTCAATTTGTTGATTGCCTGATAAGCACCTATCATTTCACCTTTACAATTAAAACAAGGGATTACTAAAATTGATTTCGTTACATATCCGGTTGACTTGTCCACAGAAGAATTGAAATCTGGACAATTATAAGGATCGTTTGTTACAACCGGTCTTTTTTCTCTGATGGCACGACCTACCAGACCAGTATTCTCATCAATTATGATCTGGTCCTCTCCGACAGCCGCATTGGTGATAAGCTTGTGATTTATCTTATCCCATTTCCAGAAACTGCATCTGTCAGCCTCAACAAGAGTCCTGCCAAGGTCAGCAAAAAGATGGAAAAGTCCAAAGTGATCATTCCATCCACCCTCTGATTCAGCAGTGCTCATCTTGGTATAGAGCTCCTGCATTATATCAAGAGTTTTATCAAAAAGTTCGCTTTTGTTTGTCTCTGTCTGCACACTACTCATATCTTTCCCCTCATATAGTAGAATCAGCTTACACTAATGACGCAAAACTTCATTTTCATTATAGCCCAATTGTCGCAAAAATGCGCACTTTTTACAATACTTTTATAGAGAAAGGGGGAAATTACTTAATTTTCAGGTTCTCGGAAGTTTGACACCCAAAATCCTCAGAAGCCAGTGATGGCTTTATTTTTTGCGCAAATTTGAATGTTGTGTATTG
>SVFV01000027.1 GCA_015056655.1 Butyrivibrio sp.
TAGCGAGAGGGGGATTCGAACCCTCGACACCGCGGGTATGAACCGCGTGCTCTAGCCAACTGAGCTATCTCGCCATATGTAGTTTTCTGTTTGTCTCTCTCGCCGAGCGACTAGGTTAGTATATCGCTCCCCCCATAATGTTGTCAACACTATTTTTGAATTTTTTTAAAATAATCCAGGTTATTTTTTGAAAATGTAGAATAAGTGCTAGAAATCGCATAAATTAGGGCTTATAGTTTAATTTGTATTATAAAAAAACAAAGGGAGAATCAAAATGGGGTACGAAATTAATGAAAAAAGATTTCTTGAGGAATTAGAAAAGGAATTATCCATAGATTCAGTTACTGGTCAGTATCATGAATTACAGGATTATCTTGTAGAGGAGATTGAGAAGCTTGGCTTTAAGACAACAACTCTTCATAAGGGTGGAATCATAGCGGACATCGGTGGAGAGGGCAATCCCCTTCTTGTTACAGCACATGGTGATACTATCGGAATGATGGTCAGACATATCAATGAGGATGGAACAATTAAGGTTTACAAGGTTGGCGGACTTTATGCTTATCACACAGAGCGCGAGAATGTTCGCATCCATACTAGAGATGGCAAGATTATAAATGGAACAGTTCAGAGAAAGAATGCTTCCGTTCATGTAACAGAGAATGAGCTTAATGAGGAAGTTCCCAGCTTTGATAAGAATTCATTTGTTGTTCTTGATGAAGATGTTCATTCTGCTGATGATGTAAGAAAGCTTGGAATTGAGATAGGTGATTATGTGGCAGTTGAACCCAGATTCACTGTTTCAAACGGATATATCAAATCTCATTTCATCGATGATAAAGCTTTGGTAGCTGTGCTCATGGAACTTCTTCATGATGTTAAGGATGGAAAGGTTAAGCTTGGACGTAAGGTTTATATCTATATTTCCTTCTATGAAGAGATTGGACATGGCGGATCTATTGTGCCTGAAGATGTTAAGGATTATCTTGCTCTTGATATTGCTTGTATCGGGCCTGAGCAGACAAGTTCTGAGCGTAAGGTTTCTGTATTCTGCATGGACAGCAGATTTCCGTATAACCTTGATATGATCAGAGAGCTTGAGGAGAGCGCAAAGAAGGCTGGTGCTGATTATGTGCCTGACATTTTCACTCCTCACTATGGAACAGATGCTGATCCTGCTCTTGTTGCCGGATTTGATATCAGACATGGTGCAATCGGACCTGGAGTACGTGCAAGCCATGGTTATGAAAGAACACATATTGATGCAATGAATAACACTTATATGGTACTTGCAGAGTATGTTTCTTAATTGCTGAGATTTGTCAAAATTGCATAAATATGCTATATTTGATAATTGGTGTATATCGCTTTCACCAAATGAAAAAACTAATCGGAGGCATCCTTGCTTAAAACATTTTCCATAACTGACGTTGGTCAGAAACGAAAACTGAATCAAGACTACGTATTTACCTCCGAGAGGCGCATTGGCAATCTCTCTAATGTGTTTATTGTTGCTGACGGTATGGGCGGACATAACGCCGGGGATTACGCATCGAAGTACACAGTAAATACCATGGTCGAGGAGATTGAGCGTTCTCTTGAGCAGAACCCTGTGCGCATCTTAGAAAATGCGATTAAAAAAGCTAACGTAAAGCTCAGAGCTAAGGCTGCTGAGGACGAGCATTTGTACGGAATGGGTACAACTGTTGTGGCGGCTACTGTTATGGGGCGCTATCTTCAGGTTGCGAACGTAGGTGATTCGAGACTTTATGTTATAGGCGATAACAGCATCAGGCAGATTACCAGGGATCATTCTCTTGTACAGGAGATGGTCAGAGCTGGCGGCCTAGATCCCGATGAGGCTCGTACTCATTCGGAGAAGAATATCATCACCAGAGCTATCGGTGCTGATGATACAGTAGACGTGGATTTCTTTAACGTTGAACTCGAGAAGGGGGATATTGTGCTCATGTGTTCTGATGGGCTCACAAATATGCTCGAGGACGAAGAAATCCGTATGATAGTTAGTGGCCAGAGAGATATTATTGAGAAGGCACAGAAGTTGGTGGATATGGCGAACCAGCATGGCGGTAAAGACAACATAGCCGTTATCCTGATAGAACCTTTTGCTGACGGAGGAGCTGAATGATTAAGATTGGAATGATGATCGGAGATCGCTATGAGATCCTTGAGAAAATAGGAACAGGCGGTATGTCCGATGTTTATAGGGCAAAAGATCATAAGCTGAACAGACCGGTGGCTGTTAAAGTACTTAAACAGGAATTTTCGGAGAATGATAACTTTGTCTCCAAGTTCCGCGTTGAAGCGCAGGCTGCAGCTGGACTTATGCACCCTAATATTGTAAATGTTTATGATGTAGGTGATGAAAACGGAATTCATTACATTGTAATGGAACTCGTTGATGGTATCACCTTAAAGAGATATATAGAAAAGAAATCAAGGCTTACTGTTAAGGAGGCTGTCAGCATTGCCATTCAGGTGGCAATGGGACTTGAGGCAGCTCATAACAACCATATCATTCATCGTGATATAAAGCCTCAGAACATCATCATTTCAAAAGAGGGTAAGGTTAAGGTTACAGACTTTGGTATTGCGAAGGCTGCAACCAGTAATACAATTACCTCTAACGTAATGGGTTCTGTACACTATACATCACCTGAGCAGGCCAGAGGCGGATATTCAGATGCAAAGAGTGATATTTATTCTCTCGGTATCACTTTGTTTGAAATGTTGACAGGTCGTCTTCCTTTTAATGGAGATACAACTGTTGCAATTGCAATCAAGCATATCCAGGAGGATTTACCTGCTCCTGTTGAGTATAATGATGAGATTCCTGTCAGCGTTAACAAGATAGTTATGAAGTGCTGTCAGAAGAGTCCTGACAGAAGATATCAGAATGCTGCTGAGCTTATAAATGACCTTAAGAGATCACTTATTACTCCGGATGATGATTTTGTTAATCTTGTAGACCCTGATGAGGAGAGCGCCACAAGAGTAGCAACAGAAGCGGAAGCAAAGAGCATCAATGGTTTATCAGATACTGAGCAGATGCGTCTTAATGCAGATGTTATGCGTGAGTATGAACAGCAGAAGAGACGTGAGGCTAAGGGACGCGGCTATAGCAGAGCTGATGACTATGATGATGACGAAGACGAGTATGACAGAAGATCAGGAGTATATGGCTCCAGGATCGAGAAGCTTACTATAGCACTTGCAATAATAGCTGCTGTCCTTGTGGGAATAATTGTTATTTACCTTATGGGCAGAGGAATGGGAATCTTTGGTGTCAGCAACGAGGGATATGAGTTCTCAGAATCAATTCCCGGAGTTGGAGACAGCGAGGATGATCAGGACGGGCTTGGTGGAATAAAGGTACCTGATGTTGTAAGTGGCAATATTTCCTATGCGCAGGCTGTTTCGTTACTTGAGGAAAAAGGATTTAAGGTTTCCAAAGTAGAGGATTCAGAGAGCAAGGCTTCAAAGAACACTGTAACAGCTCAGGATCCTGAGGCTGGAAGCTATGCTGCAAGCGGATCTACAGTTACGATTACTGTAAGTACAGGTGGTTCAACTTCTACAGATACTGCTGATAGTGCAAGTACTTCAGATACAACAGAGGAGGCTTCTTCAGAAGAAGCTTCTACTCAGGAAGTAGAGTCCAATCAGGTTGAGATGCCTAACCTTGTAGGTATGTCAATTGAGGAAGCAGCTGCTAAACTTGCAGAGCTTGGACTTGTACAGGGTACAGTTGTTGATGTTAACAGCGATGCTTATGCGGTTGATGTTATTACTGCACAGAGTCAGCCTGTTGGAACAATTCTTGAAAAGGGTACTAAGATAAACATGGAGAAATCTATTGGACCGGTTGCTGCTACATCTTACAGCTTTTCTGGAAATATAGATGCTCCTACAGAGGGTGAGAATTATACTCCCGGATTAACAGTTCATGTTTCATTTGTAACAGCAGATGGTACATCTCTACTTGATACAGAGACAGCATCCTTCCCGATTACAGGAGTTACAAGAACAGGACTTACTTCTTCTACAGGAGTTATTACTTTTAAATATACAGCGTCTAGTCCGGCAACTACTGATGACCAGGGGAATGTTATAGCTGGTTCAACTCAGGAGTATACAGTTACCAGAGCAGTTACATTTACACAGGAGAATTGATGCTAGGTAGAATTGTTAAAGGAATTGCAGGATTCTATTATGTAAACACCGGAAGCAGTAGTGTTTACGAGTGCAAAGCAAAGGGTATTTTCCGCAAGGATAATATTAAGCCCCTTGTAGGTGACGATGTTGAAATTGAAATAATTGATGATGAAAAGGGTGTGGGTAATATCATTAAGATATTGCCCCGCCGTAATCAACTTGTAAGACCGCCGGTTGCGAATGTTGACCAGGCGGTTATTCTGTTTGCTATTGTAAAGCCGGATCCCAATTACAATATTCTTGATAAGTTCCTGATTCAGATGAGAAGAAACAAGCTTCCGGTTGTTATCTGCTTTAATAAGCAGGATATTGCTACTAAGGAAGAACAGCAGGAGCTTATGGATGCTTACGAAAAATGTGGTTACGAGGTAATTTTTATAAGTGTTCATGAAGGCGCAGGAATAGACACTCTTTGCGAGAAGCTTAAGGGTAAGACCTCGGTGATAGCAGGCCCTAGTGGAGTTGGTAAATCCTCTTTGCTTAACAGACTTCATCCAGAGGCAGAGATGGAGACAGGAGAACTCAGTAAAAAAATTCACAGAGGCAAAAATACAACAAGACATTCTGAGATGTTCTTTATTCCTTCTTTGTCAGATGAAGAGGAGAAGACCTACATCTTTGATACACCTGGATTTACATCACTTGCGCTTAAGGATGTTACACCGGAAGATCTTCCGCTGTTTTATCCAGAGTTTGAGCCCTATGAGCCATCATGCAGGTTTGGAGGCTGCAGCCATATTGCTGAACCAGACTGTGGTGTTAAGGAAGCACTTGAAAAGGGTGAGATTTCAAGAGTTAGGTATGATAACTATAAAATTATCTATGAAGAACTGAAAAATATGAAACCTAACTACAGATGAGAGATAGAGTTTCCAATTTAATAAAAACTGGTAGTAAATATGCACATAAAAAATAGGATATCAGCAAATCTCTTGTTGATTATTTTGCTGATCTGATGTATTATAGTTGTGCAAGTTAATGAGTGCCAGTGAGATGAGAGAGAATGTGGCGATTAAAAAACCAGGCGATGCGGCCTGTCTTTTGACCATGTTCTTTTTTTGTGCTCATTTTTAGCAAAGGTAAGGGATAATGCACAGAGATTTCATAGAGAAAATTGAAGAAAATCCGATAATAGCAGCTGTTAAGGATGATAAAGGACTAGCTACAGCACTTAAGACGGATGTTGGAATCATATTTATTCTATATGGTGACATCTGCTCCATCGGTGAAATCACACAAAAGGTTAAGGATGCTGGAAAGATAGCAATGATTCATGTGGATCTTGTTTCTGGGCTTAACAACAGTAAGGATATCACGCTGGATTTTATAAAAAAGAACACTTCGGCAGATGGAATAATTACTACGAAGTCCGGACTGATTCAGCATGCAAAAGAGCTTGGACTTTATACAGTGCTTAGATACTTTGTGATCGACAGCATGGCTATCGTGAACATTGAGAAGCAGTCCAAGCAGGGCGTAAGTCAGCCTGATGTAATTGAAATATTACCTGGTGCAGTAATTCCAAAAATAATTAAGAAAATAAATGGTATAAGCAGGGTACCTATCATAGCAGGTGGATTGATCTCTGACAGAGAGGATGTCATGAATGCACTAAATGGGGGTGCAATGGCAGTTTCTACAACAGATAAAGACACCTGGAAGCTATGAGACCTGTTTAAATAGAAGGAGATATGGATATGGCAAAATATGTAATGGCTTTGGATGCAGGAACAACAAGTAACAGATGCATCCTCTTTAATGAAAAAGGAGAGATGTGTTCAGTTGTACAGAAGGAATTTACACAGTATTTCCCGCAGCCAGGCTGGGTTGAACACGACGCAAATGAAATATGGCAGACACAGCTTTCTGTAGCTCGTCAGGCTATGCAGAAGGTTGGAGCTACTGCTGATGATATTGCAGCAATTGGTATTACTAACCAGCGTGAGACTGTTGTAGTTTGGGACAGAGCAACAGGTCAGCCAGTATATCACGCAATCGTATGGCAGTGCCGTCGTACTGCGGATTATGCAGAACAGATGAAGGGGAAGATTCCTGGAATAGTTGAGAAATTCCAGCAAAAGACAGGACTTAAATTTGATCCTTATTTTTCTGGCACAAAGATCCGCTGGATTTTGGAAAATGTAGAGGGCGTTCGCGAAAAAGCAGAAAAGGGAGAGCTTTGCTTTGGAACTATAGATACATGGCTTATTTATAAGCTTACAAAGGGCAAGGTTCATGTAACTGATTATTCAAACGCTTCAAGAACACTGCTTTATAACATAAATACACTTGAGTGGGATGAAGACCTTTGTCAGATTCTTGAAATCCCTATGAGTATGCTTCCTGAGGTTAAGCCATCAAGCTGCATTTACGGTGAGGCTGATCCGGAATTCTTTGGAGGAGCAGTTCGTATTGCAGGCGCAGCAGGAGACCAGCAGGCGGCTTTATTTGGCCAGACATGCTTTGAAGAAGGTGAAGCAAAAAATACTTATGGTACAGGTTCCTTCATTCTCATGAATACAGGTGAGAAGCCGATTTTCTCAAAGAACGATCTTCTTACTACAATTGCATGGGGACTTGATGGAAAAGTTACCTACGCGCTTGAAGGATCAGTATTTGTGGCAGGTGCAGCTATTCAGTGGCTTAGAGATGAGCTTAAGATAGTTGATTCATCACCTGATTCAGAATATTTTGCAACAAGAGTTGAGGATACAAATGGATGTTATGTGGTTCCTGCATTTACAGGACTGGGTGCTCCATACTGGGATCCTTACGCACGAGGAGTGATAACTGGACTTACACGAGGTGTAAATAAATATCACATAATTAGAGCAACACTGGAGTCGCTTGCTTATCAGAGCTATGACGTTCTTCATTGCATGGAGCTCGACTCAGGCAAGCACCTTTCTTCACTTAAGGTTGACGGTGGAGCATCAATGAATAACTTCCTGATGCAGTTCCAGTCAGACATAATTTCAACAAATGTTGTCAGACCTTCATGTGTAGAAACAACAGCTATGGGAGCAGCTTATCTTGCAGGTCTGGCTGTTGGTTACTGGTCAAGTAAAGAAGATGTTATTAAGAACTGGGCGGTTGATAGAGAATTCAAGCCCCAGATGGAAGATGAAGTTAGGACAAAGGGTCTTAAGGGCTGGTCACAGGCTGTTGCAGCAACAAGAGGCTGGGCAAAGGACTGAGAATATTCAATTTAGTTAGAGGAGATGAATTATGTTGTACGATGTCATAATCATAGGCGCAGGTGTTTCAGGTAGTGCTGTGGCAAGAGAACTGTCACGTTATGAAGCTAATGTCTGTGTTTTAGAAAAATGTGAGGATGTATGTGAGGGAACATCAAAAGCTAATTCAGCTATAGTTCATGCTGGATTTGATGCTGCTGCAGGTTCTCTTATGGCAAAGCTTAATGTTCGCGGAAATGAGATGATGGACGAGCTTAGTCGTGACTTGGATATTCCATTTAAGAGAAATGGTTCAATGGTTGTATGCATTCACAAGGAAGCCCTTCCTGGACTTAAGGAACTCTATGACAGAGGTGTTCAGAATGGAGTAAAGGATTTAAAGATCCTTACAAGAGAGGAAGCTCTTGAGATGGAGCCCAATCTTTCTGATAACGTTGAAGGAGCATTATATGCACCTACAGGCGGAATTGTATGTCCCTTCAGACTCAACATTGCCATGGCTGAGAATGCTAATGAAAATGGTGTTGATTTTAGATTTAATACCAAGGTTGAGGATATCAAAAAGAAAGAGGATGGCTTCTGGCATATCCGCACCAATAATGGTGAGTATGTAACAAAATATGTAGTTAATGCAGCTGGTGTATATGCTGGTGTAATTCATAACATGGTAAGCCAGGATGATGACAAGATTGAAATCATTCCAAGACGTGGCGATTATTGCCTCCTTGATAAAGAGGTTGGCTCTCATGTTAGTCATACAATCTTCCCTCAGCCTACAGATTTAGGTAAGGGTGTTCTTGTTTCACCTACTGTTCATGGCAACCTCATTGTAGGGCCTACTGCAATAGATATCGAGGATAAGGAAGGAACAAACACAACAGCTGAAGGAATAAACGAGCTTATTGAGAAGGCTAATGATCATGTAAAGAACCTTCCCATGAGAAAAGTTATTACTTCTTTTGCCGGACTTCGCGCACATGAAGAAAAGCATGACTTCATAATAGGAGAGGTTAAAGGCGCAGAGCACTTTATAGATGTAGCTGCAATTGAGTCTCCCGGCCTTACAGCAAGCCCTGCTATTGGGGAAATGGTAGGAGAGATGCTTAAAGACATGATGAACCTTACAGCTAAAAAGGAATGGAAGAGCACCTGTAAGGATGTCATGGATCCTTCTAAGCTTTCCTTGGAAGAGAGAAATGAACTTATAAAGAAAAATCCTGCATACGGCAACATTATTTGCCGCTGCGAATCAATCTCTGAGGGAGAAATCCTTGATGCGATTCACAGACCGCTTGGCGCAAGATCACTTGATGGCGTTAAGAGAAGAACAAGAGCTGGAATGGGAAGATGCCAGGCTGGCTTCTGCTCACCTCGTACAATGGAAATCCTTCATCGCGAGCTTGGACTTTCTTATGAAGAAATAACTAAGAGCGGTGGAACTTCCAACATCGTTATGGAACGTACTAAGCACCAGAAAGGAGGAGAGCAGTAATGACTTCTTATGATATTGTAATAATAGGTGGTGGCCCTGCTGGACTTGCTGCTGCTATTTCCGCAAGAAAAACCGGAGTAGATAAAATTCTTATATTAGAGCGTGATAAAGAACTTGGTGGAATCCTTAATCAGTGCATTCACAATGGTTTTGGCCTTCACACCTTTAAAGAGGAGCTCACAGGACCTGAATATGCACAGAGATTTATCGATCAGGTTCTTGAGGCAAAGATTGAGTACAGACTCAACACTATGGTAATGGATATTTCATCTGACAGAGTGGTTACAGCAATGAGCCGCGAGGATGGAATGTATCAGATAAAGGCAGGAGCAGTTATCCTTGCAATGGGATGCAGAGAACGTCCCAGAGGAGCTCTCAATATCCCTGGATACCGTCCCGCTGGTATTTTCTCAGCTGGTACAGCTCAGCGTCTTGTAAACATGGAAGGATATATGCCTGGACGTGAGGTTGTAATTCTTGGTTCAGGAGATATCGGACTTATCATGGCAAGACGTATGACTCTTGAAGGAGCAAAGGTTAAGGTCGTTGCAGAGCTTATGCCTTATTCAGGCGGACTTAAGAGAAATATTGTGCAGTGCCTTGATGACTTTGGTATTCCGCTTAAGCTGTCACATACAGTAGTTGACATTGAGGGAAAAGAACATCTTACAGCTGTAACAATAGCTGAGGTTGATAAAAACATGAAGCCTATTCCTGGAACAGAGGAGCGCTATACCTGTGATACACTTCTTCTTTCCTGCGGACTTATTCCTGAGAATGAGCTTTCAAGAACTGCAGGCGTTGAAATGAGCCCGATTACATCAGGACCTGTTGTAAATGAGTCTCTTGAGACAAATATTCCCGGCGTGTTTGCCTGCGGTAATGTGCTTCACGTTCACGATCTTGTTGATTATGTTTCAGAAGAGGCAACAAGAGCTGGTGCAAATGCAGCCAAATTCGTTAAGGGCGAAAAAGCAGCAGATGGAAAGGTTATTGAACTTTCAGCAACAGATGGTGCTCGCTATACAGTGCCTTCAACAATAAATGTTGATCGCATGGATGATCTTTTAACGGTGAGATTCCGTGTTGGCGCAGTTTATAAGGATTCCTATGTGAGTGTTTACTTCGATGATGAGCGTGTAATGCACAACAAGAAGCGCATCATGGCTCCCGGTGAGATGGAACAGGTTATTCTTCAGAAGGTAAAACTTCAGGAAGCTAATCCTTCCAAGATCACTATCAAGATAGAAGCAGAGGATTAAAGGAAGGGAGATAATCATGGAAAAAAGAGAACTTACCTGTATCGGATGCCCTATGGGATGCCAGATAACAGTAGAACTTGAAGATGGAGAGGTTGTAAGTGTAAAGGGTAATACCTGTGCCATCGGAGATAAATATGCAAGAAACGAAGTGACACATCCTGAGAGAACAGTTACAAGTACTGCTGTGATCACTGGAGGTGACAAGCCTCGTGTTTCAGTTAAGACTGCCTCAAATATTCCGAAGGACAAGATTGCTGATGCCATGAAGGAAATTGATGCAGCGTGTGTAAAAGCACCTATCCATATTGGCGACGTTGTTGTGAAAAACGTGGCTGGAACAGGCGTTGATGTAGTAGCAACAAGAGAAGTTGCAGCTGTCTGATATATAAGAAAATAATAAAGGCTCAGCGGAAATGATATACCGCTGAGCCTTATTTTTTTGATATTGTTTGTCACTAAATTTATAAAGGATTTAAATAAGCTTATCTATAGCCTTGTTTAATTCATCAAGAGCTGCCTGGTCCCCATCTTCGATAGCGTCTACTATGCAGTGCTCGATATGATCCTTGAGGATGATTTTACTAAGGGAATCTATAGAACCCTTAACGGCAGCAAGCTGAACCAAAACCTCAGAACAGTCTCTGCCATCCTCGACCATCTTTTTTACAGATTCAAGATGACCAATTGATTTTGAAAGCCTGGCAAGAACAGCCTTTGTATGAGTATGGCTGTGTGTATGGCCATGTTCGTGGCTGTGAGTATGGTCATGGTCATGACTGTTTGTATGTTTGTGCTCATGATTATGAGTGTGCTCGTGATCGTGAGGGTGCTCATGTGTATGAGAATGATTTTCCATTACTATTTCCTTACTACTATGTTAATTAGTTATTTTATTATTTGAGTATATCAGATGGGTACTGTAAATGCCAATGAGATTTAAGTATATGCTTGTGGTTATAGTTTTTTCTGATATAATATAGAAATATTTGTATTAGGAGGAACACAATGAGAATTGCAGTAACTTATGATAACGGAAAAGTGTTTGGACACTTTGGACATACTGAAGAATTTAAAATTTTTGAGGTAGAGGACGGACAGGTTAAGTCATCTGAGATTATCGGATCAGATGGTAAGGGCCATGGAGCACTTGCTGAGCTTCTTGATGACAAGAGTATTGATGTACTTATCTGTGGAGGCATCGGCGGCGGTGCTTTTGATGCACTTTCAGACAAGGGTATCGAGGTTGTAGCTGGTACAGAAGGCGATGTAGACGCTGCAGTAGAGGCTTATCTTAAGGGAGAGCTTACAAGCTCAGGCGTAAACTGCGACCACCACGGAGAGGGTCATACATGTGGAGATCATGAGGATGATCACCAGTGTGGACACGAAGAGGATGGCTGTGGCAGTGACTGTGGAAGCGGATGCGGCAGTGAAGGCGGTTGTGGCGGATGCCATGGCTGTGGCTCAGCACCTATGATTGAGGGTAAAAACGTTGGTAAGATCTGCCATGCACATTACAAGGGAACCTTCAATGATGGTACACAGTTTGATTCATCCTATGATAGAGGAGAGCCTCTTCAGTTTGTATGCGGATCAGGAATGATGATCCGTGGCTTTGATGAAGCAGTTGCAAATATGGAGGTTGGAGAGATTGTTAATGTTCATCTTATGCCTGAAGAAGCATATGGTGAGTTTGATCCTGAGGCAGTATTTACAGTTGATATTGCTGAGATGCCTGGTTCTGAGGACCTTACAGTTGATCAGCAGGTTTACCTTCAGGATATGTACGGAAGACCAATCCATGTTAAGGTTACAGCGAAGGATGAAAAGACTATCACTTTCGATGCTAACCATGAGATGGCTGGTAAAGAGCTTAACTTTGAGATCGAGCTTGTTAAGGTAGTATAAATAGTAAAAATCAGATGCTGCATGATGGCTGTATAACAGCTATTATGCAGCTTTTTTTGTGCACTCTTTGGGCTTATGATAAATTAATCTCTTGTGTTTTAATTAAGACTTGAACACAATATGTAGTGTGCGTTATACTAACTTTGTATAAGTATGTAAACTTAAGCATTTTTGGGGAAAGGGGGATAGGCAAATGCCTAATAATATTCTTGAAGTTGTAAGAAAACGTGCATTTGATTACGGTGTTGCGCTTTATTTTGTTGCCGCTGTAATGATGCTTATCATTCCCATTCCGACATGGTTAATGGACTTTCTTCTGGCGTTCGATATGTCACTTTCCTTTGTGATTCTTTTTACTGCCATGTTTTCCAAGGAAGTTCTGGACATGTCATTCTTCCCGACGATCCTTTTGTTCACCACCATTTTCAGAATAGCACTTAACGTATCCTCAACCAGGCTTATTCTTACTGGCGGAGATGCAGGTAAGGTTATCGAGGTTTTCGGTTCCTTCGTAGGTGCTGGTGATCTGATCATCGGAACAATCGTATATGCAATGCTTATTCTCGTTCAGTTCATGGTTATCAACAAAGGTTCTGAACGTGTAGCTGAAGTATCAGCTCGTTTCACATTGGATGCTATGCCAGGTAAACAGATGGCTATTGATGCTGACCTTAACACTGGTGCAATTACTGACCAGGAAGCTAAGGAGCGAAGAGAGAAGATTCAGAACGAGGCAAGCTTCTTTGGAGCCATGGATGGTGCTACTAAGTATGTAAAGGGAGATTCTACAGCCGGTCTTATTATTACGGTTATAAATATTGTCGGTGGTATTCTTATGGGGGTTACCAGACAAGGACTTCCTGTTGCTGAGGCGCTTGATAAATATGCAATTCTTACAATGGGTGATGGCCTTGTAAGTTCAATCCCTTCACTTCTTGTATCACTTAGTACTGGTATTCTTGTTACCAAGGGTAGTAAGGAAGCGGACTTTGGACCCGCTCTTATTGGACAGCTTTTTGGAATGTCCAAGACGCTTTACCTTGTTGGTGGCGTTGTAGCAGCTCTGGGTATACTTACACCTCTGCCGACACCTTTGTATATAGCAATTGGTGGAACTGTTGCCGGAATTGGATTCCTTATGGACAAACAGGGCAAGATTACTTCTACAGAAGAAGAAATCATGGCAGAAGAGGAACAGCAGGCTGAAGAAATCAGACAGCCCGAGAACGTTACAAGTCTTCTTCAGGTGGATCCAATCGAGCTGGAGTTTGGTTATGGAATTATTCCCCTTGCTGATGTAAATCAGGGCGGTGACCTTCTTGACCGAGTTGTAATGATCAGACGCCAGATTGCGCTTGAACTTGGAACCGTTGTTCCTATAATCCGTTTGAGGGATAACATTCAGCTTAATCCCAATCAGTACATAATTAAAATCAAAGGCATACAGGTAAGCGATGGCGAAATCCTGTTTGACCACTATATGGCAATGAATCCTGGAAATGTTGAGGAGGAGATCACTGGTATTCCTACCTACGAGCCTTCATTCCACCTTCCTGCGACATGGATTACGGAGAGCCAGCGTGAGAGAGCAGAATCGCTTGGCTACACTGTTGTTGATCCTCCGTCTATTATCGCTACTCACCTTACAGAGGTTATCAGGAATCATATTGCTGAGCTTCTCACCAGACAGGATGTTCAGAATCTTGTTAATAATCTTAAAGAGAACAATCCTGCACTTGTTGATGAACTTACTCCGAAGCTTATGTCTCTTGGTGAGATTGAAAAGGTACTTCAGAATCTGCTGATGGAAGGCATATCCATAAGAGATCTTGTTACAATTTTTGAAACTCTTGCAGATTATGCTCCATCAACACATGATAGTGATATTCTTACGGAATATGTAAGGCAGAGCCTTAGAAGGGCGATTTCAAGTAAGTATTTTTATCCTGGAGAAACGACAAGTGTTATAACTCTTGATCCTCAGATTGAACAGGAGATTATGGCATCTGTTAAGCAGACAGAGACAGGAGCGTATATTACACTTGATCCTGCAAGAACGAAGGCTATTCTTAAGTCTGTTGGAGAGCAGGCTAAGAAGCTTGAGGATGCAGGAAGAGTGCCAATTATAATGACATCTCCTATAGTGCGTATGTACTTTAAGAAGATGACAGAGGATTACTATAAAGATTTGATTGTGCTTTCATATAATGAAGTAGAACCTAATGTTGAAATGCAGTCGGTAGGGATGGTAGCAGCTTAAAATGATCATAAAAAAATACACTGGAAAAACTGAATCAGAAGCTACAGAGATTGCTAAAAAGGAGCTTGGCGAAAACATTGTTATCATGAATGTAAGGCCTGTGAAGAAAAGTGGATTCTTCGCGATTTTCTCGCCGCCCAAAATAGAAGTGACGGTGGCGCTTGAAGATGAGCCATCCAAGGTGACAAGACCTGTCAGACCTAATAATGGGGCGCAGACTAAACCTGCAAAAAATGCAGGCTCATCAGGCTCTATGGCTGATAAGCTTTTAAAAGCGCAGGAGTCTGGAGAGATTCCGCCTCTTAAGGTTGGCACAACTACAGTTAAGCCTGAGCCTAAGAGGGAGAAACCTGCTGATATTCAGGAAGATAGTAGTGTCATCGAGGAAAAGCTTGATAATCTTCATAATCTCATTGAGAAAAATATGAAGAATGAGAAGGAAGATGAAAGGGACGATATAACAGATAATGCTTCTGAAGAAAGCTCTGAGGACAGAAATACTATTTCTGAGGAAACCATGAGCTTTGTAAAGGTTCTGTATAATACGCTTATCGAAAATGAAGTTGATGAGATTTATGCAAACCAGCTTACAGATGAAGTAGAAAAAGTAAGTAAACCCAATATTCCTATGGAATACGTGCTTGCAAACGTATATCAGAAGATGGTTCTTAAATTTGGTACAGCTGATGTTATCAAGCCATCATCTGATGGCCCTATTGCGGAAATTTTCATAGGACCTACCGGCGTAGGTAAGACAACTACGATAGCTAAGCTTGCTTCAGAGCTTAGGATCAACCAGAAAAAGAAGGTTGCACTGCTTACTGTTGATACCTATAGAATTGCAGCAGCAGATCAGCTTAGAACCTATGCGACCATTATGGAGATTCCTTTCAGGGTAATTTATTCTGTGGATGAGATAAAGCAGGCTGCTGAGGACTTTAAGGACTATGATTATCTTATGGTGGATACAGCCGGACACAGTCTCCATAATGAAGAGCAAAAGCAGACAATGATAAGCTTTATAAGGGCATTGGATGAGGTTGTTGAGACAGAGAATTATCTTGTTCTTAGTGCGACAACGAAGTATCGTGACCTTATTGAAATTGCTGACGGATACTCTGAGCTGGTTAAATACAAGCTCATATTTACCAAGATGGATGAGACGAGATCCGCAGGTAATCTTTACAATATTCATATGCACACAGGAGCTCCTATGAGTTACATCACAAACGGACAGAATGTTCCAAGTGATATTGCTGTTTTTGATGCACAACGCAGCGTAAAGAGCCTTCTTGGTGGAAATTAACAGTTTATTTTAGGTTTTGATATCAATCATAAACTGTCAAAAGTAGTCGACATTTTTATAGATTTTGATAAAATAGAAGCAAGGATTTATATATGGATCAGGCTGAACAGCTTAGGAAAATAATTAAGGCAGAAAATGCGCCAACCAGGCCGCTTGCGAGGATTATTACAGTCACAAGTGGAAAGGGAGGCGTTGGAAAGTCCAATGTATCAATTAACCTGGCGATACAGTTCCGAAGGATGGGACAGAGAGTTATCATTCTGGATGCGGATTTTGGACTTGCAAATATAGAGATAATGTTTGGAACAGTTCCCAAGCATAATCTTAGTGATTTGATATATCAGGGCAAAAACATAAAGGACATTATAACCTGGGGCCCTGAAGGTGTAGGATTTATTTCAGGTGGTTCCGGAATTTCAGGAATGTATAATCTTGATAGGGACAACCTGGTTAAAATTATTGTTAATCTGGCAGAGCTGGATGCTATTGCAGATACCATCATAATTGATACTGGAGCTGGTATTTCTAATGCAGTAATGGAGTTTTTGGTGGCAAGTGGTGAGATCATACTTGTTACAACACCGGAACCTACTTCGATTACTGACTCATACTCATTACTTAAGGCACTTAACCAGCAGAGCAGATTCTCCAAGGAGAACACTATTATCAAGGTGGCATCGAACAGAGTAGCTACAGCAGAGGAAGGACAACAGCTATTTAATAAGCTAAATGCAGTTGTTGCGAGATATTTAAAGCTCCCGCTTACATACCTGGGAGCGATTCCTCAGGACCAGATGCTGGCTAGGGGAGTGATGCAGCAGTCACCGGTTTCGATACAGTATCCTAATTCAAAATCATCCAAGGCATTTGAGCAGATAGCTAGACAGCTCACAGTCAAGGAGACAGAGAATATTATCAAACCTCGTGGAATGGCAGCATTTTTCTCACATATAATTACAGGTAGAAAGCTTAATGAAAAAAGTACTGAGTCGTTGTAAAAGGTAAGAGGGGTACCTGAAGATGCTTGCGGATTATATTGCGCCTGGTAACAAGATTGAATTAAAGGCAATCGGCAAGGTCTGGATGGACGAGGACAGTCGTACTAAGAAGATTCATTTAAGTAAGATCACAGACATTATATCCGACGATAGGATTGAAGTACTGATGCCTATGGACAAAGGGAAATTAGTACTCCTTCCAGTGGATGGGGAATATAATCTGTGCTTTTACTCACAAAGAGGACTGTTCCAATGTTACGGAAGGATTGTTGACCGATACCGAAGTAATAATGTGTATATTCTGGTTTTGGATCTGCTTAGTAATCTGCAGAGAATGCAGAGGCGTGAATACTACAGATTCAGCTGTGCTTTGGAGCTAAAGTCCAGGATTTTTTCCGAAGAGGAGGTCGAAGCTATTCGGAGAAACTGGGGGCTTGTGCTTGGAGCAAATAAACCTCTGCAACGGAGCGTGATAGTAGACATAAGTGGAGGCGGTTTACGATTTGTCGCTAACTTCCAATATGAGGAGGGTAGCACAATATATTGCTCATATAGATTGCCGGGCAATAATAATAATGTGGAATATGAAATGGTGTGTAATGTACTTAGGGTACAGGAACTCGAAAACAGGCCAGGACTGTATGAACACCGGATACAGTACTCCTACATTGACGAGTCTTCCAGAGAAGATATTATTCACTTTATCTTTGAGGAAGAACGAAAAATTAGAAAGAAGCAAAACTAAATGTCGAAAAAAATTTTATTGATTGATGACTCTGCACTCATGAGAACCGTCCTTAGTGATATTATAAACTCAGATTCTAGATTTCAGGTTGTAGATAAGGCCAAAGACGGTGTTGAGGGACTTGAGTTACTAAAAAAGAATACCTATGACGCAGTTATATTAGATGTTAACATGCCTCGCATGGACGGTATTACGTTACTCAAGGAAATCAATAAGAATAAGATCAAAGCCAAGATAATGATGTGCAGTACAGACACCAAAGAGGGTGCAAAGGTTACACTTGATGCACTTGAACTTGGAGCACTTGATTTTATTCATAAACCGGATCGCGCCTCGGATTGCCGCGGCGAAGATTTTTCAACTGCACTGACAAGAACTCTTGCAGCAGTATGCGAAGCAAGGGTACCAGTTAGCACGAAGGCTTTTTCAATCGATGAAATAAAAGCCTCTCGTAAGGTGGTTGAACTCGTCGGCAAGCATGCAGACAAGGTTACCGGCAATCGTATTGTTGCGATTGCAAGCTCTACGGGTGGACCTCGCGCGCTTCAAGCGGTTATTCCCAAGCTACCTAAAAACTTAAAAACACCGGTTGTTCTGGTGCAGCATATGCCTGTTGGCTTCACAGCATCTCTCGCAGAGAGACTTGATTCACTTAGTGAGATCAAGGTAAAGGAAGCAGCAGAGGGTGATGTTCTCCAGGCTGGATGTGTGTACATCGCAAAAGGTGGACAGCACATGCATATAATCACATCTGGTGGAAAGCACACAATCCATTATGTGGATGGTCCTACAAGAGAAGGCGTAAGGCCTTGCGCTAACTTTATGTATGAATCACTTATGGATTCTGATTACGACACAGTATGCTGTGTAGTATTAACAGGAATGGGTGCTGACGGTACCGAAGGAATTAAAAATCTGAAATCAGTAAAGAAGGTGCATGTCATTGGACAGGATGAAGCTTCCTGCACAGTTTATGGCATGCCTAAGGCAGTGGCAACAGCTGGTCTGGTTAATCAGGTCGTTACACTTGATGACGTGGCCCAGGAAATAATAATGAACGTTGGAGTTAAGTGACATGCCTTCATTCTGATCCCAGAGCCTTTACTTAACGAAAACGCTCGCTTTTCTTATGGAGGTAAAGGGATTATGGATGTTTCTCAGTATCTAGGCGTCTTTCTCGACGAATCAAAGGAGCATCTGCAAACACTGAATGATGCAATCATGCAGCTTGAGCAGGATCCGGAGAACGAAGATGTTATTAATGATATCTTCCGTTCTGCGCATTCCATGAAGGGAATGGCAGGAACCATGGGTTATACCAACATGCAGAACTTGACCCATGACATGGAAGATGTCTTTTCTGACGTGCGTAACGGTACGTTGAAAATTGATAGTAGCATGATAGACACTCTTTTCCAGTGCCTTGATGCTATCCAGGCTTATGTGGATAATATCACTGAATCACAAGACGAAGGAACTGAGACTAATGCTAACCTTATAAAAGCGCTTGCAGATATCCGAGCAGGCGGTGGAGCAGCACCTGCAGCTGCAACACCGGCTAAAGAGGCAGCACCTGCAGCAGAAGCAGCACCGGCGGCAGAGGTAGCACCTGCAGCTGAGGCAGCACCTGCAGCAGATGGGCCTGCACCTGATGCGGATGCAACTAAGGACTTCAGAGCAATCAAGCTCGATCCCGATACTAAGGGTAACCTTGAGGATGCTAAGGCAAGCGGAAAGAAGTTATACGGAATCAATGTCAAGATTCAGGAATCTTGTATTCTTAAAGCTGCAAGAGCATTCCTCGTATTCAAGGGAATCGAGGAGATCGGTGAAATTGCGGCATCTGAACCCTCAACCCAGGATATTGAAGATGAAAAATTTGAGTTCAATTTCAGCCTTATTGTTTCTACTGATGAGGATGATGTTGGAAAAATAAGAGAGATCGTTAAGAACGTTTCTGAAATTGAAGATTGCGAAATTGGTCCTTACGATCTCGCAGCTGCAAGAAGCACTGAGGATTCTGAACCTGCAGCAGAAGCAGCGCCCGCAGCAGCACCTGCAGCGCCTGCAGCAGCACCTGCAGCTAAACCTGCAGCAGCTCCCGCAGCTAAGCCGGCAGCCGCAGCAGCTAACAAGGATGCTGGTGGTAAAAAGCCTGTTGGTAAGCCCGTTGTTAACAGAACAGTTCGTGTAGATATCGATAAACTGGATGTTCTCATGAACCTTGTCAGCGAGCTGATCATTGCAAAGAATTCACTTATTTCTGCAGCTAATTCTGCAGGAATTGTAAGCGGATCAGTAAATGAACAGATTGAGTACCTTGAGAGTGTTACCACAAACCTTCATGAGTCAGTCATGAAAGTTCGAATGGTTCCTATCGAGAGCGTACTGCAGAAGTTCCCGAGAATGATCCGTGACCTTAATAAATCACTTGGCAAGAAGATGGAACTGACCATGACCGGTGAAGATACTGAAATGGACAGAACCGTGGTTGATGAAATCGGCGATCCTTTGATGCACTTGTTACGAAACAGTGCTGACCATGGTATCGAGTCTGCAGAGCTTCGTGCTGAGCGTGGAAAGCCTGAAGAAGGACAGATTTTCCTGCATGCTTATCAGGACGGTAACAGCGTTGTCATCGAGGTTGGTGATGATGGTAACGGTATTGATGCAGAGGCAGTAAAGAATAAGGCTATTGAGAAGGGCGTTATTACTCAGGATCAGGCTGATTCACTTACTGAGAAGCAGGCAGTTGAGCTTTTGTTCCATCCCGGATTCTCAACCGCAAAGGTTGTATCCGAAATTTCAGGAAGAGGCGTTGGGCTTGACGTTGTTAAGTCTAAGGTTGAGTCCCTTTCCGGTGAAGTAGATGTTAAGACAAAGCTTGGCGAAGGAAGTACATGGATAATCAGACTTCCTCTTACACTTGCTATTATTCAGGCTCTGATGGTAGTTGTTGGTAATGAAAAGTATGCAATACCGCTTGATTCTATCCAGAGTATTGAGGATGTAGCTCCAGCTGATATTAAGACAGTTGAGAATAAGGAAGTTATCAACCTTCGTGGTAATGTTACTCCTATCATTCGTGTCAACAGAGTTCTTGAAACTGAAAGCACCAAGGCAGAGGATGAAGATCTTGTTGTAGTAATCACGAGAAAGGGCGATCAGCAGATTGGTCTTGTAATCGATGAACTTATGGGACAGCAGGAAATCGTTATCAAGCCTCTTGGAAGATATATGAGTAAGTGCCGTATGATAAGTGGTGCTACTATCCTTGGTGATGGTGAGATAGCTCTTATCCTTGATACCAATCAGTTAGCATAATTTTTGCGAGGGATTTCGTAAAGAAAGGAAAATACTATGGATGAACTTAGAGATACACAAGATCAGGGCGAACTTATTCAATACATTGTGATTAAGCTCGGCGATGAGCAGTATGGTATAGATATTAAGTATATTGATAACATTGTTCGCATGCAGCAGATAACCAGAGTTCCTCAGGTTGCTCATTATCTTAAAGGCGTTATCAACATTCGTGGTGTCATTGTTCCTGTAATGAGCCTCAGACTTAAGATGGAGATGGATGCTGATGAGATAACTGATAAGAGCAGAATCATTATTCTGAAGGCAGAAGAGGATACTCTTATTGGAATCATTGTAGATCAGGTAAATCAGGTTCTTACTCTCGGAAGTAAGAGCATTGAAAAGGTTACATACAGCAATGATAAGGGCAAGAAGATCAACAGCTTTATCAGTGGTGTAGGTAAATATGAAGGTGGTCTCGTTTCTATTCTTGATCTAAATATGGTTGAAATGGAAGAGGATAAGGCAAACAAGTAAGTAGTTTATAGGAGGAAAGTCTTTGAGCGAAATGAGTTTGGACAATGTGTCCAGTCAATATTTTGATGTACTCAAGGAGCTTGGAAATATAGGTGCGGGCAATGCTACTACAGCACTTGCTCAGATGCTTAATACAAAGGTGGATATGTCTGTTCCACAGGTAAAGCTTCTTGATTTTAAAGATGTTGGCGATTTAATGGGTGGCGCTGAGCAGATTATGACAGGAATTTACCTTAGTGTTGAGGGAGATATCAACGGAAGTATAATGTTCCTGCTTGGTGTGAAAGCTGCCAGACATCTTGTCAACATGCTTATGGGAATAACAGATAAGGATGAGAATGATGAGTTTGATGAGACTGAACTTTCTGCTATCAAGGAAGTTGGTAACATCATTACCGGCGCTTATCTGAATTCGCTTTCGATGATAACAAATCTTAAGCTTTTGCCGTCAGTGCCATTCCTTGCAATTGACATGGCAGGAGCAATCCTTTCAGTTCCGGCTATTGAGTTTGGAATGATGGGAGATAAGATTCTGCTTATCGAGACAAGTTTCTTTGACACAGAGACTCTTAGTGGATACTTTATTCTTCTTCCTGATATGGAAGGTTATGCTAAGATTCTTTCATCACTTGGTATGGGCGATGTGACAATCAGCTAAATAAGGAGCAAAGCAAATGAGCCAGATTATAAAGGTAGGTATGGCTGATCTTAATATTTGCGTGAGTCCTGACGGAATTACGACATTGGGACTTGGCTCCTGCGTGGGAATTGCGGTGAGAGATCCGGTGACAAAAATTGGTGGGCTTGCCCACATAATGCTACCGGACTCAAAAGAAATAAAGAACAATTCCAACATTCCTAAATTTGCTGATACAGGCATTGATGAACTTATCAAGCAGGTAGTTGCAAAGGGAGCCAACAAATCACGTCTTGTTGCAAAAATAGCCGGTGGTGCGCAGATGTTCGCGTTTAATTCGGGCAATGCTACTATGCGTGTCGGAGAAAGAAATGTTGCTGCCACTATTAAAAAGCTAAAGGAATTAAACATTCCAATTTTAGCCCAGGATACAGGTGATTCTTATGGAAGAACCGTAATTTTCTATCCTGAAAACGGCGATTTTGTGATTAGAGCTGTCGGAAAACCGGAAAAGACAATATGAGCAAAAACGACGAAGAAAACAGCGAAGAAAAAAAGAAAAAAAAGAAAAAGGACGAGGAGAAAGTAGAAACCATAATAAGGGTGGAAGCTCCTAAGACCAGACTGATAACCGCTTTTGTGATGCTGTCGGGGAGTGCTTTTGTAGCAATTTACACTTACCTGCAGCATTACGAAATCGGAGCCTGGCTGACTGTCCTGTTCTTTTCTCTGGTAATCTTTCTGATTATAGGAAGACTTCTTGAATGGCTTATTGCGCATTTTAATGAGCCTATTAAAGAGAGAGACCGCGCTATTTTAGCGCAGGAAGAAGCAATTGCTGCCAGAGAAGCAGATGAACTAGCTGCCCTGGAGGCGGAGCAACGTGCAGCTGAAGAAGAGGCTGCGCTTGCCGCCGAAGAGGTAGACGAAGGATTTGTACAGGTACCGGATGAGCTTGCTACATTCGGAGAAAGTGACGAATTCAGTAATATCATAGATACTACTGAATTTTGACGGGGACTAATAACTCATGGATGAAGCCGGAAAGAATAAGCTCTGGAGTGATTATCATAAATCAAAATCTCCTGAGCTGAGAGAAAAGCTTATATTAGAATATGCTCCGTTGGTTAAGCTTGTGGCGGGGCGTCTTTCCATGTACTTAGGGTTCAATGTGGAGTATGACGATCTTGTAGGATATGGCATTTTTGGCCTTATCGATGCTATTGATAAGTTTGATCTTATGAAAGATGTCAAATTTGAGACCTATGCCAGTGTAAGAATCAGGGGTGCTATCCTTGATCAGATCCGCAAGATGGATTGGATTCCAAGAACCATCAGGCAAAAACAGAAGAAGATAGAAGCCGCTATACACGATATCGAAAGAGAGCAGGGACATCCTGCAAGCGATATAGAGATTGCTGAGAAGCTTGGTATCTCAGAGGATGAATATCTTAATTGGCAAAATCAGATGAAGGTGACAGGTGTTGTGTCACTTAATGAATTCATGGAACAGGGAAGTGATGTTCCAGAAGATACCAATAATCTGGCATCTGGCTTCGAAAAGCCTGAAGAAGCTCTTGAAAAGGAAGAGCTTAAAAAGATGCTCGCAGAAAGCCTGCAGCTTCTTACGGACAAAGAGAAAAAAGTCATTCTCTTATATTACTATGAAGAGCTTACACTTAAGGAAATCAGTAATGTTTTAGAGGTTTCTGAATCAAGAGTATCCCAGCTCCATACAAGAGCTCTTCAGAAGATGAGAGAAAAATTAGGTAAGTATCTAGGCATTCTGACTGAACTAAGATAAACTATCATTAGGGAGGATACTTGAATGAACGGTTACTTTCAGTTGGTTACAGAAGGAAATGAGACAGGAATAAGAGTTTACGCTCCAACTGATGGTGGGGATATGCTTGCCTATGATGACGTAAAAGAATACCTGGACGATAGACAAATAAGTTTTGTGCCAGCAGTCCTGAATGATGCAATTCAGGAAGGCTCTGGTACTTATGTCATGCTGAATGATACTCCGTCTTATCCTGAAAGAGAAAGCTACAGGCTTACTATTTCAAGGGATAAAATGGAGGCTTCAGCATTTTTCTATGCCCCTTCAGAGGGCGGGGAGCTAATGACTCCCAGAGAATTCCTGGAGGATCTTGCCTACAGGAATATTACCTTTGGCCTTGATTCGGAGGCAATTACACATTTCTTTGGAAATAGAGAATATTGCAAAGAATTTACTGTTGCCAAAGGCAGAAAGACCAGAGAAGGCTGTGATGCTAAGGTTGAATACATGTTCAAAACTAACCTTCGTGCAAAGCCTACGATGAGAGAGGATGGAAGCGTAGATTACTTCAATCTGAACATCATTAACAATGTTAAAAAGGGTGATAAATTGGCCGTGCTTATACCAGAAGATCCGGGAGATCCTGGTCAGAATATTTATGGTGATATTCTGAGACCACATCCGGTTAAGCCCACCAAAATTAAGGCTGGTAAGAATACAGTTTTATCAGAGGATGAACTGGAGCTTGTGGCAGATGCAGATGGTCATGTTACGATCAAGGAGGGCACGATTACTGTAAGTAATGTTATTTCCTTTGAAAACGTAGATGTGTCTACTGGAAACATAGACTATGACGGATCTGTTGAAGTTAAGGGAACAGTTGCAACTGGTTTTTCCATAAAGGCAGGAGCTAATATTCTGGTAAAGGGTGTTGTTGAAGGAGCAAGTCTTAAGGCTGGTAATGACATCATTCTTGAGCGTGGCATAAACGGTATGGCCAAGGGTGAGATTACTGCAGGCGGAAATATCATTTCCAAATTCATCGAGAATGCCAGAGCTTCTGCGAAAGGTTCAGTTACCAGTGAGAGTATTATGCACTCAAATGTAGCTGCCGGAACTGAGATAAATGTATCCGGAAAGAAAGGCTTCATTGCAGGCGGAAAGGTTACAGCAACAGATAAAATCACTGCAAAAATTCTTGGAAGTGAGATGGGAGCAAGCACTATCATCGAGGTAGGAGCTGATCCCAGAGTCAAGATGAGAATGAAAGAGCTTCAAAAGGCTATGACAGAGTCGCAAAAGCGCCTCGAAACCATAAAGCCTACGATTGAATCTGTTACCAAGAGATTAAGGTCTGGCCAGAAGCTCACACCTGATCAGACAAGGCAGGCTCAGCAGCTGATGACTATGAACAAAGTTCTTACTTCACAGCTTGAGAAGAATTCGGCGGAGCTTGCTGAACTACAGCAGAAGCTTGCAGATTCAAAGGGGGCATACGTTGTTGTTGAGGGTACAGCATATCCTGGAACAACTATTCAGATTGCAGATCAGATAACAACACTTAAGACTGAAGCACAGTATTGCAGATTTGAACTAAGGGATGGATTTGTAAAAACGGGCCCAATCTAATTTTGTCTTAATATATTGCCGATATATAGACTATAAAGATATAATAAAGGAGGAGTTACTGGTAAGAAGGGAGGAGCTATGTCTATAGGAAGAATTGATTTTCAGGGGGCAATTGTCAGGACAAATGATGTTTCTCAAATAAAGGCCAATGAGGACAACAAGGCTATGTCTGATCTCAACGCATTTCAGACAGAGTTTAACAAAGAAGTTGACCAGAAGTCTAACTCGGTTAATCAGAAGGAAAATGCTGATCAGAATCAGCAGGAAAAGTTTGATGCCAAAGAAGAGGGGAAAAATCAGTACCAGGGCAATGGCGGTAGAAAAAAGAGAGAGAGAACTCATCAGGACATAGAAAAGCTTTCCGAGACTCTTATCGGCCCCGATGGAAAGCCCTTAGATATGCACATTTCTTCAGGCTTTGACTTTAAAATCTGATTGGCAATATTACTTAACAATATTGATACTAGTGCCAGTTATAACAGTGGTTATATGTATCTGGACACAAGTGATGATGAGATGGGTCCAGCAGACTGGATATAAGAAGATCAAAAAGACCACTGAGACAGTAAAAATAGTTGTTAAATAAAAGGCTGGACGAACCTTCTCTTTATGGGAAGGTTCGTCTTATATATGTGCTCAAAACGGTGTTTGACTAAAAAAACTCGAGACCGTATAATACTATTAATTGTATCTAATGGGAGAAGAGATACATTATGTAGAGTGGGGATTTTATGATTAGTGTAACTGAGATTATTTTGATCATCGTCGGAATCCTGGCGATTATATTAGGGTATCTGATTCCTAATGGGAACGGCTTTAGTGAAGAGGATGGCGAGCTTACCAGAGATAAGATTGACGAGCTTGTAAGAAGAGCTGTCCAGAATTCACAGGGGCAGATTGACGACATGCTGGACGAGAGCATGGAGGATGCCATTAATAAGGCTGAGCGTGCCATGGACAGGGTCACCAATGAGAAAATGAATGCCATTAGTGAGTATTCAGATACTGTCATGAACGATATCCACAAGAATCATGATGAAGTAATGTTTATGTACGATATGCTTAATGATAAGCATAAGAATCTCAAAAACACTGTTTCTGAGGTTAATCGTACTGCCAAAGAAGTTAAGCAGACAGCTGAGGAAGCTGTATTAACTGCTGAGCATGCTCAGGAGGCAGCTCAGTCAGCCAGAGAAGAGGTTAAAAAGGTTGAGGCAAGAACTATCCGCCCTGAGATGGTTTCTGCATCAGTCATCAGACCGGAGCCAGTTCAGACTCCTGCCTATATACCTGAACCAGTTCAGGAAACAGTACGTCCTTCTGAGTCTGTCATCAGACAAGAGCCAGTTCAGGAACCTATATCTTACCTTGATGATGACGAGGATGAGATTCCAGAAAAGCAGTTCTCCTCACTTAGTGAGATTTTAGACAGAGCAGACAGAGCAGCTGCTGAGAAAACTCAGAATAAGGTTATCGGCTCCTATGAGACTGAAAGCTATTCTGAAGAATATGAAGAAGAGATTGCTGAACCTGTACAGTCTTATGAAGAGCCGGTACAGGAGAATGAATATATTGAAGATATGCCAGTAAGTACAGGCAGTCAGGATGTTTTACCTGAGTATGAAGAAGCGCCTGTACAGAACACTGAATCAAGACAGATCCTTCCTAATGAGGGTAATGTTGCCAAGGTTGTTTCTATATCCGATGCATCCAGGAAAAAGGCAGCTGATTTCGAAGCGGCACAGATTCAGAATGCAGGAGGCATGGCACAGGCTGACAATTCAAATGATCCTATTTCCAGAAACCAGAGAATTCTCGAGATGCACAAGCAGGGTAAATCTGCAGTGGTAATTGCAAGAGAACTCAGACTTGGAATTGGTGAAGTGAAGCTTGTTATTGATCTTGCTGGAAAGCATAAGAAAAATAGAAGTTCTATAATGTAATAATCCAGAGGGGCATGGTGTGAAAAAATGAAGCTAAAATATTATCTGCGCGGAATGGGCATAGGTGTTCTTCTGACGGCAATAATAATGGGAGTCGCTCTTGGTGGTAACCAGACCAAGATGAGCGATGCAGAGGTTATAAAAAGAGCCAGGCAGTTAGGCATGGTTGATGCAGGAAACACTCTTTCAGATTTTTCTGAAGCATCTAAGATTGCAGAGGAGAGCGATAATAGTGATGAAGTTGCATCCAGTGAGGAGCTATCTCAAAAAGGAGATGAAGTATCTCAAGAAGACAACCAAACCGAGTCTGAAACAAGTGAATCAGTTTCGGACATGGCTGAAGAAAAGGAAGAAGGAGCGCAGACGGGTGAAAGCTCTGAAAGCGTTGAGACAGAAGCTGACATCGCCCTTGCATCCACGGAAACAGGCGAGACAAACTCAGAAGAGCAAGTAAAAGAAGAGGATAACGGAATAAAAACTCAGCAGATAACAAAGACTGAGGAACCTGAAACTCAGCAGCCTGAAGTTGAAACTCAGCAGCCGGAAAGCCAACCTGAGGAAGAGACTACAGAAGCAGCACAGACTGAGAATCAGCAGGAGGAGACTACTACTGTAGAGACACAGACTGAAACACAGCCTGAGCAGCCAGCTGCATCAGAACCTCAGACGGTGGAACAGCCGCAGCAGAATACAACATCTGATGTGAATTATGTAGTTGTAGTTATTCCTGGCGGTAGTGAATCTGATACCTGCGCGAGAATTTTAAGAGAAGCCGGGATTGTTGCAGATGGGGTAGATTTTAACAACTATCTCGTTAGAAGCGGTCTTGATAGAAAAATCAGATCTGGCACAAAGCAGATTCCAAAGGGCGCAAGCTATGATGAAATTGCAAGCATCATAACCAGATAATTGAATATATGTCTTGTCAAAAGCCTAAAATCATGGTATTCTATTGAAGCTGTGGGTTTAGGCTTTTCTTTTTTGAAGTCTGACTTGCAGAGAAACTATATTAAACACGCATTTCCTCATAATCATTCGGTGTCTGATTTATCAGATAGGATGTGAACCTGCCGGAGGTTAAACGCCCCTTCGGAACCACAGGGATAGGAAGCGCGGAAGATTAACCAAATGGAGGTAATAAAATGAGCGTTGTATCTATGAAACAGTTACTTGAAGCAGGTGTACACTTCGGACACCAGACAAGAAGATGGAACCCTAAGATGGCTCCTTACATCTTCACAGAGAGAAATGGTATCCACATCATCGATCTTCAGAAGTCAGTTGTAAAGGTTGACGAGGCTTACAAGGCAGTATTTGAGATCGCATCACAGGGTGGTACAATCCTTTTCGTTGGTACAAAGAAGCAGGCACAGGACGCTGTTAAGACAGAGGCTGAGCGTTGTGGTATGTACTATGTAAACGAGAGATGGCTTGGTGGTATGCTTACAAACTTCCGCACAATCCAGAGCAGAATTGATCGTCTTAAGAAGCTCGAGAAGATGCAGGAAGATGGCACATTCGAAGTTCTTCCTAAGAAGGAAGTTGCACAGCTCAAGAAGGAATATGAGAAGCTTGATAAGGTTCTTGGCGGAATCCGCGATATGAAAAGAATCCCTGATGCAATCTTCGTAGTAGATCCTAAGAAGGAAAGAATCTGCATCCAGGAGGCTGAGGCACTTGGAATCACTCTTATCGGTATCGGCGATACAAACTGCGATCCTGAAGAGCTTGATTACATCATCCCTGGTAACGATGACGCTATCCGTGCAGTAAAGCTTCTTGTTGGTAAGATGGCTGATGCTGTTATCGAGGCTAATCAGGGTGCTGAGAATGTAACTTCTGAGGAGCAGGTTTCTGAGGAAGAGACAGCTGAGACAGACGCAGAGTAATATATAGCTTTATATTAAAAATATAAAATAATTCTTGGAGGATAATATAGATGGCTATCACAGCAGCAATGGTTAAAGAGTTACGTGAGTCTACCGGCGCAGGTATGATGGAGTGCAAGAAGGCTCTTACAGAGACTAACGGCGATATGGACGCAGCAGTAGAGTACCTGAGAAAGAATGGTCAGGCTAAGGCTGAGAAGAAGGCAAGCAGAATCGCTGCCGAGGGTCTTACAAGAGTAGCTGTTAAGGATGACAAGACAGCTTCAGTTGTAGAGGTTAACTCAGAGACGGACTTCGTTGCAAAGAACGAGCAGTTCCAGAACTTTGTTGAAGCAGTAGCTAAGCAGGCTGTTGAGTCTGATGCTAAGGATATGGATAGCTTCATGGCTGAGAAGTGGAACGTAGATGCTTCTAAGACAGTACAGGAAGCACTTGTTGAGATCACAGCTGTAATCAGTGAGAAGCTCAGCATCCGTCGTTTCGAGAAGGTTGTAGCTGAGAACGGTATCGTTGTTCCTTATGTTCACGGTGGCGGAAGAATCTCAGTTCTTGTAGAGGCTGACACAGATGTTGTTAACGATAACATCAAGGACGCTATTAAGAATATTGCAATGCAGATTGCAGCTCTTTATCCTAAGTATGTTGATATGAACGATGTTTCTGAAGAGTTCAGAAACCACGAGAAGGAAATCCTTCTTGCTCAGGCACTTAAGGAGAACGAGGAGCTTCCTGAAGGAAAGAGAAAGCCTCAGCAGATCATCGAGAAGATGCTTGAGGGTCGTCTTCAGAAGGAACTTAAGGAAATCTGCCTTAACCAGCAGGTTTACGTTAAGGCTGAGGATGGAAAGCAGACTGTTGCTCAGTATGTAGCTCAGGTTGCTAAGGAGAATGGTGCAAACCTTTCTATCAAGCGTTTCATCCGTTTCGAGACTGGCGAAGGTATCGAGAAGAGAGAAGAGAACTTTGCAGAAGAAGTTGCAAAGCAGGCTGGAATGGCTTAATCTCACTCAAAGATTGAATGTTGTGAAAATGCCCTTGTCGTTTATTCGGCAAGGGCTTTTAACAAATTATAAAGAAATAACGGGGGATTTTTGAGTATATGGGTTCTGTAAGTATTAAAGGAACCGGCTCAGGAATAATTCTGGAGCTAGATGGAAAATGCACCTTTGAAGAATTAAAGACTGATGTAGCAGGAAAGTTTCGAGAATCCTCATCATTCTTAGGAAAAGCAAGTATGGGCCTCATGACTCGTGGTCGAATCATGAGCGATGATGAAGTTGATGAGATAGTAAGAATAATCACAGAGAATAGTAAACTTACAATAAACTGTGTTCTTACAGAAGATCCTGTAACTGACCAGTTGTTTCTAAAGTATCAGAGTGCTGCACCAGAGAGTGAAGTATATGCTGATACTACAAATGAAATTACCGAATCTCAGAATATAGATGCTTTGATTGATGATATTAACCAATCTGTAGCTGAGGAATATGTAGACAAAAAGTTTGCGAGTATCCACAAGGGATCACTTAGATCGGGACAATCAATATCCGAGAAAAACAGTATTATAATAATGGGTGATGTAAAGCCCGGTGCAACAGTAACATCAGACGGAAATATTTATGTATTAGGAGCTTTGCGCGGAAGCGCATATGCTGGCGCAGATGGTGATGAAAAAGCGCTTGTATTTGCTCTTGAAATGGATCCTTTACAGATTCGAATTGCTAATGCAATTGCAATTTCACCTGATGCTGATAAAGGACCAAAATTAAAACAAAGGAAATTTCGTAAAAAAGTGGCTGAAAAAGAAGCTGAAATAGCTTATATTTTAAATGGACATGTTGTTAAAGATGTCTATGGCCAATCTTTTATGCGAGGTAATAGATTAGGATAATTATTTCTTAAATGGAGGAAAGTATGGGAGAAGTAATTGTAGTAACTTCCGGTAAAGGTGGCGTTGGTAAGACTACCACAACAGCAAATATTGGTACAGGACTTGCTAAGCTTAATAAGAAAGTAGTACTTATTGATACAGATATAGGACTCCGTAACCTTGACGTGGTAATGGGGCTTGAGAACCGCATAGTATATAACCTTGTTGACGTTGTTGAAGGAAGCTGCAAGGTTAAGCAGGCTATGATAAGGGATAAGAGATATGAGACACTTTTCCTTTTGCCTGCAGCTCAGACAAAGGATAAGACCAGCGTAACACCTGATCAGATGAAGAAACTTGCTGAGGAGTTAAAGCAGGAATTTGATTATGTAATCATGGATTGCCCCGCTGGTATTGAGCAGGGCTTTAAGAATGCAATCGCTGGTGCTGAGAGAGCAATCGTTGTAACAACACCTGAGGTTTCAGCTGTTCGTGATGCTGACAGAATCATTGGCCTTCTTGAGGCTAATGAGATTGGAAAGACCCAGCTTGTTGTAAACAGACTCAGACCTGAAATGGTTAAGCGCGGAGATATGATGAGCGCAGAGGATGTTATCGATATCCTCGCTGTTGAGCTTCTTGGTGTAGTACCTGATGACGAGAGCATTGTAGTAGCTACAAATAATGGTGAGCCTCTTGCAGGTGACAGCTCACTTGCTGGTCAGGCATATATGAATATTTGCCGTAGAATCATGGGTGAGTCAGTTCCTTTCCTTAATCTTGAGGATAAAAAGGGATTTTTCGCAGCACTTGCTGGTGTTTTTCGTAAGTGATAAGGGGGACAGGGTATGAAGCTGCAAGATATTTTTAAGAAAAAATCATCAAGTGAGATGGCGAAGGATCGTCTCAAGCTTGTACTTGTTTCCGACAGATCAAGTTGCTCTCCTGAGATAATGGAGCGTATCAAGAATGATATTCTTGAGGTATTATCAAAGTATGTAGAGGTTGATCAGGCTGGACTTGATATCAAGTTTACCCAGATGGATACTGAGGGTGCAACTACTGATGCTAAGTCTGTACCCGCCTTATATGCTAACATTCCTATCAAGAATATGAAGCATTCTGGCAAATCTGAATAAGTATATTTTATCCCGGGAGAGATCCCGGGATTTCTTTATATATGTTTTAATTTATGAATACTGATAAAAACTAATAATACTTAATTTATAATATCACCATTGAATAAATATCGTTTTAGTTGTATGATAAAAATATCAAACTATTGCATGCAATTAAATGATGAAAAGAGGAAATACTAATGGGAAATAATAACAACGAAGAGTACGATGCATTAAAACTTGAGAATCAGCTTTGCTTTCCTTTATATGCCTGCTCCAAGGAAATAATTAGAGCATACAAGCCTTTTCTCGACGAAATCGATCTTACATATACTCAGTACATCACAATGATGGTGCTTTGGGAAAAGAAGGAGATGAATGTTAAGACATTAGGTGAAAATCTCTATCTTGATTCCGGAACACTTACACCTGTTCTTAAAAAGCTTGAGGCTAAAGGCCTTCTTAAGAGAACAAGGTCCAAGGCTGATGAAAGAAACCTTCTTGTATCAATTACAAAAGAGGGTGAGGCACTTAAGGAAAAAGCTAAAGATGTACCTAAGAAGATTGGAAATTGTGTAAAACTTCAGGCTGATGAGGCAAAAGAGCTTTACAGACTTTTGCACATTATCATTGATAATGTGAGATAAATATTCGCCTGCTCAGGGATAATTTTGAAACGATATTTTACCACTGAAAAAATCATATAAATTTGTTTTATTTATAACATTTTTTTTATCCTTTCTATAACATTTTGTGGTAGTATATACAAGGCAATATTTGCCCGTTAAAAAATTATCCTGAAAGGGGTGGAGAATCTTTGACTATTACAATTCCTATCGCAGTTGAGTTTCTAATCGTTTTTCCTTTTGTAATGGCAGTATTAATGTTTTGCATTAAAAAGGCATCTCTTCTGCGCAACATCATCGCCGGTCTCGGCGGATTCAGCATTATGGCAATCGCTATATGGGTTGGCGTGCAGGTTTTAAGTAAAACCGGAAGCACTAAGAACACATATATCACAAATGCTGAAACTTATGATCACCTGATCATGGGAGGAGAGATCTTCCTTATGTGTGTTGTGATCTTCCTTAGCATAAAATACAAAAAGTATTATGCTATCCTGCTTTCACTTATCGGAACACTTCCTGTTTTATGGATGGATATTACTGGTAATGCGATTACAGGCAAAAGCCACTTAAGAGTGGATTATCTTTCTGCAGTAATGATCCTTATAGTTGGCATTGTTGGTATTCTTATCTGTATCTATGCATGTGGATACATGAAGGACTACCATAATCACCATGTAGAGGTCGAGGACAGATCTTATTATTTCCTTGCCCTTCTTTTTGTGTTCATTGGTGCAATGTTTGGACTTATCAGTTCAGACAACCTTGGATGGGTTTACTTCTTCTGGGAAATCACCAGCGTATGCTCATTCCTTCTTATTGGATATACCAGAACACAGGAGGCAATCGACAACAGCTTTAGGGCATTGTGGATGAACCTTCTTGGTGGATGCGGTGTTGGATTTGGTCTTATGTACTGCAACATGAGCCTTGGCATCGCTAACTTAAGCCAGCTTACACAGATCGTTCCCAGAACTAACATGCTGGTTATGATCCCTGTAACATTATTCGCATTTGCAGCACTTACAAAGAGTGCACAGTTCCCGTTCTCAAGATGGCTTCTTGGAGCGATGGTTGCACCTACACCTAGTAGTGCGCTTCTTCACTCTGCAACAATGGTTAAGATTGGTGTTTATATGCTGATCAGACTTTCACCCATGCTTGCAGGAACATTCACAGGTGTTATGATCACAGTTATCGGTGGATTTACTTTCTTTGCTGCATCACTTCTTGCAATTACAGTAAGCGATGGAAAGAAAGTACTTGCTTATTCAACAATTTCTAACCTTGGACTTATCACTGCCTGTGCTGGTACAGGAACAACAGAGGGTGTTTGGGCAGCTACAATGCTCATTCTTTTCCACGCTGTTTCAAAGTCACTTCTTTTCCAGACAGTCGGAGATATTGAGAACTGCATGCACAGCCGTGATGTAGAGGATATGCATGGTCTTATCATCAAGCTTCCTAGGCTTGCATTTATCATGATCATCGGTATCTGTGGTATGTTCATGGCTCCTTTCGGAATGCTTGTTTCCAAGTGGGCAGCTCTTAAGTCATTCGTAGATTCCAATTCTGTATGGCTTGTTCTGTTCCTTGTATTTGGTTCAGGTTCTACTTTGTTCTACTGGGCTAAATGGCTTGGAAAGATTTGTACAGTTATTCACCAGTCATATGAGCTTGAGGATATCACTCCCAGAAGTGAGATGATTTCACTCTTCCCTCTGACAACAATGATCGTAGTTATGTGTTTTGCATTCCCCTGGATGTCAGATCACATGATCCAGCCGGTACTTAACGAGGCATTCTATAAGAAGATACCTAATGTAATCGGTGGTTCAGATGTTGTAATCATGATGATCATGGTTGCAATGATATTCATCATTCCTATTGGAAGCCGAGTTCTTTCAATTGGTAAGAGGAGTAAGATGACAATGTCATATGTTGCCGGTGTTAATGCTGGTGATGACCGTCATTATATTGACTCCTTTGGTAAGGAGAGACCTCTTTACATGTCAAACTGGTACATGACAGAGTACTTTGGTGAGGATAAGCTCCTTGCTCCTTGTATTGTGATTTCAGCTATAATCGTTATCATAATGCTCATAATCGTGATCGGAGGTAGCATCTGATGGTAATGACAATTTGTAAAGTAGTTTTATTTATTTTGCTTGCACCTATCTTAGGTGGCCTCATGGAAGGTCTCGACAGAGTTGTTTCTGCAAGAATGCAGGGAAGACAGGGCCCGCCCCTTCTTCAGCCTTTCTATGATGTATACAAGCTTTTAGCTAAGCAGACAACCGTTGTAAATAGTATCCAGATTCTTTTTGTAATTGCTTATCTGGTATTTACAATCTTTACCGGTGCATTGTTCTTTGGCGGCGGAGATATGCTTTTGTTATTCTTTGCTCTTTCAATGTCAGAGGTAATGATGGTTCTTGCTGCTTATTCAACAAACGGCCCTTACAGTGCACTTGGTGCTAACCGTGAGCTTCTTCAGATGATGTGCTACGAGCCTATGATCCTTCTTGTAGCTATCGGTTTCTACGAAGTTGGCGGAAGCTTTATGGTAAACGACCTTGTTAATGTTGATGCGCCTGCAGTATTTAAGATTCCTGGAATGCTTATAGGATTCCTCTTCATACTTACTATCAAATTCAGAAAGTCACCTTTTGATATGAGTACATCACACCATGCTCACCAGGAGATGGTTAAGGGACTTACATCTGATATTTCTGGTAACAACCTTGCACTCTATGAGATAGCAGAGTGGTATGACGAGGTACTTATGATGGGTATCCTTGCTATGTTCTTCATTTGCAAGAATCCTATAAGTATCGTAGTTGCTATTGTATGTTGCATAATCTTTTATCTGATGGAGACGCTTATTGATAATGTATTCCCTCGTGTGAAGTACATTGTTATGCTGGTTTCTTCCTGGGTGGTAATCCTTGTGACAGCCGGTACAAATCTGCTGATCCTCAGCGTAATTCATTGATTTAGGTTAGGAGATAATATGAAAATTTCAAAATCACCCTGGGTCTTACATTATGATGGTTCAAGCTGCAACGGCTGTGATATTGAGGTTCTTGCAACAATGACTCCTCTCTATGATGTAGAGAGATTCGGTATTATCAACACAGGTAACCCCAAGCACGCAGATGTCCTTCTTTTAACAGGAGGCATCAATGCACAGACAGCTCCCGTTGTTCGTCAGCTTTACAACCAGATGCCAGATCCCAAAGTAGTTATAGCTTGTGGAATATGCTCCTGCGATGGAGGTATTTTCAAGGATTGTTATAACATCTTAGGCGGCTCCGATAAGGTTGTTCCTGTAGATGTTTACGTTCCCGGATGCGCAGTTCGTCCGGAGGCACTTATTGACGGTGTTGTTAAGGCTCTTGCTATCCTTGAGGAGAAGAGAGTTAAGGTTAAGGAATCCATGAAGCAGGGATACTGCACAGTGGATTACAGTAAGATTGCTGTTCGTATGAAGGCTGAGGATTATGATCCTACAACTCAGTACGACGAGGTTCTTACAGAAGAGGCACTTCGTGAGCAGGCAGAGGCAAAGATCGCTCAGACAAATAAGCCTGCACCTAAGCCGGCAGCTCCTGCAGCACCCGCAGCTAATGCTCAGCCAGCAGCTGCACCTAAGAAAGATGAAGGAGGAAACGCCTAAATGAATACAGAGTTTAAAATTGTTAAGGCGGAAGAGATCATCGATGAGGCGCAGAGGCTCAAGCATGATGGATATCACCTTATGCAGCAGTGTTCTACAAGAACACCTGAGGGATATGAACTGGTATATACATTCGGTAAAGCACTTGATGTAACTCAGGTAAAGATAATCTTATCTGATGGCCAGAGCATCAATAGTATTAGCAGCGTGTTCCCTTGCGCATTTTTGTATGAGAATGAAATACATGACTTGTTTGGTGTAGATATTCAGATGATAAGCCTTGATTATCAGGGCGCGTTTTATCGTACAGCTATTGAAACACCTTTTAAGTAGCTGTGAGAACCTGGCGAGGTATTCTCGAGCCTGGTTCGAACGTGTTACGCTGAGTGAAACGAAGCGTAACTTCCTTCCAACGATTATGAATTATAATAAGGAGAAAAAATGTCAACTAGAAGTGTAATTCCTTTTGGACCTCAGCATCCCGTTTTACCTGAGCCTATACATCTTGACCTGGTACTCGAGGATGAGAAGGTAGTACAGGCTATTCCTTCCATTGGTTTCATCCATCGTGGTTTGGAGAAGCTTGTAGATAAAAAAGATTTTCATGAAATGGTATATGTAGCTGAGCGTATCTGCGGTATTTGTTCACTCGGACATGGTCTTGGCTACTGTGATGCTGTTGAGCATATTATGGATTTAGAGGTACCTGATAGAGCAAAGTATCTTAGAACCATGCTTTCAGAACTCAGCAGAATGCATTCACATATGCTTTGGCTCGGCCTTTTGGCTGATGCTTTCGGATTTGAGTCACTTTACATGGAGTGCTGGAGAATCCGTGAAGAAATCCTTGATATGTTCGAGATTGCTACTGGTGGTCGTGTTATCTTCTCTATCATGAAGATTGGCGGTCTCAGAAGAGATATCCCTGACGATATGTTAAGAGATTTCAGATCAAGACTTGATAGCATTGAAGAGGGTCTTAATATCGTAGCTAAGCCTTTCATCGATGATCCTGCAGTTAAGAATCGTCTTGTAGGTGTGGGTATTCTTACACCTGAGAAGGCAGATCTTCTTGGTACAGCAGGTCCTTTCCTTCGTGCTAGCGGAATTGCCCGTGATATCAGATCCACAGGCTACTGCGCATACGGAGATATTGAGTTTGAGCCTATCACAAGCACAGGCTGTGACTCTTATGCTCGTACAGAAGTACGTATTAAAGAGATTTACCAGGCAATCGATATCATGCGTCAGTGTATCGATAAGATGCCTGCAGGTGCTGTTGAAGTTCCGGTTAAGCCTAACCAGCTTCCTAATGGTGAGTACATGACCAGAATTGAGCAGCCCAGAGGTGAAGCTCTTTACTATGTAAAGGCTAATGGAACTAAGTTCCTGGATCGTATGAGAGTAAGAACTCCCACATTTGCGAATATCCCGGCACTTGTTGATTGCCTAGCAGGTTGTGACTTTGCTGATGTTCCGATTCTTGTACTTACAATCGATCCTTGCATCAGTTGCACAGAGCGCTAATAGAAAGAAGGTAGGAAGATTTGAGTCTGATTAATTTTAATAAAACCGTAATCAAAAATCTGTTCTCCAAGCCTGCGACTCGCAAGTATCCTTTTGAACCCAAGGTATATCCGGAGCGTACTCGCGGACATGTAGTGAACGATATGGATGTTTGTATCCTTTGCGGACTTTGCTCAATCAAGTGTCCCACAAGAGCTATCACTGTAGATAAGGCAGCTAAGACATGGAACATCAGACCTATGAGCTGCATCCAGTGCAGATGCTGTGTGGACAATTGTCCTAAGAAATGTCTGTCTATGGATACACAGTATACAGAGCCCGGTTCTGAGAAGGTAACAAAGTCCTTCCCTCAGTCTGAGAAGGCTATTGCAGCTCAGGAAGCTCTTATGAAGGCAGCTAAAGAGCGTGCAGCCGCAGCAGCTGCAGCAAAAGCAACAGCGGGCGGAGCAGCACCTGCAGCAAATGCAGCAGCTCCCGCAGCAAATGCAGCTCCTGCAGCACCTGCTACTGAAAAGAAAGAAGACTAATATATGAAAGCACTTATCCGCGTCACTGGGGCTGTCCAGGGTGTTGGCTACAGACCTTTTGTGGCGGAGCTTGCAAGTAAATATGAGCTAAGCGGAGAAGTGAAGAACTGTGGTGGAATCGTTGAGATTATTGCTCTTGGCGATGACGATAAAGTCAGAGCCTTTCATGAGGATTTGAAGTCAAAGCATCCTCATGGGAGCATAGTTCTTAACGCATCCATTCAGGAGATTAAATATGAACCGGAGGGGTATAATGCCTTTTCCGGTTTTCATATTGTTCAAAGCACTTCAAAAGACTTCACAAACGCTTTTCCCGTTTTTCCTCCGGACATTGGAATTTGTCCGGATTGTTTGCGTGAGCTTTTGGATGAGAATGACAGAAGATTTAGATATCCGTTGATCAGCTGTACCAGCTGTGGACCAAGATATAGCATATTAAACAGTCTTCCCTATGACAGGGACAATATCACAATGGAAGTATATCCTATATGTCCTGACTGCGAAGCAGAGTACAAAAAAGGCAGACGCAGACATGCGCAGACAATTTCGTGTCATCATTGTGGTCCGCAGATGATATATAAAGAAAGGGATAACATCCTGTCAAAGGACGAGGCTGTCCTAAAGGCTATAGAGATACTTAAAAATGGCGGAATTATTGGCCTTAAAGGTATCGGCGGGTATCAGCTTGTATGTTCACCTTCTGATGCTCATACAGTAGAGAGACTACGTGATATCAAAGGAAGAGAAAAGAAGCCTTTTGCAATCATGTTCTCTGACATTGAGGACATAAAAAATTATTGTATAGTAAGTGAAAGTGAAGAAGAGTATTTAACTTCGGATGCAAGACCTATAGTTCTCCTTGATAGATGTAAGGAAGAATACGGATCTGAGATAGATAGAAGTTCTTTCATAAGTGATAATCAGAAGATAATTGCAGAAAATGTATGTGGGAACTCCAGGCAGATTGGAGCATTTTTACCATCAAGTGGAATACATGAATTACTTGTACGGACACTTGGATGTCTTATAGTGACAAGCGGTAATATTTCGGGAAATCCCATGATAGTGTCAGATTCTGAGTTTGAAGATAAGTTTTCAGACAAGGTAGATGGGATTTTATATTATGAGAGAGAGATAAAGCGTCCTTTGGATGATTCTGTGCTGTCGATAGTTAAACTATATGATGGAACGGAACAGGTAAGATTTATAAGAAGAGCCAGGGGGTATGTACCTCTTCCAGTTTTTCTTAATAAGCCATTGAAGGAACGTTATTTATATATAGCTTTTGGCGCTGATCTTAAGAATACCTTTGCTATTGGATATGGAGACAGAATTATTCCCAGTCAGTTCTTTGGTGATATGGAAGAACTTTCAATTGCAGATGTACAGAGATCAGAGCTGAGTGAAGCATTGCGGATTTTTGGAGCTTTTGACCTTGAATCAGACAGAGTGGAGATTATAAGAGACCTTCATCCTGCGTATGTTTCATCAAAGGCTGCAGAAACGTTTGAAGAAAATTTAAAGCAGAAATGTAATTTAATAGAGATTCAGCATCATCATGCTCATATTGGATCAGTTATGGCTGAGCATGGCCTGACAGAATGCTTAGGTGTTGCTTTCGATGGAACAGGCTATGGCGTTGATAAGACAATATGGGGAAGCGAAGTCCTTATTTGTAAGGATGGCGACTTTGAGCGAGCAGAGCATTTAAAGCCTGTTAAAATAGTTGGTCAGGATGAGGCAATGAAAAATGCAGCTGTAAGTGGTACCTGCTATTTGCAGAATGCTGGCATAGATGATATAGTCCTTTTACCTGATGGCGATGATAAGCTGATAAAAGCTGCACTTAATGCAGGGATAAATGCATATCCTAATTCAGGAATGGGCAGACTGTTTGATGCGGTTTCAGCTATTCTTGGAATTTCTAACTATAATTCCTATGAAGGTGAATGCGCAATTGACCTTCAGAATGCTGCTGAGGATTACATTAGAGAATGTAAGGAAAATGCCAAAGAGCCAACAGGAGAACTCCTTAATTTTGGGGTATCTAATCTTGAATGGAATAGCGCAGATCTGATTAGAGATATAGTTAAGCGAAAAGAAAGCCAGGACGTAAAAGAGATTTCTTATATGTTTCATAATACCCTTGCAAAGGCGGTTCTTGATGCATGTATGAGAATAAGAGAGAGTAATGGATTAAATGATGTATGTCTCTCTGGCGGTGTTTTTGCAAACAGGCTACTTTTAGCGCTTTGCAACAGATACTTAAAGGAAAATGGTTTTGTGGTATACTGTAACAGTATTTTGCCTACAAATGATAGTGGAATCAGCGTAGGTCAGATTTATCTGGATAGTTTTAGAAAGGAATAAATATGTGTGTTGCAATACCCGGAAGGGTTACAGAAATTAATGGAACTAAGGCTACAGTAGATTTTTCCGGTAATACCGTTGAAGCTGAGGCTGGCCTTGTAAAGATAAAGCTTGGTGACAGAGTACTTGTACATGCTGGATGCATAATTCAGACCATGTCTGATGAAGAGGCTGATGAGATGGAGGAATTATTCCGCGAAATAGAGGATATACAGCTTTAATATGGATAGACTACAGGAAATAAAAGATAAAATAAAAAATTATGATGGTGAACCTTTGAACTTCATGGAGGTTTGCGGAACACATACAGCAGCTATTTCAGAGAATGGCATAGTGAATATGCTTTCTCCGAAAATCCACCTTATTTCAGGTCCTGGTTGCCCCGTATGCGTAACGGTTACCGCTGTTATAGATAAGCTTACAGAGCTTTCACTTGAAGATAATACTACGGTCTTAACCTTTGGAGATCTGATCAGGGTAAAGGGTTCGCAGATGTCTCTTGCAGATGCAAGAGCAAAGGGCGGAAGTGTGGAGATGCTGTATTCTCCTATGGATGCCATAAAGCTTGCTCTTAAGAACAAGGATAGAAACTATGTGTTTGCTGCCATTGGTTTTGAAACAACTACACCTGTTTATTCCATGGTATTGGAAGAGGCAATTAAGAATGATGTTAAGAACCTTAAGCTTTTAACCTCTCTAAAGACTATGCCTGAGGTTATCCGCTGGGTTTGCAAAAATACAAAGAATGTAGACGGCTTTTTGGCTCCAGGCCATGTATCAGCTGTTACTGGATCAGGACTATTTGAAGAGCTTTCAGAGGAGACTGGATTACCATTTGTTGTTGCAGGATTTGAAGGTGCTCAGTTACTCACAGCGGTATATGCGCTTGTTGGTATGAAGGGACACTCTGGAATGAAGAACCTCTACAAGAGTGTTGTTACCTATGAAGGTAATCTAGAAGCGCAGAAGGCGGCACTTAAGTACTTCGAGCCCTGTGATGCTTCCTGGAGAGGTATGGGAATGATACCTGGATCAGGTATGCGTCTTAGAAAAGAGTATGAAGCTTACGACGCTGGAAGCTATGGTCTTGATGAAGATCACATGCCAAAGGGATGCAGCTGTGCTAAGGTATTGACTGGTGAGATTTCACCTGATGAATGTCCTTTGTTTGGCAAAGCCTGCACTCCGGAGGATGCACATGGAGCATGCATGGTTTCAACTGAGGGAAGCTGCTATAACTACTATATTTCCGGAAGGAAAAGACACTAAATTCAGATTTAAAGGAATAAAGCTATGAACATAACAATGGCTCACGGAAGCGGAGGTGCTTCTACATCAGAGCTTATAGAGAGCGTTTTTGCAAAACATTTTAAAAATGATGTATTAGACAGAATGGAGGATTCCGCTGTAGTTCAGGGAAGTGAGAGAATCGCTGTTACTACAGACAGCTTTGTTGTTACGCCTTACTTTTTCAATGGTGGAGATATCGGAAGACTTTCTGTATGCGGAACAGTAAATGACCTTTTGATGAGCGGAGCTGTTCCCCAATATATAACCTGCGGATGCATTCTCGAAGAGGGAATGGACATGGATGACCTTGATAAGATCATTGGCTCTATGGCTGAAACAGCCAAAGAAGCTGGAGTCATGGTTATTACAGGTGATACCAAGGTTGTGGAAAAACGTGGAGAATTTGGCGGCATTATGATTAATACCACTGGCGTGGGTTTCATGCCAGTGGGTGTAAGCCTTTCTCCAGCAGGCTGTAAGGATGGCGATGTTATCATTGTTTCCGGCTATCTTGGAGATCACCATGCAGCCATTTTATCTGACAGAATGAATATCAAGAACAATATTAAGTCAGACAATGCACCTTTATCAGAGATGGTATCTGCACTTATAGAGAACAAGATTGAGCTTCATGCCATGAGAGACGTTACAAGAGGCGGACTTGGTACAGTTTTGTCTGAGTTTGCAAAGGCAAGTAATGTAGAGATTGATATATATCAGGATAAGCTCCCGGTAAATCCTGAGGTTAGAGATTTCTGTAAGATGCTTGGTCTTGATCCGGTTTACATGGGCAATGAAGGCAAGATGATGTGCGTTGTTTCGAAGAAGGATTCTGAAAAGGCTCTTGAGCTTATCAGAAATTCAAAATATGGTGAGAACGCACAGATAATCGGAGAGGTAAAAGCTGCCGATAATAATAATGTGATACTTCATACCGCAATTGGAGGAGAGAGGATAATAGGACCTTTATATGGAGAGGGTCTTCCCAGGATATGCTAGGTTTTTTCAGTATTTGCAATATTTAGAGATTAACTGGCATTAACTTCTAAATATGGTATAATAGTCATGTTGTTTTACGAAAGGATCGTATCATAGATCCACGCATTAAAGGTATTATTTATGAAGTTTACAAGAGTTAATAAGGATACAGTTAATTGCATAATCACAGAAGATGATATGGACGAGCAGGGACTTAAGCTCGAGGATCTTTTCCAGAAGAGTAAGGAAGCTATGGACTTCTTACATGATGTAATGGAGAAGGCTGTTGAGGAAGTCGACTATAAGCCTGCAGGAGATTTTACTCCTATGCAAATAACAGTTCTTCCAGATCATTCAATATCACTTACATTATCTGAGAATCTTGAGGGTGCTTTTGCTGATATGCTTAAGAACCTCACTGAGAAAGCAGGACTTAAGCTCCCTAAGAACTTTCTTGAGGAGCTTGGAGATGTTCCTGAGGAGGATAGAATTCCCAAGCTTAGTGAATACCTTCAGAATCTTAAGGACTTTACCAATTCAGTCAGAGATATGGCTATGAAGGTTAATGATGAAATGGATGAGGCTTTTGGTGATACCAGTATTCCTGTTAAAAAGAGTAATAGGAAAACAAAGATAGAGCAGGAAAAGCCCACCGAAGAAATGTCAGAACTTGAAAAACTTAAGTTCCAGTCTTTCGTATTTGAATTTGACTGTCTTCGCACAGTTATTTCACTTGCCAAGCAGATTCCTGACACTGTTAATATGGGTAGTGTCCTTTACAAGAGCTCATCTAATGGAAGATATTATGTGCTCTTTGATAGAAAGGATGAGAAGGCTAAGGCTTTTGCATCTGTGTTCTCGATTTGCTATGAGTATGGAGTTTTTGTTACAAACAAGTCTATGGCTATTCTTCATATGGATGAGAACTTTGACTGTGTAATAAAGGAGAATGCTATTGAAAGTCTCAGAGCACTTTGAGTTTATATAGTAAACTGACCAGATTGATTGGAACGACCACATGGTGAGTCGTTCCTTTTTTCTAATTATGTATATAAACAAATACCCAATAGAGGTGCTGATTTGGAAGAAAATAAAAGTGGAGATGGCATCAGACTAAATAAATATATTGCGCAGTGTGGGATATGCTCACGCAGAGATGCAGATAAGCTGATAGACGAGAAAAGGATTACTGTAAACGGCGTGGTAGCAGAACAGGGAATTAAGGTCTTTGAAGGTGACAGAGTTCTTTTTGACGGCAAGGAAGTAAGCCCATGTCAGGAGCATGTAGTAATAGCCTATAATAAGCCCGTCGGTGTAGTATGTACCGAGAAGGATGAACATGCCGAGCGCACTATTATAGATGATCTGAAATATGATAAAAGAGTGACCTATGCAGGACGCCTTGATAAGGACTCAGAAGGACTTATGATTCTCACTGATGATGGCGACCTGATTCAGGCTATGATGAAGGGCAGAAATGGTCATGAGAAAGAATATGTTGTAAGAGTTGACCATAAGCTTACAGACAAGTTTTTAAAGGAGCTTGAAAAGGGCGTTTACTTACCGGAGCTGGAAGTTAAAACAAGGCCCTGTAAGACAGATAAGATATCTGATGACTGTTTTAAGATTATCCTTACACAGGGACTTAACAGACAGATACGTCGAATGTGTGATGCCTTCGGGTATAAAGTAATTCAGCTGAAAAGAGTCAGAGTGATGAATATAAAGCTGGAGGGACTCGAGCATTCAGAGTACAGAATAATTGAAGGCAATGAGCTTACTGAGTTATATAGATTAGCTGGACTAAAGTAATATATGGAAAAAGTTTGAGATAGGGGATAATTATGGCTGACAAAGAGATTAAAGCAAGATATCAGGAGCTGTCCGAAACTATAAAGTATCACATGGACAGATACTACAATCAGGATGCGCCTGAAATATCTGATTTTGAATACGATAAGCTCATGCAGGAACTCAAAGAACTGGAAAAGGAGAATCCAGAGCTTGTGACAAAGGATTCACCAAGTCAGATCATTGGAGGAACTGCAAAGCGCGAGGCAGGAGTTAAGGTTACGCATAATGTTCCAATGCTTTCTATTGAGGATGTTTTTGATACAGAGGACGTAAAGGCCTGGGTCAACAAGGTTCATGATAAGCATCCTGATGCCTGCTTTTCTGTTGAGCAGAAAATCGACGGATTAAGTATGACTTTAAGGTATGAGAGAAATCCTGAAAAAAGCGGTTATATGAGGCTTACCTTAGCTGAGACAAGAGGCGATGGTAGAATTGGCGAAGATGTTACCGTAAATGCACTTGTAATTCCTGATGTAAAAAGAGAAATAAAATATGATGCTGAATATCTGGAGCTTCGAGGGGAAGTATATATGTCCCACGAGGACTTTGACAGATTTAATGCAAAGCAGGAAGAGATGGGTAAAAAGCTTGCTGCAAATCCCAGAAACCTCGCTGCTGGTACCCTCAGACAGTTAGACAGCGCAATAACAAAAGAACGTGGGCTTCGAATGTTTATCTTTAATGTTCAGGAAGGCCCTGAGGAAATGACAGAGAGTCATTGCAAGGGACTTGATATTTTAGAAAGCCTTGGAATCCCTGTTGTAAGGCACAGATTTTGCAGGAATTCTGAAGAAATTCTTGAAGCTATAAATGAGATTGGCGAAGAGAGAGGTGATCTTACCTTTGACCTTGATGGTGCAGTTATAAAGGTGGATCATACTGCATGGAGAGATGATTTCCCTGCTGGAAGTAAGTATTCAAGCGGACATATTGCCTATAAGTATCCTCCGGAAGAGAGAGTAGTAGTAATGGATGAGATACTTGTGGATGTTGGACGAACAGGGAAACTCACCTTTACCGGTAGCTTCCATGACAAGGAAACAGGTAAGCCGGCAAGACTTTGTGGTACTTTTGTTTCAAGGGCTACACTTCATAACCAGGACTACATAAGGGATATGAAGGTAGGAATAGGCGGAGAGTACAAGCTGTTTAAGTCTGGTGAAATCATACCCAAGCTCAATGGTTGTGTAACTGAACCGGAAGTTGTATATGAAGCACCCTCTGTCTGCCCTGTGTGTGGACACCAGCTTGTAAGAGAAGAGGACACCGCTGATATCAGATGTATCAATCCCACCTGCCCAGCTCAGGTTAGCAGAACCATTGCATATTTTGCATCCAGAGATGCTATGAATATAATGGGACTTGGTGATACACTTATAGATGCCCTTGCAAAGGATGGATATTTAAAGAGCTATGCTGATATTTATGAGCTTAATAAATATCGTGACGAAATGATTGAGAAGGGTATAATTGGAAAAGAGAAGAACACAGATAAGCTTTTAGGCGAGATTGAAAAATCAAAGGAAAATGATCCTGTAATGCTTCTTACAGGCCTTGCCATCAGAAACGTAGGAAAAGCTACTGCCAGAGAGATAATGAAGCATGTATCTGATCTTACAGAGCTTTTCAGTATCACAGTAGATGGATTTTTATCAATGCCTGATATAGGTGATACTACTGCTAACGATTTGTATGAGTTTTTCCATAGCGAGGAAAACAGAGAGCTTATCCTTCGAATGAAAGCCCTTGGCGTTAATATGACAGTCAAAGAGGATGAGGGTGCTTCTGATAAGCTTAGCGGAATGACTATTGTAGTTACTGGTACACTTCCAACACTTGGCAGAAAAGAAGCAGAGGAACTCATTACTAAAAATGGCGGAAAGGCTGCAGGAAGTGTTTCCAAGAAAACTTCCATGGTTCTGGCTGGAGAAGCAGCCGGAAGCAAGCTGACCAAAGCTAATGAGCTCGGTATCAGAGTAATAAACGAAGCAGAATTTTTAGAAATGATTGAATAATTTTTGCTGGAGGATTAAATAGATGCCTATCAAAATTATGAATGACCTTCCGGTCAGAGAAATACTTGAAAAAGAAAATATATTTGTAGTGGATGAGAATAGAGCTATGCATCAGGATATTCGTTCTTTAAATATTTGTATCCTGAATCTGATGCCTCTTAAGGAGGATACAGAGCTTCAGCTTCTTAGATCACTCTCTAATACACCATTACAGATAGACGTTTCATTTATGAGGGTATCAAGCCATAAGTCACTTAATACGTCACCTAACCACTTAAACAGGTTCTATCATACATTTGAAGAGCTTAAGGATAATACCTATGACGGACTTATCATTACAGGTGCTCCTGTAGAACAGATGGAGTTTGAAGAGGTTGATTACTGGCCTGAGCTTTGCGGGATTTTTGAGTGGTCCAAAACAAACGTTACTTCCACCTTCCATATTTGCTGGGGTGCGCAGGCAGGTCTTTATTATCATTATGGAATCAATAAGAGAATGCTTCCTGAGAAGCTCTTTGGTCTGTTTGAGCACAGAGTAGAAAACAGGAAGGTTCCGCTTGTGCGTGGCTTTGATGATGTATTCCTTATGCCTCATTCAAGACACACTGAGTCACCTTCAAAAGCAATTCATAATTGTAAGGACCTTGTTGTTCTTGCAGAGTCTCCTGTGGCTGGAGTTTTCCTTTGCATGAGCAAAGATGGTAAAAATATTTTTGTAATGGGACATGCGGAGTATGACAGACTTACTCTTCATAACGAGTATATAAGAGATCTCAGTAAGGACCTTCCTATTCATGTTCCGGAGAATTATTATCCTGATGATGACCCGGATAATACACCTAAGCTTACATGGAGATCCCATTGTAATAACCTTTATTCAAACTGGCTTGACTACTATGTTTATCAGGCTACTCCTTACAGATGGGGTCAGATCCTTGATGATGCAAAGAAGCAGAAAGCCAGATCAGAGCTGACTGAGGAGCAATAATTTCTCTGTAGAAATTAAAAATAAAAAGCATAAAAGTTTTATGAAATATCGTCTATTATGACCTCAAAGCAAAAAAAATAAGTTAGAATATATGTATCGGTGATTGATGGTTTATGTAAGCCGCCTGGCTTGCAGAAAAGGGGTATATGATGGGCTTAGATCTTGAAGTGGAAGAGAAAGAAGTAAGGACCACACCAAAGACCAGGACTAAAAGAACAAAAGAACTTCTTGAAGAAAACACAAAGAAGCTTGATGAATTAGGAAATGAACATGAAGCTCTTGAAAAAGAGATGAATGATATTAATGGCGAAGCTGCAACACTTGGAGATAAGGATGTAGTTGGCCTTACTATTGATCATGAGAAATTTGGAAAAGGCAAAATCTCAACTCAGGATGGCAAGTACATCGAAGTTGAGTTTAAAGATGTGGTAAAGAAATTTGTTCTTCCCGGAGCTATTGCCGAAGGATATCTTCGAATCGATGACGAAGAACTTCTTGACTACTTTAAAAAGAGAAATGATGTTCATAATCGTCTCCTTAAAGTTCAGGTTGCTATAAGATCTAATGAATTTGCTGCTGAAAGAATCAGGGATGATATTGAAAAATTAAAAGAGAAAGCATAATACCTATTTTTCTATATATGCGATTCTTATGAGGAATCATAACCACCCGTCCAACGGGTGGTTTGCTCGCCCCTATAAGGGGCAGTTACCGGCCAGCGCCTAAAGACGCT
>SVFV01000028.1 GCA_015056655.1 Butyrivibrio sp.
CAATACACAACATTCAAATTTGCGCAAAAAATAAAGCCATCACTGGCTTCTGAGGATTTTGGGTGTCAAACTTCCGTAAAGTCTGATTATTGCGCCAAGAACAATGATTGAAATAGGCAAAACTACAGTAAAGAGTCTGTTAAAGGATACGTTTGATATATTGACATGTGTGGCATTTGCTTTCTCCCTTTTGTACCAGAGATACATAGCAGAAAGAGTAATTAAAATATAGATAACGCCAAACCAAAAATTAAAGGTCATCCTAAAAGTCTCCAAAACACTGTTTTTCACCATATATGCGTGATTTAATTATAGGAAATGCCTGTACCTTCGTCAAATACTAATGAAGCTTGGTTGAAAAAATATCTTCTTATGTTATAATCTAATCTGTTTTATAGATGATGGAGGATTATGTAATGCCTATAAAAGTAAACAGTTTCATGGGTAAATTTGGATGGTTTGCAAGGAAGCATTTCCCTATGCTTGCCAGTGAAGCATATCTCAAGCTTCAGTTTGCAACCAGAAATAAACAGCAGCAGCAGTATATCGACTATTTCATGAATGCACCGGAAGTTCCGATGCCTAATGTTGTAAATATAGAGACAATCAACAGATGTAATTCAACCTGCGCTTTCTGTACAGCTAATGTTAATGCTGAGAAGCGCCCCCTTTGCAAAATTGATGATGACCTTTACAAGAACATCATTGATCAGCTTGCAGATTGGGGATACAAGGGACATCTTACACTTTACGGAAATAATGAGCCTTTACTTGATACTAAGATTGTTGAGCGTCATAAGTATGCAAGAGAGAAGCTTCCGGATTGCTTCATTTTCATGAGCACAAACGGGCTTATCCTCAGCATTGATAAGGTAAAAGAAATCCAGCCTTATATCAATCAGCTCATTATCAACAACTACAGTATGGAGTTTAAGCTTCACGACAATATCCAGAAGCTTTATGATTATGTAAAAGCTAATCCTGATGAATTCAAGGATCTCGATATTCAGATTCAGATGAGATATCTTCAGGAGGTACTTACAAACAGAGCTGGTTCAGCACCTAACAAGCAGGCTACAGAGAAGGTTATCAAGGAGACATGTCTTCTTCCCTTCACAGATATGTGGATCATGCCTAATGGAAAGCTCGGACTTTGCTGCTGCGATAACTACGAGGTAACAGATTTCGCTGACCTTAGTAAGGTTAGCCTTAAGGAAGGCTGGGCTTCAGAGAAGTTCATGGAGACCAGAAGAAGAATTGCAGAGGGACGTCAGAATGAGCCCTTCTGTAAGCACTGTGATTTCATTGATGCAGGCTTCCGTATGACAGTGGTAAAGGCAATTCTTGAAGGAAGAGATCCTAACAAGCTTGGCGGTCAGCAGAGAATGAAGCTTATCAAGAAAGAAGACTAATTATATGAGAGAACTTTTTGGAAAGATTATTTCCAGATGGTACATCTGTCTCATAGGACTATTTTTAATAGCTGTTTTTGCAATGTATATGATAGTTGGCGAAAACAGCTATATTGCTGTGCACGATAATCTGGATCTTTTTGTGGCTCAGTACAAAATGATGCAGAATACGGGCACTTTTTTTGCGCATAATGCAGAGGTTCCATTCCTCGGAGGAATCAGCAGAGATAATCTCCCTGGAGAATTCTACCTCTATTCGGTATTGTTCGAGTTATTCCCGGCTTATACTGCCTATGTTTTAGGCTACATTCTTAAGGTGGTAATTGCCATAGTCGGATGCCTTTTGCTTTTGAAGGACTTTGGGCAAAAGAGCGACGCGGTGGCATGGATTTGCAGCTTTGCCTATGGCATTCTGAATCTTTTCCCGGCATTTGGAATATGCTTCGCTTCAATTCCCCTTGCTATTTTCCTTTTGAGGAGAATTTACAAGATTGGGCTTTCAAAAAAGACCATTCCGTTTTATGTGCTCCTTTTCCTGTATCCAGTTGTTTCTTATTTCTCATATTTTGGAATGTTTATCCTGGGATACCTGGTGCTTGCAATTATTTGGAGAGGGATAGCTGATAAAAAGCCTTCTGTATCATTGATAATTGCGCTATTTGTCCTCGGAGCAGGCTATAGCATATTGGAGTACAGATTATTCGGAGCAATGCTCTTTTCTAATGAGATTACTATAAGGACAACCATGAAGGATGCAAATATGAGCGCTGCTCAGATTCTTCATGAGATTGTTGACGTATGGAAAAATGGCATGATGCATGCTGATGATGCTCATACAAAGCTGGTTCTTCCTGTGTGTGTCATTTACTTCGTATTCCTGAATGCCAGATATATTATTAAGAAGAACATCAAGGGAATTTTCACTGATGTGTATAACTTCTTTGCACTTCTGCTAGCATTTAACAGTATTGTCTATGGAATCTATTACAGTGAGGCAGTGAGGAACCTTGTTGCAACCCTTGTGCCTCCGCTTACGGGCTATCAGTTCAACAGAACAGTGTTCTTTAGCCCTTTTGTATGGTATGCATCATTTTATATTATCTGCCGCAGGCTCTATGAGGCGGGAGAGAGAGCTGAGATTACAGAGCTTAAAGCAAAGCTTTTAAAGGTGGTAGCAGTACTTATTCCAGTGACAGCAGTTTTTGTGATCCTTCTTTTCTCAGGTCATTACAATGATGTATATGATACAGCTTTTGGAACGACTTATAAGATAAAGACAGGACATGAGGTAGACAGGCTAAGCTACAGAGAGTTTTACTCAGAAGAGCTTTTTGATAAAATTAAAAGCGATATCGGCTATGATGAGGATGAGTGGGCTGTGGCCTATGGAATCCATCCGGCTGTGCTTGAATATAATGGGATTTCAACTCTTGATGGATATCTTGGCTTCTATTCCCAGGAGTACAAGGACGCTTTCCGCAAGGTCATAGCTCCTGCACTCGAGAGAAAAGAAAACACCAAGGCATTCTTTGATGACTGGGGAGCAAGATGCTATCTGTACTCAGGAACAGATGACTCAATTGTCATGGCTACAAGAAGCTATATAGGAGTGACTGATACAGATATTTACATTGATTCTGATGCACTAAAGGATCTGTCATGTAAATACATCTTTTCAAGGATAGAGATATCCAATGCTGATGAGAAAAACTTAAAGCTTAAGGCGACATACAGTGATGAATCCACGCCTTATGTCATTTATTTATATGAATTATAGTTACAGAGAGGAAATAATATGGATAAGATAGCGGTTCTTATACCTTGCTACAATGAGGAACAGACAATAGAGAAGGTTATCAGGGATTCTAAGGCAGCTCTTCCTGATGCTGTTATATATGTGTATGACAATAATTCAACAGACAGAACAGCTGAGATTTCAGAGGCAGCAGGCGCTGTTGTTCGTCATGAGTATATGCAGGGAAAAGGTAATGTTATAAGAAGGATGTTCAGAGAAATCGACGCTCAGTGCTACATCATGGTCGATGGAGATGATACATATCCTATGGACTCTGCTCCTGGCATGTGTGAGCTTGTTCTTGAGAAAAATGCAGACATGGTAGTTGGTGACAGACTTTCATCAACATATTTTACTGAGAATAAGAGACCTTTCCACAACTTTGGAAACAGCCTTGTAAGAGGAAGCATCAACAGACTTTTTGATTGCGACATCAGAGATGTAATGACGGGATTCAGAGCATTTAGCTACGAATTTGCGAAGACATTCCCTGTGCTTTCTACAGGCTTCGAGATTGAAACAGAGATGACTATTCACGCTGTTAATAATCATATGCAGATCGAGAACTATATCATTGAGTTCAGAGACAGACCTGAGGGATCAGAATCCAAGCTCAACACTTATTCAGACGGAATGAGAGTTCTTATGACGATTGCCAGACTTTACAGGGATTATAAGCCCATGGGCTTTTTCTCAATTTTGGCAGCACTACTTGCCATTATTTCAGTGGTATTTTTTGTTCCGATTCTTATGGCTTATTTTGAAACAGGCCTTGTAGACAGATTCCCTACTCTTATTGTTTGCGGATTTGTTATGCTTTCTGCAATCCTTGCTTTGTTTGCAGGAATGATACTCAATAACCTGACAATTAATCACAGACGTGAGTTCGAGATGCGTCTTATCAGCCTCCACTCGGAAAAGAAGGCAAAAATTAAAGAGAATTTCTAATCGAATAGATTAAGAATTCCTTAAGATTTAGCAATAATTGCTTTCGTGTTAGTAAAAAGTGTTATTATCATTTGGGAACGTAGTATTTTGAGAGGAGTCATTTATGAAACGAAAGATGGCCATACTCCTTGCGGCCGTAACCTTGATGTCTGCAACAGCTTGTGCAGACAGGATTCCAGTAATAGGTAAGGCCTTTGGTGAAAAGAAGACGGAAGAGGTTGTTGTTGATGGAGTTAACAGCGCTGAACAGGATTCTTCTACTGAAGCCGAAGTAGGAACGCAGGAGACAGTGGTACCTGATGGTACAGATACTTCTTTAGAGGGAACAAGTGAAGCTGCTGATGCAGCTAGTGTAACTGAAGAGAATACAGAAGGAGAAGCACCTGCGCAGACAGATGCCCAGGCTAATGCAGAGAGTAGTTCTGAAGCTGATGTAGCTACTAATGAGATAGTAGAACCAGAGATGGTTCAGCCTGAGGTTGTGCAGCCTGTAGAAGAGTCGGCACCCCCTGTTGCTGAGGCGCCTGTAGAGGACGATAAAGTAATGGATATCGTTTTCATGGGTGACAGCCAGTTTGACAATGCAAGAGGAACAGGATCTGAGATTCCTGCTTACACATGCCATCTCCTTGATAATGTAAGATATAGTAACCTTGCAATTGGTGGAACAGCAGCCTCTTTAGAGAGAGGACATGATCCTGATGCCGATACGATGACTGACAGTTGTTTTATTGGATTGTGCTATACTCTTGCTGGGAAAGTTACAGATACTTCTTTTGTTGATAAGTATCCTGCAGGCGAGGAGCTTAAAAACATCGATCCTTCCAAGGTTGATCTTTATGTAATTGAATATGGTGCCAATGATTATATAAATGGTAAGGATCTTAGAAATCCTGACGATAATTATGATATTCATTCCTACAAAGGGGCTTTGACAGTCGGTATCGAAACTTTAAAATCGATAAGTCCTAATGCCAAATTCCTTATCTGCGGACCTTCATATTGCATGTGGTATAACGCAGATGGCTATGTTATTGGAGACAGCTACACAGTTAGTAAGGGTATAGGTACTCTTTCAGAATATGCTGATATCTGCGGCAACCTTGCAGATGAAGAGGGCATCACCTATATGGATACAATGTATGCCACATATTTTGATTTAAAGATCACAACTGTGGATGATTACTTAAGTGACGGTCTTCATTATAATGAAAAGGGACGACAGATTTATGCTACAGCCCTTGCCCATTTTATTAAGAAGACAATGGGAATTGATGATCCTGAGCTTCAATATATGGAGATTGGAAATTTCGAGTATAAATTTTAATAGTCTGGCCAGACCAGGAATTAATCCTTCGGTGCTCATAAGGCATCGAAGGAATTTTTATGTTATATTATAATGTGCGATATTTTGGTATACTATCGTTAAATTATTTTGCGCGGAGAGAAAAGATGCAGCTTACTTCATTGCAATTTCTGATATTTTTGCCCATTGTGGCACTGATGAACTATATCATTCCTAAGAAGTTCAGATATATATGGTTACTAATTGCAAGCGTTTGCTTTTACGCTTCACTGGACCTTAAAGGAATACCGGTTCTTCTATTCACTATTTTATCCACATACCTTGCAGGACTCCTTATTGATAAAAAGGAAGGGAATATAAAAAAGGTAATACTTTTTGCAGCGATAGCAGCAAATATTCTTATTCTTGCTTTGTCAAAATATTCAGGACTTACAATCTTTGCTGTAGTTGGAATTTCCTTCTTTATGTTTATGGCGATTTCTTATTGCATAGATGTTTACAGGGGAAAAATATCAAGCGAAAAAAACATTTTACAGTATGCGCTGTTTGTCAGCTTTTTTCCGAATGTTACTTCAGGCCCTATTGAGAGAGCTGGTAATATGCTTCCTCAGTTTAAGGAGCCTAAGGATTTTGACTATGACAGAGTTGTAGATGGTTTATTGCAGATGCTCTGGGGATATTTCATGAAGCTTGTTATAGCTGACAGAGCGGGAGTTCTTGTTAATGCAATATTTTCAGATCCCAAGGCTTATGCAGGAACAGCTACCTTTGTGGCAGCATCACTTTACGGCTTTGAGATTTACTGTGACTTTGGTGGCTACAGTAACATAGCTATAGGATGTGCGAGAGTTCTAGGCTATGACCTTATGAAGAACTTCAACTCTCCTTTCCTTGCAGGATCAATAGCTGGTTATTGGAGAAACTGGCATATATCCTTATCAAGCTGGTTTAAGGATTATCTGTACATTCCTCTTGGCGGTAACAGAAAGGGAACACTTCGTAAGTACCTGAACATTATTATTGTATTTATCGTCAGCGGATTGTGGCATGGAGCAGGAATTACCTTTGCTATCTGGGGACTTCTCCATGGATTGTATCAGGTTATAGGATACATACTGATGCCTGTAAGAGATAAGCTTTGCAGTATATTCAAGGTAAACAGAGAGGGCTTTTCACATAAGCTTTTAAAGATAGCAATTACCTTTAGCCTTTTGAATGTGGGCTGGATTTTTTTTAGAGTAACTAATTTCAAGGATGCTGTTTATATGGCTGTTCATCTTTTTGAGCTGCATCCTGGTGTTCTCTTTGATGGAACCTTTTATCAGTTGGGACTTAACAGACCCAATGTGATACTTCTTGTAATAGCAATAATGATTCTTATCGCGGCTGATATCGCAGGACTTATGAAGATAAATATTCGTGAGAAGATTATGAGCCAGGGATTATGGCTTAGATGGCTTATTTATATCACAGCAATAGTTGTAATCGTAACCTGTGGAATCTGGGGACCTGGCTATAATGAGACAGGATTTATCTATGTACAATTTTAAGGAGAGCGTAGTACTTCGATGAAAAAGAAGTTAGGAATTATATTAAAGGTAGTGCTGTTTCTGGCGCTGACTTGCACTGTTCTTTTTGGCGTGATGATGCTGACAGAGAGAAAAGCAAGTTATATTAAGAACAAAGCGTTTTTTGAGGAAGCAAAAAAGGATCATTTAGATGTTTTATTCCTTGGATCATCTCATGTAATCAACGGAATCAATCCGCTTACACTTTATAGTGATTACGGAATTACTTCATATAATCTTGGCGGTCATGGTAGCCTTTTGCAGGAGACCTACTGGCAGCTTATCAGGGCGCTTGATTATGCAAAGCCTGATTATGTGGTTGTAGACTGCTACATGATGGAGAAAAATTATCAGTATCTTGATGTGTGCGAAGAGGGCACTTCTGAAGAGGATATAGACTCTTCCATCAATAAGCTTCACCTTAATATGGATGCATACCCATTAAGTAAGCTCAAGATTGCGGCAGTCAATGATCTTATCCAGGATCAGGACGTAAGAAATCAGTTCCTTTTCGATTTCATGGTTTACCATGACAGATGGAGCGAACTGGATAAAAACGATTTTGGCAGATTCAATGGTAAGGCATCTACCAACAAGCTCATGGGAGCTGAGATGGTATATGGCGTAAAAACTGACGTTGATGTATATGAGCCCTGTCAGGAGGGTGAGGTATTCACAGAGCAAACTGTAGGAAAAGAATACCTTATGAAGATAATCGATGAGTGCCAGAGAGACGGAATCGGAGTTCTTCTTGTATTCATTCCTTTCTCTGCTCAGACCTTTGACCAGGTAACAGCTAATACTGTAGCGCAGGTTGCAGACACCTATGGAGTTCCATATCTCAACATGCTTCAGGTTGACGGACTTATTGACGAAGCTACAGACCTTAATGATCATGGACATCTTAATGCTGCAGGAGCAGACAAGGTTACAGATTATATAGGAAAATTCCTCTCGGAGAATGCAGACCTTACAGATCACAGAGAGGATCCTGAATATGAGAGCTGGACAAAGCTTTCTTCAAAGTATAAGAAGGACATAAACAATGCTATTCTTGATGGAGAAGAGCTTAGAACAGAGCTTAGTCTTTTGGCTAACAGTGATTACAACAGCGTGATCTATGTAAATAACAATTCACCTGCACTTAATGATGAGGGAGTAAAGCACCTTATTACTAATATTTCAGGTACATCAAGAATTGATGAGGCTACAGATGGTCAGCCTTACATTCTGATAAATGATAAAGCTATGGGTGTAAGCTATGAGGCAGTTGGCGGTGAGACACTTGAGGGTGTGAGTACCTCCATGGGCGATATGACCTATATCCCGATTGAAGAGAAATTCAGACTGCTTTATCCTGTATCGGATGAAAGTGTTAACTATTTATATGATGATTCTCACACTGAAGACATTCAGATACTGATATATGATGATAATGGAGAAGTTCTTTCCCATTTATATTATGATTCTCTTGAGAGAGAATATCTGATGAATCAGTGATAAGGATAAATGCCTTTGTAAAAGGCGCAGTTAAGTTTTAGTTTTGAAAGGAATATCAATATGTCAAAAATTTGTATCGTAGGAATAGCAGGGGGTTCAGCATCTGGTAAGACAACAATTGTGAACATAATCAGGGAGAAGTTTGGTGATAACATTGTTGTGATCAGCCATGATTCATACTACAAGGCTCATAATGACCTTTCTTATGATGAGAGAAGCAGGCTCAACTATGACCATCCGTCATCCTTCGATACAGAGCTTTTAATAGAGGATGTTAAGAGGCTTAAAAGAGGCGAGGAGATCGACATTCCGGTTTATGATTATGCAATTCATAACCGTTCAGATCAGACAATACACGTTGTTCCAAAGCCCGTAATCTTATTAGAGGGTATCCTTATCCTTGAAAATAAGGAGCTTCGTGACCTTATGGATGTAAAGGTGTTTGTTGATACCGATGCAGATGAGAGACTTATGAGACGTATCAGAAGAGATACTATTGAGAGAGCAAGAAGCGTTGATTCAGTACTCACTCAGTATTCTCAGACTGTAAAGCCTATGCATGAGCAGTTCATCGAGCCCAGCAAGAAATATGCAGACTTGATCATCCCCAGAGGTGGTGAGAACCTCACAGGTATCAATATTTTCACAGAACACCTTCAGGCTATGCTCAAGGAGGAGGTTAACTGAGTATGGTGATACTATCGGTCTGTGCGCTGATTTTCTGGCTGTTTATAATTCCCATGTGCATGGGACAGCTGGTACTAAACTTTTTGCCAATTACCAAAAGAACCGCTGGAATTAATTTTCTGTGCGGGTATTTGCTAAGCTTTGCTGTCTTTGAAGTTGTGGCAATTCCCTGTATGTTTAAAATCCAGTATGGTGCTTTTGCTCATTGCGTAAGGATATTCTACGTTCTGGAAATAATACTGTCACTTATTGGGGTTATTCTTACTGTGAGAAGAGTCAGAAAGGCCATCAGAAATGGATATGTTCCCAAGTATAAGGAGGACTTTAGAGGCGGAAGATTAAAGACATTCTTTTGCCTGACATTCCAGGGCGAAGAAAAGGCAGAGCCAGCAGCGCTTATCAGCCCACGCACTGATGTCCGCATGATGCGATATCAGTACAGCATAGAGAGTATCGTTTTCTTTTGTGTTTTTTTAGCCATTGTTGCTTTTCAGCTTTTCATGGCAGTGTTCATGGCGCCCTTTGATGGAGATGATGCATATTATGTTGTGGAAACTCTTCTGGCACAGCAGGCAGATGTAATGAATACGATTTTGCCTTACACCGGAAGCTCTACTCCTCTTCAGGCTCGTCACGCTATGGCTGTTTTTACAATGTGGGAGGCTTTTATTGCAAAGGTTTCGGGAGTTCATGCGACAATTGTTTGTCATTCAGTACTTCCCCTTGTGATTCTTCCCCTTGTGTACATTGTTTACCTTGAAATCGGAAGGATTCTTCTTGGGGTAAAACAGGAGCTTCTTCCCATTTTTATGATTATCATTGCTCTGTTTTTGATGTTTGGTAATACATCAATCTATACGGCAGAGACATTCCTTATGATGAGAACCTGGCAGGGAAAAGCTATGGTGGCAAACTTCATCATTCCCATGATACTTTGGATTTTCCTCTGGCTATTTGAGGATTGCAGAAAGCCTGGGTATCTCTGGAAAGAGGAGACCTACGGCGGAACCAGAGTTATACGAAATAGTTCATGGATATTACTGTTTATGGTTAATATGGCAGCAGGAATAATGAGTTCTATGGGAATAATGTTTGGCAGCGGCCTTGTGGCATTGTTTTCCTTTATGCTCCTTGTTTATACCAGGGATATTAAGATAATTCCTAAGGCTGCTCTTTCAGTGATTCCCAGTATTGTTTATCTGCTTGTTTATAAGACCATATGATTTTGATATTCAATTCTTCTTTAGAATGAGGTTTTAGTATGTACGGAATTTTCAGGGAAAGCCTGGTGATATTCAAAAATTATGGCGGCAATGGATATCTGCTTTATCTTTTTGTGGCAGCTCTTATTTATCTTCTGATTGCAGAGAAGGATATGCGAAAGAAGCTATTAGTTGCTATTGTGCCAGCTATTATACTTGTTGGGTTCTTTGTGCCATTCACCCGTATAGCTTATGTAGCTGTTATACCTGATGGAGGAGATACCTATTACAGACTTTTGTGGCTTCTTCCCATGGGAGTTTGCATAGCTTACGCGGGCTGCAAGCTTTTTGCAGAGCACAAAAGAATTGGTGTGATTGTTATAAGTGTTCTCATAATTTTTTGTGGAAGCCTTGTTTATAAAAACCAATACGTATCAAGAGCTGAGAACCTTTATCACATTCCACAGGTTGTTATAGATATTTGTGACAAAATCAAGCCTGAGGAGGGAGAACCCAGAGTACGTGGAGTTTTTCCGGATGAGCTTATCCATTTTGTGAGACAGTATGACACGGATATTTTGATGCCCTATGGAAGGGATACCTTACACCATGAATACTACAATGCCGTGCGTGAAGCTTACCATAAGCCTGAGGTTATAAATGCGAAGGAACTTTTGGCAGCTACCAGAGAGACCAAGTGCAGATATATCATTATGATCGAGGGCAGAGCTATAGATACAGACCTCGAAGATATGGGGCTGATTCTTTTGGATAATATCGGCGGATACAACATTTACGAAGATCCGAAAATGGCAAACTAAACATTATGACTTTTAACTCTTACATCTTTATTTTCATATTCCTTCCTGTTTTTCTATTGGGGCTCTATTTACTTCAGAGCTTCATTGGAACAGGGAACAGGAAAAAAACTTACATACGCCTGTGGATTATAGCTTGCTCGGCAATATTTTTTGTCGGCTACGGCATGCTAAGTCTATGGGCTCTTTTGCTTAGTATTGCATTTAATGCTCTGTGGGGATTCTTGATTGATAAAAAGGGTGTTCCTGCCCTTCCGGGAGTTTTGGTAAATGTTCTTTTCCTCTGCTTTTTTAAGTATGGAACATTTACAGGAATGCCTATAGCAGTCAGCTTTTATACCTTCCAGCAGATAGCGTTTCTTGTGATGCTGAAAAAGAAAGAAATAGAGAAGTTCGAGCTTTTAGAGTATCTAAGCTACATACTGTTTTTTCCTAAGATTCTTCAGGGACCTCTTGCAGACTATAGGAAAGTTACGGATGGCATTAATACTCTAAAGGACAGACGGATAAACTCTGCTGACGTATTGGATGGCCTTGTGCTGTTTGTGTTTGGACTTTCCAAAAAGGTGCTGTTGTCCGATGCCCTTGGACTTGGCGCTGATTTTGGCTACAGCAATCTGGCAGGCCTCTCTGCAATTGATGCAATAATTGTGGCGCTTTGCTATTCTTTGCAGCTGTACTTTGACTTTAGTGGATACTGCGATATGGCAGAGGGCGTGTGCAAAATGATGGGTATGGACCTGGATGTAAACTTCAATGCGCCATACAAAGCTAAGAATATCGCAGAATTTTGGGATAGATGGCATATTACACTCACTAAGTTTTTTACAAAGTATGTGTACATTCCGCTTGGTGGAAGCAGGAAAGGAACATTCAGAACCTACCTGAATATCCTGATTGTTTTCTTTGTTAGCGGAATATGGCATGGAACCGGAGTGAGTTTCATTGTTTGGGGAATGCTTCATGGAATCCTCATGGTGATCACAAGAATATACGGCAGGGCAAAGGGCACTGGCGATAAGGTGGCTGCTGGCAGTACTTCTAAGGTGACTGATTGTATAAAGATATTTTTAACCTTCAGCTACGTTACTGTTGCCTGGGTATTCTTTAGGGCAAACACTGTTGCTGATGCACTGACTTTACTTGGTAAGATAATTACTCCTTCAGCCTGGAGCGGACTAAGAGTTGGAATCAAGCTTGCAGAGTGTTTCCAGCTGGATGAGATTTGGTACATATTTAAGGTTACACCAATACCGTCATTAAGCTTTGGCGGATATGTCTGCATGTGGCTGATACTACTAATTGCACTCATATTTGTTTTTGCTTTGAAGCCAGCAAGGGATTTGGCAGTAAAGATTAGAAAAACACCCATTGCCATGGTGATAATCGCATTTCTCTTTATATGGTGTACATTAAGCCTTGGAAATGTCAGCACATTTTTATATGTTAATTTCTAAATTATGAAGAAAAAAGAATATAAACCTATTAACTTAATAATGATATTTGTGGCTTTATCTGTAGCTATTCTATTTGCGGTAAGTGCCATAGTTATTTATGTGGACCCCTTTTTCCATTACCACACTCCGAGGGAGGGATTTCCATATGTTGTGGATAATCAATTATCCCAGAACCCCGGTATGGCGCGGAATATGTCTTATGACAGCTGTATTATCGGGTCATCAATGACGGTTAACTTTCACACTGATGATTTTAGGGAGCTTATGGGACTTAATACCCTGAAGCTTTCCTACAGCGGTGCATATCCACGAGATGATTACAATATTCTAAGCATAGTTTATGAGGATGGAACCTATGCAAGGAGTACTTCTGATGTTAAGGCGGTTTTCTTAGGACTTGATATACCTACTCTCACTGCTGCAACAGATGAGATAAAGTATCCCCTTCCAATGTATCTTTATGACAAGAATCTTATAAATGATGTTAAGTATTTATGGAATAAGGATGTTTTACTTGAGTATATTTTCAGACCTATCATTCAGAGGACTCCGTCCAATATGTCTGAAATTTATGCAAGCTGGTGGACAGAAGAGTACTACAACATAGATTTTGTAATGCATGGATATGAAGCACCAGAGCCTGTTTTAGAGGTTATGGATGAGGAGCTTCTTATTCCACAGACGAAGGCAAACCTTGAAGAAAACATAATTCCTTTTATAGAGAATCATCCGGAGACGACGTTTTATATTTTTATTCCGCCCTACAGCATCCTGTATTGGAATAATGTTCTTACTGAGAATCACATGGATGCCACAATGAACCAATACAAATTTGCGGTGGAGGAACTTTTATCGTATGATAATGTGCGTCTGTTTTATTTCCAGAATATGGAGGAGGTAGTTACAGACCTCAATAATTATGCGGATTATACTCACTACAAGCCTGAGATAAATCATTATATGACGGAGTGCTTTGCAAATGGAGAGCACGAGGTTACAAGTGGTGAGCAGTTTGAGGCAGAGCTTTCAAAGATGCGCGACATTGTTGAGAGATTTGATTTTGAGGAGCTTTTTAGGAAGTATCCGTGAAAGGAATTGATATGGCAGGAAGAAATAGAGACAAAAGGGAAGGAAATGGTGTTCCTATATGGGTTCATCTTCTTATCATTGCACTTATAATTGGAGTAATTGCTTTTGTGGCAATAAAGCTTAGTATCTGGAACAAGGGAGTTACCATTGACACATCAGATGTAGATGCTTCTGAATATGATGTTGAGCTTTTGGATCAGATATTTGTCCTTACAGAAGATAAGCTCGAGGGACATGAGGATGACGGAGAGGAGACAATCCTTGTTCTTGGAAATGATGCTGTAACCTACGACTCCTCTGACACTGGAGTTTGCGCACAGATCGCAGCAAAGACAGGGGCAAACGTAATAAATGCAGGATTCCCTTCAAGTAACATTTCCCTTAAGAATGCTGAGTATGATGATAGCTATTCACTTGATAGATTCAGCTTTTACAATGTTGCAAGCTCAATAAGTGAGGGTGATTTTTCACAGATGCTTGAGACTGCAAAGGGATATGACGATTACGCATATACTTTGAATACTTATAATCTTGCAGATCTCGATTTCAATAAAGTAGATACTCTTGTGATATATTATGACGCAACAGATTACATTAACCTCAGACCTGGAATGAATCCTGGTAATGAGGCGGATTCCATGACCTATATGGGTGCCCTTGATTCCGGTATCAAGATGATCCAGGAAAAGTATCCCTTTATCAGAATCGTATGCATGTCATTTACCTTCTGCTATGCCTATGACACCGACGGAAGTCTTAAAAACGGTGACAGAGTAGACTTTGGAAATGGTAAGCTTACAACCTATCTTCAGCACATGATAGATGTTTGTGGTGATACCGGTGTTTCCTTTGTGGATAACTATTACGGAACAATTGATGAGGGTAACAGCTCAGAATACATGCTTGATAATATCCATGTAAATCAGGCTTGTAATGAGCATATAGCTGCGCACTTTGCGGAGGTTATATATGGGAAATAAGAATATCACAGCAATTATTTTCCTTCAGGGAGCTGTGCTTATATATTCTTTGACAACAGTTATCAGTAAGCTTGTTTCAAATTACGCATTTTTATCAAAAGAGTTTATATTGCTCTGCATGCTTGATGTGGCAGCTCTTGGGATATATGCAATTTTATGGCAGCAGCTTTTAAAGAGATTTGAACTCTCTATAGCTTATGCAAATAAGGCTATGACGCTTTTGTGGTCTCTTATGTGGAGCGTTGTGCTTTTTGGTGAAGGCGTCACTATTAAGAAGGTGATTGGAGTCCTTCTTGTGATCGCAGGAACAATTATTCTGAACAGACCAGTAGCGGATACAACTGGTAGTGAAGTGAAGGGAGGTAACAAATGATTCCCTTTGTTTTACTAATGCTTTTGGGACAGCTTATAGCTTCCATCTCACAAATGCTCTTAAAGAGGAGTTCACAGAAGGAATATCCGAACTTTATAAGGCAGTATCTGAATATTCTGGTTATAGGAGGGTATGGCCTCCTTGTGGTTTCACTACTAATAGCAATTATTTGCTATGGACATATGCCTTATATGTATGTTGTAATCATTGAGCCGGTTGGATATATTATGGTAATGCTTCTTAGCAGATTCTTTTTTAAGGAGAAGATCACTGGGAACAAAATACTTGGAATGATGCTTATATTAGCAGGTATTGGCGTGTTTTATTTGCTGTAATTTGCATTATTTATATTTAGCGGTTAGAATACATAAAGGATTTTATCATTTAGTTTTAATTTTTTTGGAGGAAAACAATTAATGAGAACATATCTTGTAACTGGTGGTGCAGGTTTTATTGGTTCCAATTATATACACTACATGTTTAAGAAGTACGATAACGAGATTCGCATCATCAACGTTGATGCGCTTACATATGCAGGTAACCTTGAGAACTTAAGGGACGTAGAGGGTAGAGATAACTACACTTTTGTTAAGGCTAATATCTGCGACAGAGATGCTATCAATAAGATTTTTGAGGAGAACGATATCGACCGCGTAGTTCATTTCGCAGCAGAGAGCCACGTTGACAGATCAATCGTTAACCCTGAGATATTCGTTGAGACAAATGTACTTGGTACAGCTACAATGCTCAACGCAGCTAAGAAGGCATGGGAGCTTCCTGATGGCAGCTTCAAGGAAGGTAAGAAGTTCCTCCATGTAAGTACTGATGAGGTTTACGGTTCACTTCCTGAGGATCCTAATGCATACTTCTATGAGGATACACCTTATGATCCTCACAGCCCTTACTCAGCAAGTAAGGCAAGCTCAGATATGCTTGTTAAGGCTTATATGGATACATATAAGTTCCCTGCAAATATCACAAACTGCTCAAATAACTACGGACCTTTCCAGTTCCCTGAGAAGCTCATCCCTCTTATGATCCACAATGCACTTGAGGGCAAGGCACTTCCTGTTTACGGTGATGGTAAGAACGTTCGCGACTGGCTCTATGTTGAGGACCATGCTAAGGCTATCGATATGGTTCAGGAGCAGGGCAGACTGTTTGAGACCTACAACATCGGTGGACACAATGAGAAGCAGAACATCGAGATCGTTCAGACAATCATTGATGTTCTCAGAGAGTCCCTTGATGATTCAGATCCCAGAAAAGAGAAGCTTACATATGACCTTATCACATATGTTGAGGATAGAAAGGGACACGATCGTCGCTATGCTATCGCTCCTGATAAGATCAAGAAGGAGATCGGCTGGGAGCCTGAGACAATGTTCAAAGAAGGTATTCGCAAGACTATCGAGTGGTTCTTTGCACATGAGGATTGGATGGAGCACGTAACAAGCGGAGATTATCAGAAGTACTACGACAGCATGTACAGTGATAAGTTTTAATCTTTGCTTTGCAGAGCCTACGAATCCATACGATAAAAAGTTTTAGAATCGTTACCGGTTATGGCCGGATCAGATAATAACAGGAGAGCTTCGGACGAAAATTCGTGGCTCTCTGTTGTTGCGTTATAGAGTGTGAATTTGTTGATCTTTTTATGAAAAGGAATACTAGATGAGTAAAATATCGATAGTTGTGCCAGTTTACTACAACTCTGACACATTGGAGATGCTCTATGAGGATATGAAAGAGAAAATCTTTGATAAACTCGGAGACTATGAAATAGTTTTTGTTGATGATGGTTCAGGGGACAACTCCTGGGAGATCATGAACAAGATAGCCAGTAAGGACCCTAATGTTGTCTGCACAAGGCTGTCCAGGAATTTTGGAGAGCATGCTGCCATACTCGCAGGCTTGTCTGTCTGCACAGGTGATTGCGCAGTTACCAAGCAGGCTGACCTTCAGGAGGATTCCACACTGATCCTGGACCTCTACGAGAAGTGGAAGGAAGGAAACAAGGTAGTTCTTGCCATTCGTGCCGAGAGGGACGAGGGAGCAATTAAGAAGTTCTTTGCTGGTATGTACTACTATCTTGTGAGGAAGACCATCAACAAGGATATGCCTCAGGGTGGATGCGACTGCTATCTTCTCGACAGACAGGCGATAAAGGTTCTTGAGATGATGGATGAGAAGAACTCCTCACTTACACTTCAGGTAATGTGGATAGGCTTTAAATCTGCAAAGGTTTACTTCCACAGAAAGGACAGAACTGTAGGTAAGTCCAGATGGACCTTTGGAAAGAAGTTCAAGCTTGTAGTTGACTCAATGATGAGCTTTTCTTATTTCCCTATAAGGCTTATGAGCGGCTGCGGTGTGATTTTCGCAATTGCTGCACTTATTGGTATCATCAGTGCCATCTATGAGAAGCTTACTGTAGGAACTCCTATAGCAGGATATGCATCTTTGATGTGCGTTGTCCTCTTCTCAGCAGGACTTATAATGCTGACACTTGGAGTTTTAGGAGAGTATATATGGCGTGTTCTTGAGGAATCAAGGAAGAGACCACCATATATTATTGATGAAGTTCGTAAAAAGGATAATTAAAATACAAAATATCACACAGACTGCACTATCGGTTAATAAAGCGTATTTATCTATATTATGGTATAATTGATGCGGTCAAAGGTATTCATTCGGAGGTTTTTATATGAAAGGAATAATTCTCGCCGGAGGTTCCGGTACAAGACTTTACCCACTTACAAGAGCGATTTCAAAGCAGATCATGCCGGTTTATGATAAGCCCATGATTTATTACCCTCTTTCCACACTTATGCTTGCTGGAATCAGGGAAGTGCTTATTATTTCCACACCCAGAGATCTTCCCATCTTCGAGGATCTTTTTGGAACAGGTGAGCAGCTTGGTATGTCATTTTCATACGCTGTTCAGGAGGAGCCCAGAGGACTTGCTGATGCTTTCATAATTGGCGAGAAGTTCATCGGTTCTGATTCAGTTGCACTTGTTCTTGGAGACAACATCTTCTATGGACAGAGCTTTAGTAAGCTCCTTAAGGAGGTTGCATCAAGAGAAAAGGGTGCTACTATCTTTGGTTATTATGTACGTGATCCCAGAGAATACGGCGTTGTTGAGTTCGATGAGAATGGTAAGGCTCTTTCAATCGAGGAAAAGCCTGAGCATCCCAAGAGCAACTACGCAGTTCCGGGTCTGTATTTCTATGATAATGACGTTATCGAGATCGCTAAGAATGTAAAGCCTTCAGCCAGAGGCGAGATTGAGATAACAAGTGTAAATAACGAGTATCTCAGAAGAGGAGACCTCAGAGTTGAGACTATGGGTCGAGGCTTTGCATGGCTTGATACAGGTAACCACGATTCTCTTCTTGATGCAGCTGATTTCGTTTGCGCATTCCAGAAGAGACAGGGACTTTATGTTTCATGTATCGAGGAGATAGCATACAAGAGAGGCTTTATCGACAAGGAGCAGCTTCTTAAGCTCGCTGAGCCTCTTATGAAGACTGACTATGGTAAATATCTTGTTGAGGTAGCTAATGGACTCTAAGGCTTTAAGGCTTTCAATCGCAGCTATAATAACTACAATGGTGCTTGTTGCTGTTGTAGTCTATGCTGCAAATATCGACAGAATAAACGATCTCATGGGGAAAAAGCCTGATCAGGCAGAGACTGAAGAAGTGCTTGAAACGGTAGAAACCAGTGAGACTGTTTATGGCGAGCAGATTGGAGATAATCTTAAGGGCTTTCTGACTGCTGATGACTTTTTTGATAAGAGTGAGCAGCGTCCATCAGTAGTGGTTGTGGTGGACAATGTACCTGTACCTGCTAATGCAGCAACTACAGATGGCACAACTGATCTGTCAGATTTAAATGACAGTGACATTGCTGATACTGAGTATTCATACCCGGACAGCGAGCCGAAGGATAAGCCAGAAGAGAAGTCTGAAGATAAAACTGGTGATAAGACGGAAGAAAAGTCTGAAAGCAATACAGATAAAGAAAAGTCAGATAAGGATAAAGCTGATTTGGAAAAGTCAGATTCTGATAAGTCAGACATAGACAAATCAGATGAGAATAAATCTGAAACTGAGAAATCAGAAGAAAAGCCTGATGAGAAGAAGGAAGCTTCTTCAGATGAGAGTACTACTGCAAGTACAACATCAAGCGATAGTACAACCGCTGATACTACAGATAATGCAGCACAAAGCGAAAACACAACTGCTGAAAAAGCGGAAAGCACATCAGGTAATTAAGTAATATATTTGGAAGGATAGATAGAAATGGGAAAGTTAACAGTTGAGACATGTGAAATAGAAGGATTAAAGGTTATTACTCCTCAGGTTTTTGGAGATAGCAGAGGATATTTCATGGAGACCTATTCCAAGAGAGATTTCATTGCTGCTGGAATTGATATGGAGTTCGTTCAGGACAACCAGTCAGCTTCTAAGAAGGGCGTTTTAAGAGGCCTTCATTTCCAGAAGAACTTTCCTCAGGATAAGCTTGTCAGAGTTGTTAATGGTGAGGTTTACGACGTAGCAGTTGATTTAAGAGAAGGCTCTGCAACCTTTGGAAAGTGGTACGGTGTTACTCTTTCAGCAGAGAATAAGAAGCAGTTCTTTATTCCTAAGGGATTTGCACATGGCTTCCTTGTTCTTTCTGATTATGCTGAATTTGCATATAAGTGTTCTGATTTCTATCATCCTGATGATGAGGGCGGTATCCTTTGGAAGGATCCCGAAATCGGAATCGACTGGCCCTATGAGGATGAGTCAGAGCTTATTATGTCTGAGAAGGATCCTAAGTGGGGAACTCTTGCTGATTATAAAAAGGAACATGGAGTACAGAAGTGATGTCCGTTGCTAAAAAAGACAGACTGTCATTTGCCGGACTAAAATCAAAACGCAGCGTTCTTGGGATTTATTATGCTGTTGCCATAATTCTTATGGCTATTGTACTTTTGCATAATAATCCCCTTGCTGATCAGCACACAGAATTTCTGAAGAAAGTATGTGCTGTAATTCTGCTTGTGTTATCTGCAGTTTTGGTCACAGCCTGGTATGACAAACTGACAGTATTGCCTATCGAGCTTTTTAATTCCAGAAAGCTTATATGGCGATTGGCAGTAAATGATTTTAAAAAGAGATATGCAGGATCCTATATGGGAGTTGTGTGGGCACTGGTTCAGCCGGTGGTCACTGTTTTGATGTATTTCTTTGTTTTTGACAGAATATTCCATAGTAGATCGCAGATGGTCGCTGGCGGTGTGGAAGTTCCTTATGTTCTGTTTCTTACAACGGGTCTTGTACCATGGTTCTTCTTCAATGAAGCCCTCATGAATGGTACAACATCCCTTCTTGAGTACAATTATCTGGTAAAGAAGGTGCTTTTCAAGATAAGCATATTGCCGCTTATCAAGGTAATAGCAGCACTTTTCATTCATGTATTTTTTGCATGTGTAATGCTTGTGGTAGCTATAATGTATGGCTATACACCTACAATCTACACTCTTCAGATTTTCTATTATGCAGTCTGTGAGTTCATTCTGGTTTTGTCTATCTGCTATACGACCTGCGCAGTAGTGGTATTTTTCAGGGATCTTACACAGATTCTTGCTATTGTATTACAGGTTGGACAGTGGGCAACTCCTATTTTGTGGGATATAAACATGCTTCCCGACAGATTGAAGTGGATAATAAAGCTGAATCCTATGACATACATTGTTAATGGATATAGAAATGCAGTTTATGGTGATGAGTGGTTCTTTGAACATTTCTACTCAAGCACTTATTTCTGGATTGTAGTTGCCTTCATTTTCTGTATTGGATCATTGATCTTTAAGAGAACAAAGCCACACTTTGCAGATGTTCTCTAATTAAATAGTCTCTCCTGATTTTTGGGTAAGACAAATCTAGTTTTCAGATGAAAGAAGTTTATGGATAAAGATGTTGCAATAAAGGTCACTGACCTTACAAAAATGTACAAACTTTATAATAAGAATTCCGACAGGCTTAAGGATGCCCTGGGTCTTATGAAGGGTGAGGGATATACAGAGCACCTGGCACTAAACCACGTTAATCTCGAGGTTAAGCGCGGTGAGACCATTGGTATTATCGGAACAAATGGCTCGGGTAAGTCAACAATTCTTAAGATAATCACTGGCGTTTTATCTCCCACATCGGGTACTGTTGAAGTAGATGGACACATTTCTGCGCTTTTGGAGCTGGGTGCCGGATTCAATATGGAATACAACGGAATTGATAACATCTACTTAAATGGTATGATGATTGGCTTTTCCGAGGAAGAGATAGACAAAAGACTTGATGCCATCCTTGAGTTTGCAGATATAGGTGACTATGTTTATCAGCCGGTTAAAACTTATTCAAGCGGTATGTTTGTAAGACTGGCATTTGCGGTAGCCATAAATATTGATCCTGAGATTCTGATCGTTGATGAGGCTTTGTCAGTCGGCGATGTATTTTTCCAGGCTAAGTGCTATCACAAATTTGAGGAATTCAAGGAGCAGGGAAAGACAATACTCTTTGTTTCCCACGATCTTTCAACTATCAGCAGATATTGTGACAGAGCAATCCTTTTAAATAAGGGCGTTATCCTCGGTGAGGGAACACCCAAAAAGATGATTGATATATACAAGCAGGTATTGGTTGGACAGTATCCACTTCCTGAGAATGATTTTAAATCACTTTTAGAGGATGATGAAATAAGGGCAGCAGTCGAGAAAAAGACGGAAGCTAAAAAAGAAGAAACAGTTACTAACCCCGATCTTTTGGAGTATGGTAACAGCGCTGCCAAGATAACAGAGTTTTATGCAGTAGATCAAAAGGGACTTAGAACTAACTCAATAATCAAGGGTTCTGAGTTTGAGATAAAGATGAAGGTTGAATTCTTAAGGGATGTGAACGCTCCGATATTTGCGTTTACCTTTAAGAACATCATGGGTATCGAGATTACGGGAACCAATTCAATGGTTGAGAAGGCATTTTTGGAACCTGTTAAGGCCGGTGATGTAAAAGAGATTACCTTCAGACAGAAAATGCAGCTCCAGGGAGGCGAGTATCTGGTATCCTTCGGAGTTACAGGATTTGAGCAGGATGAGTTTGTAGTGTATCATCGTCTGTATGATGCGCTTAATATAACAGTGGTATCTGACAAGAACACAGTGGGTTATTATGACATGGAATCTCAGGTGTGCGTCGAGGATGCCAAAAGGGACTAGAGTATGCAGGAAGAAGTTTTTATTGGGAATGTAAAACTGAATTACAAGCATTATGCCGGACTTGATCTATATAGTGATGGTGCAGTAGAGAATGAGATTTTCGATATTGTAAGAAAGCATAAGAAGGAGGAGTATCCTGAGATTATTGAGAAGAGAGCCAGTTGGCCGATTCTCTATCACCTTTCTGAGCTTAGAAGCAATATTGTTGAATGGATTCCCATGAAGGGCAATGAGAAGGTCCTTGAAGTGGGTTCTGGTTGTGGTGCTATCACAGGAATGCTTGCTGAAAAGGCAGGAGAAGTTATAGCCTGTGATCTTTCAAGGAGAAGAAGTGAGATTAACGCCACCAGAAATAGTGAGTGCGATAATGTCACTATTCATGTTGGTAACTTCAGAGATATCGAGCCTGATCTTCCAAAGAACTTCGATTTCATTTTCCTTATTGGAGTGTTTGAATATGGTCAGGGCTATATCGGAACAGAGACTCCTTATGAGAATTTCCTTTTGATGCTGAAAAAGCACCTTAAAAAGGATGGACGTATAGTCATCGCTATTGAGAACAGAACCGGACTTAAGTATTTTGCAGGAGCCCAGGAGGATCATCTTGGAACTTACTTCTCAGGAATTGAGGGCTATTCCAAGGATGCAGTTGCAAGAACCTTTACTAAGAACGGACTTATCAGGATTTTCAGAAAGTGCGGAATATCAGATTATCATTTCTATTATCCGTACCCTGATTATAAGCTGATGACATCACTTCATTCTGATGAGCATTTGCCACAGTACGGCGAATTGCAAGATAATGTACGTAATTACGACAGAGACAGACTCCTTTTATTTAATGAAAAGAGAGCCTACGAATGTCTTATTCATGATGGAATGTATCCTGATTTTGCTAACTCCTTCGAGGTTATTTTAGGACCTGGCTTTGATACGATTTACTGTAAGTATTCCAACGATAGAGCTGATGAGTTCAAGATCAGAACAGATATAGTAATAGATAAGCTAGGAAGAAAGCTTATAAAGAAATATCCTCTTACAGAGGCTGCAATAGACCATGTATTTGGCATGCAGGATGCGTATTACGGACTCAGGGAGAGATACAGAGGTGGAGACCTTGAGGTCAATGACTGCCAGCTCGATGAAAAGGGAAGATGTGCAATGTTCTCCTTCGTAAATGGTATTCCGCTGACAGCTTTGTTTGATGCCTGTCTTGAGTCCGACGATATGGACTCCTTCAATGCACTCTTTAGAGAGTACATGCGAAGAATTGGATATCGAGCAGATTACCCTGTTACGGATTATGATCTGATTTTCCCGAACATTCTGGTTAATGGACCGATATGGACTATCATTGATTATGAATGGACCTACGGAAAATGTATCCCTGCAAAGGAAATAGCTTTCAGAGCTCTTTATAGCTACAAGCTTGAGGATAGAAGCAGAGAAAAACTCGATGTTAAGGCACTCTATGATGATATAGACCTTACAGATGAGGATATCAAAAATCTTTTAAGTGAAGAGGCTGAATTCCAGAAATATGTAACAGGTAGACGTAAGTCTTCTGTTGAAATCTGGAAGATGATCGGAAGAAATGCAATTGTTCCAAAGGAACTTCAGGGCAAGGCAGATACAGCCAGAAGCGCTGAAGAGATACAGATTTATGTAGATGAGGGTGATGGATATAGTGAAGATAATTCCATTTTCCCTGAAGATACCTATGATGAACATAATATAGTTACATTGGATATAGAGTGTAATGATCATATTCAGAATATTAGAATTGATCCCGCCTTTGGCGCTTGCATTGTCACATTGAAACAGATTCTTTGGAATGATGTATCAGTTGAAGAGAGCGGAATGCACCTGACTATACATCCTAACGGAGCCTGGATTTCAGATGACAGTATGGTCTTTGGAACAGACGATCCTAATATTGAATTTGGCTTTGCCGACGAAAGAATAGTTAAGAACAGAGAAAATCATCTGAAGGTAACGATGATGATGACGCTTATTCCTAAGGAAACAGCGATTACATTGGAGGATTCCCTGCGAGTGGCAGAGGATGACAACCAGGAGGAGAAAGAGGAACTTCTTCATAAGATTAAGAGGAAGCTTCTCTCAAAATAAGGGGAGCCGAAAGGCTGTAAATTAATGCTCAAGGAAATTGCCAAAAATATTCTTGCTAACAACAGAAAAAGGGCTTACCAGAGTAAAGTTAAAGACATGAAGAATGCCTACAATATCTGGGAGCATAAGCGTGAGAAACGTCCCATGACTGTCGTAGGTGGAGAAGCCTACGAGGTAACGGGGCGCATTCAGCTTGTCACTGAGGTGGTTTCCTACACAGACATCTGGAGAGAGGCAGACCCTGCTGCGACAGCTGAAAAGATTCTGATTTTTGTAAGTCCGAAGGGAAAGCTTGCTGGTCATGCGGAGACTAATATAAGGAATTATTTCCAGGCTCATCCTGAGATCAACGTGGTTTATGGTGATGAGGATGAAATGATGGGAAGGGGCAAATACGGACATCCGTACTTTAAACCTGACTGGTCCCCTGACACCTATTTAAATGCCTTTTATATCGGCAGCGTGTTTGCCTGCAGAGCAAATACCTACGAGGCAGCAGCCAAGGAATATGAGAATGCCCTTAGAATGTTGGGCGGAACCTCAGGAGTAAAGAAAAATACACCTGAAGCAGTTGGTAAGGAAGCAAGTCTTCTTTCAGCTGATGTTTTATTCTGTATGCTTGCAATAGAGGAGAGAGCCTTTGGTAAGCGCAACGGCACTGAGTTCCCGATAGGGCATATAGATGAGATTCTTTTCCATAGGAATCCTGATACAGATGTTTTTTATGGCAGAGGTTTTCATAACTCAAGGCACATGCTGATGAGACCTGCGACTGTAAGTATAGTTATTCCCACTAAGGACCATCCGGAAATACTTCTGCAGTGTATAAAATCAATCGTAGCTACTACCCATGAAAAGAACATCAAGTATGAGATAGTTGTAGTTGATAATGGCAGCAGTGCTTATAACCGAGTCAGATATGGTTCGTATATCAATTCCGTCAGCAAGATTAACGGATTGACTAATATAACATATCTCTACAAGGTAGAGGATTTTAATTTTTCCCATATGTGTAACAGGGGAGCAGCGAGATCTGGTGGAGATTATCTGCTTTTCCTCAATGATGATATTGAAGCGACTCAGGATGGCTGGATAAGAGAAATGCTGTCCCAGGCGCAGCTTCGTCATGTGGGAGTTGTTGGAGCAAAGCTTCTTTATCCTGACAGTGATTTGATCCAGCATGCTGGTATTACCAATGTAAGGCTTGGTCCTGTTCATAAGCTGCAGAGAATGCATGACCAGAAGGCTCATTACTTTGGCTTTAACAGAGGAATACATAATCTTATTGGTGCAACAGGCGCATGCCTTATGCTCAGCAGAGATAAGTTCAATGAGGTCGGGGGATTCCCGGAGGAGCTTCCGGTTGCATTTAATGACGTTGATCTTTGCTACAGTATCCATGAGAGAGGATACTATAATGTATGTTGCAATCATATAAGTCTTTTCCATCACGAGTCTCTTAGCCGCGGGCTTGACACTCTTGATATGAAGAAAATGGAGCGCCTCGCAAATGAATATGAGGTGCTTATGAAGAGACATTCTGGTTTTTACAATAAGGATCCCTTCTATAGCAGATACCTTACTGATGATGAGACAATCAGTGCCATCATTCCATGTGAGGACTTTTTGCCTGTGCTTGATATTCCTTATCACAATATCAAGATTCATGAAAAGGGCTATCCTGAGGCAAGAGAAGATGCATGTCTTCGTCTTGGCGTTGAGTATGCCGGAACCATGGAGAACTGGATGTACGGCGTGCGCGACGGGGAGGTTGTCGATGGCTATTTCATAAAGGGATATAGCTTTGTAATTGGCTCAGACAATGCATTTTTCGAAAGAAGACTTGTCCTTCGCCAGGTTGAAAGGCTTGATGATGGTGCAAGAGCAGTGTCTTCCATGGTATACAGCCTGCCTGTTTATACATGGTACAGACCTGACATAAAACTTAGATTAAAGGATCAGATAGATGTTGATATGACCGGCTTTAAGGTGAGAATAGCAACTGGAAAGCTTAAGCCCGGTTATTATCAGATAGGAATGGTTGCCCTTGATCAGACTGGAAGTCTGAAGCTTATAAACTGGGTGCCCAATCTACTTAAGGTGAAGTAATGGCAGATAATACAGAATTTGATTATAAAACCGCATATGAAAAGGAAAAGCTTAAGAGTGCTGACCTTGCTCAAAGGATTGCAGACCTTGAGGACAAGAATCAGGAGCTTGAGTTTAAGCTGAACAGGATAAAGAACAATCCTATTTGGAAAGCAAGTACTCCTGCCAGAAATACAATGCATTTTGTTATAAGGCAAAAGGACAGACTTAAGAATGCTGGCTCAGTGCGAGGTGTAATTGCAAAAATAAAGTACAAGCAGATTGAGAGAAAAGCGAAGGTACATTATGGTACAGAGAGCTTTCCTGATGAAGAGAGAATAAAGAGGGAGAGAGAAGAGGAGTTTGCAAAAATGCCTCTTATCAGTATTCTGGTTCCTCTTTATAACACCCCTGAGAACTTCATTAGGGATATGATAGAGTCTGTTCTTAACCAGACCTATGTGAATTGGCAGCTATGCCTTGCTGATGGTTCAGATGCTGAGCATGCATATGTTGAAGCTATTGCAAGAGAATATCAGCAGGATGCCAGAAACAAGCTTGGCAGGGTAGATGGAACAGGAATTGTTTACCACAGACTTGAGAAAAACACTGGTATTTCAGGAAATACTAATGAGTGCTTAAAGCTTGCACAGGGTGAATATATAGGTCTTCTCGACCATGATGATATTCTTCATCCTGAGGTGCTTTACTACTATGTTAAGGCTATAAATGAGAAGAATGCTGATTACATCTACTGCGATGAAGCAACCTTCTCAGGAAAAAGCATAGATCATATGATAACTATGCACTTTAAGCCTGATTATGCGCCTGATAACCTTAGAGCAAATAACTACATTTGCCATTTCAGTGTATTCAAGAGATCTCTTCTTGAGGGTACTGAGTTGTTCAGATCAGAGTTTGATGGCAGCCAGGATCACGATATGATCTTAAGGCTTACAGATGCAGCTGAGAATATTGTTCATGTTCCCATGCTTTTGTATTATTGGAGATCACATGCCGGTTCTGTGGCATCTGACATCAGTGCCAAGAGCTACGCTATAGATGCGGCCAGAGGCGCAGTTGCCGACCATCTCAGAAGACATGGCTATGAGCACTTCAAGATTTCAAGTACCAGAGCCTTTGAGACTATATTCAAGATTGCCTACGAGGTTAAGGGAATGCCGAAGATTTCCATAATCATTCCCACCTGCGAGCATGTAGAAGATTTGAAGCGCTGCCTTACTTCTATTTATGAGAAGTCTACCTATGATAACTACGAGATCATAGTTGTAGAAAATGGCAGTACCTCCAAGGAAACCTTTGCTTATTATGATCAGCTTAAAAACAGTGCAATGAGCTCTGTTTTAAAGATAGTTAACTACTATGATGATCCAGCAAACCTTAATCCTGATGGTTCAAAACCTGCATTTAACTATTCAAAGGTTGTGAACTATGGAGTTAAACATTCAGAGGGCGATTATGTTCTCCTTTTGAATAACGATACTCAGGTTATTACTGTTAACTGGCTCGAAGAGCTTTTAATGTACGCTCAGAGAAAGGATGTTGGAGCAGTAGGTGGAAAGCTTTATTTCCCTAATAGGAAGATTCAGCATGCAGGAATCGTTTTAAGACTTGGAGCGCATAGAACTGCCGGACATTGTCACTATGGCCAGGAGGGCATGAACCTTGGATACATGGGCAGACTTTGCTATGCTCAGGATGTATCCGCTGTTACAGGAGCCTGCCTTATGACCTCAAGAGAGAAATATGATGAGGTTGGAGGCTTTGATGAAGGATTTGAGGTTTCTCTTAATGACGTTGATTTCTGTTTGAAATTGCGTGAAAAAGGATATCTTAACATATTTACACCTTTTGCTGAGATGTATCATTATGAGTCTGCTTCAAGGGGACTAGACCTTGAGGGCGAGAACGCCAAGAGATACGATAAAGAATCTGAGCATTTTAAAGAGAAATGGAAGAGCGTCCTTGATAAAGGAGACCCGTATTACAACCCCAATTTCTCACTGGATAGAAGCGATTTCTCACTAAATGTTGAGGGATACTCAAGTCTTAGAGATTCGTAAAGCTAACTTGCAATTATTGTATAGTAATGCTTTACTTAATATATCAAGAAACATTTACCATACAGGAGGGAAAATGATGAGTGATGCAACAAAACAGCTGGAGTACTGGCTTAATGATCCTTACTTTGATGAAGACACAAAAAAGGAACTCTTATCAATAAGAAATGATGAGAAGGAAGTAGAAGATAGATTTTACCAGGAACTTGAATTTGGTACAGGCGGACTTAGAGGTGTTATCGGTGCTGGTACCAACAGAATGAACAAGTACGTTGTTCGTAAGGCTTCACAGGGTCTTGCTAATTATATTAAGAAAAACGGTGGAACAGACGGAGCTAAGAGAGGCGTTGCTATTTCTTATGATTCACGTCGTTTCTCACCTGAATTTGCAGATGAGTCAGCCAGATGCCTTGCTGCAAACGGAATTAAGACGTATGTATTTGATGAACTCAGACCTACTCCTGAGCTTTCATTTGCACTTAGAAAGCTTGGATGTATTGCAGGTATCATGGTAACAGCAAGCCATAATCCGCCTGAATACAACGGTTATAAGGTTTACTGGGAGGATGGTGCTCAGATTACACCTCCTCATGATAATGGTATTATCAGTGAAGTTAAGGCTCTTACTGATTACAGCGAAGTAAAGACAATGTCAAAGGAAGATGCTATGGCAGCAGGTCTTTACGAGATCATCGGAAAAGAAATTGATGATGCTTACATGGTAGAGCTTAAGAAGCAGATCATTCACCTTGATGTTATCAAGGAAATGGCTGAGAAGCTCACAGTAGTTTATACACCTTTCCATGGTACAGGACTTGTACCTGTAAAGAGAGTTCTTGCAGAGCTTGGCTTCAAGAATGTTTATATTGTTCCTGAGCAGGAGCTTCCGGATCCTGAGTTTACAACTCTTGAGTATCCTAATCCTGAGGATCCTAAGGCATTTAAGCTTGCTCTTGAGCTTGCTAAGGAGAAGGATGCAGATATCGTTCTTGCTACTGACCCTGATGCTGACCGCCTTGGTGTATATGCTAAGGATACAAAGACAGGCGAATATATTCCTTTCACAGGTAATATGTCTGGTATGCTCATTGGTGAGTATATCCTTCGTGAGAGAAAGGCTACAGGTACAATGCCTGAGAGACCTGCTTTTGTAACAACAATCGTTACAACAAACATGGCTAAGGTTGTAGCTGAGAAGTACGGACTTCACTATATCGAAGTACTTACAGGCTTTAAGTATATCGGTGAGCAGATCAGAATCTTCGAGGATAATAACCAGGAATACAACTATGTATTCGGCCTTGAGGAGAGCTATGGATGTCTTGCCGGTACACATGCAAGAGATAAGGACGCTATCGTAGCTGTAATGATGCTCTGCGAAGTAGCTGCATTCTGCAAGAAGAACAACATGACTCTTTGGGATGCAATGGTCGATATGTATGAGGAATATGGTTATTATAAGGAAGGCCAGTACTCAATCACCATGAAGGGTATTGAGGGAGCTAAGGAAATCGCAGCTCTTATGGACAGACTTAGAAGTAACCCGCCTAAGACTTTTGGTCAGTGGACTGTTGAGGAGTTCAGAGACTATAAGACAGGCGAAACTGTTAATCCTCAGACTGGAGACAAGGGTAAGACAGGTCTTCCTGAGTCTAACGTTTTGTATTTTGCACTTAATAATGATTCCTGGTGCTGCGCACGTCCTTCAGGAACTGAACCTAAGATCAAGTTCTACATGGGAGTTAAGGGAACAAGTCTTGAGGATGCAAACCAGAAGCAGGAAGAACTCACTGCTGCAGTAAAAGCACTTATTGAAGCTTGAATATAAGTGATTAGATTCTTATTGAGACTGCCTTTGGGCAGTCTCAATTGTTGTATAATAGACCTATGCTGAATAATATTAAGAAGACAATTGCATACGCCAGAAGAAATGGGGTAAGTAGTGCTATAATTGCTGCCGCTGAAAGGATTCACGATCAGACTAGCGATAACTATGAATTTGTTCCTACATCAGAGGAGCATTTAGAAAAACAGAGTAAATGGTATCGCTCAATATTAAATGATTCGGGAAAATCTAAGAAGCTGCCATATATTAGCATTCTAGTGCCATGCTACAACACAGATAAGGATTTCTTTAAGGAAATGGTTGATTCAGTAAGGAACCAGACCTACGGTAAGTGGGAGCTGATCCTTGCGGAGGCACCGGTTATCAAGGAGAAGGATGGCAAGAAGGTTACCTTATATCCACTGGCTAAGATTATAGAAAAATATACAGCTTATGACGGAAGAATCAGGTATCTGAGACTTAAATCAAATGATGGCATTTCAGCTAATACGAATGCTGCCCTAGATATTGCCAAGGGTGATTATATAGCGCTTCTTGATCATGATGACTATATTACTCCGGATGCACTATGTGAAATAGCTATTGCAGCCATCAAGAATTATCCCAAGCTGATTTATTCTGATGAGGATAAATGCGATGCTGCTGGCAAGAGATTTTTCCAGCACCATAAAAAGAATCCTTTTAATCCCGATATGTTCCTGTCCAATAATTATATCTGCCATTTTACTGCTGTAAGATCTGACATTATGTTCCAGAAGAGATTCAGACCTGAGTTTGATGGAGCACAGGACTACGATCTTTTCCTTAGAAGCATTGGCGAGACCATGTGGGCAAGGGATTTCTATAGACAGGTGGTTCATATACCTAAGGTTTTGTACCATTGGAGAAGTCATGATAACTCAACATCTGCCAATCCTCAGAGTAAGACCTATGCTTATGAGGCTGGACGACTTGCAGTGTATGATTTCATGAAATCCTATGGCATACAGTGTACAGTTGAGGATTTAAAGCACGTTGGCTTTTACAGGGTGGAGTATAGCGGAGATATATTCGCTGACAGGAAGGACCTTGGAGCAATAGGCGGAAGAATAGTAAACCGAAAGGGCACCATAACAGGTGGCAACTACAGGGATAACGGCAGAGTGCGATTTGAAAACCTTCCCAAAGGATATAGTGGCGGAATTCAGCACAGAGCTGTCCTTCAGCAGGATACAGATGCCGTTGATATCAGATGTATGAAAGTGCGTCCACAGTTATATGATCTGTATGAAGAGATTTTTGGAATACCCTATGTGGATACTCTTGAGGATTCAAATATAAGCCTTGGCGATATTGGAACTGAGGAAGAAATCAGGGAAAAGAGCATTCGATTTGGCAAAGCAGTAAGAGACAGGGGATTCAGGGTTTTATGGGATCCAAAGTACGAAACTACTGTGTTATGATGAGGAAATGAGTTGGAAAATAAAGTTACAATTGTAATTCCAAACTACAATGGAAAGAAGTACCTGAAGGATTGCTTAAGGAGCCTTGGCAAACAGACTGTTAAGGCCCCGGTTATTGTTGTGGACAACGCATCCTCTGATGGAAGCGTGGAGTATATTAAACAACTGGTATCGGAGAATCCGTCTAAGTATCCTGAAGTACGAATAGTAGAGCTTTCATCTAATACCGGTTTTTCCAACGCTGTTAATATTGGTATTGAGATGTCTGACTCAGAGTATGTCATCCTCCTTAATAACGATACTGTTTCTAAGGAGACCATGACAGAGAAGCTTCTTGATGCTATAGAGAAGAGCGATAGGATATTCTCAGTTGGAGCTAAGATGCTCTCTATGAAAAATCCTGATGTTATTGATGATGCAGGGGATTATTACTGCGCTCTTGGCTGGGCTTTTTCTCCCGGACGAGACAAGAATGCAAAAACATACTCTAAAAGATGTGCTGTTACAAGCGCCTGTGCTGGTGCTGCCATATACAGGAAAAGCATTTTTGAGAAGATAGGGCTTTTTGATGTTGCGCATTTTTGCTACCTTGAGGATGTGGACATTGGCTATAGAGCCAGAATTTTCGGATATAAGAATATGTTTGAGCCATCTGCTATTGTTTATCATGCAGGTAGTGGAACAAGTGGCTCAAGATATAATAAGTTTAAAGAAGAGCTTACCGCAGCGAATAACATCTATTTTATCTATAAAAATATGCCTGCCCTTCAGCTTGTTATCAATCTACCGTTTATAATACTTGGTATATTGATAAAACAGGTATACTTTGCCAGAAAAAAGCTGGGGTTGTCCTATGCCAAGGGGCTTTTTGTGGGAGTAAAAAAGGCATTTGGTAATGGAGATAAAAAGGTAGTTTATGACATAAAAAATACGGGGAATTATATCACACTCGAGATAGAGCTTCTAATTAATTGTATTCGTAGACTTGTAGGGTGAATTGGTATAAAATAATCGTGATATGATTAAAGACAATCAGACAAATCTTAATAGATTGCATATTGTTGGGGATGGAATATTAATAGCCTGTTCTTATGTACTGGCCTGGTATATCAAGTTTGAATCACCTTTTTCAAATGTGGATCCAGAGGTCGGTTACCTTTCTATGGGCACTTATTTTTCAGCCCTCTATTTTTTGATACCCGCATATCTGATCTTATATAGCGTTTCCAATCTGTACACACCTCAGCGTGCAACTAAGATGCGCTATGAGCTATACAATATTTTCAGGGCTAACATAGTTGGTCTTATTGGATTCTATGTTGCTTTGTTCATGGTTAAGCAGATAGACTTCTCGCGTACCATGATCGCATACTTTGCAGTTATAAATGTGATTCTCACAGCGCTTTCCAGAATTCTTCTGAGACGTTTCCTTAGATATATCAGAAGAAAAGGCTACAATCTTAAACATATTCTTCTTATTGGATATTCCAGATCTGCAGAAGGATACATCAGCAGGATAAACAACAATCCTCAGTGGGGATATGTTGTAAGTGGAATCCTTGATGATATGGTGCCTATTGGTACAAGCTATCATGGAGTTAAGGTAATTGGTGAGATAGATATGCTCTCAAGATTCCTTGCGGATAATGGTTATGATGAGATCACTATCACACTTCCGCTGGACAGATATGACAAGCTTGAGGAGCTGGTTGCAATCTGTGAGGAGTCAGGTGTTCATACGAAGTTCATTCCGGACTATACCAGTTTGTTCCCGAGTAACCCTTACACTGAAGAAATACTTGGTCTTCCTGTTATCAATATCAGGTATGTACCTTTAACAAATGGATTTAATGCAGCTGTGAAGAGAGTGGCAGATATTATAGGCTCGATTCTTTTGATTATCCTGTTTTCGCCTGCTATGCTGCTTTCAGCAATAGCGGTTAAAGTATCAAGTCCTGGACCCATTATCTTTAAGCAGGAGAGAGTTGGTCTTCATGGCAAGAGCTTTATGATGTACAAGTTCAGAACTATGGAGGTTCAGTCTGAGAAGGCTGAAAAGAAGGGGTGGACTACCAAGGATGATCCTCGAGTAACAAAGGTTGGTCGATTCCTCAGAAAACATAGTATAGATGAGATGCCTCAGTTCTTTAATGTGTTGCTTGGCGATATGTCACTTGTTGGACCAAGACCTGAAAGACCTCAGTTCGTAGTGAAGTTTAAGGGCGAGATTCCAAGATATATGGTTAAGCATCAGGTGCGCCCCGGAATTACCGGATGGGCACAGGTCAATGGCTACAGAGGAGATACTTCAATTCGTAAGAGAATTGAGTACGATATCTATTATATTGAGAACTGGACCTTTGAGTTCGACATAAGGATTTTGTTTGGAACACTGTTCCATGGCTTCGTTAACAAGAATGCATATTAGAAGTTATTCGACTTGTATAATTTCCTTTTTTATGTCAAAATAGTTCAGTGGAAATCAAGCTAAAAAGGAGATTACTGACATGTCCAATCGCGGTGACGATGAGGTAAGAGGTAATAGAAACGGAGCCAGACGCAGTCCGAACGGACGTAGGAGAGGTCCTAAGAGAAGAGATAAGAAACGCGCTTTTATAGTGCTTGGAGTAGAATTAGTTCTACTTATTTTACTGATTGTAGCAGCATGGTTCTTGTTTGGAGGAGTTGGAGTTGATAAGGTTGGTAAGGTTAACCTTGATGAAGAAACAATTTCTGCCAGCGTGAACAGCGGAGTTGAAGAGAATGAGGAGATGACGGGTTACACCAATATCGCACTGTTCGGTGTTGATGACAGAGGTGGCAGACTCGATAAGAAGACAAGATCTGACTCAATCATTATTGCTTCTATAAACAATGCTACTCATGAGATTAAGCTTGTTTCAGTATATCGTGATACATATCTTAATCTTAGTAATGATTCATATAATAAGTGTAATGCAGCTTATGCAGCAGGTGGTCCTGAGCAGGCTATCTCAATGCTTAATATGAACCTTGATATGGATATTACAGACTTTATTACCGTTGGTTTTGGAGGACTTACAGATATAGTTAATCAGCTTGGCGGTATAGAGATCAATGTTGAGGAGAATGAAATTACTCACCTTAACAACTATCAGTCAACAATGGCTAGTGAGAAAGAGCTGAACATGAAGTACACACCTGTTACAGAGCCTGGACTTCAGACTTTGGACGGACTTCAGGCAACAGCTTATTGTCGAATCAGATATACAGCTGGTGATGATTTCAAACGTGCTGAGAGACAGAGAACTGTCCTTATGGCAATCCTTGAGAAGGCAAAGACAGCAAGTGCTACTGACCTTGTTAAGGTTGCAAACAGCGTATTTGGAGAAACATATACATCCTTTGATTTGGATGAGATCATAAATGACTATCTGCCTAATATTACAAAGTATTCAGTAGTATCAAATGATGGTTTCCCGATGGCAGATATGCGTTCAACAGGAACCATGGGTAAGAAGGGAAGTTGCGTTCTTCCTGTAACACTTGCAACAAATGTAAAGTGGCTGCATGAATTCCTTTTTGATGACACAAGCTATGAAGTATCATCAAGCGTTCAGAAGTATAGTGATAAGATTGCTGCTGATGTTGCTGAGTATATAGGCGAATAAGTAACCTCAAAAATTAAGCCCCGGATTCATTCGGGGCTTTTACTTACTAAAGGTATGATTTATGCAAAAGGTTGATGTGATTATTCCGGTATATAAGCCGGGAGCGGAGCTTTCAATGCTTATAGATGAACTTGAGAAACAGGCATTTGCTCCCAATAAGATAATAATTATAAATACTGAAAAAAGATATTTTGTTGAAAACAAAAGTGTTGTAGACACAGTCGCTAAATATGAGAATGTTGAAGTTCATCATATTAATAAGAGTGAGTTTGATCATGGTAACACCAGAAATATGGGTGTGCACATGTCCGATGCTGAGTTTTTCCTTATGATAACTCAGGATGCTGTTCCTAGAGATAACATGCTAATATCTCATCTTGTTCGTGCACTTCAGGATCCTAAGGTTGCTGCAGCCTATGGCAGACAGTATCCCAAGGCAGATTGTAACCTTGCAGAGAGATATTCCAGGAAGTTCAACTATCCTACAGAGGGCATGAGAAAGACTATTAAGGATCTTCCTAAGCTTGGAATTAAGACATTTTTCTGCTCCAATGTATGTGCTATGTACAGAAGAGATGTGTTTGACGAAGTCGGAGGATTCTTGCAGAGAGCTATCTTTAATGAAGATATGGTTTATGCAGGGAATGCAATGTATAAGGGATATGCTATATGCTATGTGCCTGAAGCAGGGGTAATTCATTCCCATAATTATTCATATACTCAGCAGTTCCATAGAAACTTTGACCTTGGAGTGTCCCAGACAGACCATCCGGAGATATTCTCCGGCATACGCTCAGAGACTGAGGGCAAAAAGATGGTCAGAGATACTATCAGACACTTTAGACATATTGGTAAGTTTTATCTGGTTCCTGACTATATTATTATGTGTGGCTTCAGGTTCCTTGGATATAAGCTTGGCAGGAAATACAAACTCCTTCCGAAGAAGCTGGTTGTTGCGTTTTCAATGAACAAAGAATATTGGAAATAATTAGCGGGTTGATTGTTTGGCAGGCAGTGTGCAGCGCATGAATGCACAACAGAGGGAATTACATGGATACGAGACTATCAGACGGCGATATAAAGAGTTGGGAAGAAGTTAGCCTTTTGTACAATTCAGCTTTGAAACAGATAAATACAAAGCTGGAGATTCTTAATGATGAGTTTCAGGAGGTTCACAGATATAATCCTATAGAACACATCAAATCCAGAATTAAGACGCCTGAGAGCATTGTCAAAAAGCTCAAGAGGCATGGCTATGAATCGACGTTAGAGAATATGATCAAATATGTAAATGACATAGCAGGTATTCGTATTATCTGCTCATTTACGTCGGATATATACAGAATTGCTGATATGATCAGTAATCAGCGTGATATCAAGGTCCTTACTATCAAGGATTACATTATGAATCCCAAGCCCAGTGGCTATAGAAGCTACCACATGATTCTGGCAGTGCCGGTTTATTTATCAGACAGAATGGCTGATGTAAAGGTTGAAGTGCAGATACGTACTGTAGCTATGGATTTCTGGGCAAGTCTTGAGCATAAGATTCAGTACAAATTTGAATCCAAGGCACCTGCGACTATTAAGGCGCAGCTTTTTGAATGTGCAAAAATAGTATCTGAGCTGGATGAGAGAATGCTTACTCTTAATGATGAGATACAGTCGGTTACAACTGATGGGGACTAATCCCCATTAATGAGGAGTGCCCAGGCACCTCTCGGCACCCGGGCTATTATGAAAAAATTTATCTATCTTTCGGAGCTTTAATTGACGCTCTTAGTGGCGGATATTTTCCTTGCCACAATGTAGATTATAACAATGAATTATTAATAAAATATGAACAAACTTTAAACTAGGGGTTAATTTAGACAAAAGAATGGCTATTCAAAAAGATTTATTGTGCGAAATGCATAAATGATGTAACCTAGTATAAAACGATTCAGATAGCGGGAGGGGATATGGAAAATTTCATGGACAGGCAGGCAAATAAGCTCAGCGCGCAGGAAATGATAAAGGCTAACGAGGCAGCTGAAGCCGCTCGCAGACAACAGATTGAGGATCAAAACAAGCATTATGAGAAGGAAATCGAAGTTCTTAGGCAAAATGCACAAAATCTGGAAGATAGGCTGAATAATATCGACACTGCTTTGGATGGTCTTAATAAGCGCATAGATGCCAGTGATGAAGCTACTCATGATGTTGGTGTAAGAATCTACAGAAATGTTCAGGCATCTGTTGCAGATGAACAGAATAAGCAGCTTGAAGAAATCAAAGAAAATTTACAGAAGCAGATGGACAGTATCAGGGGCGAATTCTCTGTTTTGGTTAGAAGACTTGATACTACAAGAAATCAGCTTGAAGAAGAATATAGGGATAGTAGTAGACAGAAAACGAAAGGTCTGATACCTTTAGTTGTGATTGTTTTGCTTATATCAATCGCAGATATTGTGATAAATATACTAAGAGTTTTAGGTTTGGTTTAAAGAATGAAGTTTAAAGGCTACAAGAAAATACGAATAGGTATGATTCAGGGAACAGCTATTGCAGCTGTGCTATGGACCATTTTTATACTTCCTGTTTATACGCCTGTAAAAAGTAGTGGAAATAATATATTCAAGATTTCCCTTAATGGAGAGTATGTTGGAACCCTCTCTTCAGAACAGGCAGCCAGGAAATGCCTAAGGGCAGCCAGAAGGCTTTTTGCAAAGGGCAGTGATGAACTTGTTTTAGCAGATGCGAATATGACTATGGAAGCTGATGATGTTTACTTTGGAGAAATCGACAGCTCACGTACAGTCAGAGACAACATGTTAAAGGTTCTTGAGAAAAATGTATCTACCACATTTGAGAGATCCTATACCGTCAAAATAAATAAGTATTCAGTTAATCTGTCCAGTAAGGATGATGTATTTGCTCTCCTTCAGGCAGCTTTAGGTAAATATGATACAGAGAATGCCTACAGCGTTGATCTTGTTGCTGATCCATCAAGAGAAGTTAATGTTTTAACTTCTGAAATAGTTTCAAAGGAAGAAGTTGAAGCCAAGCAGTCGAGCGTAAACCTTCCAGAAGCAGGCCTTGACAGCGCTATTTCAGAAATTTTTGAAAAGATAAAACCCCTTATTAACGAAAAAGAATTCGATGACTACAAGCTTGGTCTTGTAGATATAGATTTTGGAGACAAGATAGAGGTAGTAGAGAGTTATCTCCCTTCATCAGAGATCACATCTTTAAGCCAGGCTATTGATGAAGTTACAAAGGATCAGGAGACTCCTCAGATATATGAGATTCAGTCGGGAGACACCCTGGGACTTATTGCAGAGAATTTCAACATTCCTCTTGCTGATCTCATCGATATGAATGAGACTATTGAAAATGAGGAATCAATGATAAGAGTTGGTGACGAAATCATAGTTACTGTTCCTGAGCCAGAACTTGCAGTAGATTATACTAAACAGGAATACTATGAAGAGGATTATGAAGCAGATATCATCTATATTGATAATGATTCATGGTACACCACCAAATCCGTTGTTGTTCAGGAACCATCAGCTGGACATCGTAAAGCGGTAGCCCTTGTAAGCTATGAGAATAATAAAGAGATTAGCAGGGATATCCAGAAAGAAGAAGTTACCTATGAGGCTGTTCCCAAGATAGTAGAACGCGGAACAATAGTGCCTCCTACGTATATTAAGCCTATTTCAGGTGGAAGACTGTCCTCCGGCTTTGGAAGACGTAAATCTCCTACTAAGGGAGCCAGCACATACCATAAGGGTGTCGACTGGGCTACACCTGTAGGAACAGCTGTAATGGCATCCAATGGCGGTGTTGTTACAAGAGCAGGATGGGGAAGAGGATACGGATATGTTATCTATATCAGCCATTCTGACGGAAGAGAAACAAGATATGGCCATCTGTCCAAGATACTTGTAAAGAGTGGACAGTCAGTAAAACAGGGAGAGAAGATAGCCCTCAGTGGAAATACCGGTGTAAGTACAGGCGCGCATTTGCACTTTGAGATTCTCATAGGTGGATCTCAGGTGAATCCGCTTGATTACTTGAATTGATGCGCCCCATTTTACAAATTAGTGTATTTGTGGTATAACATAATGCGTTTACATTTAATGGGGAGAAATCGATTCATTAACTAAGGATGTTCACGAGGATGTGGATATAGATATGGAAAAATATGTGATTAAAGGCGGAACTCCGCTTGTTGGCGAGGTTGAGATAGGTGGCGCCAAAAATGCTGCGCTTGCCATTTTAGCCGCAGCTACTATGACAAATGAGACAGTATATATAGATAATATGCCCGATGAGGCTGATACTAATGTTATGCTCCAGGCCATGGAGAGTATCGGTGTATTTGTCGAACGTGTAAGCAGACATTCTGTTAAAATCAATGCTTCTAATGTTAGTTCCTACAAGATTGAGAATGAATATATAAAGAAAATACGTGCATCATACTATATGATTGGTGCATTTCTTGGAAAATATAAGAGTGCACAGGTAGTGCTTCCCGGTGGCTGTAATATTGGGCTTAGACCTATTGACCAGCACATCAAGGGATTTACAGCTCTTGGAGCAAATGTGACTATTGAGCATGGAAGTATCAATGCTCAGGCTGACAACCTTGTTGCAAGCCATATTTATTTGGATATTGCCAGCGTTGGAGCAACCATTAACATAATGATGGCTGCATCAATGGCAGAGGGTAAAACTATAATTGAGAATGCGGCTAAGGAACCACACGTGGTTGACCTTGCCAACTTCCTTAACAGTATGGGTGCTGATATAAAGGGCGCTGGTACAGATATTATCCGTATCAGAGGCGTTGAGAAGCTCCATGGTACAGAATATACTATCATTCCTGATCAGATCGAGGCAGGCACATTTATGATGGCTGCAGCGGCTACTAAGGGTGATATTACTATTAAGAATGTAATTCCTAAGCACTTGGAATCAATCAGTGCGAAGCTTATAGAGATGGGATGTCAGGTTTTGGAGTCAGATGACGCTGTTCGTGTCGTTGCTACAAAGCGTATGAGGAATGCTCATGTTAAGACATTGCCCTATCCTGGGTATCCTACGGATATGCAGCCTCAGATTACTGTTGTACTTGGCCTTGCAAATGGCATAAGCCTTGTTACAGAATCGTTGTTTGAGAATCGCTTTAAATATGTTGATGAGCTCACCAGAATGGGAGCCAATATTAAGGTTGAAGGAAGCACAGCCATTATTGAAGGTGTAGATAAGTACACAGGTGCTGATGTATCAGCTCCCGATCTTCGTGCTGGAGCAGCGCTTGTTATAGCTGGACTTACAGCAGATGGATTTACCACAGTAGAGGATATTAAATTCATCGAGCGTGGATACGAAGATTTCGATGTTAAACTTAGAGAACTGGGTGCTCAGATTGAGAAGATTGATACTGACAGAGATGAGCAGAAGTTTAAGCTGAAGTTTGCTTGATGTATCATAGCTACTCTGTTAGATAAAGATAGAATTAAAAATCCCCCAATAAGCAGATTGCTATGAATCTGGTTATTGGGGGTTAGTTTTTTGCCAAGTACTGTTTATTCTGACTGAGTTGCTTCCTGTTTTCTTACTGTTACTAATGTAGCGTTCTTAAGGATAGGACTGAGCTGCTTATAAATTGCAAATGTGATAACTGTAATTACAGCACCCTTAAGGAGATTAAGGGGAGCTACTGCCAAAAGAACAAATGATGTAAGGTTTGTGATTGAAGGATTAACAGCTGTTCCCATTCCGATGAGAGCATCTATCGGCATTCCATAAAGTGCTGCGAATGCAGGGAGCAGATAAAAGGCATTAAGTGAACTTCCTACGATTGTGATTACAAGAGTACCAACTGCGCAAGAGATCATTGCATTCTTTCTTGTCTTCTTGAACAGATAGATGATTGAAGCAGGAAGCACATAACTGCATCCAACTACGAAGTTTGCAAGCTCACCAACAAATGCTGTTGTTGTTCCGTTAAGGATAAGGTTGAGCAGGATCTTGATGAACTCGATTAGTACGCCTGTCATAGGACCAAATGCAAATGCACCGATTACTGCAGGAAGATCAGATAAATCAATCTTGTAGAAGCTTGGTGCGAAAAATACAGGTATCTCGAAAAGCATCAGCACACCTGATATTGCAGAGAACAGACCGATAATTACTACTTTTCTTGTACTCAGCCCGGTGTTCTTATCACCTGTCTTCTTTGCTACGATAACCTCAGCAACCTTTGCTGCAGCAAACATTGCGACGATTAGCAGCAAAAATACAGCTACGTAGCCGGCATTCTCGGCAATTGATGTTATTAAGTTGTTGTTCATGGAATTTCTCCTCCTTTATTGGTCGGGGAGGACTAGATAAAGATAATGCGCTATGAAATTTCTAGTATAACGACATCTTCTACCATCCAGACTATACTGTCGGTTTTGGAATCTCACCAAATCGGCCGCCGAAGCGGTTCGCGGACTCAAGCTAAGCTAACACCGCCGGTAGGGAATTACACCCTGCCCCGAAGATTTATTGTTCAGTAATTAATTATATACAAGGAAAGGCGTTCGTCAATAGCTCGACTTGCATTTTGAGCATGTGTGGAATATTCTGATTATATGAGTACAATATTAGAGACAAATTCAGCAGAAGAGACATTTTTATTTGGAAAAAGAATAGGAGAGACGGCAGAGCCCGGGATGGTATATACCCTCGTGGGTGATCTTGGCGTTGGCAAAACTGTTCTTACACAGGGAGTGGCAGCAGGACTTGGAATAGAGGGGCCTGTTAACAGTCCAACCTTCACCATATTACAGGTGTATGATGAGGGCAGAATTCCTTTTTATCATTTCGACGTATATCGAATTGGCGATGTCAGCGAAATGGATGAGATTGGCTATGAGGATTATTTCTACGGCCAGGGCCTGTGCTTTATTGAGTGGGCTAATCTAATAGAGGAGATTTTGCCGGATAAGTATATGGAAATAACCATAGAAAAGGATTTAAGGAAAGGAACGGATTATCGCCGCATAAAACTTGAGACGATAGATAATAGATAGTAATGAAGATTTTAGCAATTGATACTTCCGGACTAGTCTGCACTGTGGCTGTAGTCGAAGATGACAGACTTCTTGCGGAATTTTCCATCCAGCATAAGATAACTCATTCAGAGCTTCTTTTGCCGATGCTTGAACAGATAAGGGACAGAATCTCTCTTGATATGAACAGCATCGACGCTATAGCTGTGTCCGCTGGCCCTGGATCATTTACAGGCTTGAGAATAGGAGCAGCTACAGTAAAGGGACTTTGCCTTGCAACTAATAAACCACTGGTTGCTGTGCCCACTCTGGATGCTCTTGCATACAATATGTATGGCAATGAGAATATCATCTGTCCGATGATGGATGCCAGAAGAAGCCAGGTATACACAGGAATTTATACCTTTGTTCCTGAAAAAGAAAACGAAAATCAAAAAGAATTAAAATATAGCATGAAAGCAATAATGCCTCAGTCAGCTCTTTCTGTAGAAGAGATTGCTGGTAAGCTCAATGAAATTGGCAAGACGGTTGTCCTTTTGGGAGATGGCGTTCCGGTATACAGAGATAAGCTGGATGAGCTTTTGAAGGTTAACTATGTTATAGTTCCTGCGCTTTCAAACAGACAGAGAGCAGCTGCACTGGCAGTTCTTGGTGGTATATATTTAAGAGAAGGAAAGGCACAGGATTCTGACAGCTTTTCACCTGAATATTTAAGGGCTTCCCAGGCTGAAAGAGAAGCTAAGGAAAAGAAAAAGAACTCTGTTGTAATTAGAGATATGCAGGCGGAAGATGTAACTGATGCAGCAATTCTCGAAAAGGAAAACCTTGGAAGTGAAGCATGGACAGAGAAGCAGCTCCTAGAGATGAACACAAGGGATGACTCTGTTTATGTGGTCGCAGAAAAAAATGGAAGAATTGTCGGACTTTGCGGTTTGCAGATTGTTTCAGGTGAGGGAGAGATTTTCAATGTATCTGTTTCTCCTGACTGCAGACGTTCTGGAATTGCTTTTGACATGCTAAAAACCCTTATTGAAAAAGGAACAAAAAAGGGATGTGAGAGTTACACTCTCGAAGTCAGAGAAGGTAACACATCCGCCAGAAAGCTTTATGAGAAGCTTGGATTTGTTAATGAGGGAGTTCGCCCCGGATTATATGATAATCCCAAGGAGGACGCTGTAATCTATTGGAAGAGAAAAGGAACTGAATGATTGATGTTTGTTTATTAGGTACCGGCGGAATGATGCCGATGCCGAATAGGTATTTAACTGCACTTTTAGTGCGCTATAACGGAAAAAGTATTCTTATTGACTGTGGTGAAGGAACCCAGATAGCCTTGAGAAAAGGCGGATGGAGTCCCAAACCCATAGATGTAATCTGCTTTACACATTACCATGCAGATCATATATCAGGACTTCCTGGTATGCTTTTAACCATGGGAAATGCTGAAAGGACAGAGCCGCTGCTTTTAGTTGGCCCCAAGGGACTTGAGAGAGTGGTAAAGGCACTTAGAACAATTGCACCTGAACTTCCCTTTGAGATAGAGTACCACGAGATTCAGGGGGATGATGAAGAGATAACACTTCCTGATATGAAAGAGTTCAGGATAAAACCCTTTAAGGTTAATCACAACATACTTTGCTATGGCTACAGCATGCATCTTGACCGCGTTGGAAAATTCGATGTTGAAAGAGCTAAAGCAAACAATATTGAAATGAAATATTGGAGCAGACTTCAGAAGGGCGAGATCATTGAAGCAGAGGATGGAAGAACCATAACTCCTGACATGGTCCTTGGAGAGCAGAGGAAGGGCTTGCACCTTGCCTATGTCACAGATACCAGACCTACAGACAGTATAGTTGAAAATGTTTCCGGTGCAGATCTTTTTATCTGCGAGGGAATGTACGGCGAAGATGACAAGATTGAAAAGGCTGTTAAAAATAAGCACATGACCTTCTATGAGGCTGCCGAAATGGCAAAGAGAGCTGGAGTAGAACAGATGTGGCTTACTCATTACAGCCCGTCACTTGTAAATCCCAAAGAGTTTTTACCTAAAACTCAGAAAATATTTAAAAATACCATCGCATCCAAGGATGGAAGGACCACAACACTTAAATTTGAAGAGTAAATGAAGTTTGGATGATCGTTTTTTATAGATAGTCACATAATCTTATGAGGAGGAAGTATGGACGAATCAAAAAGAAACGCTATAATCAAAACAATTATCATGATGGTTTTTGCTGCCATGGTCGTTCTTGGTATATTTGTTATACTGACCAGAAGCGGAAATAAGACAAATGACACCACTGAGGATGTGGAGCTTACGGAAGTTCAGAAGATAACAACTATGGATCTGTCCAAGAGTTATCCAAAGACTCCGTCAACTGTTGCTGACCTTTATGTAAGAATCATGAAGGTTATGTACAAGCAGGATTATACAGATGAAGAATTTAATCAGATGGCTGATGTAATGGCAGGAATCTTTGATTCTGAGTTTTTGGCTATCCAGAATAACTGGCCTCAGGGACTTAAAAGTGAAGTGGATGCAAAGAAGAAGGATGACTATTCTATTTCAAAGTATGAGGTTTTGTCATCTGATCTTCAGGCAACAACTGATGCGGGAGAAGAGATTGCCAATGTGCTTGCCAAGATATCTTTAAGACACGGTACATCGACAGTTTTATATGACTATTTATTTGTACTTCGCAAGGATGCAGATGATAATTGGAAAATAATGGGTTGGACAGTTTCGGAAGACCCGGATAATAAAAAACAATAAAGCTGTAAAAGAAACAAATGGACTAGGAGTGATACTGCTCTTAGACATGGAGAACTAAAATATGGGAAACAACAATGAAAATATACAGCGCCGTACCGATGAGGACGGCGTAATATTTATGTCAGTAAAAACTGAAGGAGAGAATCAGACAAAAAGCTCTGATGAGAAGGACATCACTATACTTGCCATAGAGAGTAGCTGCGACGAGACCGCTGCAGCTGTAGTTAGAAATGGCAGGGAAGTTTTGTCTAATATCATATCTTCTCAGATAGCACTTCACACAATCTACGGTGGAGTTGTGCCTGAGATCGCATCAAGAAAGCACGTTGAGAAAATCAATGGATGCGTAAGGGCAGCCCTTAGTGAAGCAGGCTGTAATCTCGAAGATATAGATGCAATAGCTGTTACCTACGGCCCTGGACTTGTAGGCGCTCTTTTGGTGGGAGTTTCAGAGGCAAAGGCATTAAGCTTTGCAACAGGAAAGCCCCTCGTAGGAGTGCATCACATAGAAGGGCATATCTGTGCTAACTACATTGAATATAAAGAGCTTGAACCTCCTTTTATGTGCCTTGTGGCTTCTGGCGGACACTCTCATCTTGTATATGTAAAGGACTACGGCGTGTATGATATCATTGGTCAGACCAGAGACGACGCGGCTGGAGAAGCTTTTGACAAGGTGGCAAGGGCAATTGGCCTTGGATACCCTGGAGGACCAAAGGTTGATGCCGCAGCAAAACAGGGTGACCCTGATGCTATAAGCTTCCCCAGAGCAAAGACATCGGAGAAATCCTATGACTTTAGCTTTAGTGGTCTTAAGTCTGCTGTTCTTAATTTTCTGAACCAGGCTGAAATGAAGGGTGAAGAAGTAAATAAAAATGATGTTGCTGCCTCTTTCCAGAAGGCAGTAGTTGATGTGCTCACAGAGCATACAATGGAAGCTGCAAAAGAATATGGATGTAAGAAGATTGCTATAGCTGGTGGAGTCGCATCTAATACATCACTCAGAGAGAGACTTCAGAGTGAGTGCGAAAAGCAGGGCATTGCATTCTACAGACCATCTCCGGTTCTTTGTACCGATAATGCAGCAATGATCGGAGCAGCTGGTTACTATGAATTCCTTAAGGGCAATACAATGGGCATGGACCTTAACGCGGTTCCTAATCTTCCTCTTGGTGACAGAGAGCGCAGATACCATGGTAGAAGCAGCAAGTAATTGTTGCTTATGTCCTGATGTAAATATGATAGATAATTCTCGTAGGAGATTCTGATTTGAAAACAACAGCGATAGTACTTGCAGCCGGAAGTGGCAGCAGGATGAAAAGTAATGTAAAGAAACAATACATGGAGATAGAGGGAAAGCCTCTTCTTTTGTATGCACTTAAAGCATTTGAGAAAAGCTTTGTTGATGAGATTGTTCTGGTACTGCCAAAGGACGATATTGACTCTGTTATGACTGAGATCGTCGCTCCTGAAGGCCTGAAAAAAATAAAGGCTGTTGTAGCCGGCGGATCTACCAGATATCACAGTGTAAGACTTGGCCTTCTCGCAGCTTCTTCTGACACAGACTATGTATTTATTCATGATGGGGCAAGACCCTTTATTGATGATGACATTTTGGGAAGAGCTTTGGAAGCAGTGAAGGAATATGGTGCGTGCGTTGTTGGAATGCCTGTAAAAGACACTATCAAGATTGCAGATGAATCAGGCTTTGCCAAGACTACTCCAGACAGAGATAAGACCTGGCTTATACAGACACCACAGGTTTTTGTTTATTCAGAGATACTTAAGCTTTATGAGGAGCTTGCCCGAAAAGAGGACGAGCTAATTTCTAAGGGTGTGAATATAACAGATGATGCTATGGTTATGGAGACCTTTGGAAGCAGAAAAGTTAAACTTGTAATTGGATCTTATGACAATATTAAGATCACAACACCCGAAGATATACAACTTGCAGAAACCATTTTATCCAGTAAAATAGCGGCTTTGCAGCACTAGAAAAATAAAAGATAGAAAAAGTTGAAAAATTTATAAAATTAATATTGACAATGGTTTGGTACGTTGTTATTATAATTATCGCGCTGTGCGTTGAAAGCACAAAACAACAGCACAGAATTTGAATATAAATTGTTTATGGAGCGATATCGAAGCGGTCATAACGAGGCGGTCTTGAAAACCGTTTGGCGGCAACGCCACGAGGGTTCGAATCCCTCTCGCTCCGCTCAAAATTGAAGAGTGAACTTTAAAGTCAACGCTTTTGCAGAAGTACTCAAGAGGTTGAAGAGACACCCCTGGAAAGGGTGCAGGTCGTTAATAGCGGCGCGAGGGTTCAAATCCCTCCTTCTGCGTTCCTCATCATTAAATGATGAGTTGCACTTTGACAATAAAATAGTAATGCAACCCTGAAAATTCCATTAAAGAAATTTCAGAGAACAAAACAAACCTAACA
>SVFV01000029.1 GCA_015056655.1 Butyrivibrio sp.
TTGAAAGCGCCGTATACCGAACGGTACGTACGGTGCTGTGAGAGGACGGGAGCTAATCACTCCCTCCTACTCAATTGTATATGAAAAAAAATAGAAATAAAATGATTTCTTGGCTGCCGATGTTACTTATCGCTTTCGTGCATATTGTCCAGGGCATATTCACATGCCTGTATTACGAATCCAGAAAATGATACCTGACCATTTGTCTGCGCTATTGCGTTTTCTATCCTATCAATGAGGTCAACAGGAAAGCGTACGGATTTGTTTTCGGTGTCGATTTTATCATGCTTCAATTGAAATACCATAAGTAGTCACCTCCCAAAACAATCGTAACACTAGAGAATGCAAAAAATATGCATTGCGTAAAGAGGTATAAAAGTGATGCAAATGTATTACAGCTGTGCTATCATAATATGGCTAAGAAATTTCTACGAATGAAATTTATTAAGGGAGAACTTATGAGACAGAGGAAAATGACTGTTCTTACAAAAGTTAAGAAAGATCCAAAACTATACTTTATACTGACTTTTGGCTTTTTACTTAGGCTCATATTTATTGGGAATATACCGGGTAATAGAGCATTATATGTCGATGAGCTGTTTTCCGGATATGAGTCTTATTCCCTTTTGAAATTTGGATATGATTATCTTGGCTATCATTTTCCTGTCTATCTTCCTGTGTGGGGAGGTGGAATGAGTGTGATGCAGGCACTTTGCCAGATGCCATTTATTGCAGTATTTGGATTAAATTCATTTGCATTAAGGCTTCCTGCAGCACTACTTGGGTGTGTTACCCTATATGCTTTCTATTACATTTGTAAAAAGGCATATGGCGAGGACTTTGCATTGTTTGCCACATTTATTCTCTCTGTAATGCCCTGGCACATAATGCAAAGCAGGTGGGGCTTGGACTGCAATTACTTTGTCGGCTTTATAACTATTTCTATTGCGCTTCTGATTACATCTGCCGAAAACAACAGATATTTACCGGTTGCTGCACTGTTTATGGGACTGACGTTATACACGTATGCTCTGCCATGGGCAGTGATGCCTTTATTTGCGCTTTTGTCTTATGGATATCTTGTGTCATTTAAAAGAATATCGTTTAACAGGTACTTTGTATTAAGTGTATTGATCATTTTAGCATTGTCATTTCCTCTAATTCTTTTTGTTTTGGTAAATTTTGGATATATGCACGAAATCAGGACACAGCTAATATCAATTCCGAAGCTGTCACATTTTAGGAGTGGCGAGATAACACTTTCTGTTCGGACTATGATGAAGAACTTCTATGACACGCTCACTTTATTTATGAATCAGGATGATGGGAGAGTGTCTGATGTTACTCCGCTATTTGGACTTTATTATAAGTTCTCAAATGTTTTCATAGTGATTGGTATATTTACAGGCGGGATTTTGGAACTTGCAAAATCTATCAAGGAAAGGGAAGCAAGATACAGCTTTTTTGTTCTTGATTTGTTTATATGTTCTTTGCTTCTGGGAAGCCTGACAGAAATATTTTTTAGCAGGATAAACATTATTCATATTCCGTTGACTTATTATCTTGCATCAGGTCTTTGGTATTTGATAAAGCATTTCAAAAATCACTCAAAGGAAATAGTAGTATTTGTATATGGCGTTTCCTGTCTGGCATTTATGATCTACTACGTGACCTATCATGATGACAATGTTGCAAAGGCTTATGGAGATGGGGCAAAGGCGGCAATTGAATTTGCCAATGATCTTGTTAGGGGGAATGAAAAACCTAAGGAGACAATCATACATTGCCTGTCAGGTGTTAGCTTTACGCAGGTTTTATTCTATAACGAATATCCTACGGATAAGTACATCGAAGAAGTTGAATATGCTGATCTTGATGCAACTGGTGGATCCAGGATTCCTTTAGCGTTTGGAAGGTATGATTTTGAGAATCAGGTATTAGAAAAGAAGGTGGCGTCATTAAGTTCTGGGGATATCTATATTTGTTCCACGACTGATTACGATTGCCTCGAAATGTTAAAGGATGGGGGCTTTAACATGGAGTACCTTAGCTACTGTGTTGTCGCATATTGAAGATATTTTTACGGAGTATATAAATGCATAAAAAATATAGAATAATACTGATAATTGAATTGATAGTACTGATGTTAGCGATTGCTAATTTTTTTGTTCCATTAAGAAACTATTCATATGTGGGAGAAGATTTTTATTCTGAAGAGGGTATTTGTCTTCAGAGCTTATTTGATATTCCTGAAAAAGGCTATTACCTTGATAATGAGCTTGCTGAAGGCGAAGAGGATAACTGGACTATATTTTCACCAAAAACAAATTTAAGACTTGGAAGCTATCAGATTATTCTGAAGTATCTTTCGGAGGATGTTCATAACAGCTATAGCTGCGTGGCAGATTATAATTCATGGTACGTTATTGCCGGAAGGACGAAGGAGTCACTTGGAGCTTCATCAGACAGGCAAGGAATGACAAAGGAATTGTCTGTAAGGCTGCCATTTAATACGAATGGGTATCAGGTTGTATTTAATTACAGCGGAAATGGTTATATCTATGTTTATGGAATGGAAATAAAGGAAACCATGTGGTGGAAATGGGTTATTTTATTGTCTGTTCTTGCTGTGATGTCTTGTACAGTCGGAATGTTTTATATGAGCTTAAACTGTCAGAAAAAGACAAGGACTGTAGCTATAGTGCTTTTACTTTTGGCAATAGCAGCATCTCTTCCGTACATGGGAGTTTATATTTTTGATGCTCATGATCTGAAGTATCACCTTGCAAGGATAGAGGCATTAAAAACAGCTCTTATTGATCATCAGATTCCTGTTCGGATATCGTCGTATTGGATGAGGGGTAAGGGATATGCGTCTTCAATTTTTTATGGTGATATATTTCTTTTGCCATCAGCTATACTTCGAATAATGGGGGCAAGTATAGCTGAAGCGTATAAAGCCTTTGTGTTTGCGGTAAATATTGCGACCTGCCTGACGATATACTGGTGCGCAAAGAAGCTGTTTGGTGGCAGAGAGCTGTGCCTGACAGTAGCTGCTGCTTATGTGCTTTCGCCATATAGACTTTTATGCATTTATTCAAGAGGTGCTGTCGGAGAGTATCTTGCGCTAACATTTTATCCATTGGTGCTTGGTGGCATATATCTTATTTATTCAGAGGATTTTCATAAAAAGGAGAGCATTCTATCTGGGATAAAACTTGTCTTGCCGTTTTCAATCGGCTTTTGTGGAATTCTGTTAAGCCATATTATTTCAACGATAATTGCAATTCTCTTTTGTGTGTTGTTCATTTTGTTGAATATCCGGGATACGATTAAAAATGGGATATGGCGTAATTTGTTATGGGCAGGAGGAATCTGTCTTGCGTTTACACTATGGTTTTGGGTGCCATTTTTGCAGATGTATGGCAATGGAATACAGACAGGTCTAATACAGTCTGAATATTCAGATTTACTTATTGGAAAGCATGGGGCATTTTTATGGCAGCTGTTTAATCCATTTCCTCATGGAGGCTGGGCCAATGCCGTTCACGAATCCTTGGGACATAAGCAGGGAGAAGAAATGTCTATTACTGTAGGACCTTTAATCTTACCGCTGTTTGTTTTTATGCTTATTAAGCTTGAAGGATATAGAAACAGGGATAATTTTTCTGCGATTGCAAACCAGGTATCAGGGCTGGGTGCTTTGGCTCTTTTTATGGCTACAATTATTTTTCCCTGGGATTTTTTGCAACAAACGTCAAAATTGTTAAATCTTATCATTGGTAATATTCAGTTCCCCTGGAGATTTCTTGGAATAGCATCGCTATTTTTGTCGATTCTTGTGGGTACTGTAATAGCCAACATTTATAAAACTACAGAGTCAGGGCTTGTAAAGCATTTGCTATGCGGTATTTTCTCCGTGTTAGTATTCTGGACAGCTTTCTTTTATATATCTGAGAGGTGCGACGAGGCAAATTGGAATTATTGGATGGATGACATCGAGTATTTAAGTGACACAATTGGTAATGCGGAATATCTGCCGGAGGGGACGCCTGAGAAGGATCTTATAGAAATGAATGGAACTTATGGGGATGAAGAGATTTCTGTAAGCAGCTTTTATAGAGATAGGGGCAGGTCATATATAGAATTGGCTAATACTTCCGAAGTGGAAAAGCATATATCAGTGCCTGTTCTTTATTACAGCGGATACCATTCGGAGGATGTATTTACAGGTGATAGCTTTGATATTAGCAGGGATGATAATAGTCTGGTAAAAATATGTATTCCTGGAAAATATTCGGGTACGGTATGTGTCTTTTATAAGGAGCCTTTTCTTTGGAGAATTTGTGAGGTGATATCGTTTTTGAGTTTTTGGGGGATTGCTTTGGTCATAATCTGGGATTTTAAGGGAAGAATATTGAATAAATATGAGGGAAAGTGTTATGAGAAATAAGTGTTCGACAATTTTTGGAAAAGCGGTGCTTCTTATCGCATATCTGAATGATCTGATTTTTTTAGGGGTGTTTGGGAAAAGACTTTTGGATTCAGACATGGCTTCAGAAATGGTGCTTGCGAACATCCTGAATAAAGAGCATTCTATTTCGGGAATGACACAAAGTTGGTATTACAGTACAGAGCTTAGATTTTTGCATACACATATTTTGTTCAGACTTGGGCTTTTGGCGGCGCCAAATAACTGGCATGTTGCCAGAGTGCTGGCGATGGCATTGGGGCTTGGACTTTTGGCATTCTCAATAGTATTAGTTTATGCAGTTTCTGGAATGAAGAGTGTAGGTTTTTATGCGGCGACCCTTTGCCTTTTACCATTAGGTAGCTGGTATTTTTGGCAGACACTTATTGGCGGCCAATATATTCCATATATTTTCATTTCAATGATATCTGTCGCACTTACGATAGTTTTGTCTAAGCAGACCAAGGGAGGAACTCAATTTATATTTATTGGGCTTCTTGCTTTGCTCGGGGTGGCGTCAGGATTTAATGGTGTAAAACAGCTCATGGTTTTTTATGCCCCATTTGTTTTGGCATCAATAATTATGATTATATATTGTATAAGGAAGGATGGGGAACTTCCGGGCTTCTTGCTAAAGAACAGACGGGAGTTTAGGGTGGTGTTGTTTTCTGCTGTTGCTGCTTTTTCTTCATTCCTTGGCTTTGTTGTTAATTCCAAAGTTTTTTCAGAAAAATACCATTTTATGAGCTTTGAAGAAGCCAAAATACAAGGGGGGAGTACGTTAGAAGATCTAAGAAATTATATCTGGAGCTTTGGCTATGCAGAAGACAAACTTGTTATGTCAATAAATGGTGTAGCTGCCCTTTTGGGGCTACTTATTGGAGTATTGACACTTATCTGCGCATTTCGATTGTTTTGCAGATTTGATGAGCTGAGCTTTGAAAAGCAGTACCTTACTTTGATATCTGTTACCTCCATAGGATTCAGCGTATTTATATTTTCGTATGTAGGAGGTGGTATACAATATTTCCAGCCTGTTGTGCCCTTCGGCCTATTTCTTATAGTGATGGAGTTTGAGACTGAGAGGTTTGTTCTTGGTAATGGAAAGCTGATTTCCTGCTTCGTACTTGCTGCTGTATTGTCTGTCGTATCAATAGGGACAATGAAAAATGAGTTTGATAAACCGCTGCATGATTATAGAGCACGCAAGGAAATGGTTGATCTTGTGGAGTGGCTTGAGTCGCAGGAATATGCAAAGGGTGTTGCAACATTTTGGGATGCGAATATTATAACGGAATTATCTGACGGAAAGATAGATATGTGGACGATCTGTAATCAGAAGTCAGACGAATTATATGAGTGGTTACAAAGAGTTGACCACATGAACAGCTATCCGGAGAAATACTTTTATATTTGCAAAATAAAAGAAGGTTATAGTGAATTCGTGGAGAGACATCCTGAATTAGAACTTAAATACGGAGATGATGATTATGTGATATACGGAAATTAACTGCTGTAGGGGATATAGAGACATGTAATTTGTTTCTTGTATTAATACGATAATTACCGTGTTATCGGGGCTTGGGAAAACATAATGGAAGCAGCCAAGTAACAAATGAGCAATAATACCCCGTAAGCGCACTATCTTTTGGCGGATTTCAGAATTCGACGAGAAGTAATGCGCTTACGCTTGCTATAATTTCATAATTTATGTGATAATCTATGAAGAGGAGACAATGTGAAATTGTTTCAATTAGAAGATGGGGGATAGATTTCACATAGGATTATGAAAAAGGTTTTACGTAATAATAGAAGTAAGGGAAGAAAAGTGCAAAACAAAGGGGCCATCAGTATAGTGGCTGTATTTGTGGGCACTTTTTTTCTTACAATTACTATTGGGGCATTAGTGCTTGCTGGAATGGCTTACGGTGGAAACGATGATTCTGATGGTTCTGAGACAAGCGAGGAGCCTGTAAAACGAATCACTTTTTCTGAGAAGATTACAGATAGTGATGGAGACCAGGCTGCAGATGGTGAGGATACTCTAGATGCAGGAGATGCCGATTTAGAAGCAGAGACCGGTGTGGATGCAGGCGAGGAAAATTCAGAGGATGCTAGCGTCAGCGAGGGTGAGATTACGGATGATACAGTTGAAGGCGAAACCTATATATCCGGTGCCAAATGGGAGTATAGTATACAAACAGCCAATCCGGATTGCATGAGACTAGCTTTTGCCGGGGATATTTTATTTGATCCCGGTTATGCAATCATGAACAGCATAAGACAGAAGGGCGGAGTAGAAGGCGTCTTTGGCTCCGGACTTCTTGCGGATATGAGAAACGCTGATGTTATGGTTGTGAACAATGAATTTCCTTATTCCAACAGAGGGGTTCCGACGGAAGGAAAGACTTTTACATTCAGGGCAGATCCTTCATCAGCGAATCTTCTTAATGATATGGGAGTCGATGTCGCTACGATAGCAAATAATCACACCTATGATTACGGCGAATCGGCACTTCTGGATACGCTTGATGCTTTGGATAACGCCGGTGTGGCAAGGATTGGCGCGGGAGCTAATATAGAAGAGGCTTCAAATCCTGTTTATTACAATGCCGAGAATGGATTAAAGGTTGCAATAATAGCAGCGACGGAAATCGAAAGGCTTGATAATCCTGACACAAAAGGTGCTACTGAGAATTCGCCTGGTGTTTTTAGGTGTCTCGATATTTCAAGGCTACAGAGCAGAATTCGTGAAGCGAAGGCTGAAGGGGCTTTTGTAATAGTATGTATCCACTGGGGTACGGAGAATCAGGAAGAGATAGACTGGTGGCAGCAGAAGCAGGGACCTGAGATAGTTGAAGCGGGAGCGGATCTGATTGTCGGAGGACATCCTCATATTTTACAAAAGATTGGATATATAGGAAGTGTTCCGGTCGTATATAGTTTGGGAAATTATCTTTTTAATTCTAAGACTTTGGATACGGGTTTGTTGCAGGTTGAGGTTCACAATGATCACAGCATGAATCTCAGATTTGTTCCGGCTATTCAATCCGGCTGTACCGTTTATGAAGCGACAGATGTAGAAAAAGCAAGAATTTTGCAGCATCTGAGGGATATTTCGCCCGGGGTAAGTATTGATGAGGATGGAAATATTCAATAAAAATATGGTGTTTGGTTGTATATTGGATATTGAAAAAAGTAATTTGAAGATTAATTATAAAAAACCAGTTGACATTTTATTCTGACTATGGTAACTTAGACAAGGTCGTTATGACCAGCCGAAGACAGTAGGTGTCCAATAGGACGTAAGCGAAGCGCCTACCGAGGAAAAGTTTGTTTATGACTTTTTATCGCCTCTTGTTTTCGGGAGGCGTTTTTCTTTGGCGGTAAATTCTATAAGGAGGTAAAAAAGATGGCAAAGGTTGAATTAAAGCAGCCGGTAGTAAATGAGATTTCTGAGAAAATTAAAAATGCTCAGGCACTCGTACTTGTAGATCACCGCGGTTTGACTGTTGCTGAGGACACAGAGCTTCGTAAAAAGCTTCGTGAAGAGAACGTCAGCTACAAGGTTTACAAGAACACTATGATGAACTTTGCGTTCAAGGGAACAGATTTTGAGCAGCTCGCTGATCTTCTTAACGGACCTAGCGCACTTGCTATTTCCGAGACTGATCCTGCAGCTCCTGCACGTGTTCTTGTAGATTTCGCAAAGAAAGCAAAAGCACTTGAGATCAAGGGTGGTGTTATTGAGGGCAAGCTCTATGATGCAGACGCACTTAAGGAGATTGCTAATATCCTTCCCAAGGATCAGTTGCTTTCCAAGTTGCTTGGATCTATGCAGTCACCTATCGCAAACTTCGCTCGTGTGGTTAAACAGATCGCTGAGAAGAAGGCTGAGGGTGGTGAGGCAGCTCCCGCAACTGAAGAGGCTCCTGCAGCTGAGACTGCAGAGGCTCCCGCAGAAGCACCTGCTGAAGAGGCAGCAGCTCCTGCAGCAGAGTAATATTTATATTTTAATTTGAAAATCAGTTTATTTTAATGGAGGTAAATAATAATGGCAAAGTTATCTACAGCAGAGATTATCGATGCAATCAAAGAGTTATCTGTACTTGAGCTCAACGACCTTGTAAAGGCTTGTGAAGAGGAGTTCGGTGTATCAGCAGCAGCAGGTGTTGTTGTAGCAGCAGCAGGCGGCGCAGCAGCAGGTGCTGAGGAAGAGAAGAGTGAGTTCAACGTAGAGCTTACAGAAGTTGGCCCTAACAAGGTTAAGGTTATCAAGGTTGTTCGTGAGATCACAGGTCTTGGACTTAAGGAAGCAAAGGATCTCGTAGACAACGCTCCTAAGATGATCAAGGAAGGCGCTTCTAAGGAAGAGGCTGATGACATCAAGGCTAAGGTTGAGGCTGAAGGCGCTAAGGTTACTCTTAAGTAATGCTTATCACTTTGTGATTAAACTTAGATACTATAAAGAGCTATGCACAAGCTTGCTTGTTGCATGGCTCTTTTTTTATAAATAATTAAAATGGTACTTGACTTTTGAAAAATGCCTCTTGACTTGTAAATTTGTTTGTTGTAATATGGATGATGCACTATTGTGGAGTGGTAGGCGTATTATGCCCTTTTTTGGACAGAAGACGCTTTCACAAATAAAAAAATTAGAACGGGGTGAATGTCAATGGAAAAAAACAGATTGCATCCTACTGGTAATGGAAAAAATGTTAGAATGAGTTTCCAGCGCCAGAAGGAAGTCCTTGAGATGCCGAACCTGATTGAAGTTCAGAAGAACTCATATCAATGGTTTCTTGACGAGGGCCTGAAAGAGGTCTTTGACGATATCTCTCCTATTGAAGACTACAGCGACAAGCTTAGCCTTGAGTTTGTAGATTTCAAGCTTTGTGAAGATGAGATCGACAAAAACAAGAATACTATTGAGAAATGTAAGGAACGAGATGCTACTTTTGCAGCTCCTTTGAAGGTAAAGGTTCGTCTTAATAACAAGGAAAGCAGAGAAGTTACAGAGCATGAGATTTTCATGGGTGATCTTCCGCTTATGACTGCAACCGGAACCTTCGTAATTAACGGTGCTGAGCGTGTTATCGTCAGCCAGTTAGTTCGTTCCCCCGGTATTTATTATGATATAACAAGAGATAAGATCGGTAAGAAGCTTATTGCATGTACAGTTATCCCTAACCGTGGTGCATGGCTTGAGTATGAGACCGATTCTTATGACGTATTCTACGTAAGAGTGGACAGAACCAGAAAGGTACCGGTTACTGTTCTTATTCGTGCGCTTGGAATTGGATCAAATGAGGAGATCGTTGAGCTGTTTGGTGATGAGCCTAAGATTCAGGCAAGTTTTGCTAAGGACTCTTCTTATGATTATCAGAGTGGACTTCTTGAACTTTACAAGAAGATTCGTCCCGGTGAGCCTCTTAGCGTAGAGAGCGCAGAGAGCCTTATTAATGCTATGTTCTTCGATTCAAGAAGATACGATCTTGCTAAGGTTGGACGTTACAAGTTTAATAAGAAGCTTCACCTTAAGAATAGAATTAATCACCACGTTCTTGCTGAGGATGTAATTGATGAGAATACAGGTGAGATGATCGCTGCAGCAGGCACAAAGGTTAACCGTGAGCTTGCAACAGAGATTCAGAATGCAGGTATTCCTTATGTAATGATCCAGGGTGAGGAGAGAAACATTAAGGTTCTTTCTAACCTTATGGTAGACATTACAAGCTTCATTGACTGCAATCCTGAGGAGCTTGGTATTAATGAGCTTGTTTATTATCCTGCACTTAGAGATATCCTTGCTGAGTATGCAGATAATGATGATCCTGAGAGTCTTGCAGAGGCAATCCGCAAGAATGTGAATGAGCTTATTCCTAAGCACATCACTAAGGAAGACATCCTTGCTTCCATTAACTATAATATGCACCTTGAGAGCGGAATCGGTCACGATGATGATATCGATCACCTTGGTAACCGTCGTATCCGTTGCGTTGGTGAGCTGTTACAGAACCAGTACAGAATCGGCCTTTCAAGACTTGAGCGTGTTGTTCGTGAGCGTATGACAACTCATGATGCTGATGAGATTTCTGCTCAGGGACTTATCAATATTAAGCCTGTACAGGCTGCTGTTAAGGAGTTCTTCGGATCTTCACAGCTGTCACAGTTCATGGATCAGAATAACCCTCTTGGTGAGCTTACTCATAAGCGTCGTCTTTCAGCACTTGGTCCTGGCGGTCTTTCAAGAGATAGAGCCGGATTCGAGGTTCGAGACGTACACTATACACACTATGGACGTATGTGCCCTATCGAGACACCTGAAGGACCTAACATCGGTCTTATTAACTCACTTGCAAGTTATGCAAGAGTTAACCAGTATGGTTTCATAGAAGCACCTTACCGTAAGGTTGATCAGTCAGATCCTCAGAACCCTCGTGTAACAGATGAGGTTGAGTATCTTACAGCTGATGAAGAAGATAATTTCCATGTAGCACAGGCTAACACTCCTCTTGATGAGAATGGTTACTTCAAGAAGAACAGTGTTTCTGGTCGTTACAGAGAAGAGACATCTGAATATCCTAAGACAATGTTCGAGTACATGGACGTTTCTCCTAGAATGGTATTCTCAGTTGCTACAGCACTTATTCCTTTCCTTGAGAACGACGATGCTAACCGTGCGCTGATGGGATCAAACATGCAGCGTCAGGCAGTGCCGCTTCTTACTACAGAGGCTCCTGCAGTTGGTACAGGTATGGAGCGTAAGGCAGCTGTTGACTCAGGTGTTTGTGTAGTTGCTAAAAAGTCAGGAACAATTGACTTTGTAGATAGCAAACTTATAAAGATGACATATGATGATGGTGAGAAGGAAGAGTATCACCTTATCAAATTCCAGAGAAGTAACCAGAGTAACTGCTACAACCAGCGTCCTATCGTATTTAAGGGCGATCATGTTGAAGCAGGCGAAGTTATCGCTGATGGTCCTTCTACAAGCATGGGAGAACTTGGTCTTGGTAAGAACCCTCTTATTGGATTCATGACATGGGAAGGTTACAACTACGAGGATGCTGTTCTTCTTAGCGAAAGACTTGTTAGAGACGATGTATTTACATCTATCCATATTGAAGAGTACGAAGCAGAGGCTCGTGAGACAAAGCTCGGACCTGAAGAGATCACAAGAGACGTACCTGGTGTAGGTGATGATGCTCTTAAGAATCTTGACGATCGCGGAATCATCCGTATCGGTGCTGAGGTTCGTGCCGGTGATATCCTTGTTGGTAAGGTAACACCTAAGGGTGAGACAGAGCTTACAGCTGAGGAGAGACTTCTTAGAGCAATCTTCGGTGAGAAGGCTAGAGAAGTTCGTGATACATCACTTAAGGTACCTCATGGTGAATACGGTATCGTTGTAGATGCTAAGGTATTCACAAGAGAGAACGGTGATGAGCTCAGCCCTGGTGTAAATCAGGCTGTAAGAATCTATATCGCTCAGAAGCGTAAGATTTCAGTTGGTGATAAGATGGCCGGCCGTCATGGTAACAAGGGTGTCGTTTCACGTGTACTTCCTATAGAAGATATGCCTTATCTTCCTAACGGACGTCCTCTTGATATCGTACTTAATCCTTTGGGCGTGCCTTCTCGTATGAACATTGGACAGGTCCTTGAGATTCACCTTTCACTTGCTGCTAAGGCTCTTGGATTTAACATTGCAACACCTATTTTTGATGGTGCAAACGAGAAAGATATCCAGGCAACACTTACCATGGCTAATGACTATGTAAATAGCACATGGGAAGAGTTTGAAGAGAAATATAAGGATTCTGTTGATCCTGAAATCATGAAGTATCTGTATGACAACAGAGATCACAGAGAGCTTTGGAAGGGCGTTCCGATCCACACAGATGGTAAGGTTCAGCTTAGAGACGGACGTACAGGTATTCCGTTTGATTCACCGACAACTATTGGACACATGCATTATCTTAAGCTCCATCACCTTGTTGATGATAAGATTCATGCTCGTTCAACTGGCCCTTACTCATTGGTTACACAGCAGCCTCTGGGTGGTAAGGCACAGTTCGGTGGACAGCGTTTCGGAGAAATGGAAGTTTGGGCTCTTGAGGCTTATGGCGCAGCTTATACACTTCAGGAGATCCTTACAGTTAAGTCCGATGATGTAGTAGGACGTGTTAAGACATACGAAGCAATCATCAAGGGCGATAACATCCCTGAACCTGGTGTTCCTGAATCCTTCAAGGTACTTCTTAAGGAGCTTCAGTCACTTGGATTGGATGTACGTGTTCTTCGTGAAGACAACACAGAAGTAGAGATTATGGAATCCGTTGATTACAGCGATTCTGATTACCGCTACGAGATTGAAGGCGATGTAAATCGTGATTATGATCGCGAGTCCTTTGCTGAGAATGGTTATCAGACTCAGTCTTTCGATGAAGACGGTGAGCTTGTTGCGGAAGATGAGGAAGATGCAGCATACGAAGAAGAGTTTGACGCTGCTGACGGACTTGATGAAAACTAATTGTTTTAGTAGTCTTTGAAACCATGTAAACGATAGAAAAGAGGTTACGAATGTCTGATTCTACAATGAATAAAGCAATAAATGAAGCTTCAAACGGAAGAACGACGGCTGCACCTACATACCAGCCCATGACATTTGATGCTATTAAAATTGGTCTGGCATCTCCTGAAAAGATCAGAGAATGGTCACACGGTGAGGTTCTTAAGCCTGAAACAATTAACTATCGTACTCTTAAACCTGAGCGCGATGGATTGTTCTGCGAGAAAATCTTTGGACCCACAAAGGACTGGGAGTGCCACTGCGGTAAATATAAGAAAATTAGATACAGAGGCGTTATTTGTGATCGCTGCGGTGTAGAGGTTACAAAGAGCAGCGTTCGTCGTGAGCGTATGGGCCACATCGAACTTGCTGCACCTGTATCACATATCTGGTACTTCAAGGGTATCCCCAGCAGAATGGGTCTTATCCTTGATCTTTCACCCAGAGTACTTGAGAAGGTATTATACTTCGCTTCTTATATAATACTTGATCCCGGTGAAACAACTCTTGAGTACAAGCAGGTACTTTCAGAGAAGGAATACCAGGATGCTCGCGAAGAGTGGGGTATGAAGTTCCGTGCTGGTATCGGCGCTGAAGCTATTAAAGAGCTCCTTACAAGAATCGATCTTGAGCAGGAGTACGCAGAGCTTAAAGAGGGACTTGATACATCCAGCGGACAGAAGAAACAGCGTATTATTAAGAGACTCGAGGTTGTTGAGTCATTCCGTGAGTCAGGTAACGAGCCTTCATGGATGATCCTTGATTGCATTCCGGTTATTCCTCCGGATCTGCGTCCTATGGTTCAGCTTGATGGTGGACGTTTTGCAACATCAGATCTTAACGATCTTTACAGACGTATTATTAACAGAAATAACCGTCTTAAGAGACTTCTTGATCTTGGTGCTCCTGACATCATCGTTAGAAACGAGAAGCGTATGCTTCAGGAAGCTGTAGATGCGCTTATTGATAATGGTAGACGTGGAAGACCTGTTACAGGCCCCGGCAACCGTGCACTTAAATCACTTTCAGACATGCTTAAAGGTAAGGGCGGTCGTTTCCGTCAGAACCTTCTTGGTAAGCGTGTTGACTATTCAGGACGTTCAGTTATCGTCGTAGGTCCTGAGCTTAAGATTTATCAGTGTGGACTTCCTAAGGAAATGGCTATTGAGCTTTTCAAGCCTTTCGTTATGAAAGAACTTGTTTCCAGAGGAATCTCACAGAATATAAAGAATGCTAAGAAGAAGGTTGAGAGACTCGAGGAAGAGGTTTGGGATGTACTTGAGGATGTAATCAAAGAGCATCCTGTAATGCTTAACCGTGCTCCCACACTTCACAGACTTGGTATTCAGGCATTTGAGCCTATCCTTGTAGAAGGTAAAGCTATTAAGCTTCATCCGCTTGTATGTACACCTTTCAACGCGGACTTCGATGGAGACCAGATGGCTGTACACCTTCCTCTTTCAGTAGAGGCTCAGGCAGAGAGCAGATTCCTTATGCTTGCTCCTAATAACCTTTTGAAGCCTTCTGATGGTGGCCCTGTTAACGTTCCTACTCAGGATATGGTACTTGGTATCTACTATCTTACACAGGAGCGTGAAGGTGCTAAGGGAGAAGGAAAGTTCTTCAAGAGCATTGATGAAGCAATCCTTGCTTATGAGAATGACTACATTACTCTTCAGTCCAGAATCAAGATTCGTGTAACACGTAAGAATGAGAATGGCGAAGATGAGACAGGTATCGTTGAGTCAACACTCGGAAGATTCCTGTTCAACGAGTTCATTCCTCAGGATCTTGGCTTCGTAGATCGTAAGGATCCTGAGCACAAGTTTGACCTTGAGATTGACTTCATGGTTGGTAAGAAGCAGCTTAAAAAGATTGTTACTAACATGATCAATACTCACGGTACTTTTGCTACAGCAGAAGTTCTTGATAAGATTAAATCTACTGGTTATCACTACTCAACAAGAGCAGCTATGACCGTATCAATCGCTGATATGACAGTGCCTTCGCAGAAGCAGGAAATGCTTGATGAAGCTCAGGCAGTTGTTGATAAGATTGCAGCAAACTACAGACGTGGTCTTATGACTGATGAAGAGCGTTATCGTTCAGTTGTTGAGACATGGATGGAGACAGATAAACAGCTTACAGATGTACTTCTTAAGGGACTTGACAAGTACAACAACATCCACATGATGGCTGATTCCGGTGCCCGCGGTAGTAATCAGCAGATCAAGCAGCTGGCCGGTATGCGTGGACTTATGGCTGATACAACAGGTCGTACAATCGAACTTCCTATCAAGTCAAACTTCCGTGAAGGTCTGGATGTTCTGGAATACTTCATGTCAGCGCATGGTGCTCGTAAGGGTCTGTCTGATACAGCTCTTCGTACAGCCGATTCCGGATACCTGACACGTCGAATGGTTGACGTATCACAGGAGCTTATTATCCGTGAGCTTGACTGTAGCGAAGGAAAGCCTACAATTCCTGGAATTACTGTTAAGGAATTCAAGGATGGTAAGGCTATGATCGAGCCTTTAGAGGATCGTATCACTGGAAGATATACATGTGAGGATATCAAGGACAAGGACGGCAACGTTATTGTTAAGAGAAATCACATTATCACTCCTAGCAGAGCTAAGAGAGTTCTCAGTGAAGGTGTAAACAGTAAGGGTGAGCCTATCACAGCAGTTAAGATCAGAACCATCCTTACTTGCCGTTCACACATCGGTATCTGTGCTAAGTGCTATGGTGCTAACATGGCAACAGGTGAGCCTGTTCAGGTAGGTGAGACAGTTGGTATCATCGCTGCTCAGTCTATCGGTGAGCCTGGTACACAGCTTACAATGAGAACATTCCATACCGGTGGTGTTGCCGGTGGCGATATCACACAGGGTCTTCCCCGTGTCGAGGAGCTTTTTGAGGCAAGAAAGCCTAAGGGACTTGCTATTATTTCAGAGCTTGATGGAACAGCTCAGATTAAGGATACAAAGAAGAAGCGTGAAGTAGTTATCACTAACGACGAGACAGGTGAGTCAAAGGCATACCTCATTCCTTATGGTTCTCGTATCAAGGTACAGGACGGTGAGGTTGTTGAGGCCGGTGATGAGCTTACAGAAGGTAGTGTAAATCCTCATGATCTTCTTAAGATCAAGGGTATCAGAGCCGTTCAGGATTATCTCCTTCGCGAGGTACAGAGAGTTTACCGTCTTCAGGGTGTTGATATCTGCGATAAGCACATCGAGGTTATCGTACGCCAGATGCTTAAGAAAGTTCGCATCGAAGAGAGTGGTGATACATCATTCCTTCCTGGAACACTTGTAGACGTTCTCGACTTCGAGGATGATAATGAGAGACTTATCAGTGAAGGCAAAAAGCCTGCTGAAGGAAAACAGGTAATTCTCGGAATTACAAAGGCAGCTCTTGCTACCAACTCATTCCTTTCAGCTGCATCCTTCCAGGAGACCACAAAGGTTCTTACTGATGCTGCTATTAAGGGCAAGGTTGATCCGCTTATCGGACTTAAGGAAAATGTTATTATCGGTAAGCTCATTCCTGCAGGTACAGGTATGAAGCGTTATCGCAACACAGCACTTAATACCGATGCTAATTTCAAGGATCCTGAAAAGCTTATTCTTAAAAAGAGAGCAGTAGATGAGGATGAAGATTTACTTGAAGTTATCGATGATGTAGAAGAGATTGCAGTAACCGATGATGAAGAGTAATTCATAAAGTTTTTACTTGACAACACATATTTATATACTTATACTTTTTAACTGTGCGACAAGCGAGAGGGGAAGTTTGCCCCTTTCGCTTGAAGTGTGTTGATTTTCAGTTAGTTTCATGTCAGGGAATTAGCTGTTTATCATATATTTATTTAATTCTAATAGGAGGTAAAAGGAATGCCAACATTTAACCAGTTAGTTCGTAAAGGTCGTCAGACTTCTGAGAAGAAGTCAACAGCTCCTGCACTTCAGAAAGGATTCAACTCCCTTCACAAGAAGGCTATCGACACTGCATCACCGCAGAAGAGAGGCGTATGCACAGCTGTTAAGACTGCTACACCTAAGAAGCCTAACTCAGCTCTTAGAAAGATCGCCAGAGTACGTCTTTCTAACGGTATCGAGGTAACAAGCTATATTCCTGGTGAGGGACACAACCTTCAGGAGCACAGCGTTGTTCTCATCCGTGGTGGAAGAGTAAAGGATCTGCCTGGTACAAGATATCACATTATTCGTGGAACTCTTGATACAGCAGGCGTTGCAGACCGTAAGCAGGCTCGCTCCAAGTACGGCGCAAAGAGACCTAAGGCTGCAAAGTAATTTAACGTAACTTATAATCAGATCTAATTTTTAAGAAGTGTTGGTGTTTCTTTTCATAATAGAAGTAAGAAAACCGCACGTACACTAAAATTAGTGAGTACCTATGATCTATAGTAAACAGATGAAGACTGACACTCATCTGCAATTCTAAAGGAGGGAAGAACCGTGCCGCGTAAAGGACATATTGTAAAACGTGACGTATTAGCGGATCCTTTATACGATAACAAGGTTGTAACAAAGCTTATCAACACAGTTATGCTTGATGGTAAGAAGGGTGTTGCACAGAAGATCGTATATGGTGCATTCGCACAGGTAGAGGAGAAGGCTGGTAAGCCTGCTCTTGAAGTATTCGAGGGTGCTATGAACAACATCATGCCCGCTCTCGAGGTAAAGGCTAGACGTATCGGTGGTGCTACATATCAGGTACCGATCGAGGTTCGTCCGGACAGACGTCAGGCTCTTGCACTTCGCTGGCTTGTAACATTTTCTCGTAACAGAGGCGAGAAGACCATGGTTGACAGACTTGCATCTGAGATTCTTGATGCATTCAACAACACTGGTGCATCTGTAAAGAGAAAAGAAGATATGCACAAGATGGCAGAAGCAAACAAGGCATTTTCTCACTACAGATTCTAATTTTAGATATCTTGAGAATTTCGCGTCGAATATTATTAGGAGGATAAACCTTTGGCTGAAAGACAATATCCATTGGAGAGAACCAGAAACATTGGTATCATGGCTCACATCGATGCTGGTAAGACAACATTGACAGAGCGTATTCTTTACTATACCGGTGTTAACTACAAGATTGGTGAGACTTACGAAGGTACTGCTACCATGGACTGGATGGAACAGGAGCAGGAGAGAGGTATCACCATTACATCTGCAGCTACAACTTGCCATTGGACACTTCAGGAAAACGGTAAAGTTAAGCCCGGTGCACAGGAGCATCGTATCAATATCATCGACACTCCTGGACACGTTGACTTCACTGTTGAGGTTGAGCGTTCACTTCGTGTACTTGATGGCGCTGTAGGCGTATTTAGTGCTAAGGAAGGCGTTGAGCCTCAGTCTGAGAACGTATGGCGTCAGGCTGATGGATTTAATGTTCCCCGTATGGCATTCATCAACAAGATGGATATCATCGGAGCAAACTATTTCGGAGCTGTTGATCAGATCAGAAATAGACTTAAGAAAAATGCTATTATGATTGAAATCCCGATCGGAGCTGAGGATCAGTTCCAGGGTATTATCGATCTTTTTGAGATGCAGGCTTACATCTATAATGATGATAAGGGTGAAGATGTAACAATCGGAGAGATCCCTGCTGATCTTAAGGACGATGCAGAGCTTTATCGTAGTGAACTCGTAGAGAAGATCTGCGACCTCGATGAAGATCTTATGATGAAGTACCTTGAGGGTGAGGAGCCTACAGTTGAGGAGCTTAAGGCTGCTCTTCGTAAGGCTACTTGCGAGTGTAAGGCATTCCCTGTATGCTGTGGTTCTGCTCACAGAAACAGAGGTATCCAGAAGCTCATCGATGCTGTCATCGAATTCATGCCTTCACCTGTTGATATCCCTGCATGTAAGGGTACAGATATGGATGGTAATGAAGTTGAAGTTGAGTCAACAGATGATGGTCCTTTTGCAGCTCTTGCATTCAAGATTGTCAGCGATCCTTTCGTAGGAAAACTTGCATTCTTCCGTGTATATCGTGGAACTGCAAATTCAGGCTCATATGTACTCAACAGTACAAAGGATAATAAGGAAAGACTTGGACGTATTCTTCAGATGCACGCTAACAAGCGTTCTGATCTTGATAAGGTTTACGCAGGTGATATTGCTGCTGCAGTAGGTCTTAAGAATACAACTACAGGTGATACACTCTGTGATGAGAAGAACCCTGTAATCCTCGAGTCAATGGAATTCCCGGATCCTGTTATCGAGCTTGCTATCGAGCCTAAGACTAAGGCTGGTCAGCAGAAGCTTGATGAGGCTCTTCAGAAGCTTGCTGAAGAAGATCCTACATTCCGTGCACATACAAACTCTGAAACAGGTCAGACAATCATCGCTGGTATGGGTGAGCTTCACCTTGATATCATCGTTGACAGACTTCTTCGTGAGTACAAGGTAGAAGCTAATGTTGGTGCACCTCAGGTTGCATACAGAGAAGCTATTACTAAGGCTTGCGATATTGAGAGTAAGTATGCTAAGCAGTCTGGTGGACGTGGTCAGTACGGTCACTGTAAGGTTCGTTTCGAGCCTATGGATGCTAATGGTGAGAACCTTTACCAGTTCGATAGTGAAGTTGTTGGTGGTTCTATTCCTAAGGAATACATCCAGCCTATCAGTGAAGGTATCGAAGAGGCTATGAAGGCTGGTACTCTTGGTGGATATCCTGTTGTAGGCGTACATGCTACAGTTTATGACGGATCATACCATGAAGTCGATTCATCAGAAATGGCATTCCACATTGCTGGATCAATGGCATTCAAGGATGCTATGGCAAAGGGAGCTCCTGTTCTTCTTGAGCCTATCATGAAAGTAGAAGTTACAATGCCTGAAGAGTACATGGGTGATGTTATCGGTGACGTTAACTCACGTCGTGGACAGGTTGAAGGTATGGACGACATGGGCGGTGGAAAGATTGTTAGAGCACATGTTCCGCTTGCTGAGATGTTCGGATATGCTACAGACCTTCGTTCAAGAACACAGGGTCGTGGTAACTACTCAATGTTCTTTGAAAAGTATGCTCCTGTTCCAAAGAACATCCAGGAGAAAGTACTTTCCAACAAAAACGCTTAATAAATTAAGGGCTGGCAACGATTTCTTATGAAATCGTGCCATGATGCCCTTGTTTATACTATTTTATGCTTGATTTCAAGCAAAAATTCTAATATAATCGGTATAGTCGGTTATTATGAGAAAAAATGTTGATGTAACATTTTTATTTAAGGAGGATATTTAAAAATGGCAAAAGCTAAGTTTGACAGAAGTAAGCCGCACGTTAACATCGGAACAATCGGACACGTTGACCATGGTAAGACAACTCTTACAGCAGCTATCACAACTGTTCTTGCAGACAGAGGATTCAGCCCTGCTGTTGCTTTCGATCAGATCGATAAAGCACCCGAGGAAAAAGAGCGTGGTATCACAATCAACTCTGCTCACATCGAGTATGAGACAGCTAGCAGACACTACGCACACGTTGACTGCCCTGGCCACGCTGACTATGTAAAGAACATGATCACTGGTGCAGCTCAGATGGATGGTTCTATCCTCGTTGTTGCTGCTACTGATGGTGTTATGGCTCAGACAAGAGAGCACGTTCTTCTTGCTCGTCAGGTAGGTGTTCCTTACATCATCGTATTCATGAACAAGTGCGATATGGTTGATGATCCTGAACTTCTTGACCTCGTTGAGATGGAGATCAGAGACCTTCTTACAGAGTATGAGTTCCCTGGAGATGATATCCCGATCATTCGTGGTTCAGCTCTTAAGGCTCTTGAGGATCCTAAGTCTGAGTGGGGCGACAAGGTTATGGAGCTCATGGACACAGTTGATTCTTACATCCCTGAACCTACTCGTGAGACAGATAAGCCTTTCCTTATGCCTGTTGAGGACGTATTCACAATCACAGGTCGTGGAACAGTTGCTACAGGTCGTGTAGAGAGAGGTCACCTCAACCTTAACGACGAAATCGAAATCGTTGGTATCAAGGAAGAGACAGCTAAGTCTGTATGTACTGGTATCGAGATGTTCCGTAAGACAATGGATTACTGCGAAGCTGGTGACAACGTTGGTCTTCTTCTTCGTGGTGTTGACCGTGATGGTATCCAGAGAGGTCAGTGTATCACAAAGCCCGGTTCTGTAACTTGCCATAAGAAGTTCACAGCCGAGGTTTACGTTCTTACAAAGGACGAGGGTGGTCGTCATACACCTTTCTTCAACAACTACAGACCTCAGTTCTACTTCAGAACAACTGACGTAACTGGTGTTTGCAACCTTCCTGCTGGCACAGAGATGTGCATGCCTGGTGATCACGTTGAGATGACAATCGAGCTCATCCACCCCATCGCTATGGAGCAGGGTCTTAAGTTCGCTATCCGTGAGGGTGGTAGAACAGTTGGTTCAGGCCGTGTTGCTTCAATCATCGAGTAATTAAGACCTAGGTTTAATATTACTTAACTTTTTGTTAATTTCAGCCACTGCAAGTATGCTTGCGGTGGCTGTTTTTATGTATGTTAATAATTGAATATATGTTATAATAACTACCGTATGAAATGATATTTTTTGTTATGCTATGATTGATGCGAGGATTTTAATGAGAAAATCATGGTTTAGAATAATAGCACTAATACTTGCAATAATCATTACTGTAACTATTTGTCCAGATAGTGCCAAGGCTGCCGGTAAAAAGATAAGCTTTAAAAATGAGTATGGAGTTTTCCTATCAATTGGACCAGATCAAATGGACAGGTTCAAGAATTATAAGATTCTTGTGATTGATGTACAGAATGATTTTACGAAAAAGGATATTTCAAAGTTAAAAAAGCAAGGGCACATAGTATATAGTTACATAAATGTAGGTGCTATTGAGAACTACCGCGATTATTATACTGATTTTGAAGATATTACCTTGGATGTATATGAGAATTGGCCTGATGAAAAATGGGTTGATGTGTCTCAAAAGAAATGGCAGGAATTTATATTAAATAAGCTTGCGAAGAATATTATCGACATGGGTGTTGACGGATTTTTTGTTGATAATACCGACGTTTATTATAACTATAACAGAGATGATATATATGATGGATTGACGAGAATCTTGAAAGGCCTTAAAAAGAAAGGCAAAGTTATAATAAATGGTGGTGACACTTATGTAAGTGCTTATCTGAAGAAAAACAAGAATTTAAAGGCTATTCTGGATGGGGTCAATCAGGAAAGCGTATTTTCAAGGATAATTGATTACGAGAATGATACATTCGGGGAGAGTGAGAAGGAAGATTTAGAATACTTTCAGGAATACCTAGCGAAAGTTAAGAAGAACAAAAAGAAAGTATATCTTCTTGAATACACTAAAGATAAAAAACTGAAGAAGAAAATAAAGAAATACTGCAAAAAGAAGGGATATAGTTATTATATTTCAGACAGTATAGATTTATCATAAAAAAGTACGGCAAGAGGGAGATATGAAAAAGACAAGTATTTATGTTAAAACACTTGGGGGATTTGAAATAAGGTGTAATGATAAGCGTGTTATGCTGGGAAGAAATAAAGGTTCCAAATATATCCAGCTTGTTTCACGTGTTTGCTCTGCTGGAGAAGATGGAGTTTCAAAAGAGAATCTTCAGGAGGATATATATTCGGATGATGTTAACGAGAAGAGTAATCTGAATAACAGTCTGAATAACCTTATATATCAGTTTAAGAAAATTGCTGAAAAGGCTGGTATTCCTGGTGGAAAAATCATTGCAGTTTCTGGTGGAAATTATGTTGTAGATCCATCTGTAGATGTTACAACAGATGCGGTTCTTTTTAAGAGCCTTATTATAGAAGGAAAATCAAACGCTGAGAAGAAGACAGAACTTTATCAGAAGGCTTTTGATCTTTATAAGGGTGATTTTTTACCTGAACTTGATGAATTGTACTGGATATCCAAAAGTGCAGTTGAGTATAGAGCTATGTATGAGGAGTGCGTAGATTATCTGTCAGAGGAATATAGAAAAGCAGGAAAATATAAGGATATGGCACATATTTTCCACACAGCAGCTTCTATTGATAAGGATTGTGAATGGCAGGTAGGTGAGATAGATGCTCTCCGCATGCAGGGAAATTACAAGAAGGCATTTTCCTTATATGAAGAAATGGTTAGATACTATGCAGAAGAGCTTGGAATTTCTCCGACTGAACACATGCAGAACTGTTACCAGGAGTTACAGGATGCAGCAGCATCAGCGGGTGATGCAGATGGAAAATCATTTAAGGAAGACAGTCCTCTTTCAGAGGAGTTAAGCGTTGAAGAGGATAACAAGCCATACGAATGTCTTTTCCCGGAAATGAGTGCGTCATACCACATTCTCAGTCGTAACATGGAAAGACATGGACTGTCAGTATTCTTGCTGTTATTGACAATAGCAGATTATGAAGGTAAGGAAATCAAACAGGAAGAGAAAGCTGAACGTAGAATGGAATCGTTGAAAACGGCGATAAATGAAACTCTCAGACGAGGAGATGCTTTCTCAAAATATTCCAAGACACAGTATTTGGTTTTACTTACAGGTACAGGAGTAGAGGAGTGCATGGTTGTGCACAGAAGACTACAGGACAGACTTAAAGAATTGGCTGGTCCCAGAGCTTCATTGAATTATAGAATAATATCTTATAATGATCTTTCAAATTGACAACATATATTAGGAAATCTATAGGAAAGCTTCACACATATTTCATATATAGATTTTTTTAAGTGATATAATACATTATGTAGACACATGTGGTTCATGTGTTGGTTCGACATTTGAGGGGGCATATAAGTAGTTTGGAGGAATGCCCATGGCTATAGGCAACTTGGATTTAACTCAGCTCGACAAGTCATATATGACTGAAGAGCAGAAATCATTATTAAATGTAAGTAATATCTCCCAGAAAGAGATTGAGCAGCTCCTCATAATGAGGGGGCAGGTTCAGGATTTTCAGATGATGATGATGAAATATGATTGTGCATTATCTGAGGTTCGAACTAAACTGGAGGTTTTAAATAAAGAACTTTCACTTAGATATAATCGTAATCCGTTTGAGAGTATCAAGAGTAGAATTAAGACTCCGGTAAGTATTTATGAAAAACTCAAGAGAAAAGGTATCCCGTTTTCTCTTGAAAATATTCAGGACAATATATCTGATATTGCAGGATGCAGAGCAATATGTTCCTTCGTAGATGACATTTTCATGTTGGCAGACTGCCTCAAGAGACAGGATGATGTCAATGTTCTTGTTGAGAAGGACTACATCACCATGCCTAAGGATAGCGGATATAGAAGTCTGCACCTTATTGTGGAAATCCCGATTTTTCTTACTGATAAAAAGGAAAGCATGAAGGTAGAGGTTCAGTTTAGAACTATCGCCATGGATTTCTGGGCAAGTCTTGAACATAAGATGAAATATAAAAAGGATATCGAAAATGCAGATCTTATTACAGAAGATCTGAAGTTCAGTGCTGATCTTATCAATCAGCTCGACCGAAGAATGCAGCAGATAAGAGAGCGAATCGATGCTGGTGATGGAACACCTTATAGCATGACTCCTACTTTAGAGGAGAGAAAAGCATCGGATGAGACTATGAGGATTATAAAAAGGGAAATTCTTGCTGAGCAGAGAGCTCTTATTGATGAAAATGATGATTAAAAAAGAATCGCACTTCCGTTTTGGAGGTGCGATTCTTCTATATAATATATGATTTATTTTGCTGTCCAACGTCCGCTTGCGCCACAGGGTAATACAAGACCGTTTGATTTTACAGGAAGACCAACTTCATCAGCTTCTACTACACCATCGTGTAAAGGATCGATAGCAGTATGAAGCATGTATGAAAGAACTGCTGGCTGCAATCCAGTTGTGTAAGAATTGATGAGGAAGAATAGCGGCTTATCAGATAGAAGCTTAACACTTCTAAGAATAAGGTCGTATACACAATCCTCAAGCTTCCAGATTTCGCCTTTAGGTCCTCTTCCATATGAAGGAGGATCCATTATGATGGCATCGTAGTGATTGCCGCGTCTGATTTCTCTATCAACAAATTTGCCACAGTCATCAACAAGATATCTGATAGGAGCATCAGCAAGTCCTGAAGAAGCAGCGTTCTCTTTTGCCCACTGTACCATTCCCTTTGCTGCATCAACATGAGTAACAGAAGCTCCTGCTTTTGCTGCTGAAACAGTAGCGCCTCCTGTATAAGCGAAAAGGTTAAGCACCTTGATCGGACGGTCGGCTTTCTTAATTAAATCTGAAAACCAATCCCAGTTCGCTGCCTGCTCGGGGAAAAGTCCAGTATGCTTAAAACTAAATGGCTTTAAATTAAAGGTAAGATCCTTGTAGTTAATGGACCACTCTTCGGGGAGATTTCTGAAATCCCATTCTCCACCACCTTTATTACTTCTTAAATATCTGGCATTGAACTTTTTCCAGCCCATATGCTTTTTCTCAGTATTCCATATAACCTGAGGATCGGGTCTTACGAGCATATAGTCGCCCCAGCGTTCAAGCTTTTCACCCTCGGAAGTGTCGATTACTTCGTAATCCTTCCACTGATCTGCTAGAAACATATATTTCTCCTATCTATTCAAATAATATTTTGTGCTATTTACCAATTACATATTATGAGTTTCTACTATATATTATAGAAGATGTTTTATATAGAAGAAACACATAGTACTAGAACTTTTTAGCAGGTTTGATTTTATACGAAAATAGATAAAATAGGAACAAGGAAGCTAAATACATTAAAAAACATCAAGAAAAAATATTGAAAATTGCCTATTTTACGTAGAAACTAATTAATTTTGAAAATAACACTTGCATATCAATAAAAAATAGGATATATTTATCAATGCTGTGACATGATAGCTGTGAAGCGTGAGGTTGCTGCTTTATCCAGTGAGGCAGGTTTTCCGTGGAGCGAATGTCAAGAGACCGCAAGGTCAGACAATCTGACGACAAGTCACTGTACAAACAATATGTCTGCGAAGCTATGCTAGCAGAAACGACGTGTGAAAAATTGTGAATGTGAAAGTTCATGACACACACGGAAGAGTGTACAGTCACCGCTTGTCGTACTTATCTAATTAAAGTGCGAAAAGGAGGCGACTTTTTTTATGGCAAATCAGGTAATGAGAATTACACTTAAGGCTTATGATCATCAGCTTGTTGATGCATCTGCCAAGAAGATCATCGAGACAGTCAAGAAGAACGGATCTCAGGTTAGTGGACCTGTACCGCTTCCCACTAAGAAGGAAGTAGTAACAATCCTTCGTGCGGTACATAAGTACAAGGATTCCAGAGAGCAGTTCGAGCAGAGAACACATAAGAGACTGATCGACATCATTACACCTACACCTAAGACAGTTGAGGCTCTTCAGAGATTAGAGATGCCCGCAGGTGTAAACATCAATATCAAAATGAAATAATTCATAACTAATGTAAACCTCTACTAGTATGATGCGAGACGCATGATGCCGTGAAGACTGGAGAATTGCCAAGCGCAATTAAAGCGACATTGCGAACGATCTAAGCATCCGCTGTAGATGTAATAAGGAGGTAAAAGAAATGAAGAAGGCTATCTTAGCTACGAAGATCGGTATGACTCAGATCTTCAACGAAGACGGTTCACTTATTCCTGTAACTGTTCTGCAGGCAGGACCCTGTGTAGTAACACAGATCAAGACCGTTGAGAACGATGGTTACAGTGCAGTTCAGGTTGGCTATGTTGATAAGAAAGAAAAGATCATCAACAGAGACAAGAACGGCAAGAAGACAATCGTACATGCACATGGTGTTAACAAAGCACAGCAGGGCCATTTCAAGAAGGCTGGAGTATCCTGCAAGAGATTCGTAAGAGAGTTCAAGTTTGAGAACGCTGCTGAGTACGAGCTTGGAAGCGAGATCAAGGCTGACATCTTTGCACAGGGCGACAAGATTGACGCTACAGCAATCTCTAAGGGTAAGGGATTCCAGGGCGCAATCAAGAAGTGCGGCCAGCACAGAGGACCCATGGCTCACGGTTCTAAGTTCCATCGTCATCAGGGTTCAAACGGATCCAGTTCTGATCCTAGCCGTGTATTTAAGGGAAAAGGAATGCCTGGTCACATGGGAAGCGTAAAAGTAACAGTTCAGAATCTTGAAGTTGTTCGCGTAGATGCTGACAAGAATCTGATCCTTGTTAAGGGTGCTATCCCTGGTCCTAAGAAGGGTCTTGTAACAATTAAGGAGACTACTAAGGTAGAGGCATAACTTTTCACGAAAGGAGGACAAACAGATGGCTAACGTATCTGTTTACAATATGGAAGGCAAAGAAGTTGGCAATATCGATCTCAACGATGCCATCTTCGGAGTTGAAGTAAATGAACATCTTGTACACCTTGCAGTAGTTCAGCAGCTTGCTAACAACCGTCAGGGTACACAGAAGGCAAAGACACGTTCCGAAGTTCGCGGAGGTGGTCGTAAGCCTTGGAGACAGAAGGGAACCGGTCATGCAAGACAGGGATCCACAAGAGCTCCTCAGTGGACAGGCGGCGGAGTTGTATTCGCACCCGTTCCGAGAGATTATTCATTCAAGATGAACCAGAAAGAGAAGAGAGCTGCTCTTAAGTCAGCGCTCACAGATAAGGTTCAGTCTGGAAAGCTCATCGTTCTTGATGAACTCAAGATGGACGAGTTTAAGACAAAGAAGTTTGCAGAAGTTATGAGCAACATCAAGGCTACACGTAAGGCTCTTGTTGTAGTAGCTGATAACGACGCTAAGGTTGTTAAGTCTGCAAACAATCTTCCTGAAGTAAAGACAGCACTTACAAATACAATCAATGTATATGATGTAGTAAATGCTCAGACACTCGTTCTTACAAAGGACGCAGTTGCAAAGATTGAGGAGGTGTATGCATAATGGCAGCTATTCAGTATTATGACGTTATTCTTGAGCCTGTTCTCACAGAGAAGAGCATGAATGCTATGGGCGAGAAGAAGTACACTTTCTTCGTACATCCTGAAGCTAACAAGACAATGATCAAGGAAGCTGTTGAGAAGATGTTCGATGGCGCTAAGGTTGCTAAGGTAAACACTCTCAATGCTAACGGAAAGCTTAAGAGACGCGGAATGACTTATGGCAGAACTGCTAAGGTTAAGAAGGCAATCGTACAGCTTACAGAAGATAGCAAGGATATCGAGATTTTCCAGGGACTTTGATAAATAACAATTAACTATACGCACAGGATTAAAACAAAGTCCGAATCCAGGCAACAGCCGTGCGTGATAAGAAAAAGGAGATAATCATGGGAATTAAGAAATACGGCCCATATACACCGTCCAGAAGAAATATGACAGGTTCAGATTTCTCAGAGATCACAAAGAAGACTCCTGAGAAGAGCCTCCTTGTTTCTAAGAATTCAAAGGCTGGACGTAATAACCAGGGTAAGATCACAGTAAGACATCGCGGTGGCGGTGGAAGAAGAAAGTACAGAATCATCGACTTCAAGCGTTACAAGGATGAGTGCACAGCTAAGGTTATCGGTATCGAGTACGATCCTAACAGAACAGCTAACATCGCACTTATCGAGTACGAAGATGGCACAAAGGCTTACATCCTTGCTCCTCAGGGACTTAAGGATGGCATGACAATCATGAATGGTCCTGCTGCTGAAGTACGTATCGGTAACTGCTTACCTCTTGCAAACATTCCTGTCGGTGAGAGCGTACACAACATCGAGCTTTATCCCGGAAGAGGTGGACAGCTTGTTCGTTCCGCTGGTAACTCAGCTCAGCTTATGGCTAAAGAAGGTAAGTATGCAACACTTCGTCTTCCTTCTGGCGAGATGAGATTAGTTCCCATCGAGTGCCGTGCAACAATCGGTACAGTTGGTAACATCGATCACAACCTTATCAACATTGGTAAAGCTGGTCGTAAGCGTCACATGGGTATCCGTCCTACAGTTCGTGGTTCTGTTATGAACCCTAACGATCACCCGCATGGTGGTGGTGAAGGTAGAGCACCTATCGGTCGTCCCGGTCCGTGCACACCTTGGGGTAAGCCTGCTCTTGGTTACAAGACACGTAAGAAGAAGAAGGCTTCTAACAAGATGATCATCAGAAGAAGAGACGGAAAAGCTATTAAATAAGCTTTGTTGAAATACGAGAGGAGAATGACAAATGTCTAGATCACTTAAAAAGGGACCTTTCGCAGATGCTAGTCTGCTGAAGAAGATCGATGCAATGAATGCAGAGAATCAGAAACAAATCGTTAAGACATGGTCCCGTCGTTCCACGATTTTCCCTTCCTTCGTTGGACACACTATCGCTGTTCATGACGGAAGAAAGCATATTCCGGTATATGTAACGGAAGATATGGTCGGACACAAGCTTGGTGAGTTCGTTCCTACAAGAACCTACAGAGGCCATGCTGGTAGCGTGCCTGAGAGAAAAGGCGGAGTACGCTAAACCGACCGGTTAGAGTTTGTGAACAGTGAAAGGAGGTTAATCTATGGCTACAGCACATAGATCCCAAGTTAAGAGAGAGAGAAACGCTCAGAAGGACACAAGACCTTCTGCTAAGTTATCTTACGCAAGAATCCCTGTTCAGAAGGCATGCTTCGTAATGGATGCCATCAGGGGTAAGGATGTAGAAACAGCACTTGCTATTCTGGAGTACAATCCCAGATACGCTTCAAGTGTAATTTATAAGCTTCTTAGTTCTGCAATTGCTAATGCTGAGAATAACAACGGCATGAACAGAGCAAACCTTTATATTGCAGAATGCAACGCAAGTAATGGCCCGATTATGAAGAGAATTCAGCCTAGAGCTCAGGGTAGAGCTTACAGAATTCAGAAGAAATTAAGCCATTTGACTGTAATTCTGGATGAGAGATAAGAAAGGAGAAAGTAAGTTCAATGGGACAGAAAGTTAATCCTCATGGTCTGAGAGTCGGCGTCATTGCAGATTGGGAATCAAAATGGTATGCAGAGAATGGCGAATTCGCAGACAATCTTGTTGAAGATTACAAGATCAGAAAGTTTCTGAAGAAGAAGCTCTACGCTGCTGGAATTTCTAAGATTGAAATCGAGAGAGCATCTGATCGTGTTAAGGTTATCGTTTACACAGCTAAGCCCGGCGTTGTTATCGGTAAGGGTGGTGCTGAGATAGAAGTAACAAAGAAGGAACTTTCCAAGATAACAGATAAGAAGGTTCTTGTTGACATTAAGGAAATCAAGAAGCCCGATAAGGATGCTCAGCTTGTTGCTGAGAACATCGCACAGCAGCTTGAGAATCGTGTATCTTTCCGTCGTGCTATGAAGTCATGCATGAGCAGAACAATGAAGACAGATGCACAGGGTATCAAGGCTTGCTGCAGTGGCCGTCTTGGTGGTGCAGATATCGCACGTAGCGAGTTCTACAGCGAGGGTACAATTCCGCTGCAGACACTCAGAGCTGATATTGATTATGGATTTGCTGAGGCAGACACAACTTATGGTAAGGTTGGTGTTAAGGTATGGATCTATAAGGGTGAAGTACTTCCTACAAAAGCATCCGAGAATTCAGATAAGGAAGGGAGCGATAAATAATGTTAATGCCGAAGAGAGTAAAGCATCGTAAGCAGTTCCGCGGTTCTATGGCTGGTAAGGCTACACGCGGCAACACAATCGCATACGGTGAGTATGGAATAGTAGCGCTTGAGCCCTGCTGGATTCGTTCTAATCAGATCGAGGCAGCCCGTGTCGCTATGACTCGTTTCATCAAGCGTGGTGGTCAGGTTTGGATCAAGATTTTCCCTGACAAGCCTGTTACAGCAAAGCCCGCTGAAACTCGTATGGGTTCCGGTAAGGGTTCTGTAGATTACTGGGTAGCTGTTGTTAAGCCCGGACGTGTTATGTTTGAAATCGGCGGAGTCGATGAAGAGGTAGCTAGAGAGGCACTTCGTCTCGCAGTACATAAGCTTCCTTGCAAGTGTAAGATCGTTTCAAAGGCTGATTTGGAAGGCGGTGCATCCAATGAAAACTAATAAGTATGTAGAAGAGCTGAAGGCTAAGTCTGCTGAGGAACTTAATCAGGAGCTTGTATCAGCTAAAAAGGAACTTTTTAATCTTAGATTCCAGAATGCAACTAACCAGCTGGATAATACAGCAAGAATTAAAGAGGTTAGAAAGAACATTGCAAGAATTCAGACTGTGATCACACAGAATGCAGCACAGTAAAGGAGATTAAGTCGTGGAAAGAAATTTAAGAAAAACGCGTGTTGGTAAAGTAACAAGCGATAAGATGGATAAGACCATCGTTGTTTCCATCGAAGATCATGTAAAGCATCCTCTTTACAAGAAGATTGTTAAAAGAACCTATAAGCTGAAGGCTCATGATGAAAACAATGAGTGCCGTATAGGTGATACAGTCAAGGTTATGGAAACAAGACCGATCTCTAAAGACAAGAGATGGAGACTGGTTCAGATTATTGAGCGTGCTAAGTAATTAGCTAAAGTTTTCAGATAGTTGATTATAAAAGGAGAAATGACATGATTCAGCAGGAAAGCAGACTTAGAGTTGCTGATAACACAGGTGCTAAAGAGCTTTTAACAATCCGTGTTATGGGTGGTTCTACAAGAAGATATGCGAGAATCGGCGATGTAGTTGTTGCTTCGGTCAAAGAAGCAACACCAGGCGGCGTTGTTAAGAAGGGCGACGTTGTAAAAGCAGTTGTAGTTCGTACTGTTAAAGAAACTCGCCGTAAAGATGGTTCCTATATTCGTTTTGATGAGAACGCTGCAGTTATCATCAATGATGAAGGTAATCCGAAGGGAACACGTATTTTTGGACCCGTTGCAAGAGAGCTTCGTGACAAGAAGTATATGAAGATTCTTTCTCTTGCTCCGGAAGTATTATAAGGAGGCGCCGAATGTCTACAAGTAAGATTAAGAAGGGCGATACCGTTAAGGTTATTGCCGGTAAGAGCAAAGATAAAGAAGGCAAGGTACTCTCCGTTGACCTTAAGAACGGCAAGGTAGTAGTTGAAGGTGCAAACATGGTTACTAAGCACACAAAGCCTTCCGCTTCAAACCCCAATGGTGGTATCGTTCAGCAGGAAGCTCCCATGGACATCTCCAATGTAATGTATGTTCATAAGGGAAAGGCTACACGTGTTGGTTTCAAGGTAGAGGACGGCAAGAAGGTTCGTATCGCTAAATCAACAGGCGAAGCTATTGACTGATAAGGAAAGGAGGTAAGGAGCTTTGAGTAGATATAAGGATTTATATAAAGACGAGATCGTGAGCGCTATGACAAAGAAGTTCGGTTATAAGAACGTTATGGAAGTTCCGAAGCTCGATAAAATCGTAATCAATATGGCAGTAGGAGAAGCAAAGGAGAACGCTAAGGTTCTTGAAAACGCTGCAAACGATATGCAGATCATCTCCGGCCAGAAGCCTGTTTATACAAAGGCTAAGAAGTCCATCGCTAACTTCAAGATTAGAGAGGGTATGCCGATTGGATGTAAGGTTACACTTCGTGGAGAGAAGATGTACGAGTTCATGGATCGTTTGGTTAACCTGGCACTTCCTCGTGTCCGCGACTTCCGTGGTGTTAACCCTAACGCTTTCGATGGCAGAGGTAACTATGCTCTTGGTATCAAGGAGCAGCTCATCTTCCCTGAGATCGAGTATGATAAGGTTGACAAGACAAGAGGTATGGATATCATCTTTACAACAACTGCCAAGACTGATGAAGAGGCTCGTGAGCTTTTAACACTCTTCAACATGCCTTTCGCTAAGTGATTTAAATAGGAGGAATCGAACACATGGCTAAATTATCCATGAAGGTAAAACAGCAGATGAAACCCAAGTTTTCAACACGTGCATACAACCGTTGCAGAATTTGTGGTCGTCCGCATGCTTATCTTAGAAAATACGGAATCTGCAGAATTTGTTTCCGTGAGTTAGCTTACAAGGGTGAGATCCCGGGTGTACGTAAGGCTAGTTGGTAATTATTTAAAAACATTGCGGCTTCGTGTCTCTGTGCATTCGGCACAGTAAGGCGGAGCAATAATAGAAAATTAAGGAGGCTTTTTCAAAATGGCAATGAATGATCCTATTGCAGATATGCTTACAAGAATTCGTAATGCAAACACTGCAAAGCATGACACAGTTGACGTTCCTTCATCAAAGATGAAGCTTGCAATCGCAAACATTCTTCTTGAAGAAGGTTATATCAAGAAGCTTGATGTTGTTGAAGAGAATGGTTTCAAGACTCTTCACATCACACTCAAGTACGGCGCTGACAGAAATGACAGAGTTATTTCTGGTCTTAAGAGAATTTCCAAGCCCGGTCTGCGTGTATACGCTGGTAGAGAGGAGCTCCCGAGAGTACTTGGTGGTCTCGGCATCGCAATCATCTCTACAAACCAGGGTGTTGTAACTGATAAAAAAGCAAGAGAGCTCCAGGTTGGTGGCGAAGTTCTTGCATTCGTTTGGTAAATTGGAGGTACGGGCATGTCACGAATCGGAAAAATGCCAATCGCGATTCCTGCTGGTGTAACAGTAGAAGTTGCAGAAAATAATAAGGTGACTGTTAAAGGTCCTAAGGGCACACTTGAGAGAGTATTCCCTGCTGAGATGCAGTTCGAGCAGAACGATGGTCAGATCGAAGTTAAGAGACCTGATGATCAGAAGAAGACAAGAGCTCTTCATGGACTTTCAAGAAGCCTTCTGAATAACATGGTTGTTGGTGTAACAGATGGCTATGAGAAGAAGCTTGAAGTTAATGGTGTTGGTTATAGAGCAGCAAAGAGCGGCAAGAAACTCACCCTGACTCTTGGTTATTCACACCCTGTTGAACTCGAGGATCCTGAAGGAATCGAGACAGTAGTTGATGGTAACAATATCATCGTTAAGGGTATCGATAAAGAAAAGGTTGGCCAGTTTGCAGCAATTATCAGAGAGAAGAGAGCTCCTGAGCCGTATAAGGGCAAGGGAATCAAGTATTCTGATGAAGTTATCCGCCGCAAGGTTGGTAAGACCGGTAAGAAGTAAGAGATAAGGAGAGTAAAAAATGGTTAGTAAAGAATCCAGACAGAAAAGTCGCGAAAAGAAGCATCTGAGAATTCGCAATCGTTTCAGCGGCACTGCTGAAAGACCTCGTCTTGCAGTTTTCAGAAGTAATAATCATATGTATGCTCAGGTTATCGATGATGTTGCCGGAAAGACAATCGTTTCTGCTTCCACACTTGAGAAGGACATTAAGTCAGCTCTGAAGGCTACAGATAATGTTGATGCAGCTGCATACATCGGTGATGTTGTTGCTAAGAGAGCAATGGAAAAAGGTATTAAGGCTGTTGTTTTCGACAGAGGCGGTTACATCTACCATGGTAAGGTAGCAGCATTAGCTGATGCAGCTAGAAAAGCAGGCTTAGAATTCTAAGGAAGGGAGAAAGATAATGAAGCGTACAATCGTTGATGCAAGTCAGCTTGAATTAACAGATAAAGTCGTTACCATCAAGCGAGTTACAAAGGTTGTTAAGGGTGGACGTAACATGAAGTTCACAGCCCTTGTAGTTGTTGGTGACGGTAATGGTCATGTTGGTGTTGGTCTTGGTAAGTCTACTGAAATACCTGATGCTATTCGCAAGGGTAAGGAGGATGCTACTAAGAATCTCATTACAGTTCCGCTTGATGAGAACAACAGTATCACACATGATTTCGTAGGTAAGTTCGGTTCTGCGGAGGTTCTTCTTAAGAGATCTCCCGAAGGTACTGGTATTATCGCAGGTGGTCCTGCTCGTTCTGTATGTGAGCTTGCCGGAATTAAGAACATCCGTACAAAGTCTCTTGGTTCTAACAATAAGCAGAACGTTGTTTATGCGACCATTAACGGTCTTGGAAACCTGAAGACACCGGAAGAGGTTGCTAAGAAGCGCGGTAAGTCTGTAGAAGAAGTTATTGCGTAATAGTAGGCAACATCTAGTAAAGGAGAAAATCAATGGCAGCTAAGAAAGAAAGTGGAAAGATGCTTAAAATCACATTGGTGAAGTCCACTATTGGTGCTGTTCCGAAGCAGAGAGCTACGGTAAAATCAATGGGATTTAAGAAACTTAACAGCAGTGTTGAACTGCCGGATAACTCTGCAACAAGAGGTCAGATCCAGCAGATAAAACATCTGGTTAAAGTGGAAGAACTTTAAGGAGGAAAATCATGGAATTATCTAATTTGAGACCTGCTGAGGGTTCTGTTCAGAGTGACAATTTCAGAAGAGGCCGCGGTCATGGTTCAGGAAATGGCAAGACTGCTGGTAAGGGCCACAAGGGACAGAAAGCTCGTTCAGGAGCTCCCAGACCCGGATTTGAGGGTGGACAGATGCCCTTGTTCCGTCGTCTTCCTAAGAGAGGCTTTAAGAACATCAATTCTAAGCATATCGTAGCTATAAATGTAAGTTCACTTGAGTGCTTTGAGAACGGTGCAGTTGTTGACGTACAGGCACTTAAGGATAATGGTATCATCAAACATGAATATGATGGCGTAAAGATACTCGGTAACGGTGAATTTACCAAAAAGCTTACGGTTAAAGTAAATGCATATAGTGCATCTGCTAAGGAGAAGATCGAAGCTCTTGGGGGAACGGCAGAGGTGATTTAATGTTCACAACCATTAAGAATGCATTCAAGATCAAAGATATCAGAATGAAATTACTGTTCACCTTTTGTATGTTATTGGTGATCAGACTCGGATCAGCAATTCCTGTACCTGGCATGAATGTCAGCGTATTCCAGGATTGGTTCAAGGAATTATCCGAAAATAATGCTTTTGGTTTCATGGATCGATTTACTGGTGGATCATTTGAGAATATGTCAATCTTGGCACTCAATATTACACCGTATATCACATCTTCAATCATTATTCAGCTACTCACAATTGCTATTCCTAAGTTTGAGGAATGGCAGCGTGATGGCGAGGATGGAAGAAAGAAGCTTGCAGCACTTACCCGTTATATAACTGTAGCACTGGCTCTTATCGAGTCAGTCGCTATGGCAATCGGATTCTATCGCAACGGATTCCTTGTTGAGAAGTCTCCGCTTTATGTAATTCAGATAGTTGCAGCTCTTACAGCCGGCAGTGCATTTCTTATGTGGATCGGCGAGCGTATAACTGATAATGGTGTTGGAAATGGTATTTCTATCGTACTTACCATTAACATCATTTCAAGAATGCCTTCTGATTTGAGCAGCTTATTTACACAGTTTGTAACAGGTAGAAATATTGCTAAGGGAGTTGTATCAGTAATAATTATCGTTGCAGTAATCGTTGCAATGGTAGTTTTGGTAGTACTGCTTAATGGAGCAGAGCGCCGTATACCGGTACAGTATGCAAAAAAGATTCAGGGTAGAAGAACATATGGCGGCAATCATTCAGAGATTCCTCTGAAGGTTAATACTGCAGGTGTTATGCCGATCATTTTTGCGATGTCTCTCTTCCAGTTCCCGATCATCATCAGCCAGCTTGTTGGCTACAAGGGAACAGGAGCTTGGAGTGAGGTCCTTAAATATTTGAACCAGAGCTACTGGTGTGATCCGGCAAAATTGAAATATTCAATTGGCCTTGTAGTATATGTATTGCTTTTAATATTCTTTGCATATTTCTACACATCGATCACATTCAATCCGCTTGAGATTGCGGATAACATGAAAAAGCAGGGTGGCTTTATTCCTGGCATTCGTCCTGGAAAGCCTACCAGCGATTATTTAACAAACATTCTAAACTACATCATCTTTATCGGAGCTATTGGACTCACAATCATCGGTGTCCTTCCGATATTCTTCAATGGTGTATTTGGAGCTAACGTATCCTTCGGTGGTACGAGCCTTATCATTGTAGTAAGTGTAATTCTTGAGACGGTGAAACAGATTGAATCACAGATGTTGGTACGTAATTATAAAGGTTTTTTAGATGATTAAATAACTAGAGGTTTAGGGGTCTGTAGTAATGCAGATCCCCGAACCTCTTGTTGTACATTTAAACAATTTATAAGGGGAGGTTCTTCAAGCAATGAAGATAATAATGTTAGGGGCACCTGGTGCTGGAAAAGGCACACAGGCGAAAATGATAGCAGATAAATATAAGGTTCCGCATATTTCAACAGGAGATATTTTCAGAGCAAATATCAAAAATGGTACGGAACTTGGTAAGAAAGCTAAAGAATACATGGATAAGGGACAGCTTGTTCCTGATGAACTCACGGTTGAGATTCTTCTTGACAGAGTAGCTCAGGATGATTGCAAGAACGGATATGTTCTGGATGGTTTCCCGAGAACAATTCCTCAGGCTGATGTTCTTGATAAAGAGCTTACAAAGCTTGGTGATAAAGTTGATTTTGCAATCAATGTAGATGTTCCTGATGAAAATATAGTACGCAGAATGTCTGGTAGAAGAGCATGCCTTAAGTGTGGTGCTACATATCACATCGAGCATATTCCTCCGAAGCAGGAAGGCATTTGCGATACATGCGGCAGCGAGCTTGTACAGAGGGATGATGATAAGCCTGAAACAGTACAGAATCGTCTGAGTGTATATCATGAGCAGACACAGCCACTTATCGATTACTACAATGCAAAGAATATCCTTAAGTCTGTGGATGGAACAAAAGATATGCAGGAAGTATTTGCTGAAATAACAGGTATTCTTGGTTAATAATTTGAGGTAATCAAAATGCCTATTACAATCAAGTCAGATGAAGAATTGAACCTCATGAGAAAGTCAGGAAATATGCTGGCACAGGTTCATGAAGTGTTACATGAAGCTCTTAGGCCTGGTATTTCAACGCTAGAACTTGACGCGATTGGTGAGGAAGCCATCCGAAAACTTGGCGGAATACCTAATTGCAAAGACTACGAGGGATATCCGGCATCTGTATGTATATCAGTTAATGATGAAGTGGTTCATGGAATCCCTAAGGCGGAAACAATCCTTAAGGAAGGCGATATAGTTACCTTTGATACTGGACTTAGCTATAAGGGATATCATTCTGATGCAGCCAGAACATGGGGAGTTGGAGAAATATCCCCAGAGGCGCAAAAGCTAATTGATGTTACTAAGCAAAGCTTCTTTGAAGGAATAAAATACGCCAAAGCCGGCGGCAGACTTTACGATATCTCAAAGGCCATCGACAAATTCATTAAGCCTTATGGGTACGGCATAGTGAGAGAGTTGACAGGCCATGGAATCGGAAAAGAACTACATGAGGAGCCATATATACCTAACTACCGTCAGTTTAGACGAGGTATAATAATGCTTCCTGGAATGACATTTTGTGTTGAGCCAATGATAACCATGGGAAAGAGGAAAATTGCTTTTCTAGATGATGAGTGGACGGTTGTCACACTGGACGGATCATTGGCTGCACATTATGAAAATACCATTGCCATTACACCGGATGGTGAACCAGAAATCTTAACGATACTATAAATGAACTTGTTACAGTAGATAGAAATGAGGAAAAAATGTCTAAAGCAGATGTAATTGAAATTGAAGGAAAAGTTGTAGAAAAGCTTCCCAATACAATGTTTAAAGTTGAGCTTGAGAATGGTCATATTGTTCTTGCTCACATCAGTGGTAAGCTTAGACAGAACTTTATCCGTATACTCCCTGGAGACAAGGTAACACTTGAGCTTTCACCTTATGATCTCACAAAAGGAAGAATTATCTGGAGAGATAAGTAATCACTTATAAAATAATACTTGTAAATATATTTTATATATGGTATTATGTAATGCGGTCGCTTTTAGAGGGTGATAGTATGCCCTTTGATAGGATGAACGTAGGAAAGGAGTTACAAATGAAAGTAAGGTCTTCTGTTAAGCCTATGTGCGAAAAGTGCAAGGTTATCAAGAGAAAAGGCGTTATTCGTGTAATCTGCGAAAACCCTAAGCACAAACAGAGACAGGGCTGATTCGAGTCATTTTGACATTACTTTTTGATACCAATGCGTATTGGAAAGATCGGACCAGAAACTGTCCGATTGGGCTGCATCATTGCCCCAATCAAATAAGTAACATAAGGGAGACGGAATATTCCGCTGATACCCAATTCTGATTAGACGAATAATCAGAATTCAACAACTTTTTTAATTAGATGGAGGATATTTAAAATGGCTCGTATTGCAGGTGTAGATTTACCTAGAGATAAGCGAGTTGAGATTGGTCTTACTTATATCTATGGAATTGGTAGAACAAGCTCAAACAAAATTCTTGAGGCTGCAAAAGTAAATCCGGACACACGTGTTCGTGATCTCACAGATGATGAAGTAAAGAAGATTGCTGAGATCATCGGTAATGATTATGAAGTAGAGGGTGACCTCAGAAGAGAAATCGCTATGAACATCAAGCGCCTTTCTGAGATCGGATGCTACAGAGGAATTCGTCACAGAAGAGGACTTCCTGTTCGTGGTCAGAGAACAAAGACCAACGCTAGAACAAGAAAAGGTCCTAAGAGAACAATCGCTAATAAGAAGAAGTAATTCTCTTATTATATAGTAACTTAGAAATTAACATAGGAAGAAAGTAGGTTAGTTTAAAATGGCAAATCAGAAAACTAGTGCTTCTAAAGGTAAGAAGCGTGTCAAGAAGAACGTTGAACACGGACAGGCACACATTCAGTCATCTTTCAATAACACTATCGTTACATTGACAGATGCTGCAGGTAATGCTCTTAGTTGGGCAAGTGCTGGTGGTCTCGGATTTAAGGGTTCAAGGAAATCTACTCCTTATGCTGCACAGATGGCTGCAGAGACAGCAACAAAGGCTGCACTTATTCATGGCCTTAAGACTGTTGATGTCTTTGTAAAGGGACCGGGTTCAGGAAGAGAAGCTGCAATCAGAGCTCTTGCTGCAAGTGGCCTTACTGTTACCAGTATTACGGATGTAACTCCTGTACCTCATAACGGATGCCGCCCGCCCAAGCGCCGCAGAGTATAATCCTATTATGATATTCATTCAGAGCCGGCGTTTTACGTTTGGCTCTGATGGAGTATATAGACACTATTAACATTTAACTCGTTGGAAGAAGGTGTCGAAAGGCGCTGTAAACAACATCAGGAGTTATCCTGAAAAAGAAAGGAGCCAATAATGGCAGTAAACAGAGTTCCAGTACTTAAGAGATGCAGATCCCTTGATTTGGATCCCACATTCCTTGGATATGACAAGAAGTCCAAGAGAACAAACAGCAGAGCTAACAAGAAGATGAGTGAATACGGACTTCAGCTTCGTGAGAAGCAGAAGGCTAAGTTCATTTACGGCGTTCTTGAGAAGCCTTTCCGTAACTACTACGACAAGGCTGATCGTCAGAAGGGTCAGACTGGTGAAAACCTCATGGTTCTTCTTGAGCGCAGACTTGATAATGTTATTTTCCGTATGGGCTTTGCAAGAACAAGAAGAGAAGCTAGACAGGTTGTTCTTCATAAGTTCATCACAGTAAATGGTAAGGTTGTAAACGTTCCTTCATACCTCATCAAAGCAGGTGATGTTATTGAGGTAAGAGAGGCTGCAAGAAGCACACAGAGATTTAAGGATATCACAGAGATCACAGTTGGTAGACTTGTTCCCGAGTGGCTTGATGTAAACAAGGATAGCCTCAGTGGTACAGTTAAAGAATTCCCTTCAAGAGAAGTAATCGACGTTCCTGTTGACGAAATGTTGATCGTCGAGTTGTATTCTAAATAAGTTTAGGACACACTATAAAACCAAAAGGAGGGTATGTCAGTGTTTGATTTTGAAAGACCAAATATTGAAGTTGCTGAAGTTTCAGAGGACAAGAAGTACGGCAGATTTATCGTTGAGCCCCTTGAGAGAGGCTATGGTATAACTCTTGGTAATTCACTTAGAAGAATTATGTTATCTTCATTGCCCGGAGCAGCAGTAAGTCAGGTCAAAATCGAAGGTGTACTGCATGAATTCAGTCCTATTCCTGGAGTAAAGGAAGACGTAACTGAAATCATTATGAATATCAAGAATCTTGCTATATGCAATAACTCAGATACAAACGAGCCTAAGACTGCTTATATCGAGTACACAGGCGAGGGTGTAGTTACTGCAGCTGATATTCAGGTTGATCAGGATATCGAGATTAAGAACCCTGATCAGGTTATTGCTACACTGTCCGGCAAGGATGCTAAGCTCTACATGGAGCTTACAATTACAAAGGGAAGAGGATATGTAAGTTCTGATAAGAACAAGAGCGCAGATCTTCCTATCGGCGTAATTGCTGTAGATTCAATCTACACACCTGTTGAGCGTGTTAACGTTAGTGTAGAAAATACACGTGTAGGTCAGGTAACTGATTATGATAAGCTGACACTTGATGTTCATACAAACGGAACACTTGGCCCTGATGAGGCAGTAAGCCTTGCAGCTAAGGTTCTGAGCGAGCATCTTAGCCTCTTTATCGATCTGTCTGAGAATGCCAAGACTGCAGAAGTTATGGTAGAGAAGGACAGCGATGAGAAAGAAAAGGTTCTGGAGATGAGCATTGATGAGCTTGAGCTCAGCGTTCGCTCATTCAACTGCCTTAAGAGAGCAGGTATCAACACTGTTGAGGAGCTCACAAACAAGACTTCTGACGATATGATGAAGGTTCGTAACCTTGGTCGTAAGTCACTTGAGGAAGTTCTTGCAAAGCTTGATGAACTCGGACTTGCACTCAGAGCTGGTGAAGAACAGAACTGATAGTAACAAAGTTATAGTATTCGCTGAAGGTAAAGCCGATGTGTACTGATGCGGATTCTCATAGGTAAACATTGTATATGGGAAATAAATCCAAAGAGTATTCCTATATGCGCCAAGGCAGAGGGAACTCTGCAATTGAGAAAGGATGTAAATAATTATGGCAATGTACAGAAAGTTAGGCAAAGCAACAAAGCCTAGAAGAGCACTTCTTAGAAACCAGGTAACACAGCTTCTTTACAATGGTAAGATCGTTACAACCGAGGCTAGAGCTAAGGAAGTAAAGAAGATTGTTGAGCCTATCATCACACTTGCTGCTAAAGAGATGGACAACTACGAGACTGTTACAGTTGAGGCAAAGGTTGCTCGTAAGGATAAGGACGGCAAGCGCGTTAAGGAAGTTAAGGATGGCAAGAAGGTAACAGTTTATGATACTGTTCAGAAAGAGATCAAGAAGGATAAGCCTTCACGTATGCACGCTAGAAGACAGATTCTCAAGACTCTTTATCCTGTAACTGAAGTTCCGAAGGAGAACGCAGGTAAGAAGAAGAACACAAAGGAAATCGACCTTGTTGATAAGCTTTTCACAGAGTATGGTCCTAAGTACGCTAACCGTAACGGTGGTTACACAAGAATCGTTAAGATTGGTCAGCGTAAGGGCGATGCTGCTATGATGGTTGTTCTTGAGCTCATCTAATAAACGAATTGCATTAAAATGGCGCCGCATCAGTAATGATGCGGCGCTTTTTCATAGGTAAATATAAAAAACGAATATCTGAATTAACTATAGATTTTTATATAACAAAAAGATACTACTTATCGACAGAGCTACTGGTTCCATAAGCAGTTTCAGGATGCTTTTGTGCATACTGAGCTAAAGTCTCGTTTCCATTAAGGCTTCTGGCGAGAAATGCACATAGAATTATTACAAATATCATTATTATTGCGGGTTTAATATATTGTTCAAACATGAAAATATCTTAACATATTATTGCAGTATAGAATAGATTATTGTTTTTAGTGATTTAATATAATAAAATACATACGATATGCACATTTGCTGACAAAAGCAATGAAGGATGCAGAGAATAACTGACATTATATAGAATACATAAAGCCAGAATGGCAAATGGGAATAACAATGGGAACAGAGAAAATGCTCCGCGCGGAGAATCTGACATTTGAATATATAAGGCGAGATGAAGAAGGCAACGTCGAGGGCATTACTACAGCTATAGATGATGTGACATTAGATGTTAATGCTGGTGAATTCATCTCAATACTTGGGCATAATGGATCAGGCAAATCCACACTGGCTAAGCATATTAATGCACTTCTTTTCCCGACTCAGGGAACAGTATGGGTTGATGGCCTAAACACCATGGATGCCGACAACATCTGGGACATTAGACAGAAGGCTGGAATGGTTTTCCAAAACCCCGATAATCAGATAATTGGTCAGATAGTTGAGGAAGATGTTGGCTTTGGACCAGAGAACATGGGCGTGCCAACAAAAGAGATATGGGAACGTGTAGAGGAGAGCCTTAAGGCAGTAGGCATGTACGAGTTTAGGAAAAGCTCACCTAACCATCTATCGGGTGGCCAGAAACAGAGAGTTTCCATAGCAGGAGTAATAGCTATGCACCCAAAATGCATAGTTTTGGATGAGCCTACGGCTATGCTTGATCCTAACGGAAGAAGGGATGTTATTCGAGCAGCCAGAGCCCTTAACGATGTAGAAGGAATAACCATCATTCTGATCACTCATTACATGGAAGAAGTCATCTACTCTGACAGAGTTTTTGTAATGGATAAAGGACATGTGGAAATGCAGGGAACACCCCGAGAGATTTTTTCACAGGTCGACAGATTAAACGAATTAAGACTAGGCGTTCCTCAGGTTACCTCTCTTGCTTACGAGCTAAAAAATAGAGGACTCAATATACCTGAAGGAATACTTACAAGAGATGAGCTTGTAGAAGCTATAAAAGCACTGCGCTATTAAGAGGTTTGCATGGCAATAATACTAGATCACATAAACTACATATATGATGCTGAAACAGCAATGGCACATGCAGCTCTTAAAGATGTGTCACTTCAGATACCTGATGGACAGTTTATTGGACTCATTGGACACACAGGATCTGGAAAATCCACACTTATTCAGCATATGAACGGACTTGTTAAGCCTACATCAGGAGCTGTCTATTTTGATGGAAAAGATATAAGCGATCCGGACTTTGATACAAAAGACCTAAGATCTAAGGTTGGACTTGTTTTCCAGTATCCTGAACATCAGCTTTTTGAAATAGATTGCTTTACTGACGTGTGCTTTGGCCCCAAAAACCTTGGATTACCCAAGAAAGAGGTTGAGCTTAGAGCCTATGAAGCACTAAAACAGGTTGGACTTCCTGATGAATACTTTTATCAGTCACCTTTTGACTTATCAGGTGGACAAAAGAGAAGAGTGGCAATCGCTGGCGTTATAGCTATGAAGCCACAGGTTTTGATACTTGATGAGCCAACGGCGGGACTTGATCCCAAAGGAAGGGACGAAATCCTTGGACTTATCAGCAAACTCCATGAAACAATGGGAATCACTGTTATTCTGGTATCCCACAGTATGGAAGATGTGGCTGATTATGTAGACAGAATCATCGTAATGAATAAAGGCCAGGTGGCTTTTGATGGAGAACCCAAGGCAGTTTTCTCACATTATGAAGAACTTGAGAAAATTGGGCTTGCAGCACCGCAGGTTACCTATGTTATGCAGGAGCTTAAAAAATCCGGATTTCCGGTAAACACGGACGCTACAACAATAACAGAAGCCGCTGATGAAATAATGAGAATAATGTAAATCGACTTGGAGAATGCATATAGATGCTTAGAGACATCACGTTGGGACAATATTACCAGACAGAATCCGTACTCCACAGACTTGATCCCAGAGTAAAAATAGTCGGAACCCTACTGTTTTTGGTATCCCTTTTTATCGTAGACAACTTTATAGGATATATTTTGGCAGGCTTGTTTTTGCTGATAGCCATAAAGCTTTCCAGAGTACCTTTAAAATTCATTTTTAAGGGCATGAAGGCCATTTATTTGCTTTTGCTTATAACAATGCTATTTAACCTTTTTCTGACGCCTGGAACGCCTATATTTACGTTTTGGAAACTAAAGATCACAATTGAGGGTGTAAAAATAGCAGCCATGATGGGAGTAAGGCTCGTATTTTTGATAACAGGATCCTCCCTTATGACCTTGACAACTACGCCTAATCAGCTTACAGACGGCCTTGAGAAGCTAATGAACCCGTTGAAAAAAGTGCACGTTCCCGTACATGAGATTTCAATGATGATGTCAATCGCGCTCAGATTTATACCGATTTTGCTTGAAGAGACAGACAAAATAATGAAAGCACAGATGGCACGAGGCGCTGACTTTGAGAGCGGATCACTTATAAACAGAGCGAAAAGCCTTATACCGCTTCTTGTACCGCTCTTTATTTCAGCATTCAGACGTGCAAACGACCTGGCAATGGCAATGGAAGCCAGATGCTACAGAGGAGGAGAGGGCAGAACCAAGATGAAGCCCCTCATCTATAGGAAAATTGATTTCGTGGCATACATTGTGATAGTAGTTTACCTTGTTTTGTGCATTGCACTTGGTAAAATCCTGTTTTGATGGGCGGTCAGAGCCATTACTCGAAAGAAAATCGTTATATGAAAGAACAGAACTTAGAAAATAAGCCAAAAAGAATAATGCTCACCGTGGCCTATGACGGAACAGGATATCATGGCTTTGCGTTTCAGGAAAACACCCTGACAATAGAGGGCGTTCTAAATGATTGCATTGGAACGCTCACTGGGGAAAAAATAGAAGTCATCGGCGCGAGCAGGACGGATGCAGGAGTTCATGCGTACGGGAACGTAGTAGTGTTTGATACTACTTCGACTATCCCTCCGGACAAATTCGCAGCCGCACTTAATACCAAGCTACCAGACGATATCCGCATTATGGATTCATGCCAGGTGCCGGATGATTTCCACCCAAGGAAATGTTATTCAGAAAAAACTTATGAATATCATATTTTAAATACTAAAACACCAATTCCGACCAAAAGACAATATACCTGGAATTGCACATATCCACTTGATGAGGAAAAGATGAATCAGGCGGCCGCATACCTTGTCGGAGAGCATGATTTTACCAGCTTCTGCAATGTGGAATCCCAGGCAATTTCTCATGTGAGAACTATTATTTCTGCTGAAGCCACTAGAAACGGTGATGAAATAATCATTAGAATAGTAGGAAATGGCTTCCTGTATAATATGGTCCGAATTATAGCTGGAACACTTATGCAGGTTGGCCGTGGTAAAAATCAGCCTGAAGACATAAAAACCATGCTGGAAGCAATGGACAGAACGGCAGCAGGCCCAACAGCTCCACCTCAGGGATTATTTCTAATAAAATATGATTTTCCTAAAGGATTAATGGTTGACAAAATTGAAAAAATGAGCATATAATATATGACTGTGTGACGATTTAGAAGTATGCAATTATACCTATGAACGTTTCACATAAATCCGTAAATGTCACCGAAGTTATCCCGGTAAGTAACAAGGTGTACATCTTATAGATATAGCGATGAGATCAGGTGAAGGGTTTCTCGCACCAGAGTACTAACAGATGACTGGTTATGGAGGTAATTAAAATGAAGACATATATGCCTAATGCTTCTTCTATCGAGAAGAAATGGTATGTTGTAGACGCAACAGATATGACACTCGGACGTCTTGCTTCTAACGTAGCTAACGTACTTAGAGGAAAGAACAAGCCGATTTACACACCTAACGTTGATACAGGTGATTATGTAATCGTTATCAATGCTGATAAGATTAAGGTTACAGGTAAGAAGATGGAGCAGAAGATGTACTGGCATCACACAGATTATGTTGGACATCACAAAGAGTTCACTCTTCGTCAGATGATGGAGACACATCCTGAGCGTGTTATCGAGCATGCAGTAAAGGGAATGCTTCCCAAGGGTTCTCTTGGCAGACAGATGTACACAAAGCTTCATGTATACGCAGGTCCTGAGCACGATCATGCAGCTCAGAAGCCTGAAGTACTTACATTCTAATCTGAAAGGAGAATTTGAAAATGGCTAAAGCAGCAAGTTTCTATGGCACAGGTAGAAGAAAGAAGTCTATCGCCAGAGTTTATCTTACACCTGGTAAGGGAAATATAACAATCAACAAGAGAAGCATCGATGAGTATCTTGGACTTGAGACACTCAAGGTTATCGTTCGTCAGCCCCTTGTACTGACAAACACTCTTGATAAGTTCGATGTTAACGTAACAGTACGTGGTGGTGGTACAACAGGTCAGGCTGGTGCTATCCGTCATGGCATCTCAAGAGCACTTCTTCAGGCTGATACAGAAGAGTACAGACCTGCACTTAAGAAGGCTGGATACCTTACACGTGATCCTAGAATGAAGGAAAGAAAGAAGTACGGTCTCAAAAAGGCTCGTCGCGCTCCTCAGTTCTCAAAGAGATGAGAATATCTGCTATGGCAGATTTCAGAAGACTCGGTACATTTGTACCGGGTCTTTTTTGTGCGCGAAAGTGGACCTGGGTGACGGGGTTAGTGGTCCACTTTTGGGTTTAAAGATTAAGGGTAAGGCTTGCCTATTTTGATATGACTTTATTAAAATGTAAGAAAGCAATATGGAATAATATTGTATTAACCGATGAGAGAAGATAGATTATGGACAAATCATGGTCAGAAAACAATAAAGAAATACAGAAATTGCTGACGAAGGAAGCAACCTTTA
>SVFV01000030.1 GCA_015056655.1 Butyrivibrio sp.
CAAGGTACAATTGTTGTTATATTTTATGCGAAAACATCGGCTGAAAAATCAGCCGGTTGTTGAGCATACACTAAATAAAGTTAGAGAAAAAGAGTATCCCGTAAAAATCAAGTTCGGCCTTGAAGTGTGCTATTTCAAGGACTACGAGGATCTTGTCGTAGAACAGACGAAGGGTAAAGGATTTGATTTCCTCCTTGGCAGCATCCACTTTGTGGACAACTTTGCTTTTGACCATACCGCAGAGTTATGGGAAGGAATAGATGTTGATAAGACATATAGGACCTATTTTGAGGATTCAATTGCCTTAGCAAAAAGCCAAATATTTGATGGTATTGGTCATCCTGATGCCATCAAGCTTTTTGGACATAAGCCCTCATATGCACTTACTGACTACTATGAGAGACTTGCCAAGACGCTTTCTGATAGTAACATGTATGCCGACCAAAACAGCGGAGTGGAGCGAAGGTGCCATGATACTGCGTCTCTTGGCATGGATGCAGAACTCATCAGGGCTCTTAAGAGGCATAACGTAAAAATTATTACATCTTCAGATGCTCACAAACCTGAGGATGTAGGATATAAGATCAGGGAATTGGCCTCAGAAACTTAATGTTTCTGAGGTATTTCTATTTTCATGGGATATTTACTGTCCAAATCAGTGTAAAACAGGATAAAATAGAAACATGACATATAGATGACATGTTTACCATGTTAAGCTGAATTCAGAAGGTGATCGAATGAAGATAGACAGACTTATTGGAATACTATCTATTCTTTTGCAAAAGGAAATGACAACTGCACCGGAGCTTGCAAAGCACTTTGAGGTGTCTAGAAGAACTATCAACAGAGACATTGAGACTTTAAGTCAGGCAGGAATACCAATTCAGACTACTCAGGGAGTCGGTGGCGGAATCAGCATTATGAGCGGGTATCGCATGGATAGGACAATTCTAACCTCCAGAGATATGCAAATGATCCTTGCAGGACTTCGAAGCCTTGATAGTGTCAGCGGCAGCGGATATTATGGGCAGCTCATGGAAAAAATTCAGGTGGGTTCTTCTGAGTTTATCAGCGGAAGGGATTCAATACTTATCGATCTCTCCTCGTGGTATCGGGATACGCTTTCTCCGAAAATTGCGCTAATACAGGATGCCATTGAGCTGGGAAAAAGGATGGAGTTTTCCTACTATTCACCAAAGGGTGACTCTAAAAGAGAGATTGAACCCTATTATCTTATCTTTAAATGGGCAAGCTGGTATGTGTATGGATATTGCTTTTTGAGAAAGGATTTTAGGCTGTTCAAGCTGAACCGAATGGATGGAATTGCTCTTGGAAGTGACTTTGAAAAAAGAGGAGAGATACCTGCACCTTACATTTCAAATGAAGAGGTTTTTCCTGCAAGGGGCAGAGTTAAGGCGATTTTCGATCCGTCCATGAAATGGCAGCTTGTGGAAGAGTATGGCACTACTTCCTTCACGGAACAGCCTGATGGGACACTGCTTTTCGAGCAGGAGTATTCGGATGATGAAGGCTTGATTGCATGGATTCTTTCATGCAGGGACAAGGTCACAGTACTTGAACCAGAGTCTGTAAGAGAGAAGCTTTATCGGATCACCAGTGACATTGTATGCAAATATGAAGAGGTGGAGAAATAATCGGAAATAAAATGAGTATAAGGAGGCAGGTTAATGAGATTAGACGGTTTTGGATTATTCGTAGAAAATATGGGGGAAATGATCCGCTTTTACAGGGATGTTCTTGGCTTTGAGATCAAGGAAAAAGAAGATGAAGGCAACGTATATCTTGTGAAGGATGGTACACTTTTCCTGCTGTATGGACGAAAAGACTTTGAGAAAATGACGAGCCGCAAATATGAGTATATAAAAGGCCTGAACGGGCATTTTGAGCTGGCGCTCTACGTTGATACATTCGACGAGGTTGACGAAGCCTATAACAAGGCCATAGAAAAGGGCGCAACATCAGTGCTTGCTCCCGAGCTTGAGCCCTGGGGTCAGAGAACCTGCTATATAGCGGATCCTGAGGGCAACCTCATCGAGATTGGATCCTGGAATAAGCCCTATGAGGAAAAAGACCTGACTTGAAGATGCATGACGGATTAGATAGACACTGAAAATGCATAGGGTTATGCAGCTGATTTGTTAGGAATCCAAAAAAAGAAGAGGGTTTATTATGGCTTTTGATTATAAGAAAGAATATAAGGAATTCTATATGCCAAAGGGCACGCCTTCGATAGTGACCGTTCCTAAGATGAACTATATCGCCGTGAGGGGGAGCGGAGATCCCAACGTAGAAGGCGACGAATACAAGCAGGCAATAGGGCTCCTTTACGGCATCGCGTTTACAATTAAGATGAGTAAAAAAGGAGACCACAAGATTGACGGCTACTTTGATTATGTTGTGCCGCCTTTAGAAGGTTTCTGGTGGCAGGAAGCTGATACTGCAAACGCTAATGATGGCACAGCAATAGAGAATGAAGCTAGCGACAATCAGAAGAATCTTTGCGGAATAGATTATACCCGTAAGGACGACTTCAACTGGATCTCCGTTATTCGCCTTCCTGACTTTGTTACAAAAGCTGATTTTGACTGGGCTGTGGCGGAGGCAACTACCAAGAAAAAAACGGATTTTTCAAAGGTGGAATTCTTTACATATGATGAAGGGCTGTGCGTTCAGTGCATGCATATCGGCTCATACGATGATGAGCCTGCTACGGTAGAAGCCATGCATAGATTCATGGAAGAGCAGGGTTATATTTTGGACATCAATGAAAAACGATTGCACCACGAAATATACCTTAGTGATGCAAGGAAGGTAGCCCCTGAGAGGTTAAAAACTGTGGTCAGACATCCGGTAAGAAAAGGTTGATGGACCAGGGGGACGGGGGGTGTGGATTATTTTATATTTATTTGGAAAAAAGGATGGACCACTAACCCCGTCCCCAAGGATCATTTAAGGAGGCATAAACATGGAGTATATTAGAGTGACGAAGGATAATCTTGACAATGAACATATCTGCTGCGCAATATCAAATAATAAGGATGTTCAGGTATCATCCAAGAAAGCATGGCTTGCGGATAGATTTGATGAAGGACTTGTTTTCTTAAAAAGCGTAGAGCGTGGAAAATGCTTTATTGAATACATTCCGGCAGAGAATGCCTGGAATCCAATTGATGCTCCCGAATATATGTACATCGACTGCCTGTGGGTGTCTGGTTCCTTAAAGGGACATGGCTATTCCAGTGACCTGCTAAATGAATGTATCAGAGACAGCAAGGAAAAGGGAAAGAAAGGACTTTGCATACTGGCAGCAGCGAAGAAAAAGCCGTTTCTGTCAGATCCGAAATTCCTAACAGCCAAAGGCTTTACTGTTGCTGATGAGGCGGACAATGGCATTCAACTCTGGTATATGCCATTCGACAAGAGCGCAAAAGCTCCAACCTTCAAGGAATGTGCTAAACACCCTCATATCGATGAAGAGGGCTATGTTCTTTACTACACAAATCAGTGTCCATTTAATGCCAAGTATGTTCCGGTTGTAGAGGATACCGCAGGGAGTAATGGGATTTCCTTTAAAGCTATAAAAATCGAGAGCAGGGAACAGGCTCAGAGTGCGCCAACACCCATCACCACATATGCGCTGTTTCATGAGGGAGAATACATTACCAATGAGCAGATGAATGATAAGAAGTTTTTGAAGCTGGTGAATAACAGGGATGCATGAACTACCCTCACCGACTCTGCGTCGGAAAGGGTTTCTGTTATGCCGCTGTGCGGCATGAACCTTCAGTCTGCCTATGGCATCCTAAAGAACAGGGCATGTCCACTATGCCCCTATCCCATTGTGTTACCTTTGGGAATACTTTTCTCAATATATTTGCAGCCCCGTTTATGTCTGCATTTGTGAATGTTCCGTCGTAGTGCCTGTAGAGTCCTCTTTTTATCCTTCTTCCTGAAAAAGTGTATTCTTTATTCTTCCCTTTTTCATACATGGGGATAGGATCCATGGCAAGAAAATCCGCTTTTGATGTATAGCTCTCCTTGGTTAGGGCAAATCTTATCCCATATTCAGCAAGCTTATAGCGGAGCATATCTGCAAATATCAGCATTGGTATCTGCACAAAATTCTGGTTACTGATATGTCCCATATCTGCTTCCTGTTTCTGGAATACGTTATGTCCCATTACCACAACATCGACACTGTTATCCCTTGCATAGTCCGCAAGCTGTCTGCTTATCTTGTGGAACTGGTCCTTTATCCTCCTGTTCCTCTTTTCAGTAAGGATACTCATTTTTCTGGTACGGTATCTCTTATTGCATCTCATGGCACATGATGAGAGCCTGCCCATTTCCTTGTTGTAGAACTGGTTGATGGATTTGATGCTTCCACCTTTTATGACAAAGGGTCTCTCGCCAAAGTTGTTTACTACAGCCGCTATGTTATCTGTCCCGGGATCTAGTGCCATCACGCGGATGCCTGAAATGTCCTCCATATCTACAAGGCTCCTCCGTATTTCCTTATCATCAGCAGGAGCCATGCCCCTTGTTTCCACATCCATGACGACATCTATCACAAAGTCCTTGCCATGGGGCTTAATGCGCACTTCCTTTAGCTTTCCGCAAGGGAAGTCTTCACCAAGTCTTAGCATATCGTTTGTTCCGGGGAATCTGATAAGAGATTCATCCTTTATCCTGCATATCTGATTTGTGAGTATGGCTGTCTTGTACTTTTCCTCACCTACATATTGGGGCATACGGGGACGTCCTGTAAAAGCAGATGGAGTCTTTGCATATGCCTTCACTGCCTCAAAAAATGACTTGTAATCCCTGAGCAGGAGCTTCAGTATCTGCTGGTTTGCCTGTGATGGAAGCCCGTAGTATGCCTTATCTTTTGTGGCCTTTAAAAGATAGTCAAGGGCATTGTAAGAAAGCCAGGAACCTTTTACCTGATATTTTGTACCATCAAGGATGTCCTTAACAAGACTGAATACCTGCATCTGATTGGGATACAGGGGCCTGTAGGATGCCATTGCTTCCACGGCTGAAGAATACTGACGGATTATGAAATTAGCCCTGTTGTACAGAATGGCGCAGTCTCTGCAGATATCGCTACAGTAACCATATAGTCTGTTGTTCTTACTGATTCTGAACTGCCTTGTTCTGTACACGGTTGTAATTCCTTTCATCAAGCCTTATACTGTGTATTATAGCACATTTTCAGTAATTATACAAACATTTGTTTGTTATGGATTTAGAGATTTTAGGAGCTTTTATGGAGAATTACAAAAGGAACAGGCACTCAGTCTACCTGCTTACGTACCACATCATTTTTGTTACCAAGTACAGAAAAAAGGTCATCACGGATGAAATGGGTGATTTCATGAAAAACCACGCCGCATATCTCTGTGGAAGGATGGACTGTGACCTGCTCTCAGCTGAAACAGACAGGGATCACATGCACCTTCTTATCTCAATGACTCCTGATGTGGCACCGGTAAAGCTGATCAACACATTAAAAACCGGACTTTCGCGAGAGGTTCATTTAAGGTACAAAGAGCATATCAAAAAGTACCTCTGGGGTGATTCACCATTCTGGAGCGCCAGTTATTTCTGCGCTACTGCCGGTTCTGTATCCATGGAAACCGTCAAAAAATACATAGAAGAACAGCGCACTGATGACCATCGAAGAAAATATGAGAAATCTGGAAAATATGTTAAAGCAAAGCGTTGAAGACGGGCGATTCATCCCCGACCGGCATCGTCGGAAGGGGTTTTCTCGCTAATTATTCATAAAAAGAGGAGCGAGGGGAAATGATTTACGAATTAGAAGATACAACAAAAGTTTTGGATCTCTTTAAGGACTGGCAGGAAACGCTGATTTACTCCTGCCTCCAGAAAGTCATGGGGAAAATATATGTCACTGAGCCGGATGCACCAAAGTCTGCATGCGCTTTTGTCGGATGCTTTGCTTTCTTTGCAGGAGAACCGAACGAGGAGCTTGTAAAAAATAAGCCTGACGGTTTTGTCATCATGATACCTCAGAATGAAGCTTGGGAGAGTGTCATTGAAGAATGCCATTCTACAGCAAATAAAGTAATCAGATATGCAATTAAGAAGGACACCAGATTCGACCGGGAAAAACTTAATAGCATTGTAAGCAACCTTCCCACAGGCTACGAGATTCATGAAATAGATTCAGAGCTTTATGATAAGTGCCTTGAGGACCCGGTAACCGCAGACTTTGTGTCATCATTCGAAAGTAAAGATTCTTTCCTCAAAATTGGCAGAGGTATGGTTATTACCAAGGATGGCAGGATAGTATCCGGCGCATCCTCCTATACCCGCTACAATGAGGGAGTAGAGATTGAGGTCGACACTGTTTCCGATGAGAGAAGAAAAGGGCTTGCCTTGATTGCATGTGCTGCGCTTATTCTTCGCTGTTTAAATGAGAATTTGTACCCCAGCTGGGATGCGCAGAATATGAATTCGGTCCGACTTTCAGAGAAGCTTGGCTACGAATATGATCATGAATACGTAGCGTACGAAGTCGACAGAATGCAGAGAACACATTAAGGGACCAGGGGAGGGATTACAGTAATCGTATCCTACCCGACTAAGTCAGGTAATAATTCTAGTTATTAGAGGTGAAAAAAATGCCAACGCTTGAAGGACTTGGATGGACTGGATACCTGAAGAAATCGGATACACTAAGGTTTTCAATGCTCTGAAAACAGGCGGAGTATTTGCAAGATTCGCAAACCACCCCTTCAGATGCAAAAATGAGCCTGACCTTGCAAGGGCAATAGATGCTGCTTATGAAAAATACTATTATCCTTTCCACAATAAGCAGTCGCAGGTACCGGTAGAATATACAGAAGAGGATGCAAAGCAGCGAACAGAGATAGCTTTAAAGTACGGTTTTGTAGATGTAGAGTATAAACTTTTTCACAGAATAAGAGAGTTTGACGCGGACGAATATGTTGAACTCCTTGGAACCTATTCAGATCATATCGCCATGGACGAACCGGTCAGAGAACTATTCTACAAAGATATCAAACAGGCTATAAATGAGCATGGCGGCGTGTTAAAGCTTTACGACACCATAGATCTTCAATTGGCAAGAAAAAAGTAAATGAGGGAGACAAATGAGTGTAAGTATAGAAAAAAATTATAGAGATAACGAGGCACTAAGAGCCTCATTCAATAAGCTGGCAGAGAACACCTTTGGTCTAAACTTTGAAAACTGGTATCAGAACGGATTTTGGAAGGATAACTATATCCCCTATTCAGTTGTGATTGACGGAGAGGTCGTATCCAACGTCTCAGTAAACGCCTGCAACATGAATTATAAGGGAAAAGAAGTAAAGCTGATTCAGCTTGGCACTGTCATGACAAAAGAGGATCAGAGAGGCAAGGGCTACTCCAGAATGCTCATGGAAGAAGTCATGAAGGACTATGAGGGAAAAGTTGATGGAATGTACCTCTGGGGCAATGATTCAGTCATTGATTTCTATCCAAAATTCGGATTTAAAGAGGCAAAGGAATACCAGTACAGCAAGGAAGTAGAGCAGACTGGACAAGACAAGACCACAAAAGTCCCCATGAACAATAAGCAGGACTTCGACAAGATGGTGGAAATCCTGGCAACAAGAAGCCAGAACAGCCGGATGTACATGGTAGGAAACACAGGGCTTTACATGTTCTATCTGTCACAGTTCATGACTGAGAACGTGTTCTATATTGCTGACTGTGACAGCTATGCTATTGCTGAACTTGAAGACGACACACTGATTCTTCACACAATAATCGGAGATGCCGGTGTGGACGAAGTGATCAAATCATTTGGCGCTCAGGTAAAAAGAGTAGTTCTCTGCTTCACACCAAACGAAACACAGGGCTTTGAGGAAAACGAAGTTCATGAAGAAGACTCGACCTTCTTTGTGCAGGGACGTTTCTTTGAAGAGAATAAAGATGCTAGATTCATGTTTCAGGCAATAACCCACGCATGAATTGCTAGTGGTCAAAAATAAAATGGACCATAACCCCCGTCCCTATAGACCGGAAAACATGTGCACAGATTGTCGGGTACAATATTTATCCAAACTGTATATTGATAATGTACTAAGCGAAAGGAGTAATTAAGAATGAAGGGCTGGATTGAAGGCTTCCAGGAATCAATCGACTTCATGGAAAAGAATCTGACTGAAGAACTGGACATTGAAGAAATAGCAGCCATAGCAGCACTGTCGCCATTCTATTATCAACGCATCTTTGGAGCTCTTTGTGGAATGACTGTTGGTGAATACATCCGCTCTCGAAGGATGACACTGGCAGCTCAGGAATTAAACCGGAATGATGTGAAGGTAATTGATGTGGCACTAAAGTATGGCTATGATTCCCCGGACAGCTTTGCGAAGGCTTTTCAGAAGTTCCACGGCATAACCCCGTCTATGGCCAGAGAATCAGGGGCGCCGCTTCGTTCTTTTGCTCCGTTACATATCAAAATCACGATGGAGGGTGGTACTATGTTGGATTATCGTATTGTTGAAAAGGATCAGTTTACAATTGTTGGAGTGAAGAGACCGTTCAACTCTGATACAAGCTATCAGGAGATTCCTAAGTTCTGGGATGAGGTGCTTGCGCAGGGGGAAAAGCGCCCTATCATGGGCACATTCGGAGTCTGCATTGATATGGATGGAAAGAATTTCGACTATTACATTGCAGACCTCTATTTCCCATGGGAGGAGATTCCGGATGGATGTGAGACAAGAGTAATCCCTGCAAGCTCATGGGCTCAGTTCCCCTGCACAATGGAAACCTTGCAGGACACAAACACAAAGATATGGTCAGAGTGGCTGCCTGCACTTCAGGGCTACACTCTTGCAGGAGAATATGACATTGAGGTATATCTGCCTCCCCAGGAAGGCTCAGATGAAATGAGTGTTTACATCTGGGTTCCGCTCATGAAAAACTGAATGATGTAAGAAATAAGGGGTTGCCTTGCGAGGCAGCCCCTTGTGTTTATGTTCGCTACATGAAAAGAGTCCCAAACCGGATAAAAATCACTAAACTATGACGAGCACAAAGCTATTTTTAACTGATAAATGCCCAATTGAATGATATAGTAAAAGGGAATGGTGCATAAAGCGCTATTTGCCAAAGGAGGCTGGAAACACTGTTATGAGAATAATTCTTTCGCCTGCAAAGAAAATGAATGTTGATACAGATAAGCTTGAATATAAGGAACTTCCGGTTTTCATTAAGCAAACAGAGCAGATACTGGACTGGCTAAGAAAGCAGTCTTACGCTAATCTCCAGAAACTCTGGGGATGCAATGAAAAAATTACCGAGCAGAATTATAAACGCATTGAAGATATGGACCTTTATAACAGGCTGACACCTGCAATCCTTTCCTATGAAGGCATCGCTTTTCAGTATATGGCTCCTGCGGTATTTGGGGACAGCAGCTTTGACTATGTCCAGGAGCATTTGAGGATTCTGTCAGGCTTTTACGGTGTGCTAAAGCCTATGGATGGAGTCACACCCTACAGACTTGAGATGCAGGCAAAAGCTGGAATAGATGGAAGTAAGGATTTGTATGATTTGTGGAGTTTCAGACTTTATGATGAAGTGAGGGATGAGACAGGCATAATAATTAACCTCGCATCCAAGGAATACTCCAAATGCATAGAGAAATATCTAAAGCCAAATGATACCTACATCACAGTCAACTTCTGTGAGAAGTCCGGTGACAAGCTGGTAACCAAGGGCACATATGCAAAGATGGCAAGGGGCGAAATGGTTCGTTTTATGGCTGAGAACATGATTGAGGATCCGGCTGATATAAAGAAATTCAACAGACTTGGATATGTGTACAGAGATGACCTTTCAAATGACGCTGAGATTGTTTTTGAAAGACAAAAATGAACTCGGACAGATTGATTTTTGTATTGGGGAAAATGGGCAAAATTTATCCCTTGACCTTAACGTAACGTAAAGGCGTAGACTCAAGAAAAAACAAGAAAAGAGAGGTATGGAAAATGAGATTTACAGCTGGGGAATTAGCAAAAATGCTTGGGGTTTCTGCGCGCACTGTAAGGTTCTATGATGAGAAAGAACTGCTGAATCCATGCGGATATTCAGAGGCGGGTTACAGAATATATGACGAGGACAGCGTTGTCCGCTTGCAGAAAATCCTGATGCTAAAGTACATGGACTTTTCACTTGAGCAGATGTCGAGTGGTTCCACTGGCTCTTTGAAAGAGAAAAGATCACAGCCGGCATGAAAATATTGGACATTGGCTGTGGAAACGGACTCTTATGGAAAAGAGTAGCAGACATACTTCCGGATAATCTCGAAATCCATCTTGTTGACTACTCTGACGGAATGCTTGAATGCACCAGGAAAACTGTAGCAGAGATACTGGAAGACTATCCTGAAAAGAACTTGAATTTCGTAATAGACAAAAGAGATGCAGCAGACTTTTCCTATCCGGTTGCCGGCTTTGATCTTATCATGGTGAACCACGTACTGTTCTACTTAGAGCGTGAGAACAGACTACAGCTCTACAAGACGATCAAGAGCCTCCTGAAAGAGGACGGTAGATTCAGCTGTACACTCCTTGGACAGACTCACATGAAACAGATTCATGACCTGGTTACAGAGAACTACCCAGAAGTAAAATTCCCCTTCATGAATTTTGACTTCTTCTTAGAAAATGCTAAGGAAGAAATAGAGAGCACCTTTACAGTAACCAGTGTTGAGGAGCAGGATAATAACCTCATGGTACCGGATGAAGAGATGGTATATAACTATATCACTTCCTTCTCAGAGGATTGCAAGCAGGCAGCAAGCCGCGATAAAGATAATCTAATCGAAAAGATAAGAGAAAAAATGGATGAAAACGGATACATGTATATCCATAAATCAGGCGGCGTAGTAATGTGTAAAGCCTGACATTAAGAGCTTCTGCAATAGTGCAGAAGTTCTCTTTATTTTATGCAAAAATCCGTTAAAACGTTTATAATATAATGAGCATAATGTTTTCTAAGGGAGGAATTACGATGGGAGTAAATATTGATCCCTTTAATTCTAAGAACTCAAACATTGAGGGCCTGAAAATCATCGGAGCCAAGATGGTTACTGATGACCGCGGAACGGTAAGAGAGCTGTACCGCGACAGCGTATACGCCGAGGCACTTCCTGTAACAATAAACGGATGGAAGCAGATCAACCTCACAAGAACCAAGAAGGGCGCGGTTCGCGGACTTCATGGCGAAGCAATGAATAAGCTTGTTACTGTTGCAACTGGTTCCGTTTTTGGAGCGTATGTTGATACAAGACCAGACAGCAAAACCTTTGGCGCTGTTCAGACAGTGCACATCACGCCTGGTGTTCAGGTGTTTGTGCCTCAGGGAGTCTGCAATGGCTTCCAGGCTTTAGAGGATACAGAATATCTTTATTTTTTTGATAACGAATGGGCACCTGGAATGCCGGGAACAGCTCTTTGCCCGCTCGATCCAGAGCTCGGAATACAGTGGCCTATAGCTGTAGATACCAATGACCTTAATCAGATTTCAGAGAAGGATTCAAAAGCACCTACAATAAAAGAATTGAGAGAAAGACTTAATAAAGCGTAATACTTTGAGGGGGGAATATGCTACAGTCTTACCTTGCTATAAATTTTCTTACTTTAATGATCCTGATCGCAACGCTCACCATGATGCAGGTGAACAAGGATGTGAAAATACCGGCTACCAAACTTTTTTTAGTCAGTATTGCATTGATGTTTGTCCTCACGATTGCTGCGGTATTTGATAATGATGTAGAAGTTACCGGATTGAGTGCTGCAGAGGCTGCAAGAATCATAGGTACGCGAAAAATAGCCTGCATAGTCGGCTACATTGTCCGCCCCTGTGTAATACTTACGGAAGTTCTGATCATTTTACAGAACAAGAAAAATAAGATTCTCTGCGTTATTCCGGCTATAGTAAATGCTGCTATTTACCTGACAGCTTTAACTGGCAGCAGGCTTGCATTCTATATAGACGAAGAGAATCTTTGGCATGGAGGACCTCTTAAATTAACTATCTATATCACTCAGTTCATATATCTTTTAATGCTTCTTAACAGCTCAGTATATTCGTTCAAATCAGGAGACAAAAGAAAGAGTCTTCTTCTTTTAGTGATGCTCATTCAGGCAGTACTTGTGGCAATTCAGGAGTATATAAGTGATGCTCCGCATGGACATTCAGATGAGATCATGGCACTTTGCATGCTTGAATACTACATTTACCTGACAAACGTATACAGACAGGAACTCAATGATAAGCTGGATGCTTATGTTGATGAGATAGAAAAAGCCGGAGTTAGATTAAAATCCCTCACAGGTGAAGTCATTGAAGCACTCGCAAGTGCTATCGATGCCAAGGACAAGTACACCCACGGCCATTCATCGAGAGTAGCTGAGTATTCAAGAAAGCTGGCTGAGATGAACGGCAAAACCGAGCAGGAATGTGATGAGGTGTACTATGCAGCACTTCTCCATGATGTAGGAAAAATCGGAATTTCTGACAGCATTATCACCAAGGAAGGAAAACTAACTGATGATGAATATGCTGAGATAAAGAAACACCCTGTTCTTGGAATGAATATTCTTCACAGAATAAGTGAGTTCCCTTATCTTGCTGTTGGGGCAGCAGGCCATCATGAGCGCTATGATGGAAGAGGATATCCATATGGACTTAAAGGAACAGACATCCCTGAGCTTGCAAGGATAATTGCGGTTGCTGATGCCTATGATGCTATGTCATCCAAGCGAAGCTATCGTGATCCTATCCCGCAGGAAAAAGTCAGGGAAGAAATCGTAAAGGGCATTGGAACACAGTTTGATCCGGACTATGCCCTTCTCATGCTTAAACTTATAGATGAGGATAAGGACTATAAGATGCGTGAACACAAAGAACCAACAAACATATACAGTTAAAAAAGAAAAATACCAAACTAGTGTAAAAAAGAACAAAATTTGTGAATAACATTCGTGAAGACTTTTTTAAAGTTATAACGTTATATAGTACAGAAAGCAAAAAAACTTTAATCTATCTTCACGAGGAGGGAATATGAAGAAGAGGGAAATTTTACTATTAGTACTACTTGTGCTTGTATTTTGCACAGGAATTGTTTCATGGGTGGGGGCATCAGTTGCCAAAGCAAGTAATAAGGTCTTTCAGAAGAAATCTAAGGGAGAAATTATAACTGACACAGTTGACCTTACTGAATTTAAGAGGATTGACCTGGATGTGTCATCAATAAATGCCTACATCGAGCCGGGAGATGGCTATAAGCTTGAGTATCGTGCTTATAAGGATAACCTTCCGGAAATTCAGGAACATAATGGCAAATTAGTGGTAAAACAGCCGTCACATTTCAGAGTAAGATTCATTATGTTCAGCAACATGTTTGATAATGATGAGGAGTTCTACAAGATAACAGTTCCTAAGAATAGCGGACTGATTGATGTAGACCTGAATGCATCCTCAGGAAGAATCAGCGTAGGGGATGTTGATATCAATGGAAGGATTGATATTTCATCAGGAAATATCGACCTTGAGAACATTAAGAGTGAAAAGCTAAGACTCGATGCTACATCAGGAGATATCGATATTAAAAATGTCGAACTTGATGAGCTCAGCGTAGATATTACATCAGGTAATCTCGATGCAAGCAGATGCACAACAGATGAACTTGAATGTAAGCTGACCAGTGGCAGAATGGATTTTGAGGAATTAAAAGTAAACAAGGTTGATTTTGACATGACATCAGGTGATGCAGATCTTGAAATTGTAGGAAAAGAGGATGATTACTCCTATGACCTTGACGCTACATCAGGTTCTTTCAAGTTGAATGGAAAAAGAATTGATGACAGCTACAAAACTGATGGTAGCAAAGACAAGGAAATCAAGGCTGAAATGACCAGCGGATCAATGAGCATTTCATTTGAAGCTGGTAAGACCTACACAGAAAGGGAAGTGAATATCATCATTGCTGACTTTAATGATGACTTCTGCACCATCAGAAGAGACATGGTTGCAGAAAAGCTTCTCTCAAGGGATGAAAACAATACATATCGTCTTACCTGACAGGCTTAAGTAACAGATTTTAACTACGGGAATCGCACTATTAAAAATAAACTGTTGCAATATTTTTGATAGTGCGATATAGTTTTTTTGTCACGGAAAACGTTTTCCAAAGGAGTTTTTATGATTTTAAGTGCAATTTATCATCGAATGTCAGAACAATACTGCTATGCCCTTGATGAGGAACAGCTGATTATCAATATAAAAACAGGCTATGACGTAGATAAGGTATATATCATTTATGGTGACCCTTATGATGCTGGAATCATGGGTGGAAGTGAGCGCTGGAGCGGAAAAAAGGAAGAGATTTACTTTAAGAAAAGACTTCAGAATCACATCTGGTGGACAACAACACTTCGCCCTGAATATAAGAGATGCAAATATTACTTTGAACTTCATTCAGGTGAAGAATGCATGTACTACTTTGAGGACGGCTTCTACACAGAGGAAGAGATGAATATGGATGGTAAGACGCTTTCCTATTTCATCATGCCCTGGATGAATCCTGCAGATGTTTGCAGAACTCCTGCATGGGTCAATGATACAGTGTGGTATCAGATTTTTCCTGAGAGATTCTGTAATGGAGATAAGAGCCTTGATCCAGAAAATGTACTTCCCTGGCAGTCTGGGAAGGTTGGCTTTAAGGACTACTATGGCGGAGACATAAAGGGAATAAGAGACAGACTCCCTTACCTCAAGGACCTTGGAATTACAGGCATTTATCTAAATCCCATTTTTGAGGCAAACAGTAATCACAAGTACAACACAAGAGATTACAAAAAGGTAGATCCTCATTTTGGAACAAACGAAGACTTAAGAAAGCTTGTCGACGAAGCTCATGAGCTTGGCATCAGAGTAATGCTTGATGCGGTATTTAACCACACAGGCTTCGACCATCCCATGTGGGAGGACATCATGAAAAAGGGCCAGGAATCTGAGTATGCAGACTGGTACATGATCAACAAGTGGCCTCTGGAAAAGGGAAGAGATACAAGAGATGGCAGATATTACTCCTTTGCATTTGCTGAGTATATGCCAAAGCTCAACACCAGCAACCCCAAGGTTCAGGATTACCTTTTGGATATCATCAGATTCTGGATAGAGACCTTCGACATTGATGGACTTAGATTTGACGTAGGAAATGAGGTTTCCCATTCCTTCCTTAAGGCGGTCAGATACATGACAAGCCACATGAAGGATGACTTTTACCTCCTTGGTGAAATCTGGCATGATTCCATTTCATGGCTTCTGGGAGATGAGTACGATTCAGTGATGAACTATCCGCTTTCAACTGCGATAGCCGATTTCTGGGTATATAAAAACAGAGGTAGAGATACCTTTGAGTACGACATAAACAGATGCTTCACAATGTATTACGCACAGGTAAATGATGTGCTGTTTAACCTTCTTGATTCACATGATACCAACAGACTTCTTGAGAAGGCTCAGCACAATATCGACATTTTTTACCAGCAGCTTGCAGTGCTTTTTACAATGCCCGGAAGCCCCTGTATTTACTATGGAACAGAGGTTGCAATGGATGGCTCATACGATCCTGACTGCAGAAGATGCATGCCTTGGGACGAGATAGATGCTGGGAAAAAGGATAAAGAGATTACAGAGATGAAGCGCCTTATTGAGCTTAGGAAAAGCTATCAGTCCTGTAACAGCAGGAATTTCCATTTTCCTAATGATGTACCTCAGGAGAGAGTAATCTCCTACATGAAGATTGGTGAAAACGAAAGTATCCAGGTTTACCTTAACTGTGAAGATACAGATGTAACTATTGACACAGACAAGTTTTCGGAGGTTCTCTATAGCCGCAATTGGGAGAACGGAACGCTTGGTAAAAATGGAATACTTATCATGAAAATCTAAGGAGGCTTAAGGTGAGAAAAGCAAAAAGAATTAAAGCATTTGTCATGGCTGTGGTTATGTCACTGGCGATTATGCTGCCAGATTTGGGGATGACAATGACAGCCAAGGCAGATGAGGGGGTTACGTTAAAGCTCCATTATCACAGAGAGGATGGAGACTACTCCGGATGGGATGCATGGCTATGGCCTGAGGGCGGCGAAGGCGCTGGATATCCCTTTGAAGAGGAGGAGGGAGAGATGGTCGCTACTTTGGATGTGAAATCCGGAACCACCAGAGTTGGCTTCATTGTCAGAACTCAGGACTGGGAAAAGGACATTGAGAGCGATCAGTATGTTGATATATCAGAAGTAATTTCAGGAACAGTACACGCCTATGTTGAATCAGGGGTTGAAGGCGCAGTGAAAGAATATGGAGATGATGTTGTGACGGGGACAAAGCTAAAGAGTGCAATTTACAAGGGTGAAAATACAGTTACAGTTCTTTTTACGGGGGAGATTGATGCTGAGCAGGAAAAATCATTCTATGTGGTTGGAAGACTCGGCGAGATAGAAGTAACAAATGTGGAGCTTGCAGAAAAGGCTTCAGATAGTGAGTATTACTACGATCTCACTATTGCGGAGGAGCTTGACAGCAGTAGGAATTACAGAGTTGGATTTGAGGATCAGGAGTATCAGATAAATATGCCTATCATTTATTCTACAAAGGAATTTGAAGACAAATACACCTACACTGGAAATGATCTTGGTGCTACTTACAGCAAGGAAAAGACAACCTTCAGATTATGGGCACCTACAGCAGAAACAGTTTATCTTAATCTTTATGAGTCAGGAGATCCGTGGGAGGAAGACCTTAAGGATAAGGTTGAGATGACTTCAGATGTTAATGGTACCTGGGTGGCTGAGGTAGATGGAGACATAGCAGGAACCTACTACACCTACACAGCTATCCTTGATGGCCTTAATGTTGAGGCCTGTGATCCTTATGCAAGAACAACAGGTGTTAATGGTAAGCGTGCCATGGTTGTAGATCTTGAAGCTACAAACCCTGAGGGCTGGGCAGAGGATAAGAACCCTCACGATGGCGAGCCGATAAATGATGCAGTTATCTACGAGCTTCACGTTAGGGACTTCTCTGTGGATGAAGCTGGTGGAATTGAGGATGCAGGAAAATACACCGCTTTTACCAAGACAGGAACAAAGACAGAGGGCGGTAACTCAACAGGTATTGATTATATTAAGGACCTTGGCGTAACTCATGTTCACATCCTTCCTTTCTATGATTTTGGTTCAGTTGATGAGAATGTACCTACTACAGAACAGTTCAACTGGGGATATGACCCGGTAAACTACAACGTTCCTGAGGGCTCTTACTCAACAGATCCTCACAATGGCGAGGTTCGTGTTGCTGAGGCTAAGCAGATGGTTAAGGCTCTTCATGATAACGGACTTTCAATAGTAATGGACGTTGTTTATAACCACGTATATAGTGGCAAGGACTTCTGCGTGAACAGACTTGTTCCTGGTTATTTCTCCAGAATAAACGCAGATGGCTCTTACTCTAATGGTTCAGGCTGCGGAAATGATACAGCTTCTGAGCGCTCAATGGTTAGAAAATACATCGTTGATTCAGTTTGCTACTGGGCAGATGAATACCACATTGATGGATTCAGATTTGACCTTGTGGGACTTCTTGATGTGGACACCATAAACGAGATTATGACTGAGGTTCACAAGACTCATCCTGGCGTAATCTTCTACGGCGAGGGTTGGAGCATGAACACTGATGTTACAAAGGATGACGTAATCCTTGCAACTCAACAGTCTTCAGCAAGAACACCTGGCTTTGCTTACTTTAACGACAACATGCGAGATGGCTTAAAGGGTAGCGTATTCAATACTGCTGAAACTGGCTGGGTATCCGGTTCAGTTGGAAAAGAGAGAAAGATGAGCGCATCCTTCATGGCACAGGAGACCTGGAGCAAAGAACCTTCTCAGATTGTTCAGTACACATCCTGCCATGACAACAACACACTGTTTGACAGAATTGCTACTGCAAGAACTGACATTGATAATTACACAAGAATCAAGATGAGCAATCTGGCAGCAGCATACTATATGACTTCAGAGGGTATCCCCTTCATGCAGGCAGGAGAAGAGATCCTCAGAACTAAGGTCAAAGAAGACGGAACCTATGAGTCTAACAGCTACAGCTCTGGTGATGAAATAAATTGTATTAAGTGGGAGACATTGGATGACCCTGAATATCAGGCAAATCTTGAGTTCTACAAGGGACTAATTGCTTTTAGAAAAGAGCATGGACTTTTAAGACTTACAAGCTCTGATGAAGTAAGTAAGAGAGTTACAGCAGTTGAGGGACTTGATAAGAATGTAATTGCATTTAGCATGGACAACTCCGACAAGGCAGTTGCAGGCGAAAACGCAGAAGGAATCTTCCTTATCTTCAATCCCAACCAGGAGGAGACCACAGTAGAGCTTCCTGAAGGCGAGTGGAACATCTGCGTAAATGGAATCGAGGCAGGTACAGCCTCCCTTGGCACAGCCAGCGGAAGCATCACAGTTTCACCTATCTCCGCAGTAGTACTCACCAAGGGAGACGGAACTATTGTTTCAGCGGATAAGTCAGCGAAAGGGGGCAGTTCATCAAAGACTAGTGATAGCAAGGATGAATCTGACAATGGTGTCTCACATGATGCTGACATCAGCACAGATGCTTCTGCTTCCTCCGGCAGCAAGATTACACCTGGCATTATCGCAGGCGCTGCCGCTGCCCTTGCAGCCGCAGCAGGCCTTATCACTTATTTCTTCAAGAAAAAGAAGTGATGATTAATGCAGTTATTGCGAAGTATTCAAGATGATTCATGTAGCTGCAGAAAAGCATTGATGATGATTCTATAATCAGGTGCATGGATTGGTATTAACAGTAATATCGAATAGTTGGAGCAGTGCATATCTTATGATATGTACTGCTTTTTTCTAATGGCATATAGTAAGCATTTTCTGTAGATGCCTTTGAGATACTTCATGTAGATGGTTGACAAATATCTTTTCACGGTTATAATTCATATGTTGATTCATTTAGATGCGTTATGAGGCTTAACTCATCGCATATCTATTCCATGTAGCAGTGATTTGCTGTTGCAGTCGGAACTTTTTCAATTGATTAAGACTATAGTTGTTCTAAATCATAGCCTGGTTGGCACATTTTGCTAACTAGCTTGTCGGATGGCCTTGTTTTACCTATTGGAATCAGCGTAGGTAAGAAAAACAATAGGTGGAAAAAGACATGCAAAACTATTGGAAATAATAAGGCATGCAAAAACAATAGGTGAAAAAAGCATGGGATGTCTATTGAAAATGAGGTAGTAGGTAAAAACAATAGGTTGAAATAAGAAAAAAGACCTATTGAAAATGTAGAAAGCTTGAAAAGCAATAGGTGAAAAAAGCATGGGGTGTCTATTGAAAATGAGGTAGTAGGTAAAAACAATAGGTTGAAATGAACAAAAAGATCTATTGGAAATTCTATGAAATGAAAAAACAATAGAAAAAATACCCAAGATTGTAAATATTTGAATGATAAGGAGTAAAAAACAGAATTGTACGGATTAAAGGAATTACTAATTGAAGAGGAGAAGCGCCTGCAGACGATTAAAAAGATAGTGGATGCCAGATTGGAAAATGTACCCCAGGGGACACTCAGAATAGGCGAGGTAAATGGCAGAGTACAGTATATCCACTGCGAAGATAAAGGCGAGAACAAGCTTACTTACATTAAAAAGGAAAACATTACATTAGCAAAACAGCTGGCACAAAAAGCATATGATCGAAAAATTCAAAAACTTGTAGACAGAAGACTCAAACAACTAAAAATGTTATGCAAAGAATATGAAGAAAGTGAGATATCGGATAAATATGAACAACTTCACCCTAACAGGAAAGCGCTTATTAGTGCTGTTGAAACACCATGGGAACAGAATCTGAGAGTATGGAAAAGTATCCCCTATACAGGGAAAGAGTTTGAGCCCAATACGCCGGAAATATATACAAAGAAAGGTGAGAGAGTTCGCTCTAAATCGGAAAAGCTATTGGCGGATACTTTTTATGGATTGGGAATTGAGTACAAATATGAGTGTCCGATTAAGCTTAAGGGCTATGGTGTAGTCTATCCTGATTTCACAATTCTAAGAAAACGAGATAGAAAAGAAATATATTGGGAACATGACGGAAAAATGGATGATCCTAAATATGCGGAAAAAGCTATTAGAAAAATCAATCTATATATTGCTAATAAAATATATCCGGGTGATACCTTAATACTGTCCTATGAATCGTCAGGTGTAGTGTTGAATGACAGAATAATAGCGCAGATGATAGAAAAATATATACTTTGAATATAGGAATGAACCCTCATGAGCTGGATGAATTTATTTTGTTATAATTCTCTTATCTATGGAATTGACATAATGAAACTAATAATCAAAATAAATCTAATGCAGAAGTTAAATAGATTATTAATGAAATTGTATAAGAAAAACTGACATAGTAGAAAGTTGAAAAGGCGTGAGAAATAACGATATGGATAAAGATAAGGGCTCTAATATAATGGAATATACAAAAGCCTACTACCATCTGCCGGGCTTGTTTGAGTTTTATGAATTATATAAAGTCTTTCTTCCGCTGTTTAGAGATCATAGAGAATACTTCTATGACTGGTGCGAGATTGGGGCTATATATGGGGCACCTGCTGACTGCATCTGGGGCGGCGGAAGAGTTGGCTTTGGGGAAGAGAGTGCAGAAAATGTGGCTGCACTTATGAAGGAGTATGGTATTTCAGCTCGTCTGACCTTCAGTAATTCACTGCTAAGAGAAGAACATTTGGCAGATAAAAAATGTAATAGACTTTGCGAGTTATTCGAGAAAAGTAGTGCCCTAAATAGAAATATCCAAAATCCAAAGGCTCAGGATACTGATTCTACGGAAAAAGCACCACAAAACGGCATAATCCTCCACTCAGACCGGCTTCTTAATTACCTTGCAGAAAACTACCCAAACTTCTACTTTGTTTCATCCACAACCAAGGTGATAACAGACTTTGATGAGTTCGCATGCGAGTTAAACCGTCCGGAATTCAAATATGTGGTGCCTGACTTCAGACTAAACAAACAATACGAAAAACTAAACGCACTGACACAACACCAAAAAGATAAAGTGGAATTCCTCTGCAACGAATGTTGCTGGTTCGACTGCTATGACAGGAAAAACTGTTACGAGAATGTTAGCAGAAAGAGCCTTGGCGAGGACTGCGAGGATCATATCTGCGTATCTCCCATGGTACAAAAAGGCTACAGATTCTCAGATGCCATGAAAAATCCAGGTTTCATAGGAATTGAAGATATTAAGAATACCTACATGCCAAATGGATTTTCAAACTTCAAGATAGAGGGCAGAAGCCTTGGAAGTGCAATTGTTCTGGAATTCCTTCTCTACTATATGACAAAACCTGAATACCAGTTAAAGGTAAGAGAGGAAATATACCTGGATAGTTCACTTGACCTGTTCTGAGGCGCCCAAAAGAATAAACAAATTGCTGACATTCTATTCTTAAATCAGTGCTAAGAGATTCTGTCTCCATTTCAGCCCTTTTTATCCTCATGATCATGCTTCTCTGCGGCAGCAGCTTCTGAAGCACTTAGCTTCGCCTGCTTTGCGAGATCTCTTGGCGATATGCCAAACTCCTTTTTAAATGCTCTGTAGAAATTGGAGTAATCATCAAATCCATAATTGTTGCATGCCTGGGACATTGACTCTCCGCTCAGGATCGCGTCATGGCACAGCTGCAACCTTTTCTTGGAAACATACTTATGAAGTGAAATTCCTATATTGTCCTTAAATACATGGGAAATATAGAACTTACTCAAAAAGAAATGATTGGCAATACTGTCCAGAGACAGATCTTCATCAATATTTCTCTCGATGTAATCGCAGATGTTCTGATACAGTACATCCTGCGTTATTTTTTTGTTGTTAAACTGCTCAAATGCAAGTCTGTTCACGGTGAGAAGAAGCTCAGCCACGCTGAACTTAAGCTGCAGATCACGACCAAATCTTGCACTCTTATGCTCCTCTATTATGTAGAAAAGCTTTGAAAGAATGGAGTTAAAGGTGATTCTGTCCGTATGGATAACATGCCTTGATTCAGTAAGAGCCATATTTACAGCATATCCAAGATCATCGCCCTGGCGAAGGAGTGCATCAAAAGCAGACTTAGTGATCCATAGATCAAAACGTCTGTAAGGGATTTCGAAATCATGCACAAAAATACCATGGGTAATTGAAGGTGGAACTATCAAAATGTCACCATAGCGAAGCATGTAATGCTCGTGCTGAACCTGAGCCTCCGCATGACCCTCCAGGAAAAAGTAAAACTCATAATACTTATGAGTATGAAGACCTGTACGTGGCAGCGGCTTGGTGTCGTGGTAGTAGTAAAGCTCGAAGTCCAGCGACTCCATATATTGTCTGTCATCATATTGGGAAGTTAAATTTTTCTTCATAGTTCGATAATACTATGAAAACGCAAAAACTGCAAAAAAGTATCGTTTATAGCAAGTTTTACAATATAGAAAACAAGTTATGAATTTTTTTGTGCAGAATCATTAGATATAATACTCACTATCAACAAGTTATTAAACACATGTTACAAAGAAGGAAGGGTATAGGAGGAACATATGAAAAAGAAATTACTTTCCATTCTGCTTTCAACCACTATGGTTGTTTCACTGGCAGCTTGTGGGGGAGCTGATAAAAAGTCAGAAACAACTGCATCTAGTGACACAGCAGAGACATCACAGACAACTGAAACAACAGAGACAACAGATGCAGCTGAGACAGCTGAGTCAACAGAAGAGACAGCTGAGGCAACAGAAGAGACAGCTGAGGCTGCTTCCGATTACAAGGTAGAGGATCTTTACATCACAGTAGACGGAACACTTACAGCTAACGTGGATAACGGACAGGACGCTTTCGTAGAGCAGTGGGAAGCTGCAATCGCTGAAAAGCTTGGTTACGAAGTAAAGCTCCACATCAACCAGCCTGAGCACTCTGGCTACAAGGATAACGTAGCTCAGCTTCTTACAACAGGAACACCTGGTGACGGACAGTATCCTGATGCACTTATCATGAGCGCAACAATGCTCAAGCAGTATCAGACAACAGGTATTCTTTGGAACATGGCAGACGCTTATGACAATGCTGAGTTCCAGTCAAGAATTACACTTCCTCTCATCAACGAGAACTTAAAGCTTTCAAATGGTGAGCAGTACGGATTCGCTCCTACATACGGAAACGGATGTGTAACATATGTAAAGCAGTCATGGCTTGACGAGGCTGGACTTAAGGCTGACGATATCAAGACATTCGATGACTACTACAACATGCTTAAGGCATTCACAAAAGACGGCAAGACAGGTGTTATCGCAGCAGGATTTTCAAAGCTTGACGAGGCTCCTTACATCAACTACATGCCTGAGTTCTGGCAGGGCGCTTATCCGGCAATCTATCAGAAGGATGGTCAGTGGGTAGACGGATTCCAGGAGCAGGCTACAGTAGATGCACTTGGCAGACTTGCACAGGGCTATGCTGATGGCGTTATCGATAAGGATACAGAGGAAGCTTCCACAAAGACAGCTCGTGAGAAGTGGTTCTCAAATGACCAGACTACATCAGAAGGTGTATTCACATACTGGGCAGGAACATGGCTCAGAACTCTTACAGACAACCTTGACAAGAACGACGTAGATACAGATCTTGGTGATGACAGACTTGTACAGCTTGCTCCTATTAAGGAGATCAAGGATACATGGGGTGGCTACCTCAACCGTGAAGCACCTGTATGGGTAATCACAGATGATGGCGACGGAGACAACTCTCGTGAGCAGGCTATCTTCGATGTACTTCTTGAGACAATGCTTGATGGCGACAAGGTTCAGACACTCTGGACATATGGTGCTGAGGACGTTCACTGGTCAACAAAGGCTGAGTCCTTCACAACTAACCCTGATGATCCTGAAAAGAAGAAGGATTATGAGTACGCTGATGGTGAGTTCCATCTTAAGCAGTCACCTAACGATCCTAACGCTGTTTGGAAGAAGAACCTCATCGATCCCGTTCTTGTTATTGCACCTCTTACAAACGGATTTGTTGACTCTGATCCTCTTGTAGACGCAGGCAACAAGTTCTTCACAGAGAACTGTGTAGATGCTCCTGCAGCTGCTTCTTCAGAGACACTTACAGAGATTGAGGCTGACCTTGCTACAGATAAGACAACTCTTGTAAATGAGGTTGTTGCTGGTCAGAAGACACCTGAGGATGCTATCGCTGAGTACCAGAGCAAGTGGGGCGACACAATCGCTACAATTCTTGAGGAGCTCAACGCAGCAGAATAATAAATTGCTACCATGCTACCATAAAACTAAATGCTACTAATGTGGGGGCATCCGCAAGGGTGCCCTTACATACTCTAAGAACATAATTTCAAGAGGCGGTATGAAATGGGTAAGACACAAAAAGTTACATCAACGGGACAGGTTATAAACAAGAAACCTTTAAAAACGCGAATATGGAACAACAGAGGTTTTTACCTTATGTTCCTGCCAATATTTATATATGTGCTGATAGTTTCCTATTGGCCGATGCTGGGTATCAGATACTCATTCTATGATTACACACTTAAGAAAATTGAATTCGTTGGCTTTAAGCATTTCAACAAAATGTTTTCAGATGCTGAATTTTGGAGAGCCTTTATTAATACATTGGAACTTTCTGTTGCAAAGCTCCTTATAACAACATTTACTGCGGTTATTGTTTCAGTATTTATCAATGAGATGGCAAATCTCTTTGCGAAAAAAGTACTTCAGACAGTAATTTATCTTCCGCACTTCATGTCATGGACAGTTACAGCTGCTATTTTCACACTGTTTTTGTCAACATCATCAACCGGTTTCGTCAATGAGACATTAAAGAACTGGGGATGGATAACAGAAAGTATTGATTTCATGCATGACACCAAGCTATGGAGATCGGTTTACTATTTGGTAAACATCTGGAAAGAGACAGGATGGGGAACAGTTATTTTCCTTGCAACTCTTGCTGGAATTAACCCTGAGCTTTATGAGGCAGCAGACATTGATGGTGCAACAAGACTTCAGAAAATCTGGTATGTTACAGTGCCTGAACTTGCAAACACAATCATCATCGTGCTGATTCTTAACCTTGCAAAGGTTCTTAACCTTTTCGAGTCAGTATTCGTAATGTACAACAACCGAGTATTCGAGGTTTCAGATGTTATCTCCACCTACATCTACAGAAAAACATTCCTTACTGCAGTTCCTAACTATGGATATACAACAGCCGTAGGTTTGTTCAAATCTCTCGTTGGTTGCTTTCTTGTAGTAATTTGTAACAGAGCTAGTAAAAAGATCCGCGGTCGCGGCATCATCTGAGGAGGAACACCATGGCAAAGGCAAAAGAATATGCGGTTGGTCGCAAGAGAAAAACCGGCCTCTTCGATGTGATCAATTATTTAGTATTTATATTTATAGGACTTATCGTTCTTATCCCTATCTGGAAGGTTGTTGTAGACTCCTTTAACGCAGTTGGAGTTTACAAATTCCAGTTTTGGCCCAACCAGCCCACACTTGATGGATACAGAACAATCATTCATACAGCAAAGCTGTACACACCATTTTTAAACTCAGTAATAACAACAATCTTTGGAACACTCCTTGGACTTGTTCTTTCAACACTCGGTGGATATGTACTTGCGCAGTATGATCTTCCCGGAAGAGATATATTAGCTTATTTCCTTCTTTTTACCATGATCTTCCAGGGCGGACTTATCCCTGAATACTTGGTATATAAGCAGCTTCATCTCGTAAACAGCATGTGGATCCTTGTTGTAAGACACGGTATGAACGTTTACAACCTGGTACTCATGAGAAACTTCTTTGAAGGAATTCCGGGATCACTCTTTGAAGCAGCAAAGATCGACGGATGCACACCTATGGGAATCTTCTTTAAGATAGTATTGCCTCTTTCCAAGGCAGCCCTTGCATCAATCGGACTTATGTTTGCAGTAACAGTATGGAATGACTATTCAACATGTCAGATCTATATCACAAATCGCGACCAGGTTAACTTCCAGTACATCCTGAGAGTTATGGTCATGGACGGAGATACTCCGACAACTTCATATAAGGTTTCTCAGAATACACTGTATTATGCAGCTATTGTTTGCGCGATACTTCCTTTCATGGCGCTCTATCCTTTTCTCCAAAAGTATTTTGTAAAGGGCGTAAATATTGGAGCTGTAAAGGAGTAATTAAACATCAAATGCCGGAGCTCCATAAGAGAGCTTCGGTGTTTTGCTATAACCGGATAATCAAACGGCGGAGGAAAAATGAGAATTATTTTTTGGGCGGGGGATTCGACTAACACATGTAATAAGGCAAACAAGTTCCCTCAGACTGGAATTGCCCAGGCATTCGACAGATTTACCATGCCTGATGTGGTTATTTATGATCATGCAATAAATGGCAGAAGTACAAAGAGCTTTATCGATCAGGGACGACTTGATCAGATTGAAAAAGAAATTGAGGAAGGAAACTTCCTTTTTATCCAGTTTGGACATAATGATGAGAAAATAACTGATCCTGAGAGGTACACAGACCCCGAGGGTGAGTTTATAGATAATCTTGGAAAATACGCAGAGGTGGCAAGGAAAAAGGGTGCAATTCCGCTTTTTATCACACCTCTTGAGAGAAGAAGCTTTGATGAGGACCATATTCATCTAAAAGAATCAGAGCACAAGCCCTATGTGGATGCATATTTTAAGGCAGCAAAAAAGTTTGATGTTCCGATAGTAGACCTTTTTCAGGCAAGCAGAGAGTTTATCGAAAAGGAAGGTGATGAAGCTACCAAAAAGTACTTCATGCACATTAAACCGGGCGAAGTTTTCTGGCTTCCCGAGGGACTTTCAACAGACAACACTCATCTTAAATATGAGGGTGCGATGAAATTTGGCGAGATACTCGCAAGACTTCTTGCTAAAGCAGGCGAGCCCTTTGCATCCCTTGTTGATGATGAGGTACTTAGTGAACTTGATAAGGTTTATGAGAGCAATCTCTTAGATGAAGGCGTGGCAGATGAATATTAAAAGTGGCATAGACAGAAACAAATTCGAAGAACGATATTTAAGGCATAAAGACAAGCCACTTGTAGCGCTTATCTCATTTTATAAGGGCTATTATCATAACTTCCTTCTGGCGGTTATGTTTTACGCGATAAAGCATTCTCCCGTATGGATAATGCCTATCGTTACGGCAAACATCATTAACTACGTAACCCAGGGAGTTACTGATGCTGCAGGACTTATATTACTGAATGTGGGAATCGTTGCATTCCTCTTGGTTCTGAATGTTCCAATGAACTTTTTGCACATGCATTTTAGAGCATCAGCAGTAAGAAAAGTTGAGGCGGGACTTAGAAGCGCACTTGTTCATAAGGTGCAGACAATGTCCATCCTTTCAGAAAAGGACATTCAGTCAGGGCGCATCCAGTCCAAGATCATAAGGGACGTTGAAGCCATAGAGACTCTGTCAGATCAGATCTTTGTGAACTTCATGAACATCATCATAAATGTTGCTGTGGCACTTGTTGTAACAGTGTCAAAGAGCAGAGTGGTGTTCCTGTTTTTTCTTCTGATGGTGCCTCTTGCAGCAGTACTTGTTTACATATTTAAAAAGCCTATAAAGGTTCATAACCAGAGATTCAGAAAAGAGGTGGAATCAACCTCTGCTAAGGTCTCTGAAATGATAGAACTGATTCCTGTTACAAGAGCACATGCCCTTGAGGAAAACGAGATCAGCAGAATGGATGAGCAGATGTATCAGATAGCTGAAGAGGGCTATCAGCTTGATATGGTGCAGACCAATTTTGGAGCTGTGAGCTGGGCATTTTTCCAGTTTTTCCAGGTTTTGTGTCTGACCTTTACTGCTTTTCTTGCACTCAATAAAAAGATACCCACAGGTGATGTGGTTCTCTATCAGAGCTATTTCACCACAATAGTTGGACAGGTTACCAGTATGCTTAACCTTCTTCCTACAATCTCCAAGGGCCTTGAATCCGTAAACAGTGTTGGTGAAATCCTCTCTGTTGAGGACGTTGAGGACAATGAAGGAAAGCTTGTAATGGACGACCTTAAGGGTCATTACAGATTTGAAAATGTGAAGTATTCATATCCCGGAAACGAGAAGAATGCAATTGACCATCTTAATTTTGAAGTGAAGGAAGGTCAGACAATAGCATTTGTAGGTGAATCCGGCGGCGGAAAATCAACAATACTCAACATGATAATCGGCTTCATGATGCCTACTGAGGGCAGGATTTACGTTGATGACAAGCCTATGGATGAAATTGATCTTAGGAGCTACAGAAGGTTCCTTGCAGTTGTACCCCAGAATACTGCTCTGTTTTCAGGAAGCGTAAAGGACAACATCCTCTACGGAACAGACAATTTATCTGATGAAGTCTTTGACAGGGTATTGAAGGAATCAGGCCTTCTAAGCGTTGTTGAAAAGCTGCCGGAAGGCGTCGACACAATGGTTGGAGAGCACGGCGACAGACTTTCCGGTGGACAAAAGCAGAGGATTTCCATAGCAAGAGCGCTTATCAGAAATCCTAAGGTAATTATTCTTGATGAAGCAACTTCCGCACTCGATGCCATCTCCGAGAGGGAAGTTTCCGGTGCGCTTGATAGCATGTCAAGCGAGAGAACTACATTTATCGTAGCTCACAAGCTTGCAACAGTGAGAAAAGCAGACAGAATCATAGTTCTTAAAAATGGCAGAGTTGTCGAACAGGGAACCTATGAGGAACTGATAGACAATAAGGGCTATTTCTACTACATGGAGGAGAGCTTTGCAAACTGATAGGAACTTTAAAACACTACCCAAAATGCTCCATGTTATGGACAGTGGAGCTTTTACGGACAGATTTAAAGGAATTTCTAAAGAGGAGCTTGTAACCTGGAAGGAAAAGGAACGCGAGGTTTTAAGCGCTGTTACAGGTGTTAAGAAGCTCCTTGATATTGCAAATAAAGAGTTGTCAAAGGACTTTAAATTTAAATATGAGGTTCTTGATGTGGAAAAGCCTGAATCCGGGATCATCAGGAAAAAGGTTTTACTCACAATTGATGCGGATACCTGCATACCTATGTATGTTGTTGAACCGCGTGAGAGCATAAAGGGAACTTTTCTTGCTCTTTCTGGTCATCAGAGTGGTGGCAAGGCAGCAGTTGCAGGAGTAAGAGATGATACAAAAGTTGCTGAAAGAATAGATTTTTACAATTACGATTATGGCTTAAAGCTGGCAAGACTTGGATTTGTTGCTATATGTCCGGACCCAAGAGGCTTTGGCGAGAGAAGAGATTTAGAATTTCAGCCGGAGGATTTACTTTCCTGCACCTGCAGAAATATAAGTAATATGGCGATTCCCATGGGACTATCAGTCATTGGACTTAATGTATATGACCTGATAAGGATCATCGATTTCATTTATGAAAGTAAAAAATGGGATACACAAAATCTCGGATGCCTGGGGTTTTCAGGCGGAGGAATGCAGGCGCTTTTCCTATCAGCAATTGATGAAAGAGTGAAGATGACCTTTATAAGTGGCTATATGTACGGCTACAGAGAGTCCCTCATGGAGTTACACAATAATTGCAGTTGCAACTATGTTCCGGGGCTTTGGGAAAAGCTTGATATGGGAGACATTGGAAGCCTCATTGCTCCAAGACCTCTTTTTATCCAGTCCAGCAGAGATGACCATTTAAATGGAAAACGCGGAATCGAAAACGTAAACGCACAGGTTGAAATAATAAGGAAAGCTTATGAGCTTATGGGCAGCAGTGATGCCCTTTCCCATGATATAAGAGAGGGTGATCACCACTTTTATGATGAGCCCTTAGGAGAAACTATAGATAGTTTTCTCAAAAGACAGTAAACGAAAGGCAAGACATGACTAAAGAAGAAACAAGAGAACTACTTACAGAATATGTTCAGTACCTTATGGATAACTCAGATGCTGAGCATCCGATGTGGAATATAGAAAAGGTCAGAAGCGGTAAAGAGAATAAGTGGAACTACATAGATGGCTGTATGATTACAGCGCTCCTCAGACTCTACTCACTCACAGGAGAGCAGAAGTACATGGATTTTGCAGACAGCTTCGTGTCCTTTTATGTAAACGATGACGGCACAATAAACACCTACAGTGTTGAGGAATACAACCTCGATAATGTGCGCCCTGCCTGCAATCTGTTTGCACTCTATGACCTTACAGGAAAAGAGAAATACAGAAAGGCAATGGACACTGTAAGAGGGCAGCTTGAGACAATGCCTAGAACAAACGAGGGAAACTTCTGGCACAAGAAGATCTATCCCAATCAGGTGTGGCTTGACGGACTTTACATGGCGCAGCCCTTCTACATGGAATATGAAAAAAGATATTGCAAGAGAAACGGATGCCTTGATTCCTTCAGACAGTTTGAGAATGTAAAGCGACTTATGAGGGATGAAAAGACAGGCCTTTACTATCACGGCTACGACGAGTCAAGAGAAATGTACTGGGCTGATAAGGAAACAGGCTGCAGCCCCAACTTCTGGCTTCGTGCAACAGGCTGGTACATGGCAGCGCTTGTGGATACGGCTGAGGCAATGGGAGAGGAGACCTACTATGAGTACAGAACTCTTCAGAATACATTAAAAGAGCTTGCCGACAGCATTTTGAAATACATGGACAGCGAATCACATATGTTTTATCAGGTGATAAACAAGGCAGAGGAAAAAGGAAACTATCTTGAGACCTCAGGCTCTGCACTTGTGGCTTACGCTTTAGCAAAGGGAGTAAGGCTTGGATACCTTCCTGAAAGGTTTGCAAAAGTTGCTGAAGGTGTATTTTACGGAATAACAAACAAGTATCTCTCTAAAAACGAAGAGGGACTTCCGAGGCTCGGTGGTATATGCCTGGTTGCGGGACTGGGTGGAAAAGAGCACAGAGATGGAACACTGGAATATTATTTTGGGGAGCCCGTAGTGGAAAATGACGCTAAGGGAACAGCTCCGCTTCTGATGGCATATACCGAGCTGCTTAGTCTTGAGAAAAAAGGAGTTCTTGATGAAATTTGAGATCATTGATGTTCAGACAAGGAACATAACAATTGAGCTTGAAAATGAATACGCCTTTGAGATGGATAAAGAGGTCGCTGCTTTTGTGGATGGCAAAAAAGTTGGCGATTTTAAAAGAAATGTCATCTGCCTAGACTGCCTTGAACCGGGAAAAGAATATGAGATAAAAGTTGCAGATTCCGAGGGCATCGAGGCATCCAAAAAAGCAAGGACAAAAGAAGAAACCGTGCTTTTTGATGTGAAGCAGTTTGGGGCAGCAGGCGATGGAAAAAAGAACGACACCGCTGCAATTCAGGCTGCAATAAGCGCCTGCCCCGCCGGAGGAACAGTGTACTTTAGACAAGGAGCATACCTTTCAGGTCCGCTTTTCCTAAAGAGCAACATAAATATATGGCTTGATGACGGCGCAGTTCTCACAGGAGATCCCGACAGAGAGCACTATCCAATGCTTCCTGGTATGACACTTTCTACTGATGAAAAGTCAGAGTACAACCTTGGAACCTGGGAGGGGAATCCCCTTTCATGCTTTGCTTCCCTCATCACCGGAATTGAAGTTGAGAACGTCAGCATTTTCGGAAAAGGAATGATAGATGGCAATGCCGGAGCAGGCGACTGGTGGGTTGATGCCAAGAAAAAGAGAACTGCATGGAGACCAAGAATTATCTTTTTAAAGGGTTGCAAGAACATAACCCTTCAGGGGATCACGGTTTGCAGCTCGCCTTCATGGACAATACATCCTTATTACTCGGATGGTGTGAACATCATAGGACTTAAGATTTTAAATCCTGATAATTCACCGAACACCGATGGAATCGATCCTGAGAGCTGCTCTGATGTAAAAATCATTGGTACAAACATCTCTGTTGGAGATGACTGTATAGCAATAAAGTCAGGCAAATACTACATGGCGCTTAACCACTATAAGAAGACTGAAAATGTGGTTGTAAGAAACTGCAGATTAAACAGAGGACACGGAAGTGTCACTGTTGGCAGTGAGTGCTCTGGTGGAGTAAGCGGTGTAAGAGTCAGCAGATGTATTTTTGATTCCACGGACAGAGGCCTCAGGATCAAGACAAGACGCGGAAGAGGCGAGAGGTCAGTTCTTGAGGATATTGTGTTTGAGGATATTGAAATGAAGGGTGTGAGAATGCCCTTCACTGTGAACATGTTTTATTTCTGTGATCCGGATGGACACAGCGATTACTGCCAGAGTAAAGAAGCCCTGGAAGTAAACGAGATGACACCCTGCATAAAGGGGATCACTGCAAGAAACATAAAGTGCAGTGACGTTGATGTAAGTCTTCTTGCTGTTTACGGACTTCCGGAAGCAAAGGTTAATGAAATCACTTTGGAAAATATTACAGCAGAGTTTAAGCCGGAAAATGACAGAACTCCTGAGGTTCCGGTGATGATGGATGGCCTTGATAAGATGAGCGGCAAAGGCATTTTAGCAAGAAATGTCAAAAAGCTTGTTATTAAGAACACTATTATCAGGGGCTCAGCTGATTCTGAGGCAGATATTGAGGATACAGATATAAAAGATATTGAAAATCTCAGGTATGAATGATGGAAAAGGACACGAATACACTCACAATAAGAGTTGGAGAAAACGGAGATTATCGCAGCATTTCGGAAGCTGTGAAAGCGGTGCCCTACAGGGTACCTGCCACAATATTGTTAGGGGAAGGCGTTTTTTGTGAAAAGGTCTTTTTAGATAAAAAGAACATAACCCTCAGGGGGGAGGGGATGGATAAGACTGTCATAAGCTGGGCTGACGGTGCTTCTCAGCTTTTACCCGACAATACGAAGCGTGGAACCTTCAGAAGCCAGACGCTTTTCCTTGGAGGTGAACACGTAAGAGTATTGGATCTGACTGTTGAAAACACAGCCGGATGGGGAAAAGATGTTGGCCAGGCTCTTGCCGTCTACGCTGATGCTGATGAAGTCATCATGGAAAATGTCAGACTGCGCTCAAGGCAGGATACTTTATTCCTCGCCCCTCTTCCCACAAAAGAGAGGGAACCATTGGGCTTTTTGGGGCCAAGGATGCTCACAGAGCGCAAAAACACAAAGCAGTACTACAAAAACTGCGAGATAAGCGGAGACGTCGATTTCATTTTTGGCGGAGCTGATGCGGTTTTTGATAATTGCACCATAAGAGTTTTAGACAGGAAAAAGAAGATTAACGGATATATCGCAGCTCCCTCAGAGAACCTTGGAAAAACAGGATTTGTTTTCAGGAACTGCAAGGTTGTAGGTGAAAACAAGGATATGGATAACACGGTTTTCCTTGGAAGACCCTGGAGACCAACAGGTAAGGCAGTATTTTTAAACTGCGTGTATGACAGATCCGTTCATCCATTAAGGTTCAGCGAATGGCGAGAGACTGAGTGTGATGAAAGCAAAGCCTTTTTTGCTGAGTACAATCCAAAGGATACAGAGGGAAAAGAAATAGATCTTGCCTGCAAGAACAAATGGGTAAGAATGCTCACAGATGTTGAAGCAACCTGCATAAACAGACTCGCAGACAAGGTTATAGAGGAAATTGGATAAGGAGATTAGAAAATGCAGATAGGAATAAGAGCGCATGATGTGGAATATACTCCGCTTCATGAGCTGATTCCAAGAATTCATGAGCAGGGATTTACATGTATGCACATCGCTCTTTCAAAGTCCATAAAGGAGTTCAAGGTGGATATATCCGCCATGACACCGGGACTTGCAATGTACATTAAAAATCTATGCACGGAGAATCACGTTGATATAGCTGTGCTTGGTAATTACTTAAACCTTGCACATCCGGATTCTGAAAAATTAAAAGAGATCACGGAAAAATATGTGGCACATTTAAGGTTTGCATCGATTCTTGGATGCAGCGTTGTGGGAACGGAAACAGGTGCTGTAAATGCTGAGTACAAATACGAAGCAGCAAACCATGACAGGGAGGCACTTGATCTTTTTGTAAAGAACCTGACTCCCGTTGTAAGGGCAGCGGAAAAGTTTGGCCAGATTGTAGCGATAGAGCCTGTCTGGAAGCATATAGTATACGGACCTGAGCAAGCAAGATATGTACTTGATGAGATAGGAAGTTCCAACCTGCAGATCATTTTTGACCCGGTAAATATGCTATATCCGGGCAATATAGATAAGCAGGATGAAATTATAGAAAAGACCTTTGAGCTCCTTGCAAAGGACATTGCAGTAATCCACATGAAGGACTTTGAAGTGGATGGGGACGAGCTTAAATCAATACCTGCAGGAATGGGCGGACTCAACTATGAGCTTCTGCTTTCAAAGATAAAGGAGCACAAACCTTTTATCCAATGCACGCTTGAAAATACAAAGCCTGAGAACGCAGTAAAAACAAGGGAATTCGTGCAGGATTTATATGAAAAAGTATGAGCTCGAATAACATTGCAAAAGTTGCTCGACTTGTTGTATAAATTGGTTTTAACGCCCAAACCTATATAAAAAAGAAACGCTAAGAATTAGTATAATTACAGACATTTATTTTATGGAGCATTTTAGTAGCAGACAAAGGAGAATTCGGAAATGAAGAAGTTTTTAGACAGTGATTTTGTATTACAGACAGAGACAGCAAAACATCTTTTCCATGACTACGCGGAGACACTTCCGATCATAGATTATCATTGCCACATTTCACCCCAGGAGATATACGAGGACAAGAGATTTGATACCCTCGGAGACGTTTGGTTTGGCGGAAAACAGCCCGATGGAACATTCTTTGGCGATCATTACAAGTGGAGACTTATGAGATCAAACGGAATCTCAGAGGAACTTGTAACCGGAAGAGATAACGAGCTTGAGAGATTTAAGGGCTTTGCAGACACTCTTACAAAGGCAATCGGCAATCCCATGTATCATTGGTGCAGCCTTGAGCTTAAGAAATACTTCGGAGTAGATGAGCCGCTCACCGTTGACAATGCTGAGAAGATTTGGAATCACTGCAACGAGAAGCTTCAGAATGACCCGAATCTCACAGTAAGAGGACTTATCAGACAGAGTAATGTCGCTTATGTCGGCACAACTGATGATCCGATTGATTCTCTTATCTGGCATGAAAAGATTGCAGCTGATGAGACCATTGATTTCATGGTAAGACCTTCCTTCAGACCTGATAAGGCAGTCAACATCAATAAGGAAGGCTTCAAGGAATACATTGAAAAACTTGCTAAAGCCGTAAATAAAGAATCGCTGAATTCAACCCAGGAAGTTATCGATGCTCTTGTAGAGAGAGTTGATTTCTTTGCTGCTCATGGATGCGTTGCATCTGACCACGGCCTTGATTATGTACCTTTCAGAAAGGTATCAATGGAGGAATGTGACAAGGCATTTAAGAAGGCTATGAACGGCGAAGCAGTTTCTGTAGAAGAGGCAGAGGGCTATCAGACAGCACTTCTTGTAGCTCTTGGAAAAGCTTATCACAAGCACGGAATTGCTATGGAGCTTCATTACTCATGCCTTAGAAACGTGAACGAGAGAATGTTCAAGCTTGAAGGACCTGACACAGGCTTTGACATGATCGCAAACAACTCATGTGGTGGAAACATCGCAGCACTTTTATCAGAGCTTGATAAGACAGCAGAGCTCCCAAAGACCATCATCTTTTCACTTAATCCTGCTGATAACGAGCAGATCGGAACCATTCTTGGCTGCTTCCAGTCATCAGAGGTTCCCGGAAAGATCCAGCATGGTCCCGCTTGGTGGTTTAATGATACAAAGTCAGGCATGGAAGAGCAGATGAAGTCACTTGCAAACCTTGGACTTCTTGGCAACTTCATCGGAATGCTCACAGATTCAAGATCATTCTTGTCCTACACAAGACATGATTACTTTAGAAGAATAATGTGTAACCTCATTGGCAATTGGGTAGAGAATGGGGAATACCCGAATGATGAGAAAGCACTTAAGGCAATTGTAGAGGGAATTTCTTATTACAATGCCAAAAGATATTTCGGAATTTAATTAGTTAGGAGGCAGGGGTTAATGGAAAAGCTTAGTTACAAATTACTTAAGGAGACCGGCTACGATGGTTTCCTTATGGGGGATGCACCTGAGAAAGTATTGCAGTTTGGGGAAGGCAATTTCCTTCGTGCATTTGTTGATTATTTTATAGATATGCTCAATGAGAAGGCAGGATTTAACGGAAAAGTTGTTCTTTGCCAGCCCATAGAGCAGGGACTTTCCGACATGATCAATGATCAGGAGGGTCTTTACACACTCTTTTTAAGAGGGCAGGAAAATGGAGAAAAGGTAAACAAAAAGAGAGTTATCTCCAGTGTTTCAAGATGTTTAAACCCCTACAGGGAGTTTGATAAATTCATGGAATGCGCAGCAAATCCTGATATCAGATTTATCATAAGTAACACCACTGAGGCAGGAATTGCCTACAATCCTGCATGTAAGCTTGAGGACAAGCCTGCAAGCAGCTTCCCTGGAAAGCTTACACAGCTTCTCTATGAGAGATTTCAGAAAAAGCTTCCGGGCTTCATCATTCTTTCCTGCGAGCTAATCGACAGAAACGGTGACGAGCTTCTTAGATGTGTTAAGAAGTACATCGAGCAGTGGGGACTTTCAGATGAGTTCTTAAGCTTCGTTGAGAATGAAAATGTATTCTGCTCAACACTTGTAGACAGAATTGTTCCCGGATATCCCAGAGCTGAGGCTGATGCAATCTGCGAGGAGCTTGGCTATAAGGATAACCTCATTGATACAGCAGAGGTTTTTGGCGCGTGGGTAATCGAGGGACCTCAGTCAATTAAGGATGAGTTCCCGGTAGATAAGGCAGGCCTTCCCGTTATCGTTGTTGATAACGTTGATCCTTACAAAAAGCGTAAGGTTAGAATCCTTAACGGTGCGCACACTTCAATGATCATGGGTGCATACCTTTCAGGACAGGATATTGTTAGAGACTGCATGAAGGATGAAGTGATAAAGGGCTACATGAACAAGGCGCTTTATTCTGAGATCATTCCTGTACTTAAGGGACTTGAGAAAAAGGACCTTGAGGATTTTGCAGCAGCAGTTTCTGACAGATTTGCAAATCCTTTCATCGACCATGAGCTTCTTAGCATTTCACTTAACTCATGCTCTAAGTGGAAGGCAAGAGTAATGCCTACAGTACTTGAGTACTACGAGCAGAAGAAGGAACTTCCCAAGGTTCTTACTTTCTCCTTCGCTGCTTTCCTTGAGTTCTATCATCAGGGATTTGAAAAGCGCGATGGCGCTCTTGTGGCAAAGAGAGATGATAAAGAATTCCTCATTAAGGATGACGAGTGGGTTCTTGATGCATTCCTTGCACTTAAGGATGCTGATGCAGATACACTGGCAAAGACCATCATTGAGAATGAAAAGATGTGGGGAAGCTCACTTAAGGATCTTGATGGATTTACAGAAGCTGTTACAGCAGATCTTAAGCTTATCAGAGAAAAGGGCATGTACGAGGCCATGAAGGAGGTACAGGGTGAATAGTATCATAATACACCCTTTGGATAATGTTGCTGTTGCGCTTTGTGATATTGCAGCAGGAGAGATGGCAGGTTCGGGTGACCGCACCGTCAAGACAACTGAGAAAATCGCTCAGGGCCATAAGATTGCTCTTGTTGATATACCGGAAGGCTCACCGATCATCAAGTATGGTAACAAAATCGGAATCGCGACAGAGGATATCAAGGCAGGTAGCTTTGTTCACACTCACAATGTAAAAACTGCATTATCAGAAAAAAGCAAATTTGAATACAGACCTGAGATTCCTACTCTTCCCAAAATGGAGAACAAGACCTTCATGGGCTTTAGAAGAGCAAAAGGCAAGGTTGGCATAAGAAACGAGCTTTGGGTAATCCCTACAGTTGGATGTGTTAATTCTGTAGCTGAGAGGCTTGTCAGTGCAAACCAGGATCTTGTTAAGGGATCAATCGACGGTTTATATGCATACACACATCCCTTTGGATGCTCACAGATGGGTGATGACCACGAGACAACAAGGAGAGTTCTTGCTTCCCTTGTTCGTCACCCCAATGCCGGAGGAGTTCTTGTTTTATCCCTTGGCTGTGAGAATCTCACTTCAGCTCAGTTTAAAGAGGAACTAAGAGAATGGGATGGAAGACGCGTTAAGTTCTTGACCTGTCAGGATGTGGAAAACGAGCTTGAAGAGGGAAGGAAACTCCTTGAGGAGCTTGCAGAGTTCGCAGGACAGTCAGAGCGCGAGGAAATAGATGCTTCAGAACTTATTGTAGGAATGAAGTGCGGCGGTTCAGACGGACTTTCCGGAATCACAGCTAATCCTACAGTCGGAAGATTTTCAGATAAACTCATCTCCATGGGAGGATCAACAGTTCTCACTGAGGTTCCTGAGATGTTCGGAGCAGAGTCAATTCTTTTCAACCGCTGCAAGGACAGTGCTACCTTCTACAAGGCTGTTGATATGGTCAACAAGTTCAAGAAGTATTTTGTTGAGCATGGTCAGGTTGTTTATGAGAATCCCAGCCCCGGAAACAAAGAGGGCGGAATTACAACCCTTGAAGATAAGTCCTGTGGCTGTGTACAGAAGGGCGGAAGTGCTCAGGTATCAGATGTGCTTGAGTATGCTGAGCCTGTAAGAATGAAGGGACTTTCACTTTTATCAGGCCCCGGAAACGATATGGTTTCCACGACAGATCTTACGGCAGCAGGTGCACATCTTATCCTTTTTACAACAGGAAGAGGCACACCCTTCGGAGCACCGGCACCGACAGTTAAGATTTCAACAAACACACCCTTATATGAAAAGAAGGGAAAATGGATTGATTTCAACACCGGCACCGTCGCAGAGGGCAAGGAAACCCTTGATGAAGCCGGTGACAGACTTCTTGATCTTGTACTTGAAGTTGCAAGCGGCAAGAAAACAAGACAGGAAGAACTGGGATATCGTGAGATAGCAATCTTCAAGGATGGCGTAACGCTGTAAGAGAGCTTGCTTTTGTGGTGTTGTTTGAATCAACACAAAGTAAAGTTTTATTCTGTGGTGTTATCCGATATGGAAGTTCAAGATTATATTTGGTGTATCACAGAATGTAAGATTCAGATTATTTGGGAGCTATGAAATGGATATAAGATATTCAGCAAATCAGAGGGATTTCAAGCGATACACAACTGAGGAAGTTCGCGACGAATTCCTTATCACAGGCCTTTATGAGGCTGATAAAGTTAAGGCTGTTTACTCACATGTAGACAGAATGGTTACTTTCGGCTGCATGCCTGTAACCAAAGAGGTTTCTCTCGATGATGGAATTGATGTTTATCACAACTTTGGAACATCCTACATCTTAGAGCGCAGAGAAATCGGTATTTTCAACATCGGTGGAAAAGGTAAGATAAAAGTAGATGATACAGAGTATGTTCTTGGTCACAAGGACTGCCTCTACATCACGATGGGAGCAAAGGCTGTTCTGTTTTCATCAGACAGCGCAGACGCTCCTGCAAAATTCTACATGGTAAGCGCTCCTGCACACTGCTCATATGAGACAAAGCTTCTCACCTTCGATGATGCAGTAAAGCGTCCTCTGGGTACAGTAGCAGAGTGCAACAGGAGAGTCATCAACCAGTTTATTCACCCCAGTGTCCTTAAGACCTGCCAGCTCAGCATGGGCATGACAGTTCTCGAGGAAGGCAGCGTTTGGAACACAATGCCCTGCCACACACATGAGAGAAGAATGGAGATCTACACCTACTTCGACATTCCTGAGAACAACGTGGTCTTCCACTTCATGGGCGAACCCGGTGAGACAAGACATATCGTAATGAAGAACGAGGAAGCAGTTATCTCACCTTCATGGTCCATCCACTCCGGAGCAGGTACTTCAAACTACACCTTCATCTGGGCAATGGGCGGCGAAAACCAGGAATTCGACGACATGGACAACTTAAAACCTACAGATCTTAAATAAGCAAAAAGGTAAGTAATATACTACAACCGACAGAACTTAAACAGGCTAAACTGTAAGTAATATAAACCCTCATCTGGCAAGTATGTGTATTTAAGCCTTCTCCCTACTGGGTAGGGAGAAGGTGGCACGCAGTGCCGGATGAGGGTGTTTCTTTGTGACAACTCTATTGGTACATTTTATAGATAATTCCTTTTGAAAATTCCATATCTTGAGAAAGCAATAGGTAATTTTTAAGTAAAAGAACCTATTGGAAAATCAATATCCTGAGAAAGCAATAGGTGATTTTGAAGTAAAGAACCTATTGGAAAATCAATATCCTGAGAAAGCAATAGGCAATTTAAAGTAAAAGAACCTATTGGAAAATCAATATCCTGAGAAAGCAATAGGTAATTTTAAGTAAAAGAACCTATTGGAAAATCAATATCCTGAGAAAGCAATAGGTAATTTAAAGTAAAAGAACCTATTGGAAAATCAATATCCTGAGAAAGCAATAGGTAATTTTGAGCAAAAGAACCTATTGAAAAACTCATACCTTGAGCAAACAATAGATAAAACTCAGAAATAGTCACCTGTTAAAATGTATAACTCATAGATTTCGATAGTTAGTTACATCATCTGACTCTTGTTGTGGTACTATAATATGAAGCTCTATAAATAATAATTTAAGCCTGTGGACATTGTGTAAGACGAGCCGACAAGGTAACTTGTTAGGAACGCAGTAGTGGTTGAAGCAGGAAGCTCCGACTTCTATAAGTCGGAGTAGTTCACTGATTGGAGTTATTGTGGCTAATGAAAAGAGAAAAATTATTGATATTTACTGCTGTTTTGGCAGTAGTGTTTGGGGGATGCGCCATAAGCGACAAAAAGGCAGACTCAAGAAAGCAGCAGGAAGAACAGGAAGCTGAGGCAATTAAAGCAAGGAAAAATCTTCTTGAAAAATGGATGGAATCAGAGACTGAAAACGAGGAATCATCTTCAACAGAAATCACATCTGATGCAAAAGAAGAATCATCTTCAACAGAAATTACATCTGATGCAAAAGAAGAATTAACTTCAACAGAAATCACATCTGATGAAGAAGTTTCAGATACTCAATCAACCGAGGCTTCTACAGAAGAAACATCGGAATATACATTTCATGAAAACAGGCTTTTTGGCGATTATAAGTCAGGCAACGAGAAACTCTTAGACATGTTCATGAATAATGAAATAGAGTGCTACCCTTCATATGACAGCACTGAGGGAAGCTTCTTATTCTCTGACATTCCAACAGATCCCAATGAACCTCTTGACTACTACTATGTAGAAGGTCGCGCGGACATTGATAATGATGGTGAGAATGAACTTTTACTTGGTGGAACCTACGGCGGTAAATTCATAGATGCCAGCAATGACAAAGTGTTTGTCATGACTGAGGGCGAAGGCACTGCCGGTGAGCTCGATTATTGCTTTTATGAAGGAAAAGCCTATGTCCTTCACGAGGATGTATCTCACGGCGGAAGGCTTGTTTATATCTTTAGTGAGTATGATAGCACCGGAAAAGAACTGGATTCTTTTTCACTTGAGGCATGGAGTGAATCAAGCGAATACGATAGTGATGAAACCGCGGAATACAGCTTTAAAGAACAGACAATAAATTGTGACGAATTTAATCGTATTCGCAATGAGATAGAGAAAAAAGACCGTACCTACATCGGTGCTTATGATAGTGCGGATTACAATGACCTTGAAATTGGAAGAAATGGCGATAAATTCATCGTTCAGATCGGAATTTACAGACTGACTTCCCTTTCAGATGGCGTGGGAGAGCTAACAGACAAAGGGATAGATTTTACCGCAACTGACGCTGCTGGAAATCCGATATCAGGAACAATAACCTTTGAAGGTGATCAGGCAACTGTTACCTTTACAGATTCTACCTGGGATTACCTTCCAAACGGAACAAACTTTACTTTCGATAAACAATCATATATTCCTGCATTCTTCGTAGGGGAGGACATGTTCAGGTAAGAGGGGAAAACCATGAACGATTACTGGCGAGAATCCTTTAGTTACTTCGGAATCTACAAAAAGTTGTTTAGTCTAAAGAAAGTAGTAGAGCCTCAGTATGTCTCATATGGAGAAAACAAGGAGCAGTACTTTCTTTACTATGAGCCAATCGCAGAGCCAAAAGACAGAATCATTGTCTGGATTCATGGCGGTGGATGGAATGCAGGTAATCCCAAGTTCTTCGACTATGTGGGACAGTGCATGGCAAAGGAAGGCTACCGAACCATATCCGTAGGCTACAGGCTTTCGCCCAAATTCAAATATCCATGCCAGATAGAGGACGTATGTGCCTGCTATATCGAGGCAATGAAATTCCTTAAAAACAAAAACATAGACATCTCGAAGGTCATTGTGGCTGGACCTTCTGCCGGAGCACACCTGTCATCAATCCTTTGCTACAGCAAAGCTGATCAGGAAAAATATGGCGTAGACATTTCAAATATTTTAGGATTTATAGGATCTGGCGGACCTTACAGCTTTAGAGACGATCAGTCTGGCACATTAAAACTTCTTTTGAATCAGCTTTTTACAAAGGACTATGACAGAAAGCAGGCGGAGCCGGTTTCGCTGATGAGTAAAAATCACATCCCGGCACTCCTTATTCAAAGTAAACACGATGGCCTTCTAGACTTTGCCTGTGCTGAGGATTTTAAGGAAAAAGCAGACGCTCTTGGAAACGCATGCGAACTTTATAGTGTAATAGATAAGAAAAACACACATTCCTGGTACACAGCCGGAATGTTCATGGAAACCAGAGAGGAAAATTATGGATTAAATAAGTTCTTTTCCTTCATAGAAGCGTTATAATAGGTATTGCGACGCAAAGTCGCAGAGGGAACAAAAAAGTTAGAGTGGAGAATGTAAATGGCAGATAAGATAGTAATGGGATACTGGGACTGCCCATCCTGTGGAAGCACCGGAATCCCCGGAACTACCTATGACTGCCCCAATTGCGGCAGACAGCGTGGAAAAGAAACAAAGTTTTATATGAAGGAAGGGGAAGTCAAGTACATTCAGGGGCACAAGGTACAGGGTGCTGACTGGTACTGTGAGTTTTGCGGAGCTTTGAATTCAGCAGGAAAAACAGTCTGTGAAAACTGTGGCTCTCAAAAGTCAGAAAGTAAAGACGACTACTTTTCCTTAAAACAGCCAAAGCCTGAGCAGACAAACAACGTAGTTAACAACACTCAGAACACGGGCTCTGATAATACTACAAAGAACAGATTCAAAATCCTTTGGGTAGTTGGTTTTATCATTCTGTTTTTAATTGCGCAGAACATGATGACCAAATTCATAAATAAGCCAAGAGACTACAAGTTTGATGTCCAGGAGATGACCTGGGAAAACAATATTGATATTGAGGGAAACAGGACCTTCCACGAATCGGACTGGTATCTTCCAGGCGGAGCGCGGCTTGATCACACATCATATGAGATACGAACGTACGAATCGGTACTGGACCACTACGAAAGCGTCCAGAAATCCAGAGAGGTTCCGGACGGCGGACATTATGAAACGAGCTACTCTGACAACGGCGATGGAACTTTTACCGAAGAATCTACCTATGTGACGGATTACACCACAGAGTATTACTACGAGGACGAACCTGTTTACAGGCAGGAACCGGTATACGACACCAAGTATTACTACGACATAGATAAATGGGTCTATGATAGAACAGAAACCACCACGGGCAAAGATAAAAAGCCATATTGGCCTGAATTAAATCTGACCGATAAGGAAAGGGAAGGTGATCGTTATTCATCTTATACAATGAAAGGTGTCAGGTATTACAAGTCCTTTGGAAAGAGCAAGAAAAAGGAAGAAACCTACACGATTCAGGAATCCTGGTGGAAGGATATAGAAGTAGGTCAGACCTTAAGCCTTACACTTGAAGGAAAAGATCTGGCAGATTATAAAAAAGACTAAATGCTTTTGGGGAAAAGTATTTGATTTAATATGTGCAACCGGATTAAATTCAGGAATGCATATTTGGGGAAAACAGAAGGCACAATTTCTTTTTGGGGAAGATCACATCCTTCATTGTTACAATCTGCAACATGTACCTGCTTCGCGGTATGGTTGCTTACGCTACAACCAAGAGTCCGGTTTATGGTGTTTCAAACATCACATCATACAACACAATGGGCTTTAACCTTGTATTCACACTTATTATTCTGATAGTTGCTTTTGCAGTGTTCCAGTACACAGGCCTTGGCAACAGACTTAAGGCAATTGGTGCTGGTGAAACAGCAGCCCGCTTTGCAGGCGTAAGAGTTGAGAGAACCAAGATGCTCATCTACATGACAGCAGGCATGATCACAGGCCTCGCTGCCTTCATCAACAGCATCAAGGTTGGATCAGTTACTTCAACAGCAGGTAACCAGCTCGAAACTCAGATCATGATAGACCTCGTTCTTGGCGGCATGCTCGTCAACGGAGGTGCCAAGGTTAAGTTCTACAACATCATCCTCGGTGCCCTCACCTACAAGATCCTCACAGCAGGACTTGTAATGCTCGGCATCGAACCCAAGACCCAGCAGCTCATCATGGGTATCGTTTTCCTCATCATGGTAGGCATATTCGCAGACCGAGAGACCAGTATGATTGTGAAATAATGGAATAAACCCAGGGGCGGGACCAGCGGACCATTTTTGTTTGCTGGCCCCGTCTTTTCATTGGGGCATCCCCACAAAACCGCCTTATGGCGGAAAGGAGGAAGATTATGAAAAGAACAGACAACATAAGATATTTTGTAAACCAGCCCGGAAAGAGCAAGTCAGTTGCATATTGCCACTGCAATGCACACAAGGGAAATATCAGCGTAAAGACATTAAAAAAGCATGAATGCCTGCGAAAACAGTGCCCCCACCTTGAAAAGTATGAAGACCACGATTACTGGAGACAGAGACAGACTTTAAAGGACAAAAAGAAAAGAAACTCATGGCAGCATGACGCCTTAAAAATATATGTGGACAAACACGGATATTCGTGTAAAATCATAAAAGTAGATACAAAATGCAATTTACAAAGGAAATATTATGAAGAAATTTACAAAAGCACTCTACATGACAGCCTTCATCATAACGGCTGTATTTTTTATCCCCAATAAAGCCCATGCGATGGCTACTGCAAGGACATATCCTGCATACGCAAGGGAAACGGGATACTTTTACGAACAGCTCTCTATAGAGAACAAGCAGAAATACAAGGACTATGCCGAATGCATGATACAGACAGGTGATTACATGCCAAGCTGGGCAACATTCTGCAGATACTACGATCACGCAAATTCAGTCCAAGGCGATGAGACCGTAGTAGTCATCGAGGATTATGTACAGGTACAATGCGCATACGAACTAGACCATCCAGCAATAACAAGTAACCACACATCAGAAGCTGAGACATGGCAGACAAGGAAGGTTGTAGACGTAACAAAGACAAATGCGCTTTTAAACCAGGCACACGGAATGGCAGCACAGGCAGCAGGGCTTGACAAGAACGAGCGTGCAAAGCTCCTTCACGATAAGCTTGTGGAGCTGGTAACATATAAACACGGACAGGAACATCAGACAGCATACGGAGCCCTCATAAACCATGAATGCGTGTGCAATGGTTACGCACATGCCTACCAGCTGCTCCTAAACTGTGCAGGAATAGAAGCTATCGTTCAATACGGATATGGTGCAGGTGGACAGCACGCATGGAACCAGATACAGCTTCAGGACAATGAATGGTACGAAGTAGATGCCACTTGGGACGATGAAGATAATGAAACGGTTGTGGAATACACATACTATCTTATAACATCGTCACAGATGGATGGATATTTCCATGAACATTTTGGAAGAGATGAGGAACTGGAATATGACTACAACCCTTACACGGGGGAAAAGCGCGGATGGACGCAGGGATATTACTTCCGACTGACACTTCCCGTATCAAACGGAACTACATACAGGTATGTTGAACCAAACTCCGTATGGATAGAAATACCCGACGACCCTTACATTGGATGCGGCGGACTTATGCGAACAGGGACACCGGTAGAGGCAACAGCCCATCTTGGTTCTCTCAGTACAAGGGAAGTAACAGAAACGGCTGTTACCTGGACAACAAGCGATTCAAGCATCATAGCAATCGAAGCAATAGACAGCAGTCACACCATTGAATATACAAAAGTAAAACTTGTTCCCGGGAAAGAAGGAACAGCAACCATCAAGGTAAAAACAAACAAGGGAAATGCAGAATATGTATACCCCATAGAAGTAAGAGCCCCCGAAAGTGATAATTCACAGCAGGGAAATGACGATAGCGGTAACAATAATTCCAATAACAGCACAGAAAGTGCTACCACCGAAAACAACGGTAGCAGTTCAGAAAATAATAACAATAACGCAGGCAATGCGGGCAATAACGGAAATAATACAAATAACACAACCCCGACTGACTACACAACAACATCAACTCAGGACGACAGCACGACATATGAAAACACACAGCCTTCAACAGATCCCGCACCTTCAAATAACACAAATAATAACAATACATCGAAGGTTGGAAATACTGTAAAGACAAGTACAAAAGAAGTAGTTGTTGTCACATCAAAGAATACCGTAAAGATAAAGGAAGGAAATAAGAAAGCAAGGACTGTCCCCGAGACAGTAACAGTAAACGGCAAGAAGTACACTGTCGAAGAGATAATGCCGGGAGCCTATAAAGATAATAAGTACATCAAGACAATAAAAATAGGTAAAAAGGTCAAAAAGATAGGCGCAAAGGCGTTCTACAACTGCAGGAACGCAAAAACCATCACCTTTAAGGGAACAGGAAAGATTGGCATAGGAGAAAACGCTTTTGGAAAGATAAACAAAAAGGCAGTATTCAGATTAAAGAAAAAAGCATACAAATCCTATAAAAAGACCATCAGTGCATCAAAAACAGTAAAGGGCGCAAAATATAAAAAATACTAAATGCAAAGGGGCTGTGAAATAATAAGCCCATGAAAAAAAGAGAAGTAATAGCTGGAAACAGCCGATTACTTCTCTTTTTTC